>NZ_JBITSK010000003.1:0-472407 GCF_044540565.1 Streptomyces sp. NPDC085931
CAGCGTCCTCGACGCGAAGAATGGGAATGACCTCTTCGTCCATGGAGTCATCGTCGCAGACCACCCAGGGCGAACGTTGCCTGATGCGGCACTAGCATCACCAGCCCGCCCATACAGGCTCCAAACAGTCACCACAGCCCGGTCGGCCGCCCGGGCTGATCCGCCGCGCTGTGGCGGCCACAGCGGCCCGCTTCCACGGCAGACCGTGCCGACTTCGGTGGTAAGCAGAGCAGCGGCTGCGGTGCGGGTCTGGGCGTGCGCGGGTGCCAGCGGGCTGGGCCGCGGTGCGGACATTCTCGGCCAGCAAACGCCGACCAGCCGATGACGCGACAGCTGGACATCGACGGAGTGGTGGCCAAGCCTTTCGATCCCCTCACCCTCGCCGACACAATCCGCTCTCTCCTCGGATGGGAGGGCACACCGTGACGCACCTTCCGCACCAGGAGATCGAGGAGCTCTGGGCGGGCATCCGCCATCTGGCTGAAGAGCGACTCGCCCTCATCGCCACGCTGCGGCGGCCGAGGAGGGTGTGCATGACGCGGAAACTACGGCTGTCGGCCGTCGACCACGTCCTTTCCTGCTGCTCGGGTCGATGGGCGAGGCGCTCGTGGTAGCTGCTGCGGCAGCCAACACGAGCGCGGCCAGCGGGACAGCGGCGGGGCGAGGAGGACGGCACCCTTGGCATCGACGAGGGGCGTCTGGCTGGTCTCGGAGAGTTCGACGAAGAGGCAACCCCGGCCGTTCATCGAGACACCGGCCGACATCAGCGCGAAGACGGGCAGCGCGAACCCGAGGGAAAACGGCCGGAGGCGGCCGAACGGGGAGTCTTCGCCGGACGCGAGGCGGCAGGGCGCTCGAGCGCCCTGCCTGCCCGGCCGAGGCCCCGCCCCATCCCATCCCACGCCGCCTTGCTCATGGGGCGCTCCACTGGTACGGCCGGCTCCAGCGCCGTTCCACCCAGCGCGGATGATCATCAGCACCCTCTCTGCGTCGCTCAGTGTCGAGCGCGGGTGGGATCCTCTGCTTCGATCAGGTCGAGAATGCGGGCGGCGAGTTGTTCCCGGGCGGCGCGCAACTCTTCCAGTGCCCGGGTGGTGTCGGTGTGCAGGCGCGGCGGGATCGGGGGGCCGGCTTCGGCGCATCTGAGAAGCAGCTGGGTGGCTGTGGTGAGTGCGTCTCCGAGGTCGGTGATGTCCCAGCCAGAGCGTGGGTATCGACGGTCCGTCGGAACGCGGAACTCGGGCGCCAGCCCCTCGTGCCGCGGGTGCGACCACCACAGGCCGTCGTAAAGTCCCTCGTCGAAGGCGAGGTTCACCGCAGCGCGGGCATCACGGCACGCCTCCTGTAGCCGCTCGGGGTCGACGGGGCGTCCCATTTCCAAGGTGTTCCAGGCTGTTTCGAGGACGTCCTGCCAGTCCCGGGTGGAGCTACGCAGACGAATCATCCGGCCCACCCGGGCCTCACGCCGCGTGTGGGCTTCCATATCCCGTTGGACTCGGGTTTGGCGACGGTGCAACAGCAACGGGCCCAGCACGGCCGCGCCTGCACCCAGGAAAGCCCCCGCTACCGCACCGACCAGACCATATAAAGCAGAATCATCCGGCACACCGACATACTCGCCCGCTTCCCGAGCAAGTACACCCCTTCGGCAACCGTCTTCCAAGAGACGCTGGTTGGTACCAAGTCCGGAAGCGGCGGTGCAGACGATGCCGGATCAGCCCGACGGCAGCGGCGGGGAGCGGTGATCCTTCATGCCGGGCATGAGCCAGATCAGCGACACGCATGTGGCCGTGCCGGGCTTGGCCGTAGTCGTGGTAGTGAACCGCGGTACCCGCCAGCGCGTTCCCCGGTCCCGGCCACCACGGCTGTCAGAAACGATTCTGCATCTGGACCCGGTAGGCCGTGGGCGTCATGCCCGTCGCGCGGCGGAAGGCGCGAGTGAAGTCCGAGGGGCGCGGATAGCCCCAGCGGGCACCGATCGCGCCGACGGGTGTGGTCGCGAGGGCAGGATCTGCTAGGTCCCTGCGGCACCGTGACATCCGTTCACCGCGGATGACTTCGCTCACGGTCGTTGCGTGAGCCCGGAAGACGCGGTGCACCGAGCGCAGGGACAGACAGTGCGCCTCAGCCACGGCGGCGGGGCCCAGCTGGGGATCGTGCAGCTGGCGGACGATGAAGCCGGTCATCTGCTGGTAGAGGGCGGTCCCATGGACTTCCGGCGGTAGCGCGGAGGTCTGCTCGACATGTCCGGCGACGAGGGCCGCCGCGAGGTCGATCAGGGTCGTGCCCAGCCGGACCCGGTCGTTGCCGGTGAGCTCGGCGCCGGGATCGGCGAGCGAGGTCAACAGCTGCCCGAACACCCGTCCCAGGCCCGGCGAGCCGCGCAGTGCCGAGCCGCAGGCCGGGGCCACCACCTTGTCCGGGAGGGGCATGAGATGGCGGGGAAACTGGAGCAGAACGGAACTCGACCTGTCCTGTGACACGTCCACCTGGGCTTCGAAGGGCCGGGAACTGTCGTAGAGCAGTATCTCCCCGGGCCCGAGCGAGGTGCGGTGACCCGCCTGCTCGATGTCCTGTCGGCCGGAAGTGATCAGCGCGAGCTGGTACACCTCCGGGTCCGCCTGCCGGATGAGCTTCGCGGAGCGATAGGAGACCAGCGGCGCGTAGTTCAGTGTGGACAGCTGGACCGCTCCCAGCTCCATCGCTCGTATCCGCGCCCCGAACCGCTCGGGCTGCGGAAACCTGAACCGCGTCGTCACCGCGGCCAGCGCCGTGGTCTGCACCCATGCCTCCGTGCGGTCGCCCGGCGGCAGGTCAGTGGTGTCCAGCACCGTCATCATCATGGGCCTCCCCCGATTCCCGTGTGCGACGTTTTCGACCAGTGGTCGCACAGCAGTGTGGATCGCGGTGATCAGGGTGGGCCAGGGGCCTTTGCGCCAAGCACCTCTGGGCGGCATGGCGGGCCCGTGCCACGGGACGGCGCTGAGAGGTGAGCGGCACTGCCGTCCACGTCCGGCGCGGGGTGCGCAGGGGATGGCGCTGCGTGCCAAAGACGCGGTCGCGCAGGAGCGCCAGGATGCCGGGTGACCACCTTCGTCATGCCCACCTCAGGACGGCTGGGCACCACACGCACAAGGGGGAAACATGCGCATGCGCGCCAGGCGCTGGGCCGCCACCATCGCGGCCGGTGCGGCTCTGACCACCGGTGTCAGCATGACCTCGGCGGCGAGTGCCGCGGCCGTGTCCTGCACCAGCCCGGCAACCCGCAATGCCGACGAAGGGTCCGGCGTGCTCAAGGGCACCTACGGACTGAAGGTCGCGCCCTACGCCAGTTGCGGCACGGTCACGACCATGTTCGAAGGCGACGTCCTGTACTTCCACTGCTGGTACGAGAACGCGTACGGCAACGACTGGGCCTTCGGCCGCATCAAGGGCACGAACATCCACGGGTGGATGTCGGAGGCCAACTTCAGCTCGTACTCCACCGACCTCTGGCCCAGCTGCTGAGCAGACGGTACGGCCCGGCCCGCGAAGAAGGCGGGCCAGGCCCCATCCTCCCTCCGAGGCCACGGAGGCCGGCTGCTCCACGCCGGTCCACGCCGAACATCCATCCAGCTCACCAGAGGGCTCACCCATGCCTGACATACGCACGCTCTTCACCGGCGGCGGCCGTCCTCGCCGCTCGGCCAGGATGCTCACCGGGCTCCTGGCCCTCGTCGCCTTACTCGCTCTCGGCGGTGCGCCCCAGGCCTCCGCCGCGGCCAAGCCCGTCATCAACGGGCCTGTGTTCAATGACCCGTTGGGGGCGGCCGACCAGCAAAAGGCGATCTTCACCCAGCTCGTCGCGCTGATCGAGGCCACGCCGACGGGGCAGACGATCCGGGGATCCATGTTCGAGTTCCGCGACCAGGAGGTCGCGGACGCGTTGCTCGCCGCTCACCGGCGCGGCGTCGACGTCAGGCTGATCGTCGACGACTCGACGTACGTCGGCGGCGACGGCAAGGAGATCGCCAACCCCGCCTACGAGTCGCTCAAGACGGGACTCGGCAACAACGACAGCGCCCGCTCCTGGGTGGTCGTCTGCGATGACCGGTTCGAGGACGACGACGGCGTGGACGACGTCCAGCGCGGCTGTCTAGCGGTGGCACCGCCCGGCCCCGCGTACAACCACAACAAGTTCTTCCTCTTCTCCAAGGTCGGCCCCTTCAACGACGGCACCAGCTACGCCAAGGTCGTCTTCCAGACCTCCTCCAACCTGTCGGACTGGTACAAGGAGGAGTCCTTCAACGACGCCGTCACCTTCTCCGACGGCGCGGTATACGACGGTTACGCGAGCTACCACGAAAAGCTGCGCGCGGGACGCCATCTGGCCGGCGGCAACACCAACGCCTACTTCTCCACGCCCACCGGTTCCGCCTACCGCGGCTTCTTCTTCCCCCGCGGCGACTCCTCGTACAACAACCCGGCAACCGACACCGTGGTCAACGCACTCGACGAGGTCTCCTGCTCCTACACCGGTACCGACGGCAAACGCCACCAGACCGACATCCGCATCGTGATGCTGTACTTCAACGACTCACGCATCCAGGTGGCCGACAGACTCGCCGAACTGCGCGGCCAGGGCTGCTGGATCGACATCGTGTACGCGTCCGCCGAGCCGAAGGTCACGTCCCGACTGACCGGCGCGAACATCCAGCACCGCGCCTGCATGATCCCCAACGGCCCGGGCATCGACGTGCGTCCGCACAACAAGCAGATCCTCATCGACGGCGACTACAACGGCGACATCACGCCCCGCGTCTACACGGGCAGCGCCAACCTGACCGGCTCGTCGCTGCGTTCCGCCGACGAGTCCTTCGTGCGCATCACCAGCGCGGACTACCACGCCAAGTACCTGTCCACCTTCTACAAGATCCGCTCCGCCTGCGGCGGGTGACCCGCCTGCCCGCCTCCGAGCCGCGCGCCAGACTCCCCCACTGCGGCGATGACCGTCCAGCTGCGCACGGCCCACGCCGTGACCTCAAACCGGGGGAACTCCGATCAGCGCGGGGCGTTTTGGGCGACGTCTTCGACACCGACTCTTCCGACGAGGACATGGACCACACCATGAGCGGCATGCGCGTGGGGATCCTGCCCGAACAGTGCCAACCCATTGCAACCTTTGGCGCGCAATTGCACACCGGCGCGGATACGGGGTGGGTCTCGCTGCGTCTCCCAGGCAAGGCATCAGCGGGGATCTGACCGACGTACGACGGTCCCAGCACCAGGGCATGAGCGGTGCTGGGGCCGTCTCTGCGCCCGGTGGCTGCGGGTCACCTTGTGTGAACGGCAAAGACGCCGACCCCGTCAACCGGCGGTCGAGGCGCCGTGCACCAGGTCGGGGATTCTCGCTGCTCAGTGGAAGCGTTTGATGAAGGCGAGGGCGGTGTTCCAGACCTCCCGCCAGCCGCTGTCGATGATCAGGGAGTGGCTCCGGTTCTCGATCTCGGCGATCTCGACTCCCGAGTTCCTCTTCCGCTGCTTCTAGGACGCGTTGACACACGAGACGGTGCGGTCCTTCACGCCGGAGACGATGAGCAGCGGGCCGCGGTCGGCGCGGTGGCAAAGGCGGGTCCCGTCCGGTGTCCTGGCGGACGGGCACTCCCAACCGCCCCACCGAATGCGCTGCCGCTACGGCTGGAAGGGGACGCATCGGCAGAGCGTGCAGGCGGTGTCGGCCGGCCTCGGTCAGATGGATGGTCAGTGCGCGTCCGCGGTCGGTGCTGGTGGCCTGGCTGATCAGGCCGGCGTCCTTGAGGCCGCGCAGGGCGACGTTGGCCGACTGCCGGGTGACGAAGGTGCCCCGGGCGAGGTCGGCGTTGGACAGACCGGGCTGTTCGTCGAGGGGTTCCAGGCAGGAGTACTGCGGGACGGTGAGGTCGTGCTCGCGCAGGGCCTTGTCCATGGCGCCGCGCGCCGTCCGCGAGCCGCTGCCCGATGTCGACCTTGACGTTGTCACACGTCCTGGCCTGGGCGTGGCGCTGTGGCTGCGCACCTCCGACGCCCCGACGCTGCGCGAGCAGCTCCTCGCCCCGGGCACGCAGGAGGTCACCCCCCTGCGGGACAGTCCCTTCGGGCCGACGTTGGTGGCAGGGCGGTACGCCGCGCCGGGGGACATCCGGAGCGCAGAGGGGAGGCGGCAGCCGGGGCGGGCACTCGGGACAGCATGGACGACAACGACAGGCAGCCCATCGGCGACCAACAGCGCGGGACAGTGGAGCGACTGGTGAGGGCGTGGCTGGCCGAGACCGAACATCACGACCATGACGCCGCCGGAAAGGCCCGTGCCGGCTGGGAGCAAGGCTCCCTCCCCGAACCGGCTGCGCAGGACCTGGCCACGTGGGTCACGGCACGCGTCACGGACACGGCGTTCAACGAGGACGAGGGCCCGCACGTCGAAAGCGACGTCCGGATCACACCGGCGGACAAGGACACCGTGCACCGCTGGCTGCGATCGCAGGGGCACTCGGTCTGACCCGACTGCGGCGACGGCGAGCCAACCGATCACACGGAGACCGGCGACCTCCCGCTCCCGGCCTCCGGCTCCCCCCCTCCGACCGGAGCCCTCGATGGCCGGTGCGCCCCTCGGGATCCGGCCGGTGGGGGCCTTGAGCATGAGGGGGCCGCCCGGGGCGGCGAGGCGCTGGTACCAGGCGAGGAACGGGGTGACGCCGGTGGAGTTCAGGTGTCTCACGGCGAAGGCGTCCAACGTGAGGTGCCGGCAGCCCTCGTCGATCATGCGGTTCACCAGGGCGCACAGGCCCGGTGTGCAGGTCGACATCCTCGGGGAGGCGTGCGGTGACGCGGCCCCCGGCTCGGCCGGGGACATCGAGCGCTGCCGCACCGCCTGAGCGCCGCTCAGAGCTGTCTCAGAGGGCGAGAGCGAAGTGCCCGCTGGGTCGGACGTCCAGACTGGTGGAAACGGTCTGGCTCTCCCCGGTCACGGCGCTGCGGCCGACACCCGCGCCCCACACCCACCTGAGATGCGGGCGCCCTCACAGGCGCTACGTCGGCGCGCTCCGCCCGCCGCTTCCCAGCCGTCCAGAAGGCGGCCAGAGCGCGGCGTTGCTCTGCCTCGCGGGCGCTGTGAGGGGCGACGGCGGGGAGAACGAGGCGCTGAGGTTCGGCCGACTCCAGCGCCTCCACCTCCCGCTGCACCGGGCGACGCGCCTACGAGCTGCCCACGGCCGGGGCAAGCGCAGCGGTCCGAGGTGGTGTCGACCTTCACCCGCCGCTACGGCTCGGCCCTGGTGCGCGAGGGCTTGCTTGCACCCTCGCCTTGGTCCTGCTCCCCTACCGCGACCGCACGTGCAGCTCCGGTGCTCGGCCCACCCGGCGGCGGGGCAACACCGGCCGGGGACCGGCGGTTCTGGAGGCGGGCAGCCCCAGGGTTCTGTTCCAGGCGGGCGCTCAGGGTGGCGGCGAAGTCCTCGGCGCGGGCGAGCTGGATGCGCAGCTTTTCCACCTGCTCGGCCGCGGCCTGCTGGTAGGTCCGTACGCGTTCCAGCAGGACCTCCCGCTCGTCGGCGTCAAGAGCATCGCCGCGGTCCAGGCGGTCGGTGGCGTCCAGCAGGTCGCGCATCTGTTCCAGGGTGAAGCCGAGCGGTTTCATCCGGCGGATGACCATGAGGCGGGCGACGTCGGTCTCGGTGTAGAGACGGAAGCCGCCCTGGGAACGGGCCGAGGGGATGACCAGGCCGGTCTCCTCGTAGTGCCGGATGGTACGCAGGGACAGCTCCGTACGCGCGGCGACCTCGCCGATCTGCATGTGCTTGCTGTCCACGCTCGCGATCCTCTGGCCCTTTGTCGTCGTTGGCGTTTCAGCCCGGGTGGACACCGCCGATCTCTACCCTAACGTTAGGGTAGAGTCGCTGATGGTGAGGGCAGCCCGGCTCCCTCGCCTGTCGCCGTTCCCGGGCCGATGGCGCCTCCGGCGAAGATCCGATCCTTGCAGGAGAGAGCGTGCGCGAGCCCTTGACGCCGATCGCCGCCGCCTGCCCGCCGTGAGGCTTCGCCCCTGGACGTGAGCCGTCGGCCGCCCGTGCGTGCCGCCCCGCCTCGCGCCCCCCCTTCGACCTTCCGGCCCGCCCTGCGAGCCGTCCGCGGGTGCCAGCCCGGCCCCTGCACGCCCTTCCCGTATGCCCCGGCCTGCCCGCGGGGTGTGCCCGAGCACGACAGGTACGCATCTCCTTGTCTTCTGCTGCTGTGACTCCCGCCGCGCGGTTGCGCGGCCTCAAGCCCGACTGGCTGAACGATCCGGAAATCTGGCGCACCGAGATCCTGGCCGGCCTGGTCGTCGCCCTGGCCCTGATTCCCGAGGCGATCTCCTTCTCGATCATCGCCGGGGTCGACCCCGCGGTCGGCCTGTTCGCCTCCTTCACCATGGCCGTAACGATCTCCATCGTCGGCGGCCGACGGGCGATGATCTCCGCCGCCACCGGCGCCGTCGCGCTGGTCATCGCCCCCATGCACCGCGAACACGGTCTGGGATACCTGGTCGCCACCGTCATCCTCGCCGGCATCTTCCAGGTGGTCCTCGGCGCGCTCGGGGTGGCGAAGCTGATGCGGTTCGTGCCGCGCTCGGTGATGGTCGGCTTCGTCAACGCGCTCGCCATCCTGATCTTCATGGCGCAGGTGCCCGAGATGCACAACGTGCCGTGGGCGGTGTACCCGTTGATCACCGGCGGGCTGGCACTGATGGTGTTCTTCCCGAAGATCACCCGGGTGATCCCGGCGCCGCTGGTCTCGATCGTCATCCTGACCGTCATCACGGTAGCCGCGGGCATCGCCGTGCCGACCGTGGGTGACAAGGGCGCCCTTCCGTCCTCCCTGCCCGTCCCCGGCCTGCCGGACGTGCCGTTCACCCTGGACACCCTGACCACCATCGCCCCCTACGCGCTCGCGATGGCGCTGGTCGGCCTGATGGAGTCGCTGATGACGGCCAAGCTGGTCGACGACATCACCGACACCCACTCCTCCAAGACCCGCGAGTCCATCGGCCAGGGCATCGCCAACATCGTCACCGGCTTCTTCGGCGGCATGGGCGGCTGCGCCATGATCGGCCAGACCATGATCAACGTAAAGGTGTCCGGCGCCCGCACCCGCCTGTCCACCTTCCTCGCCGGCACGTTCCTGATGGTGCTGTGCATCGCCTTCGGCCCGGTCGTCTCCGACATCCCCATGGCCGCCCTGGTCGCCGTCATGGTCATGGTGTCGTTCGCGACCTTCGACTGGCACTCCGTCGCGCCGAAGACCCTCAAGCGGATGCCCGCCGGCGAAATCGCCGTCATGGCCATCACCGTGATCTGCGTGGTCGCCACCGACAACCTCGCCATCGGGGTCGTCGTCGGCTCCGTCACCGCCATGGTCATCTTCGCCAGACGCGTCGCCCACCTCACCCACGTCACCGCCGTCACCGACCCCGGCGGCAGCACGGTGGTGTATTCCGTGACCGGCGAGCTGTTCTTCGCCTCCTCCAACGACCTCGTCAGCCGGTTCGACTACGCCGGCGACCCCGACAAGGTCGTCATCGACCTGTCCGCCGCGCACATCTGGGACGCCTCATCGGTCGCGGCCTTGGACGCCATCGAGACCAAGTACGCCCAGCGCGGCAAGAAGGTGCGGATCACCGGCCTGAACACCTCCAGCACCGACCTCCACGCCAAGCTCACCGGCCAACTCACCGGCAGCCACTGACACGCCACGCAGACGCGCAGGGACCCCCGGCCGGCGCCGGAGTCCCTGCGCGTTCAGCTCTGCCGCTCCGCCTGCGTTACCCCCTCGATGGTGGCGCCAGCGGCGTCGCGCCCTGCGCCCCAGAGCGCGCCGGTGACTACGGAGCGCCGACACACGCGGCGCCGGCAGTGCCGAACACCGTCCTCGCCGGCGGTGACGCTGGGCGAGTGGTCCTGAGACGACGAGCGGTCACGTGGGCGCCGGGCTGCGCCCGAGCATCGTCGTGAAGGCTCCCAAGGAGGCAGTCATCGACCGGGCGGCCATCACGCTTGAATGATCAATAACCGCTGCCTCGCTGTGTCTGTCCGGAGTTCCGGGCGGTAGCTTGGAGGAGACAGGCCCCCGAAGGAGGGCGATGGCATGCCCTGGTTCATATGGCTGGCCGCCGCTGCAGCCCTGGGTGCCGCGGAGTTCTTCACTCTGACCCTGGTCCTCGGGCTCCTGGCGGGTGCCGCCGTGGTCGCCGCCGTCGTCGCCGGTGTAGGTGTCGGCGTACTCGGCCAGTTCGTGGCCTTCGGAGTCGCGGCAGCTGCGGGTCTTCTCGTCGTTCGTCCGGTCGCGCTGCGACAGATGGCACAGCCATCCCTCGTACGCGAGGGCAGCGACGCCTTGATCGGCCGACGGGCCGAGGTCATGCAAGAGGTCACCGCAACCCGCGGCCTGATCAAACTCTCCGGCGAGGAGTGGTCCGCCCGCGCTTTCGACGAGAGCCTCGTGATACCGGTAGGGGCGCTGGTGGACGTCGTGGAGATCGAAGGCGCCACGGCCATCGTCTACCCCCGTGAGCTTCTTCCGTGAACGGCTGAACATCCAGCAACGGAGGCACCGTGGATCCACTTGTCGTCCTCGCCCTGGTGGCGGTCATCGTCGTCGTCTTCCTCGGGGCCGCCAGCGTGCGGATCGTGCCGCAGGCCCGCCGGTACAACATCGAGCGGTTCGGCCGGTACCGCCGGACCCTGCAACCCGGGCTCAACCTCGTCGTGCCGGTCGCGGACCGCATCAACACCAAGCTCGACGTGCGCGAGCAGGTCTATTCCTCCGATCCCAGGCCGGTGATCACCGAGGACAACCTCGTGGTGAACATCGACACCGTCCTCTACTACCAGATCACCGATCCGCGGGCGGCGGCCTACGAGGTCGCCGACTATCTGCAGGCGATCGACCAGCTCACCGTGACCACGCTGCGGAACGTCATCGGCAGCATGGACCTGGAGGAGACACTCACCTCGCGCGAGGAGATCAACTCCCGGCTGCGCGCCGTCCTGGACGACGCCACCGGCAAGTGGGGCATCCGAGTCAACCGTGTCGAGATCAAGGCCATCGATCCACCGCACACCATCAAGGAGGCGATGGAGAAGCAGATGCGGGCCGAGCGCGACAAACGCGCGGCCATCCTGCACGCCGAAGGCGAGAGGCAGGCCAAGATCCTCACCGCGGAGGGCACGAAGCAGAAGGACATCCTGGAGGCGCAGGGCGCGCAGCAGGCCATGATCCTGCGCGCGGACGGTGAGGCGAAGGCGGTCGAGCTCGTCTTCCAGGCCGTCCATCGCAACAATGCCGACGCGAAGATCCTGGCCTACAAGTACCTGGAGACGCTGCCGCACCTGGCGAACAGCGACAACAACACCTTCTGGGTGATCCCAGGGGAGCTGACCGAGGCGATCCGGACCGTCACCCGTGCCTTCGGTGACCAATCAGCGGCGCAACCGGACGAAACAGCCGCAGCTGGCGCGGACCACCCACCGGACGCGCACGGGACCCCCGAGCTTGACGCGGGCTGGACGGCTTCGTTCGACGCCGCCGCGGCGGCCGACGAGGCCGGGAAGCAGGCCGCCGCCGCGGTGAGCGACGCCAAGGCCGAGGCGGAGGCGGCGAAGTCACCCCAGGCACCGCGCCGGGGGCAGACGTCCGGCGACGCCTGAGCCCACCCCACAGGTGACGCAACGGCGCCGGTCAGGTCACGTGCCGTTGGATTGCGTGCGCTGCGAGGCGATCAGGACGGCGGCCTTGACGTGCTCGCCGACGGCCGTGCCGGGAAAGGCCAGTTCGCCGATGAGCAGGGCGACGGTGAAGCCGATTGCGGCCAGGGCCGCCAGGGCGAGGACGTCGGCCCAGGCCAGGTCCGGGTTGAGTCGGGCTCGGGTGAAGCGGGCGGCGACGTAGGTGCCGGCGAAGATGCCGATGATCTTGCCTGCGACCAGGCCGAGGATGACGCCGAGCGGTTCGGGAGTGGTGAACACCGCGCCCAGTGCGTCACCGAAGACGCTGACCCCGGCGGCGAACAGCGCGAACAGGGGCACACACAGGCCGGCGGACAGCGGGTGCAGCAGATGTCCGGTGCGTTCTGCGGGTGATGCGTTCTCATGCGTTCTCATCCTGGTCGCGGACGGTGCGCAGGATGAGGCCCATGGCGACTCCCGCGACGAGGGTCAGCAGCAAGGCGCGCAGGGCGGTGGGCAGGTGGGTGGAGATGACCGCCAGGACCGCCAAGGCGAAGGCATGTCGGTGACCGACGGAGAGGTCCAGGCCCCGTCGACGACCTCGGCGCGACCCTGATCATCGCCCTCTTCTTCACCTCGGACCTGAACTACTGGGCCTTGGCGGGAGCGGTCGCCGGACTCGTCGTCTTCTACATCCTGCAGCGCCGACGGGTGCAGGGCTGGTCAACCGGAGTGGGTGCGTCGGCCCACCTCCACCGCTTCCGTCGCAACCGTGCAGACAGCGAACTCCGCGACACACTCGGGCGAACAAAGGTGCGGACGGGGTACACACGTGACCTGGGATTGATCGTTTCGGGCAGGAGGTCGCAGTGACACTTTCGGACGTGGTCTACGTCTGTCTGGGCCTGGGGGCCCTGGGTGCGGCCGTGCTGCCCCGGGTGGTCTCCAAGCGACCGTTGTCCCTGCCCATGGTGTTCCTCGCCGCGGGGGTCCTGATCGAGTTGCTGCCGGTGGGGGTGCCGAGTGTGGATCCCGTACGTCATCGGCTGTGGGTCGAGCACGCCACCGAGTTGTGTGTGATCGTGTCGCTGATGGGCGCCGGGCTCGCCATCGACCGGCCCTTCGCGTGGCGCCGGTGGTCGACGACGTGGCGGTTGCTGGGCATCACGATGCCGCTGACCGTGGCGGTCGTCGCCCTGCTGGCCTGGGGGCTGCTGGACTGGCCGCCCGCTGCCGCCCTGCTGCTGGGCGCCGTGCTCGCGCCCACGGATCCCGTGCTGGCCGGTGAGGTGCGGGTGGGCGAGCCGCTGGGTACCGAACGCGACGAGGACGAGGTGCGGTTCGCTCTGACCAGCGAGGCAGGGCTGAACGACGGGCTCGCCTTTCCGTTCGTCTACGCCGCCATCGCCCTGGCCGCGGCGGCCGGGACGGGGTGGTCGGCGGAGTGGATCGGTTCGTGGGCGCTGACCGACCTGCTGGGCAAGTGCGTGGTCGGGCTGGCCGTCGGCGGCGGAGTCGGCTGGGTGCTGGGGTGGATGTTCTTCCGGGCGCGTACGAGGGCGTTGCGGCTTTCCGAGCACATGGAGGGCTTCGTGGCGCTGGGCGCCACCTTCATGTCGTACGGCATCGCCGAGGTGCTCCACGGCTACGGCTTCCTGGCCGTGTTCGTGACGGCCTGCGTCATCCGGGCCGCCGAGCGCAGCCACGGCTATCACAAAGTGCTGCACGAGTTCACCGAGCAGATCGAACGGCTGCTCACGGCCGTGCTCCTGTTCCTGCTCGGCGGATACCTGGTGGACGGCGCCCTGTCCGCCCTGACGTGGGCGGGCGCGTTCGTCGGCGTCCTGGTGCTGCTGGTCGTACGGCCGCTCACGGGGTGGCTGGCACAGGCACGCACCGCCGTGGCGAAGAAGGAGCGCGCCGTGGTCGCCCTGTTCGGGATCCGGGGCATCGGTTCGCTGTTCTACCTCTCCTACGCGCTGGGGCAGGACTCCTTTGCCGGCCTGGAGCGGGAGCTGTGGGCCGTCGTGGCCCTCACCGTGGTGATTTCCGTGGTGCTGCACGGCGTCATGGCGACCCCGGCCATCGGCTACCTGGACCGGCGACGCGACCAGGCGGAACTCGCCGGCCGGTTGTAGGCGGCTGCTCGTGGGCCGCCGATCTTGGAGCCAGACGTACGGGCCCGTCTCCACCAAGGCCCGAGTGGGCACGGGCCCGTACAGGCGGCCAGGCTCGCGGGCGCGGTGGCGGCGTAAGACTTCCGTCATCATCAACCAGGTGCACGCCACTCGCGCACCTTGTTGAATGGGGCAGGGGAAGTACTCAGGAATCGAGGCAGGCATGGGGCGGGGACGCAGGACGATGGGCGGGCCGTTGGTCATCGGAGCGCTGGTGGTGGCGGTCGCCGGTACCGGTTCGGGGCTGTACTGGTTCCAGCCGTGGAAGCTGTGGCAGGACGAAACCGTCCAGGAGGCCCTGCCCAGTGCCGGGACCTCCGCGGCTCCATCGGCCGGAGTGCCGTCAGCGTCCCCTCCCCCGGCAGCCGAGCCCCGGACACTGGCGAGCGGCGACCTGATCAGCCACGAGCACGCCACCTCGGGCAAGGTCAAGCTCGTACGGCTCGCCGACGGATCCCACGTCGTACGGCTGGAGAACCTCGACACCAGCAACGGCCCGGATCTGCGCGTATGGCTGACCGACGCGCCGGTCAAGGAGGGACAGGCCGGATGGCACGTCTTCGACGACGGCGCCTACGTGAGTCTCGGCAAGCTCAAGGGCAACAAGGGCAGTCAGAACTACACCGTGCCCGCCGACGTGGACCCGTCCCGGTACACCAGTGTGAGCATCTGGTGCGACCGCTTCGACGTGTCCTTCGGAGCCGCCGGACTCGCGCGCACCTGACTTCTGGTCTCGGAACCGACAACGCACCCGACCGCTCCGCTCGTCCGCACTGTCCCACCACTCTGGTGCCTGCGGACGGCTCGGCGATCCGGGTCACGGCTGTGCGGCGTTGCCCATCTCCGCGGTGAAGACCGTGGGTTGGCTGTCGAACCCACGGACCATCTCGTGGAACTCCCAGGCTCCGGAAGGACCACGGGTGAACTCCGCGACCGTCGCCGCGGTGGATCCCGAGACCTGGGTGAAATCGTCCTTCAGGAGTTCCCTGTACCCCTCGACGACCAGTACGCCGGCGTTCGACATGTCACCGAAGGTCTTGGCGCCGTTGTTCTGGTGGATCGCCACGCCCACGACCACCCGTGCGAAGGAGGAAGCCAGACGATCGAACTCCAAGGTCATGACCTCGACGTAGCCGAAACCCTGACCGGTCTGGCTGTGCCGGCCCATGTTGATGGTGCCGTCCGGTGAGCGACTGTCGTAGTGGACGACGTACACGGGCCGGCCGTAGGGGGCATCCGCCGAGTAGGTCGTGGCGATGATGTCGAGATGATGAGCTGGCCGATTCCAGGGACTCGGGTCCCACTTGAGCCGTACCTCGGCCTTGCTCACCCTCTGAGTGTCGCTGTTCACCGGATTGCTGCCTCTCCCGAGTCACACCACCACGGGATGCCCCCGCATACTCAAGTATGGCTGCCGGGCGAGGTGTTGAACCCGGTCTCCGAGGCGATGACGTGCCAGGCGCCGACCTCGAACGACCTGGCGCGGGAGTCGAAGTAGGCGGTGAGGGTGTCCAGGAGGGGCTGGGCGCCGCCACGGGCCGTGGTGAGTGGCAGAGGGTGTTGACGACGAGTTCGGCCATGGCTTGCCGGTCGCGGGTGAGGACGGGATAGACGAGCAGGTCGGCCGCCCGCAGCACCGGGTCTTTCAGTTCGAGGCGCTCGGCGAGTTCCAGGGCGTTGAGTGCCTCCTCGTAGGAGTGGGCGACCCCGCCGGGGCCTGGCTGGGGGGCCGATGAGTGGTGCAGTGCGAACAACTGCGGCAGGCCGTAGCGCATGACCGGAACCCCGACTGCCGTGGGCGGGCCTCCCGCCGGGCCCCACACGGCCGTGGACGACCCAACCCGCGCGGTGCCCCGCATGGGTTGGGTCGTCTCGTAAGCGGCCGGTCTGAGGGAGGTAGCCATGCCAGGCAGTGGCCGACTAGGTTATCCGCCCCGTTCGTACCCAACCGGGCATTGCCGAACAGCTCTCAGCAGACGGACGTGCGTCCGTTCGAAACCACTGGCCACGTCGGCGCTGAGCATTTGCTGGCGGTCAAGAACCGGTGGTCCGCCTACCTCTTTCCCAGACCGAACCTGTTCGTCAGCAGAGAAATCCCTGCCAGGCCCAGCGCTGCTGCGGCGACGTACATCCACACGTTTCCACCGGCCGCAATCGCCAGTAAGACACCCACGATGATGCAGGCCACCGCCAGCATCACGAGGGGTAGCGACCTATTGTTCGTGTCTGACACTGCAACTCCCGAGAGACCGGCTGCGGGCGCGACTTCGAGTCACGTCCGCAGGTACTTGCTGTTCCATAGTCACGAAGGGCACGACACCAGCTGTCGCCCCTACAGCACCGCAACCGGCACCGCCGGGCGTCGGCCCAGCGACTATCGTGCAGACACCAGCGCCCGCCGCGACGCCTGTCGCCCCCTTGTTGACTTCGTTCGATACGCACACCACGCCGCCGGCTGCCTTCCCGAAGGCGTTGTCGCAGAAGCCCAGGCCCAGACGGATCAGCATGGTTGACAGGGTCTCCGCTCGCATAGAGGTAGGGGTTGATTTCCTGCCCTGACGGGTCGGGTTGGGTGAAGCGGCCGAGAGAGGGGGCAAGTACCGGTGGCCCATCTTGTACAGGCCCGTGGGGTCGAGGCGGGCGCCGGTGTAGCGGTGGGGCTGGGGGGCTGCCGTGGCGGTCGGCGAGTGGATCGCGGACGCGCCGCCGCACGTGCTGGAGCGACTCGCCGTGCGCCCAGGGCCATTGCTGCCCCGAAGCCGGTGCACGCGGAGGCCACGGTCCGTCGGCTGCTTACCCGCATGGACGGTGCTCCCTGGGACCAGGTGGTGAGCAGATGGCTTGCCGACCGTCGGCCCAGGTGGGTTCTGCTCTCAGGTATCCAAAGGAGCGTGGTCCTCAGCGACCCTCTAATGCTGGTCTCAGGTTGACCGGGGAGAATGGGCGGCAAAAGCGCCGACCGGAGGGGGCGGGCCAGCGTGCGGATCATGATCGCGGATGACGAGGCGGCCATCCGTGAGTCGCTGGAGCGGGTGCTCCAGGTGGAGGGTTACGACACCAGCACCGTCGCCAACGGTTTCGCCGTGCTCGACAGGCTCGGTGGCGACGCGCCGGATCTGCTGCTCCTCGACGTGATGATGCCCCGCCTCGGCGGGTTGGAGACCTGCCGACGGTTGCGGGCCGCGGGTCGGGATCTGCCGGTGCTGATGCTGACCGCCCGTGATCAGGTCTCCGACCGGGTCGCGGGGCTGGACGCGGGCGCCGACGACTATCTGCCCAAGCCGTTCGCCACCGAGGAGTTGCTGGCCCGGGTGCGGGCCCTGCTGCGTCGGCGCACGCCGGTCGATGAGGAGTCGCAGATCCTTTCGTTCGCCGACGTCCGGCTCGATCCGGACAGGTTCGAGGCGTGGCGGGGTGGGCGCCCGCTGCACCTGACCCGGACCGAGTTCTCCCTCCTGCAGGTCCTCATGAGCAACGCGACCCGGGTCTTGACCCGCGACGCGCTGTTCGAGGCGATCTGGGGCTTCGGCATGAGCTCTACCGCCAACAACCTGCAGGTGTACGTGAGTTACCTGCGTCGCAAGATGGAGGCTGAGGGTGAGCCACGATTGATCTACACGCTGCGCGGCCTGGGCTACACGTTGCGGGAGACTCCTCCGTGAGCAGGCCCGCGGGACGGCAACCGCGCCCGGTGATCCGATGGTGGCGCCGGCGGTCCCTGCGGGCCAGGCTGACGGTGATCGCGGCTACGGCCATCGCCGTCAGCGTGTTCGTGGCTTTCCAGGTGGCCAGCCAGCTCATGGGCTGGGAGCTGCAGAGGACCGCCGAGAATCAGCTGCGCGCCGACTCCCGCGTCCTGGCGACGAACGCGGAGCGCGCCGGTCTGGCGCAGTTCCACCTACCGCCGTATCCCGGATCCGGTCGGCTGGTGCGGGTCATCCTGCCCGACGGCTCGAACCGGACTCCGGCCGGCCAACCCTCTCTCCCCCCGGTCAGTGAGCAAGCCGGGCGCGTGGCGGAGGGCGCGTCGGCCGACCTGATGGAGTCGAACGACAGCGACGAGGACGGCTACGTCATCTACACGCTGCGGGCGGGCGACGGCGCGGTCCAGGTGGCCCAGGTCGCCGATGACAGCCCGATCAACCGGTTCGGGTTCGGCATGCTGCTGATCGGGCTGCTCTGCGTGGTGGGCGGCGCTCTTGTCGGGCGGACCGTGGCACGGACCGGGCTGGCACCGATCGACCGGCTGACCGCCGCCGCGGTACGTGTCGCGCACACCCGGGACCTCGACGCCGACATCCCCGATGAGGGCGGTGGGGAGATCCGGCGGCTGATCCAGTCGATCAACGACATGCTCGCCGCGCTCCGGGACTCCCGGCGGGCCCAGCGGCTGCTCGCCGAGGACGCCGCCCACGAGCTCAAGACCCCGCTCACCAGCCTGCGCCTCAACGCCGAACTGCTGATCCGGCTCGATCATCGCGGCACCCTGGACAGCGCGCTGCCGGCGGAGAGCCGGACCCGGCTGCTCAACGATCTCGGCGCCCAGGTGGACGAGTTGAGCACCCTTGTCGCCGAGCTGACCGACCTGGCGCGCGGTGACATCAGCGACGAGAGCACCGAGGTACTCGATCTCGCCGACGTGGTGGCGGCCGCCGCGACCCGGGCGGGCTCCCGCATGCCCGACATCGAGGTGGCGCTCGACGTGACCTCTGTGTGGGTGAGCGGGCGTCCCGCCGCGCTCGAGCGAGCGGTGCTCAACCTCATCGACAACGCCGGCAAGTGGTCCCCCGCGGACCAGCCGGTCCAAGTCCGGCTCCGGGCCGAGGGCGCGTCGGCGGTGCTCGAGGTCGACGACGCCGGGCCTGGCATCGACGCCGCCGACGTACCGCGGGTGTTCGACCGGTTCTACCGTGCCGACAGCGCCCGGGCGTTGCCGGGATCCGGTCTGGGGCTGTCGATCGTGCAGCGGGTCGTCGACGCCCACGGCGGCCGGGCCACCGTCGCCCGCTCCGCACGCGGTGGCGCGCTGCTTCGGGTCGACCTTCCGGCCGCGGCTCGGTCCGCCCCGGCGGCGCAGCTCACCGCCGGGGATAACGCCCCGGTCCGCTGACCCGCCCCGGCGGCGCGGCGCGGGACAAGGAACGGCGGCCCTCGGGCACGGCCCCGCGCAGCTCACCGTCGGGGCAGGACACCCCGATACGCCCCACCCCAGCCCCGGCCGCTCGGCAGAGAACCGAACGGCACAGGACCAGAGGCGGCGGCCGTCGGGCCCATGAACAAACCGGGACGGGCCGATGGCCCGTCCCGGATCTCGTCCGTGCCGCCGCGCTCACCGTTGCAGCGCGGGCTCCTCGTCGTCGGCGGGCGGCCGTTGACCGTCCGGCAGCTCCGCCGCTGACCGGGACAGCCGACTCGGCCACCACATCCGCCGCCCCATCAGCAAGGTCAGGGCGGGCACCAGGACCGACCGCACCAGCAGGGCGTCGAGCAGCACGCCGAAGGCCACCAGGAACCCGACCTCGATCAGCATCACCAGCGGAAGTGTGACGAGGACCGCGAACGTGGCCGCCAGGACCAGGCCTGCCGAGGTGATGACGCCACCGGTGGCCGAGAGGGCTTTGAGCATGCCCTTCCTGGTGCCGAGACGCACGGTCTCCTCCCGTGCCCGGCTGACCAGGAAGATGTTGTAGTCGACACCGAGCGCCACCAGGAACAGGAATGCCAGCAGCGGTACCGAATAGTCGACACCCTTGAACCCGAGGATCGTGTCGAAGACGAACACGCTGCCGCCGAAGGCTGCGGCGAACGAGACGATCACGGTGGCCATCAGCACCAGCGGGGCCAGGATCGCGCGCAGCAGCAGAGCAAGGACGATCAGGACGACGGCAAGCACCAGCGGGATCACCAGCTTCTCGTCGCGCCTGGTGGTCTCCTCGGTGTCGAGGTTCTCCGCACTCGGTCCGCCGACGATCGCCTCCGCCCCGCGCACCGCGTGCACGGCGGTGCGCACCCGCTTGATCGTGTCGTACTCCGCGACGGTGTCCGGCGCGTCCTTCGGAAACACCGAGATGGTGGCCCAGCCACCGCTGGTCTGCTCCGGGACGGCCAGGGCCACACCACGAGTGTCCTTGACGACGTCGAGCACCCGCTCCTGGTGCGCCGGCCGCGTGAGGACCGTCATCGGCTGGCCGCCGAGCTCCGGGAAGTGCTGGCGGAGAACGGTGAAGCCGGTGACCGACTCCGGCGCGGACAGGAACTGGTCCTGCTCCCGCAAGGCGCCGGTGTTGCCCGCCAGCCCGAGGGCGAGCACGCCGAGGACTCCGAGCGAGCCGAGCGTCGCCACCCACCGGCGGCGGCTGATGGCGTTGCCGAGCCGTCCCCACAGCCCCGGCTTCTCCTCCACGGCCGTGCTGAACCGCGGGACGGCCGGCCAGAAGATCCGCCTGCCGAGCACCACGAGCACCGCCGGGAACAGCGTCAGCATGGCCACCAGCGCGCACAGGATGCCGGCCGCGCCGATCGGGCCCAACCCGCTGGTGCTGTTCAGGTCCGCGACGAGGAGGCAGAGCAGACCGGCGACCACGGTGGCCGCGGACGCGACGATGGCCGGCGCCGCGCCGCGCAGCGCGTGGACCATTGCGACCCGGACGTTCCCATGGTGATGCAGTGCCTCCCGATATCGAGCGATGAGCAACAGCGCGTAGTCCGTGCCGACGCCGAACACCAGGATCGTCAGCAGCGCCGAGTTCTGGTCGTTGACCACGATGCCGAAGCCCTTGACGAGCAGGTAGACAGTCCCCATCGCGGTCAGTGCGGCCGCGCCCACGGCCACGAGCGGGATGAGCCACAACACCGGGCTGCGGTAGGTGAGGATGAGCAGGAGCGTGACGACGACGATGGTCGTGAGGAGGACCTGCTCGTCGATGCCGTCGAAGACGGCGTCCATGTCGCCGTCGATCGCGCCCGGGCCGGTCACGTCGAGTTCCAGGCCGGAGGGGCGGTCCTTCGCGGCGTCACGCAACGGGCTGACGATGGTCTCCGGCGCGCCGTAGGCCGTGCTCACTTCGAGGGTGAACATCATCGCCTTGCCGTCGGTGGAGGGTCTCATCGGTGAGCCCTCGTCGTCCTCGCCGGCCGCCGCCGTCGCCGTCGCCTTCGGCGGATACCGTTTGGCAAGGGTGTCGTAGTGGCGCTCGACCGTCGCGCGGTCGGCGTCGGTCATGCCGCCGGCGCGGTGATACACGAAGACGAACGTGTTGTCGTCACCACCCGGGAGACTGTCGTCCAGCGCCGCCACTTTGGTGGACTCGGCGCTGGCCGGCAGGGTGTCCACGGGGCTGTCGGTGGTGACCGAGCTCAGCTTTCCGCTCAGCGGCACCATGCCCGCCGCCAGCACCAGCCATAGGCCGATCACCAACCAGGGCACCCACCGGCCTGCCAACCGGCCGGCCGGCGCTTGCCCGGCCGACGCTGCGTTGACTGCCATCACTGGCCTCCTACATACAGGTTGCATCGCTTGTCTGGATGGCTAGTTCCTACTGAGCGAACCTGAGACGACTGTTAATGCGGTGTTCAGGCCGGTTGGCCGAACCGTGTGCTCAGCACACGCACCAGCGTGGTGGCGTCGAGGTTTTGAACGGTGAGCAAGACCCAGGCGCTGCACAGCGGTCGACAAGGTGGAGCAGGAGCCCGCGCCCCACACGCAACAGATCCGCCGCCCCCGGTCACCGCGGTGGCGATGTCCGGGCCGGGCCGCTCCGGCGTCATCTTCATGTCCGGGCACAGGGTGTCGACGAGCCGGTGATCGTCGCCCAGGTCGTATCGGACGTCCATGCCGGCGACGTACAGTGCGCTCTGTCGAAGTCCATCAAGTCGGAGACAACGACCGGGCCTTCACCGAGCTGTTCGCCGTTTTCACCCGGGCCCGAACGCCGTCGGCACCCGCTCCGGGCCGCGCCTTCGCGCTGACGTCCGCGCACGTCATCGTCTACGCCTACCCCGCGCTGCCCGGGTTGCCCGAACGGCCCGACGGGCCCGCCCACCTGATTGCCGGGCACATGGTGGGGCCCGACGCGCCGCCGACGGGCATGGCCGACTACGTTGCCGCCAAGGCGGCTCTCGCGGCAGGGCTCACCGCCGTACGCCGCGAGAGGCGGCGCACCGGCGCGTCCGTCCTGGACATCCGCCTACTTACGTGCAGTTGGGTTCCGCCGCGCGCCGGGTCGTGGGAGAACCGCCGCATCTGTCGCGCGGACTGACGGTCGACGAGGACGCGGACGGTATCGTCAGCGAAACCTCGGGACAGGACGGCGTCTGACGGCTGCCGGGTCAGGGGGCAGGATCGGCTGCCATCTGGTCCAGCTCCCGCATGGCGTGGACGAAGTCAGCCCGGTCCGAGGTCTGGAACCGCTTGAAGAACCAGTTCGGCACCCGGGTCTGCCGCAGCCGGGTCTGCAGCAGGACGTCCTGGATCTGGCGGGCCAACTGCAAAAGGGTGGGGTGGTCCTCGGCCGGCCTGCCGCGAGACACGTGCATGCGCATCGCGTCCATCAGCACCTTCTGGGCATGCTCGCGCGCGGCCGCCGTGTCCCGCTGGGACACCGCCGTCTCAAAGCCCAGCAGTATCAGTCCCAGGGACGGCACGAACCAGTGCAAGAGCAGGTCGGAGACGCTCAGGGACCGCGCCAGGCCCAACCCGACGCCGGCCGCACCCCACAGCAACAGCGCCCACGAGACGGCTGCCGCGTAGCGGCGGCGCACCCGGGAGCCCCATCCGAGGCACTGCATCTGGCACGCGAGCACGTCCAGCGGTCGGCCCAACCGTGTGGCCTCGAAGAAGTAGTCCCGCAGCAGGGACTCCGGAGCCCGGTAGCGCCGGGCCACCCGGCCCACTTCATGTGCGGGGGGCGCGTCACCGCCGGCCAGGACGGTGTTCCACGGGAGCCGGAGGATGTGGACGTCGAACATCTCCTGGAAGAGCGCGGCCCGCCGCATCTCCCCGACCGCCCACAGCCGGGCGCCCGCGGCGTAGGCCAACGCCCACACCAGGCCGAGCAGCGTGCCCGGCGTCTTCAGAGCCGGCGCGAAGACCCCGGCGACCCCCAGGCCCGCCAAGAGCGCGGAGAGGAGGATGTGCGCCGACGTGAGCCTTTGAGCCCGGCGATGCGACACCGAGGCCGCCTTGAGGAAGTGCAGCAGCTCGGGGTCGTTCTGCCGAGCGAGGATCGAAGTGCCCGTTGCACCCACGGTGTCCCCCCAACGCGTGTGCGAACGGTCGGCGTTGGCATTGGGCCGACCGGGAGACAGCATGCCCAACTCGCTTCGGGAGCATGCGCCGCGTCTGTCACCGTGCACCGAACGTGATCGAAGCGGGTGATCGGAGGCGTCGCATACCGGGTCCGGACGAGGGGTGGGGGGAGCCGCGTCGTGGGCGGGAGGTCCGGCGATGGCTCCGGGCTCCGGGCTCCGGGCTCCGGTGATGGGGCTACAGATCCCAGATCTCCAGCCGGCCCTCGCTGCCGAGCATCGCGATCAGCGTTCCGTCCGGGGAGATGGCCACGTCACCATGCATACCCGATTGGCGCAGCTGAGTCCCGCCGTCCACTGTCGGAGTGGACAGCCGGCCCCGCCGGAGCCAGAACAGCGTGCCCGTCTCCGTGCACAGCAGGCGCATTCCTTTCGCGCCCAGGGCCTCACGGCTCTCACGGTCGGTGAGCCTGCGGCGATAGACCTCCCGTCCGTCGTCCGTGCTCCACACGACGACCTCCTCGAAGCTCACGCACCCGACATGGCCGCCCGACGGCGACACCGCCACCTGGCAACCGGGGGCGGGGGTCAGCGCCTGCCAGAAACCGGACCGTAGGAGCGGCATGCTGTTGGCGATCGTTCGCACCAACGGCTGCCGGCCCCTGCGGTGGATGTGCACCTCCCGCGAACGGGCCATGGCGATGACGGAGGCGTCGATGCTGACCGCGCTGGCCGCGAGGGAGGACGGGCACGGGTACGTCTCGATCACCACCCCGCTCTCGAAGTCCCGGACGAGCAGGTGCCTTTTGTCGTGGGTGGCGAAGACATCGCCGCCGCTGGTGACGAGGAAGTGCTCGTCGGGCAGCGGGATGGGGGCGGAGCGGACGGTGCCACCCCCCTGGGGGAAGTGCACGATCTCCAGTTCCCGTGGGCGGGCCACGACGACACTGTGCTCCAGGGAGGCCACGAGGGCCTGGTGGCCGATCCTGAGCCGGGGGGAGCGCCTTCCCTCGGCACCGGGCAGCGGGTCACCCGTGACGCTCCAGCGTCGTACACCGCCTTCACTGTCGACCACCACGACGGTGTGGTTCGGGCCGAAGCCGAGCACTGCCCGGTCGTCCCGCACCCCCGCGTCACACTCCCACCGCCGTCGCCGGGGGGCTTGCCCAGGCTCGAACTCGTCGGCCGCCCCGTATGCCGTCCGGCCCTGCTTCCCCAAGCCGGTCATGCCGAACGAGTCCCGCCCCGGTTCTGGCTCCGGCGGCTTGAGGCCGCCCTCTCCGGTCAGCGTCAGGACCTCTCCGAGCGCGTGCGCGGCGAGACTGGCGAACCAGGTGCGGCCTGCCTCGCCGATCCCGGTGTAGGTCGTGAACAGCAGCGATCCCGCTGCGAGGGAGAGCAGGAACTGCACATCCCAAGGGTCCCTCCAGCGCTGCATGGCCGCGCGCGCGGGGGCCCGCACGGCTTCCACACGGGCCACGGCCTCAGGGACGATCAGCGCGCGGTGAGTGGCGTCCGGGTCGACGATGAACCGCAGGAGCGCGCGCCGCTGCTCCGGCGCCGGCTCGTGGCTCACGAACGGAACGAGGGCTGACAGCAGCAGGGTCGCGGCGTCACGGGCGAGGTCCGCGTCCCTGCTGAAGGTGCACAGGTCGATGAGGCGGTAGGCATCGGCCTGCGGCACCTTCTCGTTCCTCGGGACCAGGACGTTGTCGAGGTGCAGATCCCCGTGGCCCAGCCCACGCAGGACGCGCACGGCGGGGTCCGGCAGGGCAGGGCTTGTGCCCTCCACCATCAGGTACGGGTTGGGCACCGCCTTGCCATAGCTGTAGAGCCACGGGGGCGAGGGGGCGAAGACGCCGAGGTCGCGGCCGAACGCGTGCAGGGAACCGCCGCCCGTCCAGACTGTGCCCAACTCGCGGCGGAGGAAATCGGACACCGTCACCGGCTCGGGCACGGCCTGTCGGAGCGCGGGGCCGTTCCACTCGGTCAGCAGCCCGCTGACCACGTGCTCGATGACCCCGGTCATGTCCTTGCCGCCGAGCGATCCGGCGGGCACCGCGTCGCGCAGGCTGCCGCCGGCGATCTCCTGGAACAGCACACTTCTGCCGTCCGCCAGGTGCAGGGGTGCGAAGGCTTGCCCGGAAAGGTGCCGCCGGGAGAACTCCGGGACAGCGGCCAGCGCGTCCGCAAGCGCCTCCGCCTCCCTTCCGGGCGCGCCGTCGGGTACCACCTTGACCACGAGTTGCCAGGGCGGCGGCGCGATATCGACGGCGAGCAGCACCGCACCGGTGTAGCTGTTGCCCGGCACGGTCCACGGTGGCCGCCGCAGGGACAGGTCCGTCCATCCGGTCTCTTCGGCCCGACGGACGACCCCCTCGAGGACGGCAGGTCCGCACAGGGTCCGGATCTTCTCTGCGTCTTCGTGCGGTATCTGCAGCATGAGGGCCCCTCAGGAGGTCAGCACGGCGTCGCCGAGACCGCCGGTCGTCTTGGAGCGGTCCGGGTCGCCCGACTTCACCAGCGCACAGGTGATCTTGATTTGGTCCTGGCCGGAGATGTCGACGGACAGGTCGGCGGTGTCGCTGGACCGGAAGTCGACCCCGTCACCGAGTTGTTCGCCGGAGGCGCCGAACACCTTGACGCGGGCGACCGAGCCGATCGCGTTGTCGGCGTCGGCGGGGATGCCCAAGGTCGCTTTGAGCGCCGTGTAGCCGCTGGTGTTGTACGTAACGCTGTCGTCGTCGTCGGTCGCACAGCCGATCTTGACGCTCTTGGGGTAGGGATCCCCCAACATCTGCACCGGGTCGTTCTCGTAGTACCCGCGGTAGTCGACGGAGTCGAGTTCGGAGAGGTGCACCTGTGCGGGGCGTCCCGACGAGGCGTCCGCCGTCCCGGAGTTGTCCGGGTCCGAGGTCCCTTCCGTGCCCTCGGTGCCCTCCGCGCCCGCCGTTGGCTTCGGTGAGGCCGTGACGGTCTCTGTGGCACGCACGGTGACGGTCGCGGCCGGCTCCGGGCCGTCCGCCTGGTTGCGGCTCTCGCTCACCCGGCCGGTGACGAAGCCCGTCGCGATGGTGACGACGCTGACCACGCACAATTCGACCCAACGCGGTCCGAGTTGCCAGCGCGACCTGCCCTGCTCCCTCTTGCTGAGATCCATGAGTCCCCCCTGTCATACGGCGGCTCGCCACCGGATGTCGCACAGCGCGGACCCCAAGGCACGGCTCCCATCTGCCTGTTCGGGTGTCTGCGGCCGCAAGCGAGCCGAGGAGCCTCACCCTAGGGGACGAGGCGGATGTGGCCACCGGAATCGGACTGGCCGGAGAGACCAGTGGGAGCGTGGGGCGCACGTCGGGAGCGTGGGCCGCCAACGCGCACGCCCCTGGTGTGTCGATTCCGCTGTCGAGCGGGTCCGGGCCACCTCTCGACGCCGG
Source organism: Streptomyces sp. NPDC085931 (assembly GCF_044540565.1). Lineage (NCBI taxonomy): Bacteria > Bacillati > Actinomycetota > Actinomycetes > Kitasatosporales > Streptomycetaceae > Streptomyces > Streptomyces sp. NPDC085931. Next base: position 26,572 of record NZ_JBITSK010000003.1, read on the forward strand.
TCGGCGCGCCTCCACCTGTCGGGCGTCCGGCCGCACCGGTGCCCGGTGAAGCCGCGTGCGCACCGGCCGGTACGGGACGGATACCCGACTGAGTGGGGAGCGAGCCGTGGCCGCTACCGAGGGCAAGGGGAGCGGATACCTGACGTGCCGACCGTCGGGGCACAGATCGAGCACCAAAGGAATGCCGTGAGGGCCATGAGGGCCATGAGGGCCATGAGGGCCATGAGGGCCATGCTCTCCACCAAACGGCTCCAGGCGCCAGCAGCCCCCTCCCTCGGATCGTCGGAGTCCGATGGCCTGATCCACACGACCCCCTGTCGAGGGCTCCCCCCTGAAACCGCCGTGGAAGTGGGCCTTACGCCCGTGGATGATCGGCAGACGAGCTCACAGCTGGGTTTCGCCGCCGTCCACGGCCAGCTCGATGCCTGTGGTGTACGTGGCGTCGAAGGCGAGGAAGGCGGCCGCCTTGGCGAACTCCTCGACCGTGCCGTAGCGCTTCATGGGGTTGCTCGCGGTCCGCTCCGCCCTGAACTGGTCAGCGGCCTCTTCGGACAGGTTCATCGTTTCCAGAATGCCCGAGTCGATGGGACCCGGGCTGATCGCATTGACACGGATTCCCCGTGGAAGCAGCTCCCGGGAGAAGGTGCGGGCCATCGAGCGCAGCGCCGCCTTGCCGGCCGCGTAGACGCTGGTGTCCACCATGCCGATGACGTTCGCGATGGAGGTGGTGAGGACGATGCCGGCGTTCGCGCTCAGCAGCGGAGCGAGCTTCTGCACGGTGAAGAAGGCGCCTTTGACGTTGATCGCGAACAGCTCGTCGTACACGTCCTCGGTCGTCGACTTCAGCGGCGTGAGGGGTGAGATGCCGGCGTTGACGAACAAGGCTTCGATCGAGCCGAGTTCGCTTTTTACACGGTCGGCGAGCATATCCAGGTCGGGCAGGGAGGCCACATCCGCCCGGACAGTCACGGCGTTCTCGCCGAGCCGCTCGCGCGCTGCGTCGAGCTTGGCCTGAGAACGGCCGGTGATGACCACGCGGGCTCCGCCTTGCGCCAGCAGCTCCGCCAGCGCGAGCCCCATGCCGCTGCTGCCACCCGTGATCACCACATTCTTGTCGCCGTACTTATTCATACCGAGGTTGCTCCGTTCCATCATCGAAACCTGCCGGTACAGGTGGATGCCGCCGTTCATGGAGCGAACTCACCCGAGGGTTTCGATCTTCATGTCGCCCGTGGTGACCGTGCGGATGTGATCGCTGGCGAGCAGGCCGTGCGGATTGCCGAGGTCGATGGTGCTGACCTCGTCGAGGCGGGCCAACTGGGAAGGGGTGAGGTCGACTTGCAGGGCACCCAGGTTGTCCTCCAGCTGCGCGATGGTGCGGGCGCCGATGATGGGTGCCGTCACGCCAGGGGCGTTCAGGGTCCAGGCCAGTGCGATCTGGGCGGGTGTGCGGCCCAGCTCCGAGGCCACCTGCTTCACCACGGCGGCTATGGCGAGGTTGCGGTCGGTGACCCATCCCAGGGCGACGTTGAGGCTCTTGCGGTCGCCGGCGGTTTCGCCGGCCACGGAGCCCGCTTGGTTCTGGTCCTCCCGGCTGTACTTGCCGGTGAGCACCCCGCCGCCCAAGGGGGAGAAGGGGACCACTCCGAGTCCCATCTCGCGTGCCATCGGGATCAGGTCACGTTCCGCGGTGCGCTCGATGAGGCTGTACTCGGTCTGCAGTGCGACCAGTGGTGACCAGCCGCGCAGGTCGGCGATCGCCTGCATGCGCGACACCTGCCAGGCCGGGGCGCTGGAGATCGCCACGTACAGGACCTTGCCCTGCCTCACCAGGTCGTCCAGGCCGCGCAGGATCTCCTCCACGGGCGTCCTGAAGTCCCATACGTTCACGTAGAGCAGATCGATGTAGTCGGTGTTCAGCTGCCGCAGGCTGGCTTCCACCGACGCCAGCATGCTCTTGCGGTGGGTGCCCCCGGAATTCGGGTCACCGGGCTGACGCAGCGTCGAGTACTTGGTCGCGAGTACCAGCTTGTCGCGGTCGGTGCGGGCGAATTCGCCGAGCAGCCGCTCGGAGCTGCCGTTGGTGTAGGTGCTGGCGGTGTCGAAGAAGTTGCCGCCGAGTTCGGTGTAGCGGTCGAAGAGCTTGCGCGCCTCGTCGCGTTCGGCGCCCCAGCCCCACTCGGTGCCGAAGGTCGCCGTGCCCAGCGCCAGCGGTGAGATCCGGAGTCCGGAACGGCCCAGCAGCCGATAGGTGTCGAGGGTGAGTGCCATCGTGTCCTCCTGTGAGGTGTGGTTCGCGGCGTTCGAGGGGTGCGAATCGGTGGTCGACTCGCCCGGGTTTCAGGCGCCGAGCCCGTAGCCGCCGGCCACGGTGAGGTCCTGGCCGGTGATGTAGCCGGCGGCGTCCGAGGCGAGGAAGGCGACTGCTTCCGCGACCTCCTGGCTGGTTCCGAAGCGCTTGAAGGGGATCTTCGAGCGCATGGCGTCCCGGCCGCTCTCGGTCACCCCCAGCTTGGTGAGCAGCGGAGTGTCGGTGGCCCCGGGGCTCACGGCGTTGACGCGGATCCTGCGCGGGCCCAATTCGAGGGCCAGGGAGGGCAGCATGGCCAGCAGCGCGCCGCGTGTCGCCGCCCCCACCGTGGCGCCAGGGGTGCCGCGACGGGATCCGATGCCGACGGTCAGCACGATCGAGCCGCCGTCGTTCATGAGGGGAAGGGCTTTTTGGAGGGTGAAGTACTGGCCCTTGAAGTTGAGGTCGGCGTGCTCGTCGAACGATTCCTCCGTCACCTCGGCAACCGGTGCCGGGCGGAAGATCCCGGCGTTGAGGAAGAGCAGGTCCAACGATCCGAACCGTGCCGACACCGCCGACATCAGGGCGTCGGTGTCCGAGAGCACGCGCCCGTCGGATCGGACGACGAGCACGTCACCGGGCAGCTCGGACTGCGCCCGCGCGACGGATTCGGGATTCTGTCCGGTGACCGCGACCTGGTAGCCGCGGGCGTGCAGCAGCTCGGCCGTCGCTCTGCCGATCCCGGTCGTGCCCCCGGTGATGAGCGCTGTGGGCATGGCAAACCTTTCGTCGCTGAAGCGGGGGGTGAGACCACCCTCAAACGGGGACCTCCCCGGTTATCTCACCGTACACTGAACCGGGGACATCCCCGAATCGTTCCCGAGCCTCATCCGACACTCACGATCGCGAAAGTCATGACACCTCCACGCAGCACCCTGCGCGCCGACGCGCAGCGCAACCGCGAGCAGCTGATCGCCACGGCCGCCGAGGCCTTCGCCTCCGGACGCCCGATCTCGCTGGACGCGATCGCCAAACGCGCGGGAGTGGGGAACGCCACCCTGTACCGGCACTTCCCCACCCGAGAGGATCTGGTCGAAGAGGTCTACCGGGACCAGATCCGCCCCTTGCGCGAAGACGCGCACACCCTCCTGGCCACCAAGCCGCCCGCCCAGGCCCTCCACGCGTGGATGCTCCGATTCGCCGACTGGGCCGGCGAACGCCGCGGCATCTGCGAAGCCCTGGTCGCCATGAGCGCTACCGGACGCTTCGGCACCGGACCGGTCTGCGACGAGGTCCAGCACATCCTGGCGATGGTGCTCGAGGCCGGCGCCACGGCAGGGGAACTGCGCAGCGACATCGACCCGGTCGAGGTAGGCGCCATCCTCGCCGGTCTGCTCTCCGTGGCCGGCGCACCCGAGCAGCGCCCCCAGCTCGACCGGATGCTGGGCGTCGTCGTCGACGGACTCAGGCCCCGCTGAGCGTTACGCCAGCGGTTCGGCCAGGCATCGACCTCTGCCGGACGGCTTGGCTGCGGCCGCGGCGGTCGGGGCGCCGGCCATCACGCCGGGCTGGAGGTCCGCGGAACGACGGCGACTGGCGCGCCGCCCACATGGCCTCCTCGCCAGACGGTGAGGACGGCCAACCCGGCGCAGCTGTCCCCGGCCACCGTCGACGAGATCATCGAGTGCACACCGCCCACCCCATGCCACCGTCACCGGCGCGAACGGCTCACCAGCCGGCCCTGGCCCAACCACTGCGGGCCCCGCCCGGGAAGGAGCGGGGCCCGCACCACAGGGCGAGGCTTCCACGGAGCCCGGCCAGGACTCCGGGACTTGGCCATACATTCGCCATCACCCGAGCAGATCCCGGGGCCTTTTTCACGCAACCAGCAGCTGCGGACGTACCAGACAAGCGTCCAGTTGTAGCTGGAGCTGGCGGAGTAGGCGCCGGGCGTGCTGGAGAGGACGTCCTTGTTCTCATCCAGGAACTGGGCGCGTGTGCCCGGGGCCTGGTTGTTGATCCAAAAGCCGTATCCTTCCCCAGCCCTCTCCGCACTGGCAAGGTCCCGACCGGCACCCCGGTCTCACCGGAGCACGCCTACCTGGCGTCTGTCCGAAGGTGGATCATCAGATCCAGGAGGGCACATGCCCCTCGGCGTAGCGGGCGCCGAAGCCGCCGTGGGGCAGGATCTCGCCCATGGCCCTGAGGTCGGCGTCGGTGAGGCTGAGGTCGGCGGCGCCGACGTTTTCCTCGATGCGCTTCGGGCTGCGGGTGCCGGGGATGGGCACGATGTGCTCGCCCCGGGTCAGGAGCCAGGCCAGGGCGAGTTGGGAGACGGTGGCTCCCTTGGCCGCCGCGAGCTCGGCGAGCCGGTCGACGGCTTCCACGTTCCTCTCGAAATTGCCCGGCTGCCAGCGCGGGTCGACGGTGCGGATGTCGGTGGCTTCGTACTGGTCGGCGGGCTTGGCGGCGCCGGTGATGAACCCGCGACCGAGGGGCGAGTAGGCGACGAAGCCGATGCCGAGTTCGTTCAGGACGGGGAAGATCTGCTCGACGTCACGTTCGAACAGGGAGTATTCGGTCTGCAGGACGGATACCGGCTGTACGGCGTGTGCCTTGCGGATCGTCTCGGGTCCGGCCTCGCTGAGGCCGAAGTACTTCACCTTTCCCGCATCGATCAGTGCCTTGACGGTGCCTGCGACCTCCTCGATGGGCACCTCGGGGTCGACGCGGTGCTGGTAGAAGATGTCGATGTGCTCCACGCCGAGGTGGCGCAGGCTGTTGTCGGCGACCTTGCGGATGTTGTCGGGCCGGCTGTTGACAGGGCCGCCGATCTGCTCCGGAGGAACCGACATGTCGACACCGAACTTGGTGGCCAGGACCACATCGTCACGGAAGTCCCTGACCGCCTTGCCGACCAGGATCTCGTTGGAGCCGGTGCCCCAGCCGTACATCTCGGCGGTGTCGAAGAAGGTGACGCCCAGGTCGTGGGCGCGGCGGAGGGCGGCGATGCCGGCCTCCTCGTCGGTGGGGCCGTAGGCCATCGTCAGGCCCATCGCGCCGTAACCGATCGCCGAGACATTGAGGCCCTGGCTTCCCAGTGTCCGATGGTGCATGACGCACTCCTTGGAAAGGAACCGAAAGGTGTTGTCTGCCGGGCCGTTGTGTCACTGCGCTGCGACGGCCAGTCCGGCGCGGTGGATCCGGGTCTGTTCGGCGACGCGCCGGCCGAGGTGGCGGGCGGTGCCCAGGTCTGCGTCGTGGACCTCGGGTGTGTCGTTGAAGCTTTGTGCACCGGCGCCGAGGTAGAAGCCGAGACGGTTGTCGTCCTGGGGGCTGGAGGTGGTGGTGTTCCAGCCCGGCAGGAGGTTCAGGCTCACCCAGAGCATTCCGTGCTGGGCCGCCAGGAGTGAGAGGTACTGCAGCGTGTGCAGCTTGTCGCCGCTCATGGAGCCGGAGTTGGTGAATCCCGCCGCGAGCTTGTCGCTCCAGGCGCGGGTCATCCACCGCTTGCTGGTGGCCTCGGCGAAGGCGTGGAACGCCCCCGACGCGGTGCCCATGTAGGTGGGGGTGCCGAAGACGATGGCGTCCGCGGCGTCCATCAGTTCCCAGTCGGCGTCGCTGAGGGAGGCGACGTCCACGGGGTGGACGTGCGCCCCGGCGACGGAGCGCGCTCCGTCCGCGACGGCCGTGGCGATCTGCGCGGTGTGGCCGTAGCCGGAATGCGACGCGATGACGATCGAGATCTCGGACATGGGGGGTGTTCCTCTCCTGCCGCGACGGCGGCGTGTTCGGTATCGAGCAGCGGGTTCTCAAGCGCGCGGGTGGTGCCGGCGGACGACGAGTTGTCCGTTGCGGTGGTCGGCCGCACTGCTCCACGCGTGGGGACCGACGTCCCCGGCCGGGTGCCGCGCATGCTCAGGAATCTCGGGCCGGCGCCGACCACCAGCCGTGCGGATCGTCGTTACGCGTTGAACCGTAGCATTGATAAGGCGGCGATACGCAAACTGAGATATCGTTGCTCCATGAACGAGGAACGACGGGCCGCGCGGCGCCAGGTGCTGCAGGTGGCCGCCAAGCTTTTGGAGGAGGGCGGCAGCGAGGCGCTCTCCACGCGCGCAGTCGCCGCAGCCGCGGGCATTACGGGCCCGGCGCTGTACCGGATGTTCGACGACAAGGACGGGCTCCTGGCCGAGCTGGCCGCCTACGGGTTCGAGATGTACCTGGCCGAGAAGCGAGAGGCGCTGGCGCTGACCCCGGACGACCCGGTCGCAGACCTCTACCGCGGCTGGGACCTGCACGTCGAGTTCGGAGTGCAGCACCCCGCGTTCTACATGCTCATGTACGGCACGGTGCAGCCCGGGCGGCGGCCCCCGGCCGCGGACGAGGCGCACGCCCTGCTCGTGGAACTGCTGGGCCGGGCGGCCGAGGCCGGGCGCCTTCGCGTTCCGGTGGAGAAGGCCACCCGTGTCATCCACGCGGCGACGACCGGTGTCACGCTGGCCCTGATCGGCGAAGAGCCCTCGAGGCGGGACCTGACCACTTCGGCACGGCTGCGGGACACGGTCATCGCCTCGGTCACCACGGACTCGCCCCCCTCATCCGGGTCGGACCTGGCCTCGCGCGCACTAGCCCTCGACGCCGCACTTCAGACCGCACTCACCACCGGACCCACGGCTGCGGCCGCCGGGGTGCCTTTGCGAGCCACGGAAACGGCACTGCTGCGTGAATGGCTGCAGCAGCTGGCCGACGGGACCACACCCGAAGAGGCCAGTGCGGCTCCCGAAGGCGCCTGCGCTCAAGCCGACGGCGGCCCCCACAAGACCCTCGGCTGACCTGCACAGCCACGGCATCCCCGGCGACGGCCGGGGGCCTCTTCTGCGTAGAACATCTTCGACCAAGTGATCTGACGGGTTACTTGTCACCTGGTTCGCCGCTCGTTACCGGCACCCTGAAATGCAAGATCGGGTGACACACCCCCGCGTCCGCAACGCCCCCGCGTCTCTCGGCTTCACCGCGCGATCACTCCACGGGCGGGGCCGCGGGACCTTCACCACGGGGGCACGGTGCCTGCAGCGCGCGAGAACCTACAGCCGCGGGCCCACTTCAGGGATCAGCGGGCCCAGGGGCGGACCGGCCGGCTGCTCGGACCGCCCCCGGGCGACAGGTCAGCCGCCGATGCAGGTGCTGGTCGAGCAGGCGGAACGGCATGACGGGCCGCAGCCATCACTGGTGTCGTTCAGCAGCGCGCCGGGGACAGCCGCAGAGGCGAACGTCTCGATCCTCAGGTCGAAGTCCGACCCGCCGTCCGCCGCGTGGTCGGTCGCGCCTTCGAGATGGAGCTGTCCTGCGGGGTCATCCCGTCCTCCTCCGATCTGCTAGGGGGATGTGCTGTGCCCCCCCTCTGGTCACAACGCTGTGGGCGCGACCGCCAGCAGATCGTGACCCGCGAGTGCTGCCGGTCGATGACCCGGCCCGCGGGAAGTCGGCGGTCTGGCGTCCCGGCCAGGTGGACCTCGATGTGCGCGCGGTCGCCGCGGTACTCGCGATCCCAGGTCCGCATCTCCGGCGCCAGCCGCTCAGCGACCTGCCGACCGCGGGGTCCGTGACCCAGCGCGCCCAGTTCAAACCGGTCCGGGCCCCGGTGCGGTACGCGAAGCCGTCCCCGTCCACGAGGGTAGGAACGCCGAGCGGTGAAGCGGAGGCGACCAGGTCTCGCTCGCGGGCCGCGGGGTTCAGCCGCGATGAGGGGCAGGCCGTCCAAGGGCGTCGCTCTTTTCGGCGACTTGGCTCCCCCCGGCGCCCTCGCTGTCCCCCGGCGCCCTCGCTGTCCCTCGGCGCAGGCCCGGGGATCGCCCACGTCTCAGCCTCACGCCATTGAGGGAAAGACGTCTGCATGCCCGCTCTCTGCTCGATCCGACGGCCGCAGCGACGGGCGAAACGATCAGTTAGCCGGGGTGGTGCCGGCTGCTGCCGGTGTGTGAGTGTCGCTGCAGGGCCGCTTGCAGCTCCTGGTCGACCGGCTGCGGCAAAGGTTCTTCGCGCAGGGCACTCTCGATGACTGCTTCGGCGACCATGTGCAGCTTGATGTTGGTGTGCTGGGACACCTCGCGCAGCACGTCGAAGCCGGCCGCGGGCTCGAGCCGGTGCTCGGCGAGCAGGACGCCTATGGCCTGGTCGACCGTGGCGTGGGAAGCGACCGCATGGCGCAGCTGCGCGTTCTCCCGCTCCAGCCGGGCCACCACGTCCTCACGACCGTTCACGGGCATGTGGTGCTGTGGGCGGGAAGTCGTCATCGCCGGAGTCTCCATCGTGGGGGCGAGATCCTGTTTCCAGTACGCCTGCCCGGTCACGGAGCCGCAAGACCTGCCACCTGCGCGAAGATCACATGCAAGCCGTGGAGGTTCTTCGCCGGCCGTGCCATCCGGCCGGCGAAGAACCCGAGGGGCTACGTCCCCACCCCTCACCTGCCGAGTCACCCTCAGCGGTACGCTGACACGCCTGTACGTTGAGGAAGCGAGGCCTGGGCTGTAAAGATCCGGCGCGCGAGAGGTGTCCGGCGTTACCTCGGCCCGGACCCCAGTACGGCGACCGGCCCCGTCTCACCGTGGGGTTCGGGCGCCAGCTGCACAGGAGCACCTGGTCCGGCAGGCCTGCTGGCAGCACCTCGGGTCTGCCCCCCTCTTCCTTCCCAGCCACAGCTCTGGGGCGGCGTCCGCCGTCGTGAGGGTTCGGGCAGGTTCTCCTCCAGTGACCTGTATCCACCGCTTAGGACAGCAGGGTTCCTGAAGCAAGCGGCGGCGGCTTCGGAAGTGCTTCTGTCAGGCACATCGGTTACAGCAGGCGCAGAGCAAGGACCGCGAAGTCGTCGTCGAGCGGGCGAGAGGTGTAGTCGATGATCGTTTGCTCGAGGGTGGTCACGACGTCCTTGGCGGAGCTGTTCCGGGTGCAGCGCAGCACACGCTGGATGCCCTCCTCACCCAGCATCGCCTCCGGCGCTCGCCGTTCGGTGACACCGTCGGTGTAGAGCAACAGCAGATCACCGGGAAGAAGCCGGTATTCGACGGTGTGCCATCGAGGCGCGGCAGTCATCCCGAGGAGGGTTCCCGGTCGGCCGATCGCGGTGATGCGGCCACTGGCGTCGCGCAGAAGCGGCCGGGGGTGACCACCCAGGGTCACAGTCAGCGTGGCAGCGCGTTCGCCGAGCCGAAGCCGGGCGTAGGCGGCGGTGCAAAAGCCCGGTCTCTCGTCCTCGGCGAGCATGGCGGTGTTGATCGCTTGCAGGACCGCGGCGGGATGACTGTCGGTTCGGGCCGCGGCGCGGGCCGTGTGCCGGACGAGTCCGGTCAGGGCCGCGGCCAGCGGGCCCTTGCCGCACACATCACCGATGGCGATCAACCAGGTGTTGTCACCGGTGGGAACGACATCGTAGAAGTCGCCGCCCACGAGGGTGCCTTGGGCTCCGGGGTGGTAAGCAGTGGCCAGTTCGACGCCGGGAAGGTCGGGGAGCTTGCCCGGCAGCAAGCTGGACTGGAGCGTGTGGGCCACATGGTGTTGTTCCGCGTATCGGCGGGCGTTGGTGACGGCCTGGGTGGCCCGTTGTGCGAGTTCCTGTGCGAAGGGAATGTCCGAGGGGGTGAAGAGGGTGGAGGCGGTCGCGGACTGGATGAGGACCATGGAGCCGATGACACTGCCGGTGTGGGTCATGGGCACGGCAAGCCATGACGCGGCAGGGACCAGGCGGCGCATCGCCGCTCGGTGCTCGTCGCTGCGGGCCAGCCGGTCCAGGGTGCCGGGCACATTCGTGATGAGCTCGTGCCGTCCGGTGCGTATGACAGCGCCGATGCCGCCTTCGGCGTCGAGCTGTGGGGGGAACCGGTCCAGCAAGGAGCGAAGGTCCTCTTCCTGGCTGGGGTCGTGGTGGCGCGCGGTGGCCAAATGGGGTTGCCCGGCCCGGTCGAGGAGGTGGATGACGCATCCGTCGGCGATGCGGGGGACGACCGCTTCCACGATGTTGTCGAAGGTGGTGCTCGGATCCAGTGAGGTGGGCAGGAGTCGTCCCAGGTCGGCGAGGACCTGCAACTGTGCGTGCGCGTTGTCGAGCGTGGCTTGCAGCCGGATGCGTTCGACGGCCTGTGCGCAGTGATCGACCAAGGCGGTGAGGAAAGCCTGTTCCGCGTCGTCGAAGGAGTGCCGGACGGCGAAGTGGAAGCTGACGGCTCCGAGGAGTGCGTCGCGTGCTTGCAGGGGCAGCACCGCGGTCGCCTGATGACGGTCGCTGAAGAAGCGCGCGGCTTCGGGGAAGGCACTGCTGCGTTCGGCCGGGGTGCTGAAGTACAGCGGTAGTCCGGTACGAGCGGTGTGCGCCATGGGGTACGGCGCGTCCACGCTGAAGGGGACAGGTGGGCGTGGCCCTTCTTCGGCGTCGTGAATGTGACGGACGACGTAAGTGTTGCTGTCCGGCTCGTTCAGCACCGCAGCGCCGACCGTGGCGCCGACTGCCGGCATGATCTGCGTGGTCAGAGTGCGCAGTACCTGGTCCGTGTCGGTCGCACGGGCCAGATCGGTGGTGACGGAGGAGAGCAGCTCGGCACGCAGTACGCGGGCGCTGTTGTCCCGCAGCACCCACAGAAGGCGGTCGCCGTCGATCCGGAGTGCCTGGTACTCGTAGTCGGCGGGCCGGTACGTCGCATCCTGCGTCCAGGTGAATGCGCCGTGTTCGGCAACTCCGGTATTGAGCACCCGCATGCACGCGGCGAAGGAGCCGTTGTCCACCATCTGGGGCCACAACTGGCTGCACAGCCCGCCGACGGCTGCCTCCGGAGACGGCTGCCGCGATCGTGCCGCCCTGTTCATGTACTCCACGCGCATGTCCACGGCCTGCCCAGCGGCACCGCGCACGGCGACGGACACGGACACCGCCTCGGGCAGCCGCTCCAGCGCGTCCACGAAAGCCCGTACCGGCAACGGCCACCCGTCCCCGGGTCTTCGAGCCGCCGGCAGTGGTTCCCGTCCTGGTACAAGCATCGCTGTGGCTTCCTTACCGCTGTCTCTACGGCGTGCATGGCACGGGGCACACAACGTGCTCCTTCAGTATGACTTCAGGCCACGGCGCGCTATCACACGCGGGTCGGCGAAATTACACAATCATGAGCATGATCGAACCGACAATTTGCCGACTCCTCTGACATATCTCCGCGAGATCGGGGCACTGACCGCCTTCTGCGGCGAAGCCCGCCTCGAGCGCGTCCTCTCGGAGCGGGCGGGGATGCCGGCGGAAGCGGCGGCGGAGTGGGTGCCGATGCTCGCCGCGCAGTGGCTCGGCTCGGAGCCGCACGACGACATCGGAAGCGGTTCGCGGCGCCGACGGTGCCGTCGCCCTAGGCGCGATACTCGGGCTGAGGGGCTGAGCCTGCGCCTGCGTGGCCGGGCCCGGTAGCATCCGCTCCCGGTCCGGGGGCGATGCGCAGCAGCAACCCGCAAGTCTTCAGCAGGAGATGGGGGAGGACCTGGCGTCCTTGCCTTCCCGCGTACTGGACGGATGACTGGCACGTAACGCGGGGCGGGTCTGGTCGGCCTTGCTCCGCGGCCGGCCGCCACCGGATGCCCGGGTGGCGCTACAGGGGGTTGCGTCCTGCGAGGGCTCCGCCGGGGTCGTCCAGCAGGGCGATACGGGCGGTGATGCGCTTGCCGACCGGCTCGCGGCGGACTTCGAAGGCCTGAGCGACGGCCATGACGATCTCCAGCCCGTGCTGTCCGACCCGTCCGGCATCCGCGGCCCGGGCCACCGGCAGCACCGGTTCGGAGTCCCACACCGCCACCTCGACCGTGTCGCCGACGATGCGCAGATCCATCAGCACCGGGCCGGGCGCGTACTTGCGGGCGTTGGTGACCAGCTCGCTGACCACCAGCTGCGTCAGATCCATCGCACGCTGCGAGACGGGCAGGCCCTGCTCGCCCTGGACCCGGGTGAGGAACTGCGATGCCAGATGACGGGCCTGGGCGATGACCGTGCCGTCACCTTCCAGAGCCACCGTGGTCTGCATGCTCTGCTCGCTTCGTGCGGTGCCGTCGTCCTCATTCACAGGCAATGGTTCCATCACGGCCCGCTTTCGCTACCCCGTTCACACCCCCGCGCGTACCCGCACCCGTGCGGCACACGCACCACTCCCCCGCACCGGCTCCCCCACCGGCGCGGCAGCATCGCCCGGACGTGCAGGGCAGCACTTCGGGCCGAAGGTCTTGATGTGCAAGTATCACCTAATGACTGAGGGGCGAGAACTGGACACCGGGCGGGCCGCGCCGGACGGGAGGCTGTCGGTGGTGGCCACCGTCACGGACGGCACCCACGTGCTCACCGTGACCGGGGAGATCGACCACCACACCGGCGATCAGCTGCGCCGCGCCCTGGATGTCACCGGCACCGCCCGGCCCCGCATCGTGATCGACATGAGCCGGGTCACCTTCATGGACTCCACCGGCGTCAACATCCTCATCGCCGCCTACCAGGCCGTCACCGGGGCCGACGGTTGGATCCGCCTGGCCGGACCCACCGACTCCGTGCTGTACGTCCTGCACATCGTCGGCGTCGACGACATCATCGAATGCCACCCCACCCTGAACGAGGCCTTGGCCGCCTGAACCGCTCACGCCCCTTCAGCGGCACCCGACCCGGGTGGCTGACGGGGACACGGGGACAGCAAGGGCCTCTTGCTGCTCGGCCGGTCGCCACCAAACGCTCAGGGTCACTGCCCGGGCGTGGTCCGTGCCGTCCCTGACGCTTGTGAGGCGTCGGTGAGGTCGGCGCCGGTGGCGGCGTCCCGCTGGAAGTGGCTGGTGCCATGCCAGTCCAGACACATGACGGTCGCGTCGTCCTGCAGGTGGGCGTCGTTGGCGTCGACGATCGCCGCGATGATGGTGCGGGCGGCCTCGCGGGGATGCAGCGGGCGGGTGCGCACGATCAGGTCGGGCAGGTTGAGGCTGCCTGCGTTGCGCTCCAGCATGCCGTCGGTCAGCATCACCAGCCGGTCCCCCGGACGCAGGTCCAGCGACTGGACACGGTAGGTATGAGGAGCGTCGAAACCGAACGGCATGTCGACAGCCGGAGTGATCTCCCGCACCTGGCCGTCGCGCATCCGCAGCGGCCAGGGGTGCCCCGCGTTGATGAACTCGGTCGTGCCGTCGATCAGGCTGATGCGCAGGAGCTGACCGGTGACGTAGCCCTTGTGGCCGTGCTCGCGCAGGGCCTCGTCGGCCTGGCGGGCCTGTTCGGCGAGATCGGCGCCGGCCCGCCGTGCCCGGCGCAGGGCGCCCACCGCGAGGGTGGCCAGCAGCGCGGCCTCGACATCGTGCCCCATGGCATCGGTGACGGAGAGCTGGACGGTGTCGCGGTCGATGGCGTAGTCGAAGGTGTCGCCCCCGACGTGGTCGGCCGGCTCCAGCGCTCCGGCCACCGTGAACTGCGCCGCCTCGCACGCCAGCGACGCCGGGAGCAGCCGGTGCTGGATCTCCGCGGCCAGGTTCAAGGGCTTGGTCCGGCGTCCCCACTGGTAGACGTCGGTGAAGGACCGGTTGGCGATCACGATGTACGCCAGCGCGTGCGCGGTCTCACCGATCTCTCGCATCACCTCCGCGTCGGGCGTTGCCGGCAGGAACAGTTCGAGGAGCCCGATGGCGTCCCCGCGGTTGGTCACCGGGGCCACGATCCGCACCAGAGCGCCCTCGCCCTCGTCCTGAACGCCCGGCCGCTGGGTACGGATCACGTCGTCGTACAGGGTGCCGCGCAGCGTGATCCTCCGGGCGGGCTCGTCGGTGTCGACGCTGCCCGCCGCCCCCAGCCGCACGACCGAACTGCCGGTGAAGTCGGTGATCAGGAACGACACCGACACCGCCCCGAGGTGCTCCTGGAGCAGGCGGGCGACCACATCGAGTGACTCCACCGGCGCCGCGGCCTCCGCCGCCTCCAACGTCCCCGCCAACGTCATCGCCCGACCCCGGCCGCTTCGGCCCTCGGGCAGCCGAGAGACCCGCCCGCCATCCGGCTCTCCTACAGTCACAGCGACTCCTCCATTGCCCGATGCCGCAGGACCTCGCCCGGTGGCGCGGGAAATCAGTACCGATTCCGGTACCCGGACAGGTCACCTTGCACCACCGAGCCCGACTTTTGCCATCTTCATCTGGTCAGCGACGTGATCCGAAGGAAAGCCCCTGGGAGGGCGAAGGGAAGCCCTGGGAGGTCTCCATGGGCGTCTGCCGCAGCAGCGTTGTCAGCACCTTTCGGAGGGAAGGTGAGCGGATGTGGTCTCAGGGCGGCCGTGTGTGTCCTTGTGCTCGGCGGGAAGCACGGCCGGTCGTCTCTGAGGGCCGTGGGCGCCGCCGGGTCCGCCCTGGGCGGGTACTCCTCCGGTGTCCGCCACTCGTGCCGGTGCTGCCCGGTCCCTCCGCCGTCTCACCTCTCGCCGGTAGCGGGCCAGCGCGGTGTAGAAGCGGTCGGGAAGAAACACCGCGTCCGCGACGATCATGGCTGCGGAGAAGAGCGGCAGCCCCATGAGCACGGCGATCCCGATGTGCATGGCCAGCAGCATCGTGAGTACCGGGTATTTGAGCTTGCCGAACAGCACGAACGGGAAGGCCACCTGCAGGAGCACGGTCAGGTAACCGGCAACGGCGATCACGAGCGTGTGCTCGTCGACGAACTGTGACAGGGCCGGCCAGGGCCGGAAGAGTTCGAGGTTCAGTGCGTAGTGGAGTGCGGTGCCGCTGCCCCAGGTGCCGCCCTGGACCTTGTACAGACCGGCTGATCCGTACAGCAGACAGACCTGGGCCGCGATGAGGAACATGCCGCAGTTGTGCACCGCCGTGACCACCGTGGTCCGGCCGTCGCGGAGTCGGTCGGCGAGAGGGTTGCCCGCCGGCTGCGGTGCGCTGGCGGCACGAGCCGTTTTCCTCCTGTTCCTGCGCGCGTCGAGGGACCAGCGTCGGCCGGAGGCAGTGAGGACGAGGTAGAGGGACATCAGCAGGATCAGGTTGTCACCTCCGTCCGTCATGAAGATCGCGCGAGCGTGGAAGGAGGTCACCACGACGGCGAAGAGGACGGACATGAGGCGGGTGCGCCAGCCCAGCATGAACAGCGCGGATGTCACGAGGGCCAGTACATAGCAGGACTCGAGCCAGTACCGGCTGTCGGACAGGGCCAGGACGCTGATCCAGCCCGTCTGTCCGAACAGTTCCTGGGCCAGCTCGGGTGTCCATGGAGATCCGGGGCCCCAGATCTCGTCCCGGTGCGGAAACTCACGCAGCAGGAAGACCAGGTAGAGCAGCCCGTAGCCGATGCGCAGCGCCGACGCGGCGTACAGGGACACCGGGCGTGCGGTCAGGAGGTCCCATGCTGCGGTGAACCGGTCACCGAGCCACCGGTCTGTGTCCGCGAGGAAGGTCCTGTGCGTCTCATTTCGCATGGCGGGTCACTTTCCACCAGGGCAGAAGCCGGTTCTCGGAGGGCTTCGACGGGCGGTCGCCGACCGCTGATCCGGGCGCGGCGACGGGCCGTGTGACGACACGGAGCTGGACGAAGTCGAAGGCGCCGCCTTTTCGGGCAGCGAGGCGGTCTGCGGCGATGTTGGTCAGGTACTTGCGCATCATGACGGCGCGTTCCGTGCGCGCCCTGTCGTCTCCCCCGTGCGAGTCCGTATAGCCGGACCAGGCACGACGCAGCATGTTCTGCGCGGTGTGGCTCGGGAACACGTGGTGCTCGACCGCGGAGACGTCGACGGCGGTCAGGTCGTACCAGGGACTGACCTGGACCGACCCGTCGGCAGTGGTGCGGGCCGTTCTCGCCAGGATCTGCCGGTTGACGGATTCGGGATCCGGGGCGAAGAGCCGCCAGTTCTGCTCGAAGAAGGGGAAGACCCATGCATTGATCTGCGCCTGGTATCGCCTGGAGACGGTGTTGGCCGGTGCCACGTGCAAGAACACCAGAAGAACATGGACGACACTCGCCATCAGGCATGCAGCCACTACGACCCACACGCCCGCTCTGATCGGACGGGTGCCTCTCGGCGCTTTGGTCGGAGTGGTCGTGGCGTCAGGAGATTCCTGGTCGACCGATCCGGATTCGGAATGCTGAATTTCCTTGACGCCCATTGCGTCAATTCCCCTCGACATCGCCTACCTGTCTTTCCCTGTCGGTCGCTCACGCCGCTCTCAGGTGAACCGGCCGATCGCAGTGCGCTGCCTAGTCGTCGTGGCCCTTGGCGTGATCGACGCCCTTGTGGCCCTTGGGTGTCCCGTCGTAGCCGTAGGCCTCGTGGGGCCGTTCGCCGTAGCCGTAGGCCTCGTGGGGGCGCTTGCCGTAGCCGTAGGCCTCATGAGGGCCCTTGCCGTGGTCGGAGTCGTCGCCGTGACCGGGCCTTCCGGGCTTGTCGTCATGGCCCGGCTTGCCGGGCTTGCCGCCGTGGCCTGGCCTGCCGGGCTTGTCGCCGTGGTCCGGCTTGCCGGGGCCGTGGCCGTTGTCTCCGCCGTTGCCACCGGTGGTGTTGCCCGCCGTATTGCCCGCGGTGTTGCCGGACGTGTTGCCGGCGACGTTGCCCGAAGTGCTGCCGGGTGAGGCGATGGGTCCGCCCAGGAGACCGCCGGTGACGAGGCCACCGCTGATGAGGCCTCCACCGGTCGTTCCGGTGGTGGTGCCAGTCGTGGTTCCGGTGGTCGTTCCCGTCGTCGTGCCGGTGGTCGTTCCCGTGGTCGTTCCGCCGTTGGTGGACGTCGCGCACCCGCTGAG
Organism: Streptomyces sp. NPDC085931; assembly: GCF_044540565.1. Taxonomy (NCBI): domain Bacteria; kingdom Bacillati; phylum Actinomycetota; class Actinomycetes; order Kitasatosporales; family Streptomycetaceae; genus Streptomyces; species Streptomyces sp. NPDC085931. The sequence goes on from NZ_JBITSK010000003.1 coordinate 43,638, forward strand.
GAAGATCCTGTTGTTGTCGAGCGTCACGGAGCCGTTACGGGCCAGCGCCCGGCCCTCGATGTTCGCCCCCGAGTTCACGCTGATCGAGGTGAGAGCCATGATGGTGCCGACGAACGTGGAGTCGGTGCCCAGGGTGGCCGAGCTGCCGACCTGCCAGTACACATTGCACGGCGAGGCGCCGTTGGTGAGGAGCACCCGGCTGCTGGAAGCCGTCGTCAGGGCTTCGGGGATCTGGAACACCCAGACGGCGTTCGGGTTTCCCCCGGCGTTCAGGATCAGGTCGCCGGTGAGTCCGACCCCCACCTCGGCGGTGTGGACGCCCGGAAGCAGCGTCTGGCCGTTGCCGATGGCCGCCGGGAGTGCGAAGTCCGTGGCCTGGCCCGCCGCTTGGTTGTACGCCGTGACCAGGTCGGACTTGGCCTGCAGTGCGACGGCGTCCCCGGCGTGCACCTCGCCCAGCACGAGGCCGGGCGGGAATCCGGTAATGGACGGATTCGGGTGCGTGCCGAGGTCCTGGCTGATCACCGAGGGGCCGGTATTGGTGACGCCCTGACCGGCGAGAACGGAGAAGTCCGCGGCGGTTGCCAGGGGCACGGGTGTCGCGATGGCCACTGCCTGCGTCGGGGTCAGGGCAACCATCACGGCCGCAACCGTGGCGGCGAGCGCCGAGGCCAGGAAGCCGGACGGACCACGCCCGTGAGTTACCTGAGGGATCTTCAACTTCATCGAAAAGCCATTTCCTGTGGGGCCATGGCAAACCGGGACCTACTGGCCACCCGGGAAGCCTCGTTACTGTTACTGCCGCCGCATATTACGCAGAAATATCCGCGTAACCGACTTTAACAAGGCCGGAAATCGGCACTCATACGAACGGCGCACAGCGTCCCGAAAATAGCTTGAATTCCAGAAACCGGACCCAATTGCGGTAATATTCCTACCGGCGCTCCCGGACGGCCGGACCGTGGTTCCCCACCCGGACGGTACGTAGATCACGATCTACCAGGTCGGTTTCGGCCGGATCACCTACCCGCCACCCTGCGTCGACGTCAAGCGCCCAGAGCGAGCGTCCCCCCGCCTTGGCCGGGTGTGTCACCCCAGCTGCGGATCCTGGCCGCGAGTCGCTTCAGGCGCGCATCCGAGGGAGGCACATCGATCTGGAACTGTGACTCGTTCGGGCGGCGGAAGTCTTCGGCCAGGCTACGACGCCCTGGCATTCGCTGAGAATGTCGCGGCACGTGGCCCGTGGCAGGGAAAGGCCCTTATGGCCAGGGCGGCGCAGAAGCTGCCGTCCTCGTGAAGTGGGCCGACGGGAATTCGAAGCGGACCTGAAGGCGGCCGATCAGCGCTGGGCGCTCCGGCCGCACGTCAGTGGTGATTCCTTGGCCGGCGAGCTTGACGAAACGGTCGAACGCCGCGTTCCGCTCTGCCTGCCTGGTCAGTGGGCGGGTGCCGCGGGCGGCTGAAACCGCGGCGAGACTGCCCGGGCCGGTTAGTAGGTCAGCGCGGGGCGCTACCGCCGTGTGCCGTGCTGGTCAGGGAGGCCGGCCCGGCAGGTGACCGCGGTCCGCGTCGGCTGCCCCATGCAGCCGGTCGGCGTCGTCGGAGCGGCCTGGAAGCGGTCACCATGGCGCTGGGGGATGTCCGATGCCGATGACGGAGCGCTGGGGCCTGATGTCCTCGTAGGCGGCGTAGAGCTGGGCCATCTCGGCCGGGGCCCGGGGGGCCCAACCGCTCACACCCGGGCTCGAGCGGCGTGGTGCGTTCTGTGATCACCGCGCCGGGCCGGTCTCCGGTCCTGTGGTGCGGGCGGCGCGGGCGTAGCGGGCGGCGAGGTCGGCGAATGCGACGGCCAGTTGGGGCGGGCTGATGACTTCGATATCGGTGTCGAAGCGGCCGATGGCTGCGGCGAGTCCGGTCCATGACCAGGAGCCGAGGATGAGCCGGCAATGACGGGAGCCGAGTTCCTCGACGATTCCGTCCTGGACGAAGGGAGCGACATCGGCGGCCGGGAGGCGGAGGATGACTTCGCCCTGGCAGGGCCAGTCGGTGGTGGTGCCGTCGTTGCCGCGGAATCGGCTGGTGACGAAGGTGGAGACGCTGCCGCCGGGGAGGTCACGCGGGGTGAAGCGCGGGCCGGTGGGTGTGCGGGGCCGGATGCGGTCGACGCGGAAGGTGCGCCAGTCCTCGCGGTGGAGGTCCCAGGCCACGAGGTACCAGCGCTGCCGCCAGGTGACCAGGTGGTGGGGTTGTACGCGACGGACGTCTTCGGTCGAGGTGCTCGGCCCCGGGCCGTAGTCGAAGCGCAGTTCCTCGCGGGCGTGGATGGCGCGGCTCAGGTCCATCAGGACCTGAGCGTCGACCTGGCGGGTGTCGTCGGCCGTCGCGGGCGGCTGGACGGTGGTGATGTGCACCAGGTCGACGCGGTGGCGTAGGCGGGGTGGCATGACCTGGCGGAGGGTGGCCAGCGCGCGGGTGGCGTCTTCGGCGACGGTGGTGCCGGCGGCCGCGGTCTGCAGCGCGACGGCCAGGGCGACCGCCTGGTCGTCGTCGAACAGCATGGGCGGCAGGTGCGTGCCGGCTTCCAGACGGTAGCCACCGGCCGGTCCTTTGAGGGTCTTGATCGGGTAGTCGAGTTCGCGCAGGCGGTCGATGTCACGGCGCACCGTGCGCGACGAGATGCCAAGACGCTGGGCGAGATCGTCGCCGGACCAGTCACGGGGCGTCTGAAGAAGCGAGAGCAGCGCGAGCAGCCGGGCGGATGTCTTCTGCATGGCACCCATACTCCCGGAGTACCGGACACATCCTGTCCTCTACCTCTGCCATCGTGGCCTACGAGCCGTTCGGGGGCATCGCTCCTGGTCACGGCAGCCGCCGCTGGAGCTGGGACGGTCGGCGGTGCAGTCACCACATCGAGCGAGGAGCACATCATGTCCGTCACGACCACCACACACCTGAACTTCCGGGGCACCGCACGTGAGGCGCTGGACTTCTACCGGTCCGTCTTCGGCGGACGTACCGTCGCGGTCACGTACAAGGACGCGGGCGCCGTCCAGAACGAGGCGGAGGCGGACTGGGTGATGTGGGGCGAGGTGGCCGGCGACAACGGCTTCCACGTCATGGCCTACGACGTGCCCTCGCAGCTGCCCTGGAACCAGGGCGAGAACCCGTTCTTCGTCTCCGTGCGCGGCGACGACGCCGAGGAGATCAGCGCCCTGTGGGGCAAGCTCGCCGAGGGCTCGACCATCGTGCGTCCGCTGGAGCCGGCGCAGTGGGCACCGCTGTACGGCATGCTGACCGACCGCTTCGGCATCACCTGGGTCCTGGACGTCACCGCTGCGTACAACGGCTGAACCAACCGACCGACCTGACGTGCCTGTGCCGTCCTGGACCTCCGCAGCCGCACGGGCGGCCCGGACGGCGCAAGTACCGACGCTGCAGCGGCACTTCGTGCAACGGAGGGCGTACGAGGCGGGCGACACATCCGAGGGCCGGGAGAAGGACGGCAGTTGATCCGACCGGCGGATGATCCTGCCCGTGCGAGAGGTCCTCGGGAAGGATCATCCGCTGCCCGTGACGGCCTCCCAGGCGGCGAAGCTTGCGGCGGACCCGCTTCGCGTCCGCGGCGCTGACCCCGGCCAGGTCGGGGGTCTCGGCCGACGAGGTGCGTCACATGGCTCTGCGACCGTCCCCTCGTCCCCTCGTCCCCTCGGAGCCTTCCTCGGATCGCTCCAGCCGGCCCCGGCGGCTTTGCACCAGACCGCCTCATAGCGGCCGCCGCCGACGGGCGTTCCACTGCGCCGCAGCCACCTCTCCCCCGACGCGGATGTGTTGTTCCGGGGGGGTGAGGTGGGGTGTCTACCTGCTGTTACGGGGCGGGCAGGACGGCTGCCCTCTTGCACGCCAGCTGCGCCTTCGCTTCCGACAGGCCCGGGCCGTAACCCCTGCCCACGGGATCGGAGGTGACCTGCAAAGCGCTCTCGCATTTGTCGAATCGCTTCGCGACTCCGTCCTGACAGGCGTTCTCCACGATGCTCGCCGTCGCCAACCCTCCGTTCGCGGCCACGGTATCGATGCAGGCGCTGTAAGTGGCGCCGGCACTTCCAGCGCCAGCAATGACGCCCGTGGTGGCCAGAGCAAAGCTCGACACGGCCACAGCAAGGGACTTGAGACTACGCATACCTTTTCCCGGCTCCCTCGGTAGGAAGAAAACTGCCACTGGACCTGCCAACGAGCCCGCCTTCCAAGGCGTTGAGTCCATCTGCGCGCTACCACTCGATCGGGGCACACTCCGTGCGCTGCGTGAAGGGGTTTGCTGGTGCTGTCACAGGCCTTCACGAGGCTGGCCGGGGCCGGGGCGGCGCCGCCAGGTCCTGGATGTCACCGGCGCCGCCCGACCCCGCATCGTCGAGGACATGCGGCAGGACACTTTCATTCGGTGTTCCTGCACGACCGGCTCGACATGGGACCCGGCATGGGACTCGGCATGGTCGGCGTCGTCCCGGCCGTGGCCTCCCTCGTGCAGTGTCCCGGGGGGATCGCCGGCGCCGCACGGGCGGACCGCATTGCACCGCGCCGCACCATGCTGTGGGCGCTGATCGACCACATCGCCGGCTTTCGTGGCCTGCTGCTGGCCCGGCGCTGGCCCTGGGCGCGCTCATTGTGACGCCTGCCCGGCCGAGTTCGCCCGAGCCCGGTCCCGGACGAGCGACTCCGCGCTGTTCCCGAGGAACTCACGCGGCGGTCCAGGCCCGCCCGTCCTTGCCCACGGTGATGCGCTGGAAGCCGAGCCCGGGAAAGTGGTCCATGCCGATGGCGACGTCCTGTCCGGCCAACCGAGCCAGAAGTTGCTCACGGGTCTTCAGGGCGTGCTCGGCGTCGGTGTCGGAGAGGAAGGAGATGCCGGTGTCGTTCAGCTGGAGCGGGTGGTGGACGGCGTCTCCGAGGAGGTACGCCTCCCGGCCGCCGTCGGCGATCCGCACTATGTAGTGGCCAGGGGTGTGCCCGGGGGTGTGGTAGGCGGTGACCCCGGGAGCGATCTCCACCTCGGGGGCGTCGACGGCCCGCAATACTCCAGCGTTTCTGGCGCCCTCCATGACGACTCGGGTGGGGTCGCCGGCCGGCGCGGGGGCGATCAGAGCATCCCAGTCGAGGGCGCCGTACACGACCTCGGCGTTCGGGAAGAACGGCGTCCCGCCGGGGGCCACCCAGCCGACGTGGTCGGCGTGCAGGTGGGTGAGGAGGACGGTGGTCACGTCCTCGGGACTCACACCTGCCGCCGCCAACGCGCCGGGCAGCTCACCGCCGACCGCAATGGACTGGGGGGCGGACTCCATCTTGGCGGCGGCCGCCAGTTCGACGGGGAAGGGGATGGACACCGGCCCGGTGCCGGCGTCGACCAGCACGGTGAAACCGTCCCCTTGGACCAGGAAGCAACCCGCGGGGATGTGGTGCGTGCCATCGGCCTCCAGGAGGTGGGGGTGGGCATCGAAGTCCAGGCCCGGGTAGAACAGCGGGGGCAGGTGGCTCACGCCGTCGTTGAGCGCGGTGACGGTGATGCCGCCCACCTGGAGGGACGTCGTCATGAGGTGCTCCATTCACTGCACGGGGTCGGCGTGAGACGATCGCTCGGCCGTCCCTCCACACAACCAGGTCCACCGGGGTGGACCACCGTGTCAGAGGGGCACCGTCAGACCCCCTCGGAACGCCGGACCGGCCCGTGTCGCCGCCGTACGCTGGACCGCATGAGCAGCGGATCATCCGGCGGGTCCGGCGGCAACCTTGAATTGCGGGACTTCCTTCGCACGCGCCGCGCCCGCCTGTCCCCCGAGGACACAGGACTGCCCCCGAGCGCGGGCGTGCGCCGGGTACCGGGCCTGCGCCGAGAGGAGGTCGCGCGACTGGCCGGCGTCAGCGTCGACTACTACGTCCGCCTGGAACGAGGCCGGAACCTCAATGTCTCCGACAGCGTCCTGAACGCCGTCGCCCGCGCGCTGCGGCTCGACTCCGCCGAGCACGCCCACCTCCGTGCCCTGGCCACGCCGCGGCCTTCCCGCAACCGTGCGACCCCCGAGTCGCCGCAGCGCCTGCGCCCGTCACTGCGGCTGATGCTGGACCGTCTCGACGACGTCCCCGCCATGATCCTTGGCCGCCGCACCGACGTCCTGGCCGCCAACCGTCTGGCTCGCACCCTGTTCACCGACTTCGACGCCCTCCCGGCCCGCGAGCGCAACATGGCCCGCTACCTCTTCCTCGACCCCGGGGCCCGCACCAGGCAGCCCGACTGGGAGAGATCCGCCCGCGACACGATCGCCGCGCTGCACGTCTACTCCGGCCGCCATCCCGACGACCCTGCCCTGCCCGCACTCATCGGTGACCTGTCCGTTCGCAGCGACGACTTCCGGCGCTGGTGGGCGCACCACGAGGTCGCCACCTGCACCTATGGCACCACCCGCTTCCACCACCCCCTCGTCGGCGACCTCACTCTCAGCAACGAATCCTTCGCCCCCACCGACGACCCCGATCTGCGCCTCCACCTGCTCACCGCCGAACCGGGCAGCCCTGACCGGCGAGCTGTCGACCTCCTGGCCAGGCGGACCGCCGCACCGGCCGAGCGCCCCACGCACCCGCCGTCAGAAGAGAGTCCCTGAGACCGCTGACGTGTCGGCAGCGGGTATCCACCCAGCGCACACCGCCGTTCCCGTTCCGCTGACGGACACGGGCGGCCGGGGCCGGCCCGAGCCGAAGAACCGGGCAAGCCAGCCGCCCCCTCCCGACATCCCGCACCAGGAGTCCGCCGCCCCGGCGGGCGCCCCCGGCGAGCAGCCATATCCGCGCAGCAGCAGTAAGCCCTGCATCAGGCACCTTCCGCCGATGAGGATGCTGCCATGACGACTAGCTCTCGCCCGCCGCGGGCGCTGACCGCGCGGCGCGAGCTGCCCCCACTGCCCCCGAACCGCACCCCCATGAGGCCGAATCGGCGTTGGCGCCCATGCGGGTGGCAGTTCAGGCGGTGCTGATGAAGGCGAGGACTGCGACCGGGAGCAGTAGCAGCCACTGCGGCAGTTTCAGGAGAGGGCGTGGCCAGTCGGCGGTTAGGGCGATGGTGAGGAACAGCACCGCGTAGGCGAGGTAGTGGGCGGCGATGAAGAGTACGAGCGCTGTGCTGGGCGTGGTCGTGAAGGCGAGGGCCAGCAGCGCGATGGAGCTGAGCAGCAGGTCGGCGGTGACCATGTGCCAGACGACGTGCAGGGTGTGCTTGGGCTCGGCGGCCACCGTGCTGTTTAGGAGCGGGCCCAGGACCGTCCGGCCGCCGGCGGTGGCGTGGATGAGGGTGGTTGCCGCCGCGACGGTGCCCGCGGTGAGCAGCCAGCCGTTCACCGGGCCTCGATTCCCTTGGCGATCATCGTTGCGATGCGCCGGGCCAGATCCGCGTCCGGGCGTTCGCCGATGATTCCCAGGTGGAAGAAGACCGCCCCGGCCAGCGTGTCGAGCACGAGGTCGACCGGCAGGTCCGCGCCGCTCTCGCCGCGCCGCTCAGCCCGGTCGAACACCGCGACGAGCCGTTCCTTGGCGGGCTGGAGGAATCGGGTGCGGATCGTCGCGCGCAGTTGCGGTGTCGCGGCGAAGTCGGCGAGCAGACCGGGCAGGGCCGCTGTGGCCGCGGGGGTGGAGAACTCCTCGACCAGCGACTGGACCACTGCGGTCAGATCCCCTTCCACCGTGCCGGTGTCCGGCAGGTCCGCTGTGTCGGCGGCGGTGAAGACCGCTTCGTAGACCAGCTCGGGCTTGCCCGTCCAGCGGCGGTAGATGGTGTCCTTGCCGACACCGGCCCGCGCGGCGACCGCGCCGATGGACATCGCCGCATAGCCGCTCTCCGCGACCAGTTCGGCAGCCGCTTGGATGATCGCGGCGCCGGACCGCTCATCTCTCGGGCGCCCGCGCCCCGCAGGTGAAGGAGTCATGTCCTGAGATTTATCATACGGGTCGACCCGTATGAAATAAGGGGGCCGATTAAGGGCGGCAGGTGCCTGCGGCCGGGCGGGGTCGGTGCCCTTGCGGGATACTGACAGTCGCGGCGCGCGGCCGCGACGGGCGCCGCCCGGGGCCGCAGACCGGCCGATGCGCGACGCGGAGTTGTTCGCTGACAGGGAGGGTGCCGTGGCGACCATTCTGGTGGCGGATGATGACGAGGACATCCGCGATGTCGTGTCCTTCAAGCTGGGCAACGCTCATCACACCGTGGTGGTCGCTGCGGACGGTGCGGAGGCTCTGCGCATCGCGAGCAGCCGCGACCTGGACCTTGCCGTGCTGGACGTGCGGATGCCGGGGCTGACCGGGGTGGAGGTGTGCCGGCGGTTGCGGCAGGATCCGGCGACGGCCGCGCTTCCGGTCATCCTGCTGACCGCCCAGTCGGAAGAGGGCGATGTGGAGGCGGGGTTTGCGGCCGGGGCGGACGACTACATCGCCAAGCCGTTCAGCCCGCGCGAGGTCGGCAGCCGGGTCCAGGCCCTGCTGGCCCGTTCGTGTTCCTGAGCGACGCGGTCGCGGTCGGACGGTTCAGTCGCGCATGCCGGACGGGTAGGGCAGGTGGCAGGTCACCGTGGTCCCTCCTCCGTCCGCCGCATCGACCGTGAGGGTGCCGCGGTGCGCCACCGCGATCCGCAGGCACGTGGCGAGACCGATCCCGGAGCCGGGCGCGCCGGTGTCCAGCCGCGCGAAGGGTTCGAGGACGTGCCGGCGCTGTTCGGGCGGGATTCCCACGCCGTTGTCGGTGACGCGGATGTTCCAGCCGTCCGCGTCGTTGACGCAGCTCACCTCGATGCGCGCGGGCCGGCCGGGACGTCGGAACTTGGCCGCGTTGGCGATGAGGTTCTGCAGGAGCCTGCGGATCTGCGTGCCGTCGCAGCAGATGACAGGCAGTGTTCCCAGACACACGTGTGCCTGTGTCCGTGTCAGCTCCTCGCGCAGGTCCTCGACGGCCTCTTGGGTCAGGGCCTGGAGGTCGGTGTCCGTCAGGTGCAGTTGTCCGCCGGTACGCGCTTGGGACAGGGCGGCCTCGATGGTGCGGTTCATGCGGGAGGTGGCCGCTTCGATGCGGCCGACGAAGGCCGCCGCCTGCGTGTTGCCGCTGACGCCCGGTAGCTCTGCCAGCAGGCCTGCGTGACCGGTGATGCCCGTCAGGGGATTCTTCAGATCGTGGCTGACCTGCCCGGCGAACTGTTCCAGCGCCATGTTGGAGCGCTCCAGCTCGGCCCGTGCCTGATCGGCGGCCAGCAGCGCATGGTGCAGCAGTTGCCGGTGCCGGTGCAGGTCCAGGACGTCCACCACGAGGGAGGCCAGGTCGTCCAGCGCTTGGCGCTGCCGCTCGCTCAGCGACCGGACCTCCTGGGCGAACACGCACAGGGTGCCCAGCGTCTCGCCCTCCGGTGAGTGCAGTTGGGAGGCGGCGTAGAACCGTACGGCGCCTGTGGGGGCGGTCACCCAGGGGTTGGCGGCGAAGCGGGGGTCCTGCCGTGCGTCCGGCACGAGAACCTGGCCGGGGGCGGCGATGCTCACAGCGCACATGGAGTCCGAACGCGAACACACCGTGGGAGCGATACCGACGGCGGCGATCTGGTGCTGACGGTCGGCGGAGATGATGTTGACAGCGGCCTGAGGGGCCTCGCACACCCGCGCGGTCAGCCGGACGATCGCGTCCAGATCCGGCGGTGCGGGCGCCCCGATGATGCCGTAGCGCTCCAGCACCGCGAGGCGGCGGTGCTCGGCGGGGTCGTCGCCCGCGTTGACGAGTCCGGCCATCCCTGCCCTCGATTGCACGCCAGCAGTCCTTTGTAGCTTCACCCGGCCGGTCGCTCCTCGCAACGCCGGCTGGACGTGCGGGCTCCGGCGCAGAGCCGGCCGTGCGGGTGCCGGTCATCCCTGCGAGGGACGCCTCTCGGCACTTGCAGTCGGCCGCGTGGCCCGCGACCGCGCGCCGCCTCAGGCTGTTCCCGTGTGAGGGAGGAAGGGGGCGGACAGCCGTGCGTACGGTGGTGCAGCTGGTCCTGCTGGTGTCCGTGGCCGAGGCGGCTTTGTGCCTGCTCGTGCTCTGCGTCGTGCGCGTGGTGCGCAACCGCCGGGAACGCGCCCTGACCGGTACGGCGACGGCCACCAGGCAGCTGGTCGTGGAGACCGCCGGCGGCGAGAGTCCTTCGGCTCGTGCCGCACTGGCCGCGCTGGACGGGCGTTCGTGGCAGGCCGTGGAGCCGACCGTCACCCGGTTGCTGAGCCGCGTCAAAGGAGGCTCCCACCGGGCACTCACCGACGTCCTTGTCCAGCGCGGAGTCGTCGACGCGGCCCTGGCGCACGCCGCCCGGCCGCGTTCCCTGCGACGGGCCCGGGCCGCGACCCTGCTCGCTCTGGCCGGTCCCAGCCTGCGCACGGATCCGGTGCGCGGGCCCGAGGCCCGGCGCGTACTGCACGCCCTGCTCGGGCACCGCAGCGTCACGGTCCGCGAGACGGCCGTGCGCGCCCTGGGGCGTCTGGGTGACTCGGTCAGCGCCGGCCTGCTGCTGACCACGGTGAACGCGCCCCGCCCGGTCGCCCCGGGACTGATCGGTGACGCACTGGTGCGGATCGGCCCGGCCGCCGTCGAGGCACTGACGGCAGCGGCCGGCGACGGTGACGAGCAGCACCGCGCCCTGGCCGTGGAACTGCTCGGTCTGATCAAGGACCGCCGGGCCGTGCCCGCCTTGTCAGCGACGCTGCACGATGGCGCCCCCATGGTGCGGGCGGCCGCGGCCGCGGCCCTGGGCCGGGTCGGCGAACCCGCGGCCGTTGCCGCGCTGGCCGACACCGTCCGCACCGACCCCTCCGGCCGGGTCGTGGTGGCCGCCGCCGAAGCACTCGGTCTGATCGGCGACGACAGCGCCGTACCCGCACTGCAGCAGACCCTCCGGCACCGCCCCTACCGCCCGGCCCACACCGCGGCCCGCGCCCTGCTGCGCCTGGGCCCGCCGGGACGGACGGTGCTGACCGACGCCGCACGCGGTGCGGATCCCGCCGGGGCCCATGCCCGTGAGGCCCTTTCCCTCACCCCCGACCACCGGGGAGGCCCCGGGACGTGAAGGACATCGTCGTCACCCTCATCCTCGTCAGCCAGTACGTGGTGATCGGCTACTTCCTCGCCCTGAACACCGTGTACCTGGTGCTGCTGGCGGTGGCCGGACGCACCATTCCCCGGCTCGCGCGACGCCGCCGCCTCACCGGCCTGGACGACCTCGCCACCAGTCCCCTCACCCCGCCGGTGTCCATCGTCACCGCCGCCTACAACGAAGAGCCCACCATCGTCGAGAGCGTGCGCGCCATGCTCGCCCTGCGCTACCCCCGCCATGAGGTGGTCCTGGTCGACGACGGCTCACGTGACCGCACCTTCGACCGGCTCCGCGAAGCCTTCGGGCTCGTGCCCGTCGAACGCGTACGCCCCCACGAGATCACTTCACGTGAACCGGCCCGCTCGGTGTACGTCAGCACCCACTCCGTGCCCCTCACCGTCGTACGCAAGAACAATTCGGGGAAGGCGGACTCCCTCAACGTCGGCATCGACCTGGCCGCTCACCCCCTGGTGTGCATGGTGGACGCCGACTCCCTGCTCGACGAGGACGCCCTGCTCACCCTCGCCCAGCCGTTCGTCGCCGACCCGCTGCACGTCGTCGCGGCCGGAGGCGTCATCCGTCCCGTCAACGACAGTCTCGTACGCCACGGACAAGTCCTCGAACCCCGCATCCCCAAGGGCTGGCTGCCCCGCATCCAGGTCGTCGAGTACCTGCGGGCCTTCCTCATGGGCCGCACCGGCTGGGCCCGCCTGCACGGCCTGCTCATCATCTCCGGGGCCTTCGGCCTGTACCGCCGCGACGTCCTCGTCGAGGTCGGCGGCATGAACGCCGACTCCCTCGGGGAGGACTTCGAACTCGTCGTGCGCCTCCACCGCCACCTGCGCGACCGGCGCCGCCCCTACCGCATCGAATTCATCCCCGAACCGGTCTGCTGGACGGAAGTCCCCGACAACGGCCGCGTCCTGGCACGCCAGCGCCGGCGCTGGCACCGAGGCCTGTACGAGACACTGCTGCGCCACCGGCGGATGCTGCTGCGCCCCCGCTACGGCGTCATCGGCATGGTGGCCTACCCCTACTTCGTCCTGTTCGAACTGCTGGCCCCGCTGCTCGAGGTGTGGGGCCTGATCACGGTGACCATCGGCTTCGGCTTCGCGCTGATCTCCCCGTCCCTGGCCCTGCTGTTCCTGCTGGCCGCCTTCGGCTACGCGGTGCTGCTCTCGCTGCTGGCTCTGCTCCTGGACGAGCTGGGCCTGCACCGCTACCGCCGCCTGCCGGACCTGGCGGCGGTAGCCGCCGCCACCATCGTCGAGAACCTCGGCTACCGCCAGCTCACAGCCCTGTGGCGACTGCAGGGATGGTGGGCGTCGCTGCGCAACGGCACCCCCGTGTGGGGCGAGATGACCCGCAGCGGCTTCACCGGGACCACGCCGCTCGACCACGGAAGCCACGCCACGATTCCCGAGACGACGCCCCGCACGAGTCCGCCCGGGGCGGCACTGCCTGCGGCGGCACCTCAGGAGAAAGGTCCTCCACACTGACCCGGGGCATGCGGGAAGAGGCGCCCCGGTGGGTGGCGGGCGCCGGCACCGGCCTCCGTGGTTGTGGGCGCACACGTGCACGCGCGCCGGGTGAGCAGTAGCCTGGGCGTCCGAACCCAGCGGGCACCTCGCTCCGGCCCTCTGCGGCAGCTCTGAGCGGCGCCTGGGGGTACGGCATGCTGGATGTCACCGGCCGAGCTGGAGACCGCGTCACCGCCCGGCTCCCCGAGGACGTCGACCTGTACACGACGCCAGGACTGCGCGCGGTGGTGGACCGCATCATCGACGAGGGCTGCCGGTATCTCAATCTGGACGCCTCAGCCCTGCAGCACCTGGACTCCACCGGTGTCACCGCGCTCATCGTCTGGCACCGACGTCTGGACGCAGTCGGCGGCGCGCTCACGCTCACCGGCCTCGCCGGTCATTTCCACGCGATGCTGACCCGGCTCGGACTCCACAACGCGTTCGCCTTCGAGCCCGAGGCCCCCAGCGCCGACAACCCCAGCCCGTGAGACCCGTGCCACCAGCTCGGATACCGACGGCTGTGCCGCGACGGCGAGTTGCCCCTGGAGTCCGCAGTACGCCCACCACTTCGGTCCTGGACCCCTGGCATTGCCGCCCGCTTGGCCTCGCTGCGGGGCCGGTGTGAGGATGGGCCAATGCCTGAAGCCTGCGACATGAAGGTGCACGTCACCCACCACGACCAGGGTGTGCTCATCACCGTGCGCGGAGAGCTGGACTACGAGGACGCCGAAAGCATGGAAACTGCCTGGCAGGCGGCCGACCGGGCCGGACTGCCCACCACAACGGTGGATCTGTCGCAGGTCACCTTCGCCGACAGCATGCTCCTCAACGCCCTCCTCGAAGCCCGGCGCCGCCACTCTGCGACCGACCGCGACTTCGTACTGCTGGGGCCCCTCCAACCGCCCGTCAGCCGCCTCTTGGCACTCAGCGGTACGCTCGAACACTTCACGATCCGGGACGCGGACGCGTCTTGAGCCGTGCCGGACAGTGCGTCGCGATGGCGTTCCCGGCAGATCCAGCTGCGCCGTCAAGCCCCCTCGGCAGCTTCGGCCTCAACGTCCAGCAGGCCGGCCGGGAGACCTGGCGATTTCACGCCGGTCACGTCATCCGCGCTGGTCTCATCGGGCAGGTCTGCTGCGGACTACGGGACCAGCGCACGGACACCCCGCGGCGGCTGGACCAGTCGAGTCAACTCACGCACGTGGTCAAACGGTGAGCAGGGAGTCGTCGTCGGCGCGGGCACGGGCCAGCTGATGACGGGCAGCGACAAGGGCGGAGTCGATGTCGCGCGTGCCGGTCGTCACGCACAGTGTGTAAGTGACGTCGTCCATGCGTCGGCGTACCTCTTCGCTGCTGTCCTCGGCGTGCAGGAGACGCAGCGTTTCGTACTGGTCGACCAGGGGTCGCAGTACTGCGGGGTGTGCCATGAGCATCGGAGTTCTCCCTGCTGCGCCATTCACGTGGGTATTACACCCATCCGTATGCCCCGGACCCGGGCCGTCATTCCGGCGCTTTCCGTTGCCGGCCCCGGACCCGGGGAGGCAGGGATCAGTCGGTGGACAGGGCCTGAAGGAGTGCACCGACCTCGGCCTCGGTGCCGATGCACTCAGCCCCACCGGTCATGATGTTCCGGGCCTTCGTCATCAGATCCCTCCCTGCAGCTGGGCACTCCAAGCTGCAGGACCAACAGGACCGGGCGGGGGCGTACTCGAAGGCGTTGGTGACCAGCTCGCTGATGATCCGCCCTGCATTCACCGCCGTCTGGTTACCGCCCTGGGCGTCCTCCACTACCTAGCCGCAGACGCGGCTTCGTGCGCGGCCTGTCGAATGGCTTTGATGGTGGGTTCGGAGCGCCTGCGCCGCAGCCAGGCGAGGGCTGAAGTGGAGGGTGCGAGGTCGATGACGTCGATGTAGCTGACACCCGGGCGTGGGAAGTATTCACGGGCGGCTGCCGGGAGGAAGCACATCGCTTCTCCTGCGGCCACCGTGTGCAGGAGTGATTCCATGTCGGTGACCACGGGACCGTAGTGGACGGGGCTGCCGTCGGGACGGGGGTCGACTGCCCAGAAGTCCCACCACAGCCGCGGGACTTGACCGGGCATGTCGACCACGGGGATGCCGGAGAGCTGAGCCAGGGTGAGCCGGGGCAGGGTCGCCAGGGGATGGTCGGCGGAGAGGCAGGCCACTCTGGGCTCGGTGGCCAAGTGGTGCAGTTCGATGTCGTCCGTCACCGGGGGGCGGAGGAAGACCACGTCGGCCTCTTGCTGGGCCAGCGCGGCCAGATGGTCGCCAAAGCCGAGGTTGACCAGTTGCACCGTCATGTGGGGATGACGGTCTTGCAGCAGCCCGAGTACAGCGCGGGTGTGTGCCATGGACGCCTCGGCTCCCATGGTTCCCACGATGAGCCGTCCGGAGACCTGCCGCATCTGCGCGTCGGCGGCGCTCCTCAGCCGGTCGACAGCGGCGACAGCCGCCCGGGCCTCCGGGAGCAATGCGCGCCCTGCCTCGGTCAGAGTGACCGCCCGGCGCCCGCGCTCCACCAGGCGCACCCCCAGACGCTTCTCGAGATCCTTGATCTGCTGGCTCAGCGCCGGTTGCGTGATGAACAGGCGGGCGGCGGCACGGCTGAAATGGAGTTCTTCACTCAGCGTCAGGTACAGCCGAAGCTGGTGAATACTCGGCTCCCTGGACACAGACGTACTCAAGGACAGGTCCCCCTCCACCGTCCGACCTGCGGTCATAAATGTCACGTTATCAAGCGCCAGACATCATGCATCCCTGGATCACTGACGCCTCCATCCCGTCCATGTGATAGTCGACGGGCCGTCACCTGATCAGTCAGACGGCGACACCGAAGGACCCGCACACCGCCTTCAGATCAGGGGCGCATGCCGGAGCAACAGCGACTTGCGGGAGGAGGAGACATGCGTAAAGCAGTTCTGGCCCTGTTCGTCGCGTTGACGGCCGTGCTTGCTGCAGCACCGCTCGCAACCGGCGACCAGACACAGACCGTCGCCTGTTGCGGTGGCACACCCGGCCAGCCCTAAGGGCAGTCGCCAGCAACGGTCGGATCGTTCTTTCTCGCCTTTACTAGGGGACGCAATGCGTAAAGCCGTACTCGGATTGTTCATGGCGCTGGCGGCGGTGCTCGCGGCGGTACCGCTCGTCGGTGCCGACCAGACACAGACCGTCGCCTGCTGCGGTGGCATGCCCGGCCACCCTTAGACCGGTACCGTCGCCTGCTGCGGCCCGCCCCGCCCACTCGGCCGTGCACGGCTCAACGCCAGTCCGAGGATGCACGACGGCGAGGCGGCCTGCGGACGGGCTGTTGGAGGCCGGATGCGCGGCCTCAGCGTCTGCGCGCGAGCGACGGCCGGCCGGACGCGGCCCTCTTCCCAAGCGTGCGCCTTCGCTCACGCTCTGGCGGTCACGTCCTGGCCGGCTGCCGCGCAGTCTCCGAACCGCGGCCGCTGCGAGGTCTGCGAGCATCGCGGTGCGGCCGCGACCGCCTCGCGCTTGGCCTGCCTCTTCTCGCCCTCTCTCCCGTTGGCGCCCCCGCAGTGATTCGCCGCGCCCTTACCCGTCTTCGCTGGAGGCGCCCTCGTCGATCGCAAGCAGGCGTCGAGACCGAACACGGCGAGCTTCGCCTCGGCGGCCTGTCGCGCAGGGCCGGGCTGTTGTCGGTGGTGCCCGGTACGTTGCGCTCATGGGTGTCTATCTGGTGAGTGTCACTGCGCAGGACTGGTCGCGGCCGGGAGAGGACGGGTACGGGGACGTCGCCGCCGCGCTGAACACCGAGCTGGAGCGGCGAGGGCTGCCCCGTTACGAACTGCGGCAGGACGAACGGGAGGCGCCGGGCTGGTTCGAGGAGAAGGTCAGCCCGTCCATGGACGGCTTCGTGGCGCTGTGCAGGACGCTGCTGACCGAGGCGGAGCTGTCGGCTCTCCTCGACTGGAGCGTGCTGGTGCCGGTCGCGCTGGAGGAGGAGATCGTGCTTCCCGTCGGCACCGCGTACTCCGGCGAGGAGACAGCGGTCGCCGGGGCCTCGCGGGTGCTCGCCCTGGCCGAGCGGCTGGCCGGTGCCGTCACACTGCCCGTGGACGCGATACCGGCGGGCGAGAACCTCGCACTGAGCCTGTGGTTCCTGGAGGGCGGGGCGGAGCGGACCGCCCGGGTGCGGCCGGGGCCGTGGGCCGAGGACCTGGACGCGGCGTTCTACGTGGCGCTCTACCTGCGCGCCGCACAGTACTCCCTGCGGTACGGCTGCCCGATGACCTACTCCTGAGCCAGGCGGCGGTCGGCCGGCCGGCTGGAGAGGCCATACGCGAGTCCGGGTGTCCGGGCCTGGCGCCGGGTGTCCTGCGTGGCCGTCCTCCAGAAGTTGTCCGCGGGGACGGCCCTTCCGGGCCGCCCCCTTTCTTGCGCCGCTTTGCCGATCAGGCGGTTGCGTACCTGGTGACGTGCCCGTCCCTCAGTGTGAGCCGGGCACCGTCGAAACGGGTTCGCATGCGCCGGTCGTGAGTCACTACGACAACTGTGCCCAGGTAGCTGGTCAGTGCCTCCTCCAGTTCCTCGACGAGCGCGGGCGAGAGGTGGTTGGTGGGTTCGTCCAGCAGCAGTAGGTCGATCGGCTCGGTCACCAGCCGGGCCAGTTCAATGCGGCGTCGCTGCCCGTAGGACAGGTCCTGCACACGCTGCCGGAGGTCGTCGGGGCTGAACAGCCCAAGGGAGAGAAGCAGTTCGGTGTGCTCGTCGATGTCACCGGGGCGTCCGCTGCTGAACGCCTGAAGCACCGTCAACCCGTCCCGCCATGGCGTCTGCTCCTGCCTCAGGTGTCCCACGCGGCCCGCTACCCGAACCGATCCGCTGTCGGGTTCCAGCTCGCCGGCGAGCACCCGCAGCAGCGTCGTCTTGCCCGCCCCGTTGGGACCGGTGATCAGCAGCCGTTCACCGGGCTTGAGGCGCAGGGAATCGACGCACAGCCGGTCCCCGACGCGGATGCCGGTGAGTTCGGCCACCGTCTCCTGGGATTGCGCAGCATCGGTGACGATGTCGGCTGTGAAGGTGAGGGGCTCGGGCGGCGGTGCGACCGGGTTCTCGGTCAAGCGCGCGACCCGTTCCTTGGCGTTGCGGATTCGCACCATGGCCCCGTGGGCTCGCCCACGCATCCGGAACTGTCCGGCACCGAAGACGGCGAAGGGCAGCTTGCGCGGGATGGCGTCCAGCCGGGCCGCATTGGACGCGATCAGCGCACGGCTGCGGTCCAGTTCGGCACGCCACTGCTCGTATTCGAGCAACCTGCGCTGCCGCTCCGCCGCCTTGGCCGCCAGGTAGCCCTCGTAGCCGTCGCCGTAGCGGGCCACCTTGCCGGAGTCGACCTCCAGGATCGTGGTGGTCAAACGGTCGAGGAAGAGTCGGTCGTGAGTGACGGCGACGACGGTGCCCTTGTGCTTGCACAAGCGTTCCTCCAGCCAGCCCACCGCTCGGTCGTCCAGGTCGTTGGTCGGCTCGTCCAGCAGCAGCAGTTCGGGTTCCGAGGCCAGCGTCGCCGCCAGCGCGAGGCGTGAGCGCTCACCGCCCGACAGGGTGCCCAGCCGCCGGCCGCGTTCCAACCCGGGCAGCCCGAGTCCGTGCAGCGCGATCTCGACCCGCGAGTCGGCCTCGTAGCCACCACGCGCCTGGTAGCGGTCCACCAGCGCGGCGTAACGTTCGAGGAGGGCCGTGAGTTCGGGGTCCCGGGCCGTCCTCTGGGGCCGTTCGGCCAGCTCCGCCTCGGTCCGGCGCATGTCCTCCTCCAGCTGCCTCAGGTCAGCCAGGGCCAGATCGACGGCGTCCTGGACCGTGGCGTGCGGCGGGAGTTCCATCGTCTGCGCCAGATAGCCGACGCCGCCGGGCGCGACGACCGTGACCGCGCCGTTGTCCGGTTGTTCCCGCCCGGCCATCAGCTTGATCAGAGTGGACTTGCCGGAGCCGTTGTCCCCGATGACACCGACCTTCTCACCCGGTTTGACGGTGAAGTCGATTTGGTCGAGTACGACCTGGTCCTGGTAGCGCTTGGAGACGTCATGAAGAGCGAGTTGCGCGATCGACACGCGGTTCCTCCTGATCGGTACGGGTTGCGTGATGTCGCCGCGCACACCGCAGTCCGTCAGGAAAGCGCAGACAGTCGCAGAAGCAGACCGTCGGGGAGCGGTTCTCCATCCGGCGGAAACAGCGCATGGCGAGAGAATCGCAGCGCGTCCATTTCCTCAGGGGTGCACGACCGGACGCGGTGACGGAGCCAGGCTCGACGTCCCACGCCCTAGCGGATCACACGTACCGATCACAGGGAACCCATACCGCCACCGTAGACGACACCAACCCTCACCGGCAACCGATCCCCATCCCAACTGGGCGTGAGTGAAGAACTCCTCGTGCGGCTCGGCGCACACGGCAGTGGGCTGGCGCGGGAACTGCTGGATGTGGTCGCTGCGGCCGCCCGCGCGGGCCGGTGCTGCCTGCTCACCTCCAGGCCCCTGGCGCGATGGTCTCCTGTCGCCGCCAAGGCTGGGCCCAGGCCACTCACCCGCCTACCGACGGCAAGGGCATCGTCGTTTCTGCGGCCCGCATCATCCCGCCAGAGGAATCTTCCCGTTACCGCCCTAAGCCGCGCCGGGCCGCGTCGCTCAGGCAGCACTGCGGCGACGCGGTGAAGCGAAGGCGTACAGGCCGAAAATCTCCAGCCGGGATGCGATGACGGAGCCGCTCGCCCAGACACAGGCGGCGATGTCCCCCGTCGCGTCCGGGTCAGCCCCGAGCGTCGGCCGCCCCCTGGGCCGCACGCCCCGTGTGGAGGATCGCTGCGCATCGACCAAGCCGGCCTGGTCGTAAGCGCGTCCAGGCATGCCGCAAATGCGCATGGGCGTCGCCGTGTCGCAGCAACCCTCCTGGTACCCGGCGGTACGGCACAGCACACCAACGGCCCTCGGGTGGCCGTGCCGGTCGGTCCGGAGGGCGGCCGGGGGTCAGTCGGTCTCGGGTGCATGCGGGCTGGTCGTCGGCGGCTGGGCCGGGCGTTCCCTGCCGCCGTCTCGGTCTGACGCCACGACGAGGACGAGCCCCACCACGACGGCCACGGCGGCCACCCGGCCGGTGGCCCGCGCCACCCAGCCCGGCATCGCCCGGGCCGGCAGCGGCCCGCCCTCCCGGCGTCTTGGCGCGCCGAGCCGTTCGGCCCGCCGGGCGGGTTTCAGCAGGCGCAGCAACAGCAGGGCGGCGACGGGGAGTTGGAGCAGCCACAGGAGGTGCGTGGCCATTCGCCGTACCAGACGTTGGTGCCGTACAGCAGGGTGTGCCACACGCTCAGTACGTAGACGACGATGACGAAGCGGTGCAGTCGGCGCCAGGTGTTGGCGCCGATGCGGTGGCGGATGTAGAACAACAGGCCCAACGGGATGGCCAGGTACAGGGCTCCCTGGCCGAGCGGGATGGCGATGCGGCCGGTTCCGGAGTCGTACCAGCCGGGTACGAACGTGTCCGCGAATCCCGCCCACAGTCGCTGGGCCCATGCCAGTTGGGCCTCGTAGCGCACGAGTTCCGCCGCGAACATCAGCGCGTGGGCGGACATCAGGGCCATCGTGGTCAGGCTGGTGGTGCGGTGCCAGCGTTCCAGCACCTGCCGGGGCACCGGCAGGCGGGTGGGGCGTGGTCCTGACAGCAGCAGGCCGAGCATGACCGTGCCCCAGGCCCACAGCAGGCCCGACCAGCCGAATGCCTGGCTGAGCAGGTACATCCAATAAGTGCCGGCGTCGTTCATGAACGGCATGACGGCGACCGTCGCCGAGTCCCCCGACTCCACGCGGGCGTACAGGAACACGAAGACCGCCACCGTGACCAGCACGGCCGCGCTCGCGTCGGGGAGCGCGGCGCGCAGGTCGGCTCGCAGGACGACGCGCTCGGGAGGGCGCTTGTCCCCGGCAGGTGGCGGGTTCGTCGTGCCACTGTCCTCCGGCGTCGTCTCTGGCAGCATCCTGGGCCTTCCGGGCACGGTCCTCCGCGGGGAGGTGGGGGCGACATCGACGCACCAGTGTGACGAGCGTGGCCGGGATTACCGAGGGCACATCCGGCCAGAGTCATTCTCGGTTGAGAGGTGCGGCGTTCGAAGCCCCTGCCAAGGGCTGTCTCGCAAGTCCGACTCATAGGACCCCCACCCGAACGGCCATGCCTACCAGGCGGTACGGCGAGTGAAGGTGACGGCAGCCGATGGTCGCGGCTGCGGGGGCGTTAAGGGGGCGATGGCGGTTACCCGGAGACGTATGGCGAAGCTGCATCTTCCAGGGCGTAGTAATGATCACGGTGGTGTACCGCCCGAGCCTGAGGAGGCCGGGCCGGACCGGGAGGTGGAGCGGGCGGCGCCGGACGGGCCCACTCAGTTGCCCAAGCGGTCCTGGGTGCACGTACTCAAGGGGACGCTGAAGGAGTTCCAGGACGACGAGCTGACCGACCGTGCCGCGGCTTTGACGTATTACGGGGTGCTGTCGTTGTTCCCGGCCCTGCTGGTGCTGGTCTCCCTGCTGGGCCTGACCGGCAAATCGGCCACGGACGAGGTGATGGACAATCTCCGGCAGCTCGCTCCCGGCTCGGCCCGCGACATCATGACCCGGGCGGTGGAACAGCTGCAGGGCAACGCCGGCACCGGATCGGTCATGGCGATCGTCGGCCTGGCACTGGCCATCTGGTCGGCGTCCGGCTACGTCGCGGCGTTCATCCGCACCGCCAACGCCGTCTACGACATGCCCGAGGGCCGGCCGGTGTGGAAGGTTCTGCCGGTCCGGCTGGCGGTGACGGTGGTGCTGATGGTCCTCGCCGTGGTCAGCGCGCTGATCGTGGTCTTCACCGGCCCCGTCGCCCAGCAGGCCGGGCAGGCCCTCGGCATCGGGGACAGTGTGGTGACGGTGTGGTCGATCGCGAAGTGGCCGGTGCTGGTGCTCCTGGTCACGGTGATGATCGCGATCCTGTTCTGGGCGTGCCCCAACGCCAAGGTGAAAGGCTTCCGCTGGGTCACCCCCGGTAGCTTCCTGGCCCTGGTGATCTGGATGCTGGCCTCGGCCGGGTTCGCGTTCTACGTCGCCAACTTCGCCTCCTACAACAAGACCTACGGCACGATGGCGGGTGTCATCGTGTTCCTGGTGTGGCTGTGGATCAGCAACCTGGCCATCCTGATGGGCCTGGAGTTCGACGCGGAGACGGTGCGGCAGCGGGCCATCGCCGGCGGGCACCCGCCCGAGGCCGAGCCGTACACCCAGCCCCGGGACACCCGGAAGTGGGACGAGCAGGACATGCGCCGCATGGAGGAGTCCTGACCGGCCTGCAGGGGCGGGTGATGACAGGTTGATCCGCTGCCGGTAGAGAGGAGGCCGTGACTGGCCGACGCGCGTCTGCCTCCTCGGAAGTTTCACAGGAATGAGCCACCCTGCGCAGGGCACCTTCCCAGCCAGAACACACGCCGGCTGAAGGAAAAATCGGGGAGCGTCATGCAGGTCGTCTCGACTCGCGATGTTGTGATCATCGCTGCCGCAGCAGCAGCGGGAGCCGGCCTCACCGCGTCGTTGTGGGCCCGCCGTAGTCCGCGGCCCCACAACGACGCGGGCGTGCCAGCTCGCGACCGGGTGGAGGAACTGCACTGGGCCTACCGGGACCGCACAGGGCCGCCCACCGGCCTTCCCGCCCGGGCCCTGCATCTTTACCAGCACCAGCTGCGGCCGCTGCACGTCGCCCCAGCGCCTACGGCCACTGCCACTGCCACTGCCGCGCGGGACGAGTGCAGCGTGTCACCGAGCCCGGATCAGTCGAGCCGATCGAGGTGACCCCACAAGTGCTTACAAAGGCCCGCTGCAGCGCCGACCTCGTGAGGACCGTCCTCTTCTTTCCTCACGCATCAGCATGGGGTCAAAATCGGTCAACACCCTTTACCGGGCGGGTGATTGGGGTGCACATCCAAACCTGACGGAGTGATCTCCGACCACGCCCGCCCCGGCGCCCAACCATTGCATCATAGGGATCGAGGCCGCGAAGAACGGGACGCGACCAGCACCGAGGAGATCGGGAGGAGCGCGGGCCAGGACGTGGAAACACCACGAGGAGAGCGACGGTCCCGTTCGGAACGGACGCGGCACGCTCACCGGCCCCCTCGCCCGTGCCTGACATGCGCAGGAGGACAACGATGGAGCAGAGCGACTTACTCGACCACGTAGCGGAGTTCGAGCGCGTGTGGAACGACCCGGCCTACACGCACTCGGCACTGCCTCCGCTCGATGTGAACGAGGTGATCGCCAACAGCTACGAGACACCCACCCCCTTCACCATGACCCGCGACATGCTGTGGGACATGGAGGTGCGCAAAGCCCGCAATCCCGCGCCGTATCTGCCCTCCGTGATGGAGCCCGGCAGCGTGCGCATCTGGGGCGAGCAGCCGACCGGTGACGACGGGGTGGAGGTCTTCGTACGCGCATCGATGCAGCATCCGTGGATCGGCGGCTCCGAGTACGGCCTGGTCCTTGAGCAGGTGCGTCTCGACCCGGCCGCACAGCGCGTCACGTTCATCGGCGCGACGCAACTCGTCGACGACTCCGGTGAACTCGTGAAGGCTGACACGCTCCAGCCTCTCTTCCACGTCGAGCACGCGGTGGCCGGTACGGACTCCCGACCGCTGTCACTGTGGCGGGTGGCCAACCTGACTGATGCCCGCACGACGAGAGAAGCGCTCACTCGCACTTTCTCGGAACTCGCCGGCCAGCCGTGGCTGTACGAGTACATCGAGATCTACATCAGGCAGGACCTGCATGTGGACCTCAGGCGGCGCCAGCTGCCTGGGATCGCCCAGTCTCAGGACTAGCGCGCGTCTCCTTGCGGATTGGGCTGGATAGCTGACCGGGTGGGTCTGTCCGGTCAGTGACCGCTGGCGTGATGGGGGACCGGATCGGGCCGTTGATGCCGACCGATCCGGTCCCCGGGTGGCAATGGGCCGGCATCAACTGGACGGTGAGGTGGACTCCCTCGCCACCACCCTGTGCTGCTATAAGCAGTGGGACTGAATCGGCCGGTGTCAGTGGGGCCTGGCATGCTCGCGGACATGACCATTCCGACCGCGGCAGAGCTCGTTCTGAGGACAGCCGAGAAGCATGGCGTTCCCGGACCGGTAGCACAGGAACTGCTAGCCGGCTCCCGGCCGTGCGTCCACCTGGTGCCCTTCCAGGACCTGACGCCCGTCCAGCAGCAACAGGCCCGGCCCGGCGCGCGCACCGGAGGCCTCCCCTGCCTGCCGGACGGCGTCGACTGGCCCGATGGCCGCGAGCCGTTGGTACTGACCATCGATTGTGCAGCGCTCCCCCACGACGCCCTGGACATCGCATTGCCGCCCGACGGCAGCCTGTTGGTCTTCACCGAGATCGAGTACGAGCCGGAGTCGTCAGTGATACTCCACGTGCCCGCCGGCGTGCGGACCACGCAACGCTCGGCGGCATTCGAGCTCGACGGGGAGCCGGAGCAGGTCCGGGTCTACCAGCCGGACGTTCTGTATCCAGTGCCGGGGCTGACCGTCTCACCCGACTGGCGCGACGCCCCGGCGACCAGCCAGTTCCTGGACAGCGGCGCTGACCGCGACGACGTCCTGGACGATTTCGAGGACGCCGTGCGCGAAGCGGCAGCGGGCGGCGCCTCACACGGAGTCGCCGTCCAACTGGGCGGTATCTCGACGCCTTGGCAGTCAGCTCCGTTCGAGGGCGACCTCGTCCTCCTTGCGCAGATACATGGTCAGTCGATCGATCTCGACGTCTACACCCAGACCCTCGTCGTCGGCACCCGCGAGGACATCGCGGCCCGCCGGTATGAGGCCTTGGAGTTCGAGCAGCAAGTCTGAACAGCCGCCGGCCCCCCTCACCGGTCCCGGTTCCCCTGTCTCCCCGGAGTCACGACCAGTGGCCCGCCGGCATGAACTGCCGCCCGGTCTTGTGGTTGTCGGTTGAAACCGTCTTCCGCCGGTTCACCGAGTGGGCCGAGGCTCCGTCGGGTGTCGGCGCATCGCCGAGCGCCCGTGACGCGCCCTCTGCGTAGAGCGCCTTGGCCGCAGCTCGCGCCCTGCATCCGGCCGACGCTCACCCGGGCAGCAGCGGCTTCGGGGTGCGGCCCGGATCCAACTGGGCGATGAGGCTCGGCCGAAGACGAACCACTCGTGCCTCCTGGAGGTGCGCACGCACCCACCTGAGCGATTGCACCGAATGATAGAAACTCAGCCCCTGGCCGTGACGTGGCGCCTTCCGACCAGTTGCAGTGATGACAATTCAGCGGAATGCATTCGACCACGGAGAATAAATGCTGAATGCCATGACATGGGTGTTTATCGTAGGGGCATCACTATGCTCTATTGGGTCGGTATTCCTATCCGACGCCCACCGCCGACTCAATCACACAGACGCGGCGGAGTTGCGTCGCCGCCGCCTTCTGATCGCGGCACTACGGGACGACGTCCGCACCCGGCACCGCATCCCGTCGCATCGTCGCCTTGAAGAATGCATGTCGCCGGGCTGCGACCGTGAACCCGGGGCAGCTGTGGCTGTTGACGTAGGCGCGCCTGCTCGGGCCGAACCCGGTGAAAGTCGTCTACTGCCTGCCCCTCATGCCCTTCGTCGGCTGCCCCGGGCGCGACAGGACCGACCGCCGTTCTAAGTGGTCGGCGCGCACGCACCGCAGATTCGGAGAGCCGTTGTATGAGGGCGGCGGCGAGCCGGGAACGGATGGGCAGAGCACGACCTGATGTCGACGGCCGCGTGCCGATGTGGTCGTGACCGTGGTCACCCCCGCCTACGGCCTCTCAGCCGCCTTCCGTCCAACTCGACCACGCCGAGTTCGTGAACTGAACTGCTATACCTGTCAGAGGGGTCGGACCTTATGTTGTGACCCGGACTTCTTATCTCGTCTGCGAGACAGACGCTAAGGGGTGCCCCGTTCATGCGGGCGAAGACGTGCTCGACGGTCGTCCCAGTCCCCTACTGGCGACCCGATCCCACCGACCCGGCCCCCGAAGTCATCGCCGAACACGGCGGTCTCGCCCGCAAGCAGTGACCGCGCCATGGTTCCGTGATGCCGTGATGCCCTGACGTGAAGTGCCGCGGCCGCGTTCGGCGTTCGGTTCGGCGTAGATCTCGCTGCTGCCGCATCGGCTGAGAAGCGTCGGGGACGCCTACCGCCGCCGACTCCGCGGCATCAGGCCCGTTCGGCGGGCCAGTTCGTCTTCCGCTCCGATGCCACGGCGCCTGCCCGGCGTCGAACGGACGACGTAGCGGAAGGGCAGCCCTCCCGGTTCGGCGACCATGCCACCGAACCGGGTGTCGCCGGCGAACCACACCCGGTCCGCCGGACGGGGGCCGCGCGGGGCGGGCCCGTCCCAGCCGTCCGCGGGGACGGGGAACGAGCAGTGGCTCTGGCCGTCCGGCTGGAGCAGCACCACCCGCCCGTCCGTCCCCCAGCGACGGCCCTGGGCCCGCTCTCCCTCCGCGGCGACCACTCGGACGTCCTGTGTCCGCACGGGCCAGACCTGCCAGGCGTAGGTGGACATCACCAGCCGCTCCCGACGCCGAGCCCGGCGCCACAGCAGCGTCAGGACGGCCGTGGCCGCGAGGACGGGCGCCAGGCAAGCGGTGGTGACCAAGCCCGGGGCCGAGCCGGGACCGGCCACGGAAAGGACGGCCACCAACAGCAGCGCTTCGGCGGCCAGCGCCAGGACACCCCACCGGAGGCCTCGCTCACGTCGCCGCAGGACGTCCTCGACGCCTGGGGTGTCCACTGCCACGCCCGGCAGCACCTCGTAGCCGTACTCCTCAGCGATCATCACGTTTCCCCTCCCGGAACGGCCGCGGTGCGGCGGTTCGCCGGCCGTCCGCACGACCTGCGGAGCTCGAGCTGCGGCTCTCGGGCATCCACAGCGACGAGAGCCTAATGGCAGAGCCCGGCCACTGGTGCCTGCCGATGGGGGCAGGGTGAGGAGCGATGAACCGGGCTTCGCCCCGGTCCACACCCGAGGGGTCGATCGTCTCGGTGTGCGCCCTCCGGGGCAGACGCCTCCCAGACAGCGTTCCGAGCATCACCGGGATGTGGAATCGAGACACGCTTCAGACGATCGAGAGGACGACCGAGCATGATCAGCACGGAACGGGCCGCTGCCCCTGTCGTGGAGCAGTCGGTGCTCGACGACCTGCGCCTGCGCCTGCGCGGCTACCGCCGGGTCGACGTCCCCACCGGGTTCGGATGGGCGCGCGGTGTCGACGGCGACTACCTCGCGGATCTCATCTCCTCCTGGGCCCACTCCTACGACTGGCGCGAGCACGAAGCCCGGCTCCGTGCCCTGCCCTGGGTCCTCGCCGGCCGGGACGACGCGCCGGTGCGGGCGATCCATCTGCGGGCGGCGCGCGCCGACGCGGTGGCGGTGCTGCTCCTGCACGGGTGGCCCGACTCCGTCCTGCGGTTCGAGAGGGTCTGGCCCCTGCTGTCCGACCTGCACGTGGTCGTCCCGGCCCTGCCCGGCTTCCCGTTCGCCGCACCGGTCGCCCGCCGCGGCATGTCGTCCGGGGACATGGCCGAAGCGGTCGCGAGCGCGATGAGCGAACTCGGCTACGAGCGCTACGTCGTGTCCGCCGGTGATGTGGGCTGCGACGTCGCCGAGGCACTGGCCGCCGCTCACCCCGACCGCGTCGCCGCCCTGCACCTGACGGACGTGTCGCAGTACCGCTTCCTGGTGGACCCGCCGACGGACCTGTCCGACGCGGAGCGGGCGTACGTCCGGCACGGTCATCGCTGGCAGGCCGCGGAGGGCGGTTACATGCACGAACAGGCCACCAAGCCGCACACGTTGGCGGTGGCACTCGGTGACTCGCCCGCGGGGCTGGCCGCCTGGATCGTGGAGAAGCTGCGGGCGTGGACCGACTGCGGTGGAGACCTGGAACAGGTGTTCACCCGGGACGAGTTGCTCACGTGGATCACCGCGTACTGGGTCAGTGGTGCCATCGGCACCTCCTTCACCCCTTACGCCGAGAGCGGGCCGAAACCGGCCGGGCGCATCGACGTCCCCGCGGCTTTCACGATCTTCCCGAAGGACCTCGTCAACGCGCCCCGCGAGTTCGCGGCACGCTTCTTCGACGTGCGGTCCTGGACGGAGGAGCCCGCCGGTGGTCACTTCGCGGCCTGGGAGTGCCCGTCGGAGTACGCCACCGGGGTCCGCACGGCGGTGGACCTGGCGAGGCGGGGGGCTGGGTCCCCGTGATCCTGTTCGCCCGGTCGGCGGCGCCGCTTCAGGCGGTGGAGCCGGTGGATGCCTCGCCCTCACGCGTTACGAGCAGACCGCTCACGCGTTTCGAGCAGACCGCTCACCAACTGACGGGCGTAGGGGGTTTCCAGCCCTTCCGGGCGGAAGAGGATGCGGTACATCATCGGGGCGACGACCTTGTCGATCACCGTCTCGACGTCGGGTGTCGTCTCCCCCCGGGCCCGTGCCCGGGTGAGGACGACGTCGATCTGCTCGGCGGCGTAGGCCGAACACTGGCCCGCATTGGTGCCGTCAGGGTCGCCGAGCAGGGCGTCGCGGATGTAGACGCGGCCCGGAGGTGAGGACATCTCCTCCAGGAACTCCTCGGCCCACGCGGTCAGGTCCGCGGAGAGGTCCCCGTGGTCCGTCGGAGGCGCCTCCGGCCGCAGGCGTTCCACCGCCACGTCCGAAAGCAGCTCCCGGAGGTCGCCCCAGCGGCGGTAGACGGTCGAGGGGGTGACGCCCGCGCGAGCGGCGACCAGCGGCACGGTGAGGGCGTCCCGGCCCAGTTCGGCGGTGAGTTCGCGCACGGCGCCGTGCACCGCCTGCTGGACCCGGGCGCTGCGCCCGCCGGGGCGCAGCATCGGCTTTCGACTCATACAGCCACCTTAAGGCAAAGCCGTTGCGTCTAGCCGGGATCCGCCGTAGCCTCACTAAGGCTAAATATTAGCTTTAGCGTGTACAGGATCCTCCTCCAGGCCCCCGAGAAAGGCTCATCGTCGTGCCGAACACCCCCGAAAGCGGTGAACACCGCTGGAACCATCTCACCGCGCCCGCACTGCGGCATCTGGCCGCCCAGGACGCGGTCGTGCTGCTGCCGGTCGGCTCGACCGAGCAGCACGGCGCGCACCTGCCGACCGGCGTGGACGACTTCCTCGCTGCCGAGGTCTGCCGCCGAGCCGCCGCCCTGGCCGCACCCACGCCGGTCGTGGTGGCGCCGTCCGTGTGGTGCGGCTTGGCCGAACACCACATGCCGTTCGGCGGCACCCTGACCCTGTCCCTGTCCACGCTGCACGCGCTGTTGCGGGACGTGTGCCGGTCCATCCTGCGGGCCGGGTTCCGCCGCGTGCTGCTCGTCAACGGGCACGGCGGCAATGTCACGGCCCTCAACGCCCTCGTCAACGAACTGACCGCAGAGCTGTCCGCTCCCCTGGCCGTGACCAGCTACTTCACCGCCGGCCGGGAGGTGATCGCCGGCGTTCTCGAGACGCAGGAGTCCCTCATGCACGCCTGCGAGGGGGAGACGTCGATGGCGCTGGCCGCCTTCCCCTCCCTGGTCCGCGAGGAGGAACTGCCGCAGGCGGTCGGACCGGCGATCTGGCTTCAGTCGGAAGACGCCTCCCCGGTGTACCGGTCCGTGCCGTTCGACGCCCTCGCGCCGAACGGCACGGCGGGTGACGCGCGGGGCGCGACCGCGGCCAAGGGCGAGCGCATGCTCGACGGCTGCGCGCGGGCACTGGCGGAGCTGCTCCGCTCCGGCGTGTGGCCGGACGACGGACGCTGAGCCGAGCGCCGGGTGCCGCCCCTCCCCCGACGGAGGGGCGGCACCCGCGCGTCAGGCGACCGGCGCCAACTCCGCAGCGGGGCAGGCCATTTCGTAGGCGTGTCCCGCACGCAGCAGGACCTGTTCGGCGAGCGGCCGTCCGAGGAGCTGCATGCCGATCGGCAGCCCTGCCCGGTCCCGGCCGACCGGGAGCGACAGCGAGGGAACGCCGGTGATGTTGGCGGGAGCGGACAGGCGTACGTAGGCGTCGGAGACGCTTTCGACGGTACCGTCCGGCCAGGTGACCGTTTCCTGGCCGGCCGGTACGGCGGTCAGCGGGACGGTGGGCGCGGCGATCACGTCGATGTCCGTCATCATGCGCGCCCATTCCCGGCGCATCAGGGTGCGGGCCCGCTGGGCGCGCAGATAGTCCCCGGCGGACATCAGTGCACCGGCCTCCAGCAGGATGCGCACGTCCGCTCCGTACAGGTCGGGGGCCGCGCGCAGGGTGCGCTCGTGGTAGGCGGTGGCCTCGGGAACCATCAGGCCCCACTGGGTGGCCTGGATGTACCGCGTCAGGGGGATCTCGACGTCGACCGGTCGCGCACCCAGCTCCCGCAGCTGTTCGATGGCCCGCCGTACCGCCGACTCCACCTCCGGGTCGACGTGCTCGAAGTAGTAGTTGACGGGGACGCCCACCCGCAGGCCCGCCAGGTCGGTTCCGCCTGCGGGCCGGTGGTCGAGGGGGGCGGCGCCGTCCAGGCCGGCCGGGTCGCGCGGGTCGTGGCCGACGAGGGCGGCGAGGACCAGCCCGGCGTCCTCCACCGTGCGCGTGATCGGGCCGACGTGGTCCAGCGACCAGGCCAGTGAGGTCACCCCGTGCCGGGGAACCAGGCCGTAGGTCGGTTTCAGCCCGACGACCCCGTTGAGCGCGGAGGGCACCCGGATGGAGCCGCCGGTGTCGGTGCCCAGGGCGAAGGTCGCCGCCCCGGCCGCGACGGCCACGGCGGATCCGCCGCTGGAACCACCGGCGACGCGGTCCGGGTTCCAGGCGTTGCGGGTCTGCGGGGTGGTCAGGCCGTACGCGAACTCGTGGGTGTGCGTCTTGCCGATCAGGACCGCCCCGGCCGCCGCGAGCCGGGCCGCGACCGTGCTGTCGCGGTGGGCACGATGGCCGGCCCGGACGCGGGAACTGGCGGTGGTGGGGGCGTCGGCGACGTCGATGAGGTCCTTCAGTCCCATCGGCACACCGTGCAGCGGACCGAGCGCCCGGCCCTCGCTCACGGCTCGCTCGGCGGCGCGGGCCGCCTGGCGGGCCCGGTGGGCCGTCACGGTGACGTAGGCCCCCAGCCGCGGTTCCACCCGCTCCACGCGCTCCAGTACCGAGTCGACCAGTTCCACGGGCGACAGCCGCCGGCGACGGATCTCCTCTGCGGCCGAGGAGAGTGACAACTCAAACGGCTGCATCGAACTGCTCCTCCTCGCGGTCGTGGACGCGGTACGCGGCGGCGGGCGGGACGTCGCCGAAGTCGAGTTCGCGCAGGAGGGCCACCACCGAGTGGATGTACTGCGCGGTGGCAGCCACCTGAGCGTGCCGATCGGCGGGCAACGGCTGCCCGCAGCGCTCTGCCCAGCGGGCCGCTTCCTGGGGGGTGAGGTCCGGTGCGGACACATGGCCTCCTAAAGCCAATCATTTGCGTTAACGGACGATAGGGCCTACCGTGCCTTAAATCAAACGCATAGCTTTAATCGTTCGTGCACTCGCGCCCCGCACGGACGTCGAGAAGGGGAAGGCGTGTCCTGCGCCGCACGTCCCGGTCCTGGCCGCCGCCCTGCTGGTCCGCCTGACCCTCACCGTCGCCGGGTGCGCCCGGCCCGGTCGTCCGCTTCGCACACAGGAAGACATCCGCGCATGAAGAACCCCCCGGCCACGGCCCCGCAGCCCCGCCTCGACGCCGCTTGGAGGGTCGGCCGCATCACCGTCCACCGCATCGACGAGACCGAGCTTCCGCCCGCCACCGGCCCCTGGCTGCTGCCCGACGCCACCCCGGACGTCGTCGCCCGCCAGAGCTGGCTCCGTCCCGACTTCGTGGACGCCGAGCACGGCATCCGTCTCAACAGCCACAGCTTCGCGGTGCGAGCGGGCGGCCTCCGCGTCCTGGTCGACACCGGCATCGGCAACGGCAAGCCGCGCGCCAACCCCGCCTGGAACGACCTGCGCACCGGCTACCTCGACCGCCTGACCGCCGCCGGGTTCGCCCCCGACAGCGTCGACCTGGTGATCCTCACCCACCTGCACACCGACCACGTCGGCTGGAACACACGGGAACAGGACGGCACTTGGGTGCCGACGTTCCCCCACGCCCGTTACCTCACCTCCCGCACCGAGCGGGAGTTCTGGGCCGGGTACGCCATGGACGAATCACGCCGGCAGATGTTCCGGGACTCCGTCCTGCCGGTCGAGGACGCCGGGCTGCTCGACCTGGTCGACGTCCCCGGGGAAGGCACCGAAGTGGCCCCCGGGGTACGGCTGCTACCCACCCCCGGTCACACCCCCGGCCACGTCACCGTCGAGCTGACGGACGGCGGCGAGCGGGCGCTGATCACCGGCGACTGCGTGCACCACCCCGTGCAGTTCGCCCACCCCGGCATCGGCAGCTGCGTCGACATCGACCCGGGTCTCGCCGAGACCACCCGCCGCAGGCTGCTCGACTCCGTCGCCGGCACCGACACCCTCGTCCTGGGCACCCACTTCCCGCCACCGACCGCGGGTCGCGTCATCGCTCACGGGAATGCCTACCGACTCGACCCGGTGGCACCGGCGTCCGCGTCGCACGGCTGAAACGCGTCGACGGGCTCCACCTCGGCGCAGGGCAGGACGTCACCCGCTCGGCCCCGCACGATGCCGGACAGCCCGCCCGGCATCGGCTCCGGTTCGGAGCAAGGACCGGCAGGCCGCTCGACCGGGGCACTACGGCTGGGCAGACCGCCCAAGCCCATGGGAGGCGACCTCGGCCTGCTGCGCGGAGCGCGGCTGGGGTGGGGCCGTCGCGGTGCGCCGGTATGCGCTGGGACTGATGCCGCGGACCCGTTTGAACGCCGCGCTGAACGCGAACGCGTCGGAGTAGCCCACGGCGCGGGCGACCTGGGCGACGGTCATCGTCTCGCGCTCGGTCAGCAGGTCCGCCGCGAGCGTCATGCGCCAGCGGGTGAGGTAGGTCAGCGGCGGCTCGCCGACCAGGTCGGTGAACCGCTTCGCCAGCGTGGCCCGCGACACTCCCGTCCGGTCGGCCAGCGAGGCAACCGTCCACGGCGCCGACGGTTCCCCGTGCAGCAGGCGCAGCGCGCCGCCCACCACCGGGTCGCGCCCGGCGGAGTACCAGCCCGGCGGAGTGCCGCCGGGCCGGTCGAAGTACTCGCGCAGGGCGCACACCAGCATCCAGTCCAGCAGCCGGTCCAGGACGACCTGCTGACCCGGCGTGTCGGCGGCGACCTCGGCGGCGAGATGGTCCCACACGGGGTCGGGCCCGTCGCCGGACCCCACGCGCAGCACGGCGGGCAGCGCGTCCAGCAGCCTGCGGCTGATCTCGCCGCGCACCGGATAGGCACCGACGACCAGGGTCGTGGTGTCCTCCCCGCCGGTACCGGCGTCGTGCCAGCCGAGCCGGTAGCGGGTCCCGCCCTGCTCGGGCGTCGAGCAGAACGCGCCGCAGGCGACGGGTTCGGCCCGGGTGCCCACCTCGTCGACGAAGAGGAAGGGCTCGGGGCCCCGCACGATCAGTGTCTCGCCGACGCCCAGACGCTCGGGCGGGCGGCGCTCCGGCACGATCCAGCCGCCTCCGGAGAGGACGGTGCACAAGGTCAGCGGCGCACCGTCCACGAAGTGCAGCGACCAGGGCGGAGTCAGGGTCGAGCTGCCGAACAACGAGCCCTGGGCCCGCACTCCGCGCAGGAGGTCACCGAAAGCATCCACCCGCCAAGGCTAAGCGATTCAGACGATCACTTAGGTGTTCTGGCTCATCACCCATGGAATCGTCCGGGTGGGTGCCGTTGACTCGCTGGCATGAGCAACGGCATCACTCTCGTTCTCGGCGCGACGGGCAACACCGGCCGGCGGGTGGCCGCCCGGCTGCGGCTTCGCGGCACACCCGTGCGCGCCGCCTCCCGGTCCAGTCAGGTCCCCTTCGACTGGTTCCACCCGACCGGCTGGGACCAGGTCCTGCGCGGCGTCACCGTCGCCTACGTGGTACCCCCGCCCGTGCCCGGTCCGGTGCACGACTTCGTGGTGCGGGCCGAAGCGGCCGGCGTACGGCGCCTGGTCCTGCTCTCCGGCCACGGCGCCGACGATTGGGGCGACTCCCCGTTCGGACTGGACATGCGCTCGGCCGAGGAGGCCGTACGTGGCTCGGCGCTGGAATGGACCGTCCTGCGTGCCTCGAACTTCGCCCAGAACTTCGACGGGCACCCCTTCCGCGCCCCGCTGGCCGCCGGCGAGCTGGCGCTGCCGGCGGGCGCGGTCCCCGAGCCGTTCATCGACGTCGAGGACGTCGCCGACGTGGCGGCCGCGGTCCTGTCCGAGTCCGGCCGGCACGCCGGTCGAGTCTATGAGCTGACCGGGCCGCGCGGGCTGACCTGGGCGGAGGCGGTCGAGCTGATCTCCCGGGCGTCCGGGCGGCCCATCGTCTACCGGCGCGTTTCCCCGGCCGAGTACACGGCGATGTTGGTGCGGGAGGGCTGGCGCGAGGAGGAGGCCCAGCACCTTGCCGAGATGTTCGTGCTGCTGGAGCGCGGGGTTACTGCCTGGATGTCGGACGACGTCGCCACCGTGCTGGGACGCGCGCCGCGGACCTTCGAGGACTTCGTCCTGCGAGCGGCGGCAGCGGAAGCCTGGCGGCGCTGAGTCCCGCGGGTCCTTCGCCTGGAGTACCGGACCCCGCGAGGCGGAACGCCGCGGACCGCCCCGCACTTCCTCACCACCTGTCAACCACACAACTGGAGCCATCGATGCACGCCCTGCTGGTCGCCGCCAACCCGGACCCCCGGTCCCTGACGCACTACGTGCTGGGACGACTCGAGGCGGCGCTGCAACCGGTCCCGGTCGAGATCGCCGACCTGTCCGAGGAGGGGTTCGACCCCCGGTTCACAGCGGCGGATCGCCGGGCGTACCAGGAGGGCGGCACGTATCCGGCCGACGTGACGGCTGAGCACCGTCGTCTTGAGCGTGCCACCGATCTCGTGCTGGTCTTCCCCGTGTACTGGTGGTCGATGCCCGCACTGCTGAAGGGATGGATCGACCGCGTCTTCGTCAACGGCTGGGCCTTCGAGCACTCCCCCGCTACGGGCCTGCGGCCGAAACTGCAGAACCTCACCACCCATCTCCTCCCCATCGCAGGCGACGACTCCGGTGCGTACGAGCGCCACGGATACGAGAAGGCCCTGCGCACGCAGATCGAGCACGGCATCGTCGACTACTGCGGCAGCCGGCGCGGCTCCACAGCATTCATCCACCGATCCGAACAGCTCTCCCCCGAGTCCACGGTGCGCAGTGTCGACCAGGCGGTGCGGACCATCAGCGAGGCCATCCATGCCCGCCCTGCGGAATGAGGCGGGTGGGGTCACGGCTGTGTTCGTGGTGAGCGGGAGGCGTCGTAGCGGCGGCGGTTGTCGTTGATCTCTCGTCGGTGTGTGGTGGCCCAGTCGGCGAGGGCGGCGACGGAGTCCAGCAGCGTTGCGCCGAGTGGGGTGAGCGCGTAGTCGACGCGCGGGGGCACGCTGGGGTGCACCGTCCGGGTGAGGAGACCATCGCGCTCGAGTTGCCGCAGGGTCAGGGTGAGCATGCGCTGTGAGATCCCTGTGACCGCGCGGTGCAGTTCGCTGAAGCGCAGGGTGCGGTCGCGTAGTTGTCCGATGACCAGGATGCTCCACTTGTCGCCGATGAGGGCGAGGATCCGCAGTACCTGTCGGCATACCTCGTCGTCCGGCTCGCGACCGTCTGCGTCTTCTTGCCCCTGGGGTGTGGCAGCGCGGTGTTGCCCGGCCGACGAGGTGCTCCCGGGGGGCGTCATGGGTTACCTCCGTGTGCGTCACCGACATGAATGTGCCGTCTTGCCACCGGCCGGGCGGTGACAAATCATGCTGCTACTGACAAAGAGTAACTGCCTGGCGGGCCGGTCGCGGCTGCACCCAGCCCAACCGCTGTGGCGGGAAGGGATGTTGTGGTGGCGAAGACGCTCGTCATTGTCGGTGCCGGACCAGGACTGGGGATGGGCGTGGCCCGGGCTTTCGGCCGCCACGGCTTCCAGGTCGGGCTGATCGCCAGGAGCAAGGACACCCTGGACGCTCTGGTGGGAGAGTTGACCGAACTCGGCGTCACAGCAGCGGCGTTCCCCGCCGACATCCGGGACCGTGACGCGCTGGCCGGCGCCCTCAGCAGTGCTGCGGCGAAGCTGGGACCGGTCGATGTCCTGGAGTACAGTCCCAGCCCGACCGGACCGATCACCGCCGCCGCGCAGACCACGGTGGAATCCGCCGGCGCGCAGTTCGAGTTGCATGTGCTGGGCGCGGTGACGGCCGTCGGACAGGTACTGCCGCAGATGCGTGCCCGTGGCGTGGGGACACTGCTGCTGACCACCGGCGTGTCCTCCACGATCGCCGCGCCGTTCCTGGCCAACGTGGGCCTGGCCATGGCGGGCCTGCGCAACTGGGCGCACGCCCTGCACGCCGAACTCGGCCCCCAGGGCATCCACGCGGCCACGGTGACGATCGCCTCCGGCGTCATCCCCGGCGACGAAGTGGCCGACCCTGATGCCATCGGTGCCCGCTACTACAGGCTGTACCAGCAGCGGGACCGCGTGGAAGAGGTCATCGGCGACCCGGAGGCCTTCCGCGCCCTCGTCACCGAGTGGGCAGCCGGGCAGGACCGGCCGGCTGCGACGGCGGCGGAGTAGGCGCATCCCCTCGGCGCGGAACCGGCCCGCCGAACGGAGCCTCCGGTAGCCCCCGGGGGGGGAGCGCTCGGCCATCTCGGGCGGGCGGCGGGTCGGTCGTCGAGCAGGGGTGACAGGAGTCGAACCTGCGGCATCCGGTTTTGGAGACCGGCGCTCTGACCAGCTGAGCTACACCCCTTCGGTGTGCTCCGAGCCTCCCACGCCGCGGAAGCGCGGCGCCACTCGATATTCCGGCGCCCGGTTGCGGACCGACTCGTGTGCATCCGGCCGGATCTCGTCATCGCGCGGACCGCAGAAGTCCGCGCGCGGTGGGGCCGAGTTGCAGGGGCGTACGGTCCGTGCGAGACAGGGGATGGTGCCGGTTTCCGGCCAACATTCGTTCTCCGACACCATCGCCGGTCATCTCCGCATGGCACAGCCATGTTTGACGCAGTGTCAGGGCTCAAGTCGGACGAAACCCGCGGGTAGTCAAGTCTTCCCCGTCGCGAGACTAGACAGGAGCAACGTTCGTACCCGTTAATCCATCCCATGCGTCGCTCGAGAGGGTCGATCGAACGGAGGCAGCAAGGGACGAGCACGTGCCCGCACCGAAGACCGGGCAGCCACCTTCCCCGTCGAAAGGTGTGAGATGTCTTCCTCCGTGAGCAGACGGCGCCGCATGCACATGGCCGGGGCCACCGTCGGCGCCCCGCCTGTCCGCTCGACGCCGAGCCGCGAGGTGCGCGGCGGCAAGTGGCCTGCCAGCGGGGGCACTTCCACCGCGGCCGGCCGGTTCCCGGCTCAAGACTGACCCCCTCTAAACGCATTGTGATCGCTGTCCCCGCTCCCGCTTGCGCGACACTTCGACCAATGTTCGCTATATCGAACATCCGGGGTGCAGCGCGGCAACCGCTCACTCAAGGAATGAGACCCCCCATGCGCACACGTGGTTTCGGCCGCAGACATCTGGCTGTCGCGCTCGCGGCCCTGGTCGCTTCGGCGACGGCACTCGCCGCCGGTCCGGCTCAGGCGGCCGGCAGCGGCGCGTTGCGCGGCGCCGGTTCCGGCCGATGTCTCGACGTGCCGAACGCCGGCCGGACGGACGGCACGAAGCTGCAGATCTGGGACTGCACGGGCGGGACCAACCAGCAGTGGACGCTGACGGACGACAACCGGCTGCGCGTGTACGGCGACAAGTGCCTGGACGTGCCCGGCCACGCCACCACGGCCGGTACGCGGGTGCAGATCTGGGCCTGCCACGGCGGCGCGAACCAGCAGTGGCGGGTCAACTCCGACGGCACGATCGTCGCGGTGGAGTCCGGGCTCTGCCTGGACGTCAGCGGCGGTGCCACCGGCAACGGCACGCCGGTGCAGCTCTGGAACTGCACCGGCGGCACCAACCAGAAGTGGACGGGGCTGTCCGCGCCACCGGGCGGCACATGTGCTCTTCCGTCGGCGTACCGGTGGTCGTCGACCGGCCCGTTGGCGCAACCGTCGAACGGCTGGGTCGCACTGAAGGACTTCACCACCGTGCCGTACCACGGCAAGCAGCTGGTCTACGCGACCACCTCGGACGGTTCGTCGTGGGGCACGATGGCGTTCCGTCCCTTCACCAACTGGTCGGACATGGCGACGGCCGGCCAGACCGCGATGAACCCGGGCCTGGCAGTGGCGCCCAAGCTGTTCTACTTCGCGCCCAGGAACATCTGGGTGCTGACCTCCAACGGCTGGGGTACCGCCTGGCCGTTCACCTATCGCACGTCCAGCGACCCCACCGACCCCAACGGCTGGTCCGCCCCGCAGCCGCTGTTCACCGGCAGCCTCCCCGAAGGCGGCCCGATCGACCCGACCGTGATCGCCGACGATCAGAACATGTACATGTTCTTCGCCGATGACAACGGCAAGATCTACAAGTCGACCATGCCGATCGGCGCCTTCCCGGGCAGCTTCGGCTCGTCGTACACCACGGTGATGAGCGACACGAAGGAGAAGCTGTTCGAGGCGCCGGAGGTGTACAAGATCAAGGGCCAGAACCAGTACCTCATGATCGTCGAGGCGATGGGGGCGAACGGCCGCTACTTCCGCTCCTTCACCGCCTCCAGTCTGAACGGTCCGTGGACCCCGCAGGCCGGCAGCGAGAGCAGCCCCTTCGCCGGCAAGGCCAACAGTGGCGCCACCTGGACCGACGACATCAGTCACGGCGACCTGGTCCGCACCACCCCCGACCAGACCATGACCGTCGACCCCTGCAACCTGCAGTTCCTCTACCAGGGCAGGAGCCCCGCGTCGGACGGCATCGACTACGTGAAACTGCCGTACCGGCCGGGCCTCCTCACCCTGCGACGCTGACCGGCGCGCACATGACCGCACACTCCTGACCTGTCGATACCTGTCGATCAGGCCCGCGAAGCGGTGACCGCTTCGCGGGCCAGGAAGGAACCCCATGGTTTCCTTGCACAGACGACTGCTGCGGCTCCTCACGGCCACCGCGCTGACGCTCAGTGCCTGCGTCACGGCCTCCGTCGGCACGACCGCCCAGGCCGCGCCGGGCAGCCCCGCGCTCACCCCGCCGCTCGGCTGGAACAGCTGGAACAGCTTCGGGTGCGGGATCACCGAGGCCCAGGTCCGCCAGGCCGCCGACGCGATGGTCTCCTCCGGCATGAAGGCCGCGGGTTACCAGTACGTCGTCGTCGATGACTGCTGGTTCGACCCCCAGCGCGACGCGGCGGGCAACCTGCGGTCCAACCCGACCAAGTTCCCCAGCGGCATGAAGGCGCTCGGGGACTACATCCACAGCAAGGGCCTGAAGTTCGGTATCTACCAGGCGCCCAACGAGAAGACCTGCGCCCAGGGCGTGGGCACCTACCCCGGCTCGACCGGCAGCAAGGGTCACGAGGCCCAGGACGCCGCCACGTTCGCCTCCTGGGGCGTGGACTACCTCAAGTACGACTGGTGCTCCGGCAGCGGCACCCTCAGCGAGCAGGTCGCGCAGTTCACC
Source organism: Streptomyces sp. NPDC085931 (assembly GCF_044540565.1). NCBI lineage: Bacteria > Bacillati > Actinomycetota > Actinomycetes > Kitasatosporales > Streptomycetaceae > Streptomyces > Streptomyces sp. NPDC085931. Next base: position 83,034 of record NZ_JBITSK010000003.1, read on the forward strand.
CTCATGCGTGACGCCCTGCGCGCCACCGGCCGTCCGATCGTCTACAGCATCAACCCCAACAGCTTCCACTCCCCCACCGGCGACAAGTACAACTGGGGCCAAGTGGCCGACCTGTGGCGGACGACCGAGGACCTGCTCGACATCTGGCAGAACGGCAACACCAACAGCTACCCCATGGGCGTCGGCAACGTCCTGGACGTCACCGCGCCGCTGGCGGCCCAGTCGGGGCCGGGGCACTGGAACGACCCGGACATGCTCGTGGTCGGCCGCCCCGGTCTGTCACTGACCGAGTCCCGTTCCCACTTCGCGCTGTGGGCGCTGATGAGCGCCCCTCTCATCGCGGGCAACGACATCCGCACCATGTCCGCTGACGTGAGCGCGATCCTGCGCAACCCGCGCCTGCTCGCGGTGAACCAGGACTCGCTGGGCGCGGGCGGTCGCCGGGTGCGCGACGACGGCGACACGGAGGTGTTCGCCAAGCGCCTGTCCGACGGCTCGGTCGCCGTGGGCCTGTTCAACCGAGGCAGCAGCACCACGACCATCACGACCGACGCCGCCCAAGTCGGCCTGGCCGGAGGGTCGTTCACCCTCACCGACCTGTGGACCGGCGGCACGTCCAGCACCTCCGGGCAGATCTCCGCGAGCGTCCCGGCACACGGTGTCGCCGTGTACAGGATGACCGGTGGCAGCCCACTGGCCTCCACCACCGGGCGCCTGCGCGGCGGCGGGTCCGGCCGCTGCCTGGACGTGGACGGCGCCGCCACCGCGGCCGGGTCGAAGACGCTGCTGTGGGACTGCCACACCGCCGCCAACCAGCTCTGGACCAGCTGGGCCGGAGGCGAGATCCGCGTCTACGGCGACAAGTGCCTGGACGCCTCCGGCCGTGGCACCACCAACGGCACGCCGGTCGTCATCTGGCCTTGCAACGGCCAGGACAACCAGAAGTGGACGGTCGGCTCCGACGGGTCGATTCGCAACGTCCGCGCCGGGCTGTGCCTCGACGCCAAGGAGGCCGGCTCCGCCAACGGGACCCCGGTCATCCTGTGGACCTGCAACGGCCAGAACAACCAGAAGTGGACCACGCTCCCGTGACACCCGACCCGTAACCCGTCACCTGGAGACAGCGGCCTGGGTGGGCCGCGGGCGGCTGTGCCCGCGGCCCGCTCGAAATGTTTCGATGTATGTGCCGAATATTGCGAGAACGCTTGACGCCGCCGACCGGCCTCCTATCATCCAGGGTGCTCGATAAGTCGATCGGCGTTCTATATATCGAACATGCTCCACCATGCCCCGGACAGCGGCACCCCAGCCCGAGGAGACAGACATGTCATGCCCTCGTCATCCTGTGACTCGCCGACACGCGCTGACGGCCGCCACCGGCCTGGTCACCGGAGCACTGCTGCCGCCGACCGCAACCACCCGGGCCTCCGCCGCCCCGGCAGCCTCCCACGCCCTCGATGCGGCGGCCGCCGCCTCCTACACCAACCCCGTGATCTGGCAGGACTTCGCGGACCTCGACGTCATCCGCGTCGGCGACACGTTCTACGCCTCCGCCTCGACCATGCACTACTCACCGGGCGCACCCGTGCTGCGGTCGTACGACCTCGTCAACTGGGAGATCGCGGGACACTCGGTGCCCGTCCTGGACTTCGGAGCCAAGTACGACCTGAACGGCGCACGCGGCTACGTCCGCGGCATCTGGGCCTCGACGCTCGCCTACCGCCCGAGCAACCGCACCTTCTACTGGCTCGGCCAGATCGACTTCGCCCGCACCTACGTCTACACGGCCACCGCCGCCGAGGGCCCGTGGAGCCGGCTCACGACCATCGGCACGCCCTACTACGACGCCGGACTGCTCGTCGACAGCGACGACACCCTGTACGTGGCCTACGGCAACACCACCATCCACGTCGCCCAGCTCTCGCCCGACGGCCGCAGCCAGGTCAGATCGCAGCAGGTGTTCTCGACACCGTCGAGCATCGGCACGCTCGAGGGTGCCCGCTTCTACAAGATCAACGGGCAGTACTACATCTTCCTCACCCGCCCCGCCAACGGTCAGTACATCCTCAAGTCGTCGAGCGGCCCCTTCGGTCCGTACACGGTGCGGCAGGTCCTGCTCGACCTGCGCGGACCGATTCCCGGCGGTGGTGTGCCGCACCAGGGCGGGCTGGTGCGGACGCAGAGCGGCGCCTGGTACTACCTGGCCTTCGTCGACGCCTACCCCGGCGGCCGGATGCCCGCCCTGGCGCCGGTCACCTGGACGACGGACGGCTGGCCCGTCGTCCAACTGGTCGACGGCGCCTGGGGCACGTCGTACCCGAACCCGGCCGTGCCCGCCCCACCCCGTCAGGTCGCTCCCCTCACCGGCGTCGACACCTTCGACCGCACCGCGCTCGGTACGAGGTGGGAGTGGAACCACAACCCGGACAACACCAAGTGGTCGGCCGGCAACGGCCTGACGCTGCGGACCGCCACCGTCACCCACGACCTCTACGGCGCCCGCAACACCCTCACGCACCGCATCCAGGGCCCGACGTCCACCGCCACGGTCCAGCTCGACCACTCCGGCATGCGGGACGGCGACCGGGCCGGACTCGCGCTGCTGCGTGACTCCTCCGCGTGGATCGGGCTGAAACGTGACGGCGGCACGACGCGCGTGGTGATGGTGGACGGGCTGACCATGGACGGCAACTGGAACACCACGGGCACCGGCACCGAACGCGCGAGCGCGCCCCTGCCCGGCGGCAACCGGATCTGGCTGCGCGCCGCCGCGGACATCCGCCCAGGCTCGGCCCGCCCCGGCACCTTCTCCTACAGCACCGACGGCACGACCTTCACCCGTCTCGGCCCGGTCTTCTCCCTGGGCAACGACTGGCGCTTCTTCATGGGCTACCGCTTCGCCCTCTTCAACCACGCCACCCAGGCGCTCGGCGGCGCGGTCCGCGTCACGCGGTTCGACCTGTCCACGCCCTGAGCGACGCGTGGAGCGCACCACCGCTCATCGCCCCCACCCCCACCCCGAATCGAGGTTCCGCCTTGCGCCGCACACTGCTCGCCCTGGCCGCTGCCGTCTCCGCCGTGCCACTGGCCCTCGCCACCGCGCCCTCCGCCCACGCGGCCGACCCCACCACCCTCACCAACGGGTTCTACGTGGACCCCGACTCCAGCGCGAAGCGGTGGGTGGCGGCCAACCCCGGTGACGGCCGCGCCGCCGCCATCAACGCCTCCATCGCCAACACGCCGACGGCCCGCTGGTTCGGCTCCTGGAGCGGCACCATCGGCACCGCCACGGGGGCCTACGTGGGCGCGGCGGACCGCGTCGACAAACTGCCGCTCCTGGTCGCCTACAACATCTACCACCGCGACTACTGCGGCGGGCACTCCGCGGGCGGGGCCGCCTCACCGGCCGCCTACGCCGACTGGATCGCGCAGTTCGCCGGCGGGATCGGCAACCGCCCGGCCCTCGTCCTCCTCGAACCGGACTCCCTCGGGGACTACGGCTGCATGACCCAGGCACAGATCGACGAACGCGAGGGCATGCTCAGCGGTGCCCTCGCCCAGTTCAGCCGCCAGGCCCCCAACACCTGGGTCTACATGGACGCCGGCAACCCGCGCTGGGCCGACGCGGCCACCATGGCCCGGCGCCTGCACGAGGCCGGACTCCGGCAGGCGCACGGCTTCTCGCTCAACATCTCCAACTACATCCCCACCGCCGAGAACACCGCCTACGGCAACGCCGTCAACCGCGAACTGAGCTCCCGCTACGGCTACACCAAGCCGTTCGTCGTCGACACCAGCCGCAACGGCAACGGCTCCGACGGCCAGTGGTGCAACCCCGCGGGCCGCCGCATCGGCACACCCACCCGGCTCGGCGGAGGCGCCGAGATGCTCCTGTGGATCAAGGTGCCCGGTGAGTCGGACGGCAACTGCGGGGTGGGGCAGGGTTCCACGGCCGGACAGTTCCTCCCCGAGGTCGCCTACAAGATGATCTACGGCTACTGAGCCGGCCGGTCCTGATCGTCCGGCGCCCAGTCCGCTTCGCCGTAAGCGGCGCGGGGGAGAGCGTCGTTCGACGCTCTCCCCCGCGGTCACCGGGCGCGACACCCGTCCGTCGATGCCTGACAGGGCTTGCGGTGCAGGTCCCTCTCGGGGTTTACCGGGTGCGGAAGCGGCGGTGGAGGTTGCGGGCCACGTATACGCCCGGGCCGCCGAAGCCGACGATGTCGACGCGGCCGTCACCGGTGATGTCGGTGACGAAGCGGGGGTGGTGCTCGACCCGCCAGGCGCCCGCGTCGTCGTTGTACCCGAAGCCGCGGCACACCAGTTGGGCCCGCTCGAAGTGGCCGTCGCCGCGGTTGTGCGACACCCAGACGCCTTCGTCGCCGAAGCCGACGATGTCCGGAGTGCCGTCACCGGTGACGGCGGCGAGGAAGCGCGGGTGCTTCTTCCCCGTCCAGCCCTGGGCGGACCCGAAGTCGTTGAGGACGAGCCGGGAGGGCCCGAACGTGCCGTCGCCGCGCCCCCGTGCGACGACGACGCCCTGCGGGCCGAACCCGACGATGTCCACTCCTTCACCGCCGGTGGTCGCGATCAGGAACCGGGGGCACTCCTCGACCGAGGTCCACTCCTGGTCGGTTCCGAAGTCGTCGAGGACGTACAGCGGTTCGGCGAAGGTACCGTCCTCCTCCTGCAGGGCGATCCAGACGCCGTCGTCGTGGAAGCCGACGATGTCGAGCCTGCCGTCGCCGGTGGTGTCGGCCAGGAAGCGGGGGTGCTTGTCGGCCCGCCAGCCGCCGGCCTTCTCGTCGTGGCCGAACGCCTTGAGGGCCGGTTCGCCGGCGAGGGGCGCGAAGGTGCCGTCGGCGTCCTGGAGCGACACCCGGAAGCCGTCGTCGTGGAAGCCGGCGATGTCGAGCCTGCCGCTGCCGGTGGTGTCGGCGAGGAGACGGGGGTGCTTGTCGGCCTGCCAGGCCCCGGCCTGCGGACCGTGTCCGAACGCCTTGAGGACCGGTTGGCCGCCAGCGGCGGGCGCGAACCTCCCCTTCTCGTCCTGGAGGAACAGCCGGACGCCGTCGGCGGCGAGCACGACGCCGTCGGGCCTGCCGTCGCCCGTCGTGTCCGCGAGGGTCCACAGGTCCTTCGGGCTCGGGGAGGGGGTGGGCGGGTGCAGGACGCGCTCGTCGTCGGCGAAGGTCCCGTCGCCCTGGCCGGCCGACGCCACCGTCCCTTTTCCGGGCTTGAGTCCGACGATGTCCGCCAGGCCCGCGCCCGTGGTGTCGGCGAGGACCCGCTCACCGAGCCCGGCCCACCAGCCCGGTTGTCCGCTGGGGCAGCGAGGATCTCCGGCACGCTGCCACCCGCCGGCGTCCTGGTCGCTTCCGAAGCGCCGGAGGACGAGCAGCACGTCGCTGAAGGAGGGTGACGCGCCGGGTGCCGGCCGCAGCGCGGTCGAGCGGGCAAGGCGCCAGGACCGGCGGCCGTTCCAGTGGCTCAGGGGCGCGTAGCGCAGCACGGGGTCGCTGGTGCGCTCGGGTTCGGCCGTCACGAACCGCCATCGCTGGCCGGCGGCGCTGTCGTCTCGTTCGCGCAGGACGACCCGTGTGTGCTCGGTACCGGGGTCGTCGAGGTCGAGGACCTTGCCGTCGGTGGCGCCTTCGATGAAGTAGAGGCCCGCTTCGCCCTCGACGGGCACGAGGTGCCACTGCTGGCCCTTCCTGCCGGCTGCGGCATCCCATTGGCGGACTCCGCGGTCCGCGGCGGCGGGATCGTCGAGCACCTTGCCGCCGGCGGCGTTGCGGATCACGTAGCTCTGGTCGTCTTGTCCTTGCGCGGCCTGTACGGGGCTGAGCTGCCACTGCTCCGGGCTCGGGCCGCCGTCGGGGAAGTCGCGGACGACGAGTGCTCCGTCCGCGCCCGGTACGGCCTTGGCGCCGAGGGCTTGCCCTGTGGCGGCGTTGACGATCTGGAGTTTCAGTTCTTCCGTGGGCACGGGCATCGTGGTGCCTCTTCCAGGCGGTTGGGGCGTGGGTGTGGGGCGGATGCGGCGCGTCGGCTGTGGCGGCTCACGTGAAGACGTGGTGGTAGGGGACGTTCCACTCGTTGGGCAGCCGCGGGTAGAAGGTGTTGATGACCGTGCCCGTGAAGTCACCGCCCCAGTTGTAGGTGACGCGCACCTCGCTGTCGGCGGCCACCGTGTGGTCCTTGAAACCGAGGATGGCGTCGGGGTGGGTGATCGGCACGAACGTGATCCCGCCCCACGGTGTCACCGTGACGACCCAGAGCTGGGTGTCCTCGGGTGCGCCGTTCTTCCCGCGCCACTGGTCGCCCACCTTGTCCGGCAGGCCTACCTGGAGGGTGTCGAAGGTGGGCTTGGGGGCGTCCTGGTGGACGGTGATGCGCCGGCGCTGCGGCTTGGGCGCGCCGTCGTCACCGCGCCCGGCGTCCACGGCGCCCGGGCCGGTGCCCGCGCCGGCGGGTTTGGGCGTCACCTGGCCTGCGGCGCTTTCGAGGAAGTAGAGGGGTCGCTGGCCGAAGAAGCCGGCCGGGGTGAGGTGCCAGAGGTGGCCGTTGGCCTCCTTGGTCGCCGGGTCGAGGGTGGTGGTCAGCTTGACCCCCTTGGTGTGGTTGTCCTCCTTCAGCTCGGCCGGGCGCAGATAGCCGCCGTTGAAGGCGTGGACGAGCATGACCGGCCGGTTCTCGATCAGCGCGGCCACGATCGCGTTGTCGTAGCTGTTGACCGCCACCGGGCCGCCGACCACGAGGTTCGACATCGTGGTGCGTTCTTGGGTGTACATCGCTGAACCTCACCTGTTTGTGGATGTGACGGAAAATGAGTCATGCGCTCCGTGCGGTGATTCCGGGCGGCATCGCCCCTGCCCCTGACCTCCTCCACCCAATTCCTTCGGGCGTGAACAGGAACCGCATCACATACGTCACACACGGCGCATTCGTGAGCGCGGAATCCATGCGTGCAAGGAGATCTCGGGAAGCCATCGACCGGGTGGCCGACAGCGCTTCAACTTACGTGCCGCATAGCCGAGTTGGGACCCCCGCCAACCCCACATTCACCCGTTCGGGCGCGATGACAAAAATCCTCTTCCGGGATTTTTCAGACCCTGATACCTTCAGGCTCCGAAGAAAGTGCGCAGATGCCTGTTGCCTTTTCGCCGATTATTTTCGGCCAGATGAGTCAAGGACGGGTGAATGCCTTCCACGGCGTACAACCTGGAACGGTTCAAGCGGCATCCACTGACGAAGAAAAACCTGCGGGAACTCGGCGTCGACCTGCCGTCCCTGCTGAACCACGCCGGTCTGGTCCACACCGACAACAGCGGCGTGACGCACCGCCCCACCGGCATCTCCATCAACAAGGTGAGCTCCCCGGCGTTCGCCGGCTCCGCATTCGACCTGGGATGGCTCGCTTACATGAACCTCGGTGAACCGCTGATCGAGGAGCGGGGCGACATCACTCCGCCCCGTCCCGACACGTTCTCCTCGCGCGCCTACGTCAACCGCAGCCAGGCGCAGGAGATGACCTTCACCGACTCGGTCGACTTCACCGTGTCGAACGGGGTGACGTGGTCGCTGCACGGGGACGCCAAACTCACCTTCGGCGGCAGCGTCGGCGCACAACTGCAACTGCAGTTGCAGAACCAGCTCAAGATGGATCTCCAAGCTCAGCTCGGAACGCAGCTGCGGAACGACATGGCGAACAAGAACGCCAACACGGTCACCAACAAGAACAGCAAGGACAGTGTCGGCGTCGACAACGCCAACGCCACCGAGACGGCCACGACGAACTCGGCGGGCAACTCCGCGTCGAACTCGGTGACGAATTCGGTGGCGTTCACGACGCAAGGCAGCGCCACCGGCAGTGCGTCGCTCAACGCGCAACTGGCTCTGGGCCTCGCGGCCAGTGTCGGTGGCTCCCTGACGACCAGTTGGACCTCGAAATCGCAGATTTCCGGGAAGGTCCCGGCAGATTCCCGGGTGGAGACCATCGCCACCCAGCGGCGGGCTCACAGGCACTTCGAGTATGAGATTCCCGTGACCTTCGCCGGGTTCATCGCGGTGCAGTACGCCGTTCCGGTTCCCGTTCTGACTCCCCCGCAGCCCGGAACTCCGGGATCGGCCCATGTCGTCGCCCGTGACATCGGCGACATCGACCTGGCCGGCGGCCAGTTCCGCATCAAAGGGCGAATGGAAGTCGTCTCCGCCCTGGACGTCCATCACACGATGTTCGAAGCCGAGAGCCTCACCCACAGCCCACGCGCGCTCTACAAGGGGCCGTGACCGGGCGGCACGCCGCCACCACGACCACGACCACGACCACGACGAGGATGACGACCATGGTGTTCGACAACATCTTCGACTTCGCGAAGAACAGCGCCGGGCTTTTCGCCGTGAACGCCCAGCAGGTCAAGGCAGAACCGAGTGCGGACCTCGACGTGTTCGAGGACGCTGAGGACGGCACCTACGACGACACGAGCACGAGCCTGCTGCCCCGCGCGATCCACGGGGCTTCCGCCCGGGCGAAGGTCGTCCAGGAGGAGTCGCCCGAAGCGCGGGTCGTGCTGGGCTTCCTCGGCTCCTTCATCCGGACCACCCAGGCATCAGCCACCACCCAGGCCCAGCAACCCCATGCCGGCTCGGTGTCGGCCGCGGCGTCCGCCGGCATGAACCAAGCCAGCACCACGGTGACGGAGCACGACGGCCTGAAGAAGGACACGGACCTGGAGGACAAGCCGAAGAAGAGCGACTTCACCAAACCCCCCAAGGCGCCAGAACCCAAGGCGGAGGCGCCCAAGGCACCCAAGGCCACCGCGGAGAAGCCACCCGCGTCGGAGTAGCTCCACGGGGAGAGGGGGCAGGGGCGAGGCGCCCCTGCCCCCTTCTCGTGTCAGACGGGCAGCAACTGCCACTGCCGCGCCCGGTGATCACCCTCCGCCGCGTCCTGCCGGATCACCGCACGGGCGTTGGTGTCGACCCGCAGCAGCAGACCGCTGTTGCGGTTCACGATCTCGAACGTGCGCGGGGTGTCGGTCACCGAGCCCACCGGGATCAGCCGCCACTGCTGGTGGTGTGCGTCCGCACCCTCGTAAGCGCGCTGAGCGATGACCGCCCCCCACCTCTCCTGCGCCCCGACGACCTCCATGACCTTGCCGCTGCGCAGGTTCTCGATCCGGTACAGGACCTCGCCGTCCTCCTGGCCGGCCACGACCAGCCGCCACCGCTGGTGATCCCGCGGAGCGGTGAGGGTCTGGTGCACTTCGGCCCCGTCCGCGGTGGACTCCCGCACGACCGCCAACCGCAGCTTGCTGCGGACGTTGGCCCAGGACACCACCGTGCCCGACTCGGGCAGTCCGGTCATCCTCGCCGACGCGACCTTCCGCACCCGGTGGTTGGCGTAGTCGGCGATATAGAGGTTGTCGACGCAGTCCACGGCGAGCCCGTGCGGGCTCTTCAGCTGAGCCTTGACGGCCGGGCCGCCGTCACCGTCGGGGCCCGGGGTGCTCGTGCCGGCGACCGTGCTGATCGTTCCGTCCGCTGCGACCTTGCGGACCCGGTGGTTGTTGGTGTCGGCGATGTAGAGGGTGTCGGCGCTGTCCACCACCACCGCCATGGGCGAGTACAGGGGTGCCGAGGCCGCCTGGCCGCCGTCACCGCCGTACGTCGTGGCGCCTGTGCCGGCGACCGTGCTGATCTTCTGATCGGCCTTCGTGACCTTCCGCACCCGGTGGTTGGCGTGGTCGGCGATGTAGAGATCGCCGGCGCTGTCCACCGCCACCGCCGTCGGATTCCTCAGCTGGGCGGCGGTGGCGAGGGTGCCGTCAGGGGATAAGCCGGCGGTGCTCGTCCCGGCGACCGTGTGGATCTTCCCGTCGGCCGTGGTGATCTTCCGGATCCGGTGGTTGTTGTAGTCGGCGATGTAGAGATCGCCGACGCTGTCCACCGCCAGACCCATCGGGTGGTTCAGATGGGCGGCGGTGGCGGAGAGGCCGTCACCGCCGTAGGTCGCGGTGCCTGTGCCGGCGACGGTGTGGATCTTGCCGTCGGCCATCGTGATCTTCCGGATGCGGTTGTTGCCGGAATCGGCGATGTAGAGGTCGCCCGCGCTGTCCACGAGGAGTCCGCGCGGGGTGTGCAGCGGGGCCGAGACGGCCGGGACGCCCTCTGCCCCGCGTCCCGCGCTTCCCGTCCCCGCGACCGTGCTGATCTGGCCGTCCGTTGTGACCTTCCGGATCCGGTGCCCGCTGTATTCGGAGATGTACACGGTCCCGTCGCGGTCGACCGCGACGCCGTACGGGCCGTTCAGCTGAGCCGAACGAGCGGACTCCTTGCCCCCTTTAGGCACACCCGCGGTACCGGTCCCCGCGAACGTGCTGATCGTGGAGGCGGAGTCGCCGCCGGCTGCGGTTCCCGCTTGAGCAGTGCTCATCTTCGTTCCTTCACCGTTGATCGGCCTCCTGCTGAGGGCGGCCGTTGGTTGAAACTCATGGGTCGCGGAGGTTGCGGAGGTCGGAGGTCGCAGAGGCGCTCAGGACCGGTGGGTCACTTCGGCTGACCGTCGTGGGGGCACGTCGAGGCGGGCGCACGGACGATCCTCTGCTCGCTGCCGCGGCGTCCAAGGCATCGTCATGGTCTTCCCTCCCGAATACCCCCAGCGCCCCCAGCACCCCCGCCGGAGGAATGACCTCACGCACACGATCAACTACCCTCCGCGTTTGGACGGCAGGCCCGCCAGCAACCTCATGACGAAGCGTCAGCTTCCGCCGTGAAGCCGGATCAGCCCTCAACGCACCCCTTTACAGCGCCCCCCACCACCCCATAGAAGCGAGCGGGCTGCGGTCGCCCACCACGTCAGCAGGGGATGACTGATCGTCGCGCCGCCTTCGTCGGCCCATCGATACCTCATGGGGCTCACATAGAATTTCCGAATGCCTTCTCTTCGCGCGCTGGAATGCCTCATCGCTGTCGCGGACACCGGATCGATCACTCAGGCCGCCTTGCTGCTGCACTCCTCGCAACCGGCCGTGTCCCACCAGATCGCCTCGCTGGAGCGCGAGGCCCGCACGGCTCTGCTGCGTCGTGAGGCACGGGGGGTGCGGCTCACCGCCGCGGGGCGGGTCGCGGTCGCTGACGCCCGGCGGGCGGTCGAGGCGGCCGCCGCCGCTGTCCGGTCGGCTCGGGCGGTGGGAGAGGCCGGGGGCGGATCGCTGCGGATCGGCTGTGCGCAAAGCCTGACCGTGGCCTTGCTCGCCCCGGTGCTCCGCGACTGGCGCCGGCGCCACCCGGAAGTGGCCATCACCTTGCATGAGCTCGCCGTCATGGACGAGGCACTGAGGCTGGTCGAGGCCGACGACGTCGACGTCGCGGTGCTGCCGGACCCTCCGTCCGACCGTTTCCGGGTCACGGCCGTCGCCGAGGAGGAGATCGTGCTGGCCGCGCCCACCGGCCACCCGCTGGCCGAGCGGGCTTCCGTACGCCTCCAGGATCTCGACGGAGCGCCGCTCGTGCACTACACGGCGAGCAACGCCTTGGGAGCTTGGCTCGACCAGTCCTTCGCCCGGGCCGGGGTCCATCCGGAGGCGGTCATGCGGACGTCCGTCACGTCCACGGCACCCCAGCTCGCCGCCGCCGGGCTGGGGGTCGCGGTCTGCCCGGTGAGTGCGCTCAGCGGGGGCTTTCCGGGCGCGGTCCGCGCGTTCTCACCGCGGTGGACCAGGCAACTGATGGCGGTGACCTCCGCCGAGCCCGATCCGCTCGTCGCGCGGTTCATCGCGGGGCTGCGCCGTCGCGGAGTACGGGTCCCCCGCAGCGTGCAGACCCAGCTCGACGAAGGCGTCGTGGTCACGGGCGAGTGACCGCAGGGCGGATGAGGTATCCAAAAAATCTTTGGATAGCCGTTCATTTATGAATGAATTCGAGGGAACAGCGGGCAACCCGTGATCGCTGAACATCACATGGCTTCCCGCCCGCAGCGAGCGGGAGAGCGTCTTATACGAGAGAGAAGGCTCCCATGTCACAGGCATTCGTCACGGGTGGTTCGGGTTTCATCGGACGGGCTCTGATCCGTCGCCTTGTCAGCGACGGTCATACGGTCCGCGCACTGGTCCGCAGCCCGGCGTCGGCCGACAAGGTCGCGGCCCTCGGCGCGCAGCCGGTGCAGGGCGAGCTGACGGAGCCGGCCGGCTGGCAGGACGCGGTGGCCGGCAGTGAGGTGCTGTTCCACCTCGCGGCCGAGACGGACATCACCGCCGACCGCAAGCGCCAGGAGCGGGTGACGGTCGGGGGCACCCGAGCGGCTGTGGAAGCAGCCCGTGCCGCGGGGGTCGCCACGTTCGTCCACTGCGGCAGCGAGGCCGCGCTCCTGGCCGGCGAACCGCTGCTGGACGTGGACGAGACCGCACCGCTGCGGCCGGACTCCGAAGCCGACTACTGCGCGGTGAAGGCCATCTCCGAGCAGATCGTGCTGGACGCCGACGCCCCGGGCTTCACCACCGTCTCCATACGGCCGCGGTTCGTCTGGGGTCCTGACAGCAGCCTGACGGAGGGCCTGGCCGCTGCGGCGAAGGCCGGGCAGTTCGCCTGGATCGACGGCGGCCGGTACACCACCGACGTGACGTACGTGGACAACGCCGTCGAGGGCTTGATCCTCGGATGGCGGCACGGCCGGCCGGGTCAGGCGTACTTCGTCACCGACCAGCACCGGGTCGTCCTGCGGGACTTCCTGGAGACGGTCTTCTCGCTCTACGGCGTCGACGCGGCCATCCCCGACATGGACGCCGAGACCGCGGCGAAGGTGGTGCCGGTACCCGCTCGGTGGTTCGTCGGACAGTCGTGCACGTTGCGCACCGACAAAGCCGTGGCCGAGCTGGGATACCGGCCCATCGTCCCGCATGCCGCCGGTCTCGCCGCCGTGAGGGAAGCGCTCGCCTCCTCGGCCGCGTGACGGCTTCGGGGGTGGACCTGACCGTGGTGTCCGCCCTGCCGAGCGGTGGTGCCAGGTGAGCACGGTCGGGCAACGGGCCATCGCCCTTCCGCGTGCGGAAGCGCGATGGCCCCGGTACGACCGCGGGCATGGATACTGGCCCTGCTGCCCGGCCATGCTGCGAGGTCGGGCGCGCCGGTGTGGGGTGGTCCAGCCGGGGACGGACCTGAATGCAGGTCGGACCTGAATACCGGTCGGACCTGAATGCAGGGATTGGCGGACTGCTCCGCGCGGTGGCCTCATCGGCCGGGCCGGAACGGGGCACGCATGAGAAAGAAGGGTGCGGTCGCGTGATGCGTCTTGCGGTTCTTGGTCCTGTTCGTGCATGGCGCCGCGACGAGGAGGTCGACCTCGGGTCCCCCCAGCAGCGTGGACTGCTCGCGCTGCTGCTCCTGCATGAAGGGCGCCCGGTGGAGACCGAGGCGATCGTGGAGGCCCTGTGGGGTGAGCACGGGCCGCGCGGCGCTCGGGGCACCGTACGCACCTACGTCTATCGTCTGCGCCCGATTCTCGGCGACACGGCGGTCATCGAATCGACGGGCAGTGGCTACCGGCTCACGGTTCGCGACGGGACGTACGACTTGAGGAGGTTCCGGGAGCTGACCGCCCAGGCGCACCGGGCACGGCGCGCCGGCGCCGCGGCGCGTGCCGCCGACCTTTTGCGTCAGGCCCTCGGCACGTGGCAGGGCCCGGCCCTGGCAGGTGTCCGGGGCCCCTTCTTCGAGCTCGAGCGTGACCGGCTGGAGGAGCTGCGGCTGGCCGCCCTGGAGGAGGTGTTCGATCTGGAACTGGAGGTCGGCGGACACTCCGACCTGACGTCCGAGATACGGGCGGCCGCGGTGGAGCACCCGCTGCGGGAACGGCTGCACGAGCAGCTCATGCTCTCGTTGTTCCGGGCCGGCCGCCGGGCCGAGGCCCTGGCCGCCTTCCAGCACACACGGCGGCTGCTGCGCGAAGAACTGGGCGTGGACCCCGGGCCCTCCCTTCGCTCCCTGCACGACCGCATCCTGCGCGAGGACGAGGAAGCGCCCGCCGGTGCGGGCCGTGAGCTGTCCTCGCCCCTCGCGCCCGCGCCGGTTCCGGCTCAACTCCCGGCGGACTTGGCCGTGTTCACCGGGCGGCGGGCGGAGATCGCGGAACTGTCCTCGCTGCTGCGCGATGCCGCGCACGCTCCGGTCGTCGGCATCACCGGCCTGGGCGGGATGGGCAAGACGGCGCTCGTCGTCCACGTCGCACACACCCAGAGGCATCTCTTCCCCGATGGGCAGCTCTTCGCCGACCTCGGCGGCTTCAAGGATCCGGTCGGCCCGCTGGAGGTGCTCGGCCAGTTCCTGCGTGCGGTCGGGGTGTCCCGGCTGCCGGAATCGCTGGACGAACGGGCCGCGCTGTGGCGTACGACGGTGTCCGGCCGCCGTCTGCTGATCGTCCTGGACGCGGTGTCCAGCGGTGAGCAGGTGCGTCCCCTGCTGCCGGCCTCCCCTGGCTGTGCCGTCGTCATGACCAGTGCGCGCCGCATCATCGACCTGCCCGGCATCCCCTGGTTGCGCCTCGGCGTTCTGCAGCCCCAGGACGCGCTGGAACTGCTCGCCGCCATCTCCGGGACGCGGCGGGTGTTCGCGGAGCGGGACGCGGCCGGTCGCCTGGTGCAGGCCTGCTCCTACCAGCCGCTCTCGGTGCACGTGGCGGCCGCCCGGCTGGATGCCCGGCCGTCGTGGACGATCGACCGGATCCTGGCCCAACTCGAGGACGATCTGCGCCAGCCGGTCGTCATGCACGAGGACTGCAAGATCGTCGACAAACCGTTCCGTGAGGCCCAGGCGCGCATGGACACCTTCCACCGCAACGCCTTCCATCTCGCCGCCGTTCCCGACTGCGGCCGGCTGGACGCCGCCATGGCCGCGGCCTTGCTCGACCTGCCCCTCAACGAAGCCACGGCCGTCATGGAAGCCCTCGTCGACGCGCACGTGGTCGAGGCCGGCGGGAACGGCGACTACCACTTCCTCGGGCTCGTCAAGGCGTTCGCGCGGCGCCAGGCCCTCAACGGGCTGGGACACGAGCACTGCCAGCAGGCGCTGCACCGGCTGCTGCGCCACTGCCTGACCGGCGAGACCACGGTCAGCGAAGAGGATCTGCGCGCGGTACTGGACCAGATCACTGATCTTCCGGACGCTCTCGGGGACATGGTGTCGCTCTCGCTGCCCTGATCCGCGCAGCGGCCGCGCGAGGCGAGGCACCCGCACGGGCCGCGCACCACACCCGGGTGAGAGTCGTGCGCATGACGACCTGCGCCGCGTGCGAGACGGCCTTGCGAAACGGCCTGTCGACACGCCATCGACGCCACGTCGACAGCGGCTCGATGCAATACACGCATGCTCGATTCACACACCCGCGCCGCTCTGGCAGCGCAGATCACCGGCCCCGTACTCGGACCGGAGGACGAAGGGTTCGCCGCGGAGTGCGCGCCCTTCAACCTTGCCGTGACCCACCACCCTCGCCTCGTCGTCGGGGCCGCCGACAGCGCCGACGTGCAGCTCGCCGTTCGCTTCGCCGCCCAGCAGCGGCTGCCGGTGGCCGTCATGGCCACCGGGCACCAGGCGACCGTCCCGGCCGACGACGCGGTCCTCATCACCACGCACCGCATGGCGCAGGTCAGCATCGACCCGGCAGCCCGCACCGCCCGCGTGACGGCCGGAGCCCGCTGGCAGCAAGTGATAGACGCGGCGACCCCGTTCGGGCTGGCCCCGCTCAACGGCTCCTCACCGCTCGTCGGAGTCA
The DNA here is from genome assembly GCF_044540565.1 of Streptomyces sp. NPDC085931. Lineage (NCBI taxonomy): Bacteria > Bacillati > Actinomycetota > Actinomycetes > Kitasatosporales > Streptomycetaceae > Streptomyces > Streptomyces sp. NPDC085931. The sequence continues at coordinate 98,800 of NZ_JBITSK010000003.1, forward strand.
TCGGCTACACCCTCGGCGGAGGTCTGAGCCCCACCATGGGCCGTGCGCACGGCTGGGCGGCTGACCACGTCACCTCCCTGGAGGTCGTGACAGCCGACGGCGAGTTGCGCCATGTCGACGCCACGTCGGAACCCGACCTGTTCTGGGCGCTGCGCGGCGGCAAGAGCAACTTCGGAGTCGTCACCGCCATGGAGTTCGCCCTCTTCCCGGCACAGCAGCTGTGGGCGGGCGGCCTCTTCTTCGACGGTGCCGACGCACGAGCCGTCCTGCACGCCTACGCGCAGGTCACGGCCGGGGCCCCGGATGAACTGAGCTCGTCGATCGCCCTGCTGCGCCTGCCGGCCCTGCCCGGCGTACCCCCCTTCCTCGCCGACCGGTTCGCCGTGCACGTGCGCATCTCCTACCTCGGCCCGGAAGACGAGGCCACCCGGCTGGTCGCGCCGCTGCGGGCGGCCGCGCCCGTCCTCGCGGACACTCTGGGGCCGATGCCGTACGCGTCCTTCGCCCAGATCCACAACGACCCGGTGGACCCGGCACCGTTCATGGAACGCACCGCGATGCTGCACTCACTGCCCGCCGAGGCCGTCGAGGAGATCCTGGCCGCAGCGGGCCCGACGGCCAACTGCCCGGTGCACTTCGTCGAGTTGCGTCACCTCGGCGGTGCCCTGGCCCGGGACGCGGACAACGCCGTCGGACACCGGGACGCCGCGTTCGCACTCTGGATCGTGGGCGTCGGAGCACCCGATGCCTTCATCACGATGAACGCCTACGCCGACGGGCTTGTGCAGCGCATGCGCCCCTGGTCCACCGGCGGACGGTATCTGAACTTCATGGCCGCCCAGGACACCAGCGCCTCCGACGTGCGCGCGGCCTACGACGAAGCCGACTACCGCAGGCTCCGCGGCATCAAGACGCGTTTCGACCCCGACAACCTCTTCCGCCTGAACCACAACATTCCCCCCGAGGAGCGCCCGATGTCCGACGACAGGCTGCAACTGCTGACCGACCAGGCCGCGATCGCCGACGCACTGCACCGCTACACGGCCGGACTCGACCACGGCGACGCCGAGCTGCTCGCCTCGTCCCTGACCGAGGACGCCATGGTCGACCTGACACCGGCCACGAGCAAGATCGGCCTCGACTTCCCCGCGCTCAAGCCGCGCGACACCGTCGTGGGAGCGCTCATCCCGGCGGTCGGCCCGCTCGACACCAGCCACGTGATCAGCAACATCCGCGCCACCGTGGACGGCGACACCGCCCACGTGAACTGCTACGCCATGGCCCAGCACTACCTGCCGGGGGAAGGCCCCAAGCCGGACCGGACCCGCCACGCGCTGATGATGAACCGCTACGACGCGGACCTGACGCGCGAGGGAAGCACCTGGCGCATCAGCCGGCTGACGATCGACAACGCCTGGTTCGAAGGCGACGAGACCGTCCTGCTTCCCGGCGACTGATCTCGGGGCCAGGCCGCCCGGCCGGGGTGGCGTTCCTGCAGCCGCAGAGCGCCTCCCCGGTGCCGCGGGCCACAGCCTCACCGCCGCGCACGCGGCCGAAGGTCCACACGGTCGCGCCCGACGCACCGCCCTGACTCACCCGACCGCCACCGGCTGACCACACCCATGCCCACGGTGCCCGCACCCCCGTACCCGCCCGGGAGCGTTCCGCATGCCCACCACCCCTGATGCGCCCCACCCTCGGGCGCACTCCCCCCTCGACAACGCCGGAGAACTCGCGGCACTGATACGGGACTTCCGCCACGGCACATGGCAGCCGACCGGCCTCGAGCATCGTCTGGCCGAGCTGCTCGCGCGGTCGGCCGCCGGGACCGGGTCGCTCACCGCGGTCAGCGTCCGGGCCGCGCTGTGGGAAGGCTCGATGGCGGCCATCCACGACAACGGCGGGCGCTTCCTCACCCTGCTGGCCGACCTGCTGCCGCAGATCGAGAAACCCGACGCGGCCGCGCTGCACACCGCGGGCCTTGCCCTCGATCTCGTCGAGACGATCACACACACGGCACCGCACCGACAAACCGCTCCCCCGGCGCACCCCTGCTCCGGTCCGGGCACGGCGGGCAGCGCTCAGAGCGAAGGGTCACCGCCCCGCTCACCTCGCGAGGACAGCAGACCCCTGCGCGTGGACGCGGCACGCAATCACGCCCGGCTGCTGAACGCCGCGGCACGGATAGTGCGCGAGCGCGGACTGCAGCACCTCACCATGGAGGCGGTGGCCATCGCGGCGGGCGTCGGCAAGGGCACGGTCTTTCGCCGGTTCGGCGACCGCACCGGTCTGCTGCAGGCCCTGCTGCAGCGCTCCGAGGAGACGTTCCGCGCCGCTCACCTCAGCGGCCTGAACCCGGAAGACGGCCGTGACCAGGCCATCGACCGGCTTCACGCCTTCGGGGTGGCCGCGATACGGCGTTACGCCGAGGAGATGGAGCTGCACATCGCGGCCGAGCCCTCCCCCGACCAGCGCTACCAGCGCGCACCGCGACGCCTGTATCACGAGCGGATCAGCGCCCTGCTCAGCCTGGCCGCACCGGAAGCAGACGCAGAACTGCTCAGCCACGCCCTGCTGGGCTATCTCGAGCCGGCCCTTCTGCGGCACCTGAACAGCCAGTGCGACGTCCCGCTGCGACGGCTGGAGGACGGCTGGCTCGAACTGGTCTCCCGACTCACGCGGGAGTCAGGGCCCCGCACGACGTGACCCGGGGACCATGAGCGGCCCGGGCCGGGGTGGGACGGGAGGGCGTCCCACCCCGGCCTGGTGTCAACGGATGTGCCGCGCCGGCTTGGTGGCGGCGTTGAGCAGGTACTCCAGGGGGCCGCGGCGGAAGAAGCGGGACCAGGTCGTGGCGAACACGATCGCACCGAGGACGTACATGATCAGCGGCAACCATGACTGCTGCGTGCTGGTCCCGGCGGGCGTGGACAGCACGGACTGGGCGACGAAGTGGCCGACGTAGGCGGTGAGGGACATGGTGCCCACCGCGATGACCGGCTTCGCGAGGCGCCGCAGTCGCGGCAGACGGTCCATCAGCACCGTCGCGCCCACGATCACGAGGATCGCGACTCCGACACTGCCGATGATGTCGAACGTGGTGCCGCTGTGCGGTCCGGCCGACAGGAGCGACGACACCGGCCGGTCGGGGAACGACCCGCCGTCGAGAGGCATCGAACCGCTGCCGGGCGGCATCGAACCGGAGCCGCCGGACGACGACCCGTCCTCCGCCGTGCTCCTCAGCGCGTTCCCGCCGGCGAGCAGCAAGGACATGCCGTACGCAGCCACGGTGAGGGAGGCGCCGACTGCGGCCAGGCGCCGCCGGACGGTGCCGGAGGACAGGTCGAGGCGGCCCAGCGCCATACCCGCGATCACGAACGACATGCAGGTGAGCGCCGGGTACCGCCTCGCCTTCGCTCATGCCGTCCCCCCCTGCCGACCCGACCCTAAAGCCCCGATCGACCCCGGCCGCCCGACCAGCGGCAGCTCCAGCCGCACGGCGGGTGAACACCCACCAGTCGGCAGGGAAACGGCAGCCTCCTGCCGGACAGTCCATGATCACCGTGGCCGCCGGCTGATCGTTCCGGACCTGGCTCACGGCCTCGCCGTCTTCGGCAGGTACGGGGTCCTCGTGGCCAGCCGGCTCCAAAACGAGAGGCTCACTGACGAACGACGGACGGCCTTCCCCAAACGTCTCAATCTCGCCTCTATTACACCTTGGGGCCCATCACCCACGCGTGTTAGCTTCCCCGTTCGATCCCGAACTGCCGTGATTGAAACAGCAGTTTCGAGACAACAGGCATGTCTTCGGACATGGCTTCAGACATGGGAGGCCCCATGAACAGAAGCGCCGCCGTGCCCCTGGGCGCGGCCTTACTCCTCTTCCTCGGCGCAGCCGTGCCCGCCGCCGCGGGAACCTCCGGCGACGGCGCGGCCACGGACGGGGCGACGCTCTACCGCGACAACACGGTCGACGTCTCCTACCGCCAGGTCGCCCCCGGCGACGCGGCATGGAGCCAGGTCCCGGCCGCCCTCCGCGGGAGAGCGACGGAGGGCTCGTACGTCGCCCGGCTCCAGTTCGAGAACGTCTCCGACCATCCCGTCTCCAGATGGTCGCTGACCTTCGAGCTCTCCGACCGCATCACGGACACCTCCGCCGCGAAGCTCGCCGCCCCCCAGGACGCGCACACGACGCTCCAGGGCGTCGGCCCCACGAACACCCTCCAGCCGGGCAGGACCGAGACCGTCTGGTACCGCGCCGAGCCCGGCGCCCAGGTCGACACCCCGACCTGGGCCTCCTTCGCCCAGCACGGCATCTCACCGACGGAGGACACCGACGGCGACCGCCTCCCCGACGACCTGGAGGTGCGCGCCAAGCTCGACCCCAAGTCCGAGGACACCGACGGTGACGGCCTCTCCGACTTCGCCGAACTCGGCTACCGCTTCAGCAGCCCGCTCAAGGCCGACACCGACGGCGACGGCACCAAGGACGGCGCCGAGGACCCCGACAAGGACGGCCTCACAGCCGTCCGCGAGCTCGGCCTCCGCACCACACCCACCCGCGCCGACACCGACCAGGACGGCCTCGCGGACGCCCGCGAGCTGAAGCTGCGCACCGAGCCCACCAAGGCCGACACCGACGGCGACGGCGTCCAGGACGGCGAGGAGATGAAGCTCGACGCCTCCCCCCGCGCCAAGAACTCCGCCTTCGACGTGACCCGCCGCGCGGACGGCGGCACCGCCGCCGTCGAGGTCACCCTCGAGGGCCTGCGCCCCAAGCAGGTCGGCGGCTTCCAGGTCACCAGGCTCCCTGCGGAGCAGCGGGAGTTCCCGGCGTCCACTCCGGGCTACCTCGTCAACGGCTTCCAGGTCTCCGCCCCCGCGGACGACGCCGCAAGGCTCATCTTCCGCCTCGACCCCGACCGTACGGAGGGCACGGCACCGGTCCTCTACCGCTACGACGAGAAGGCCCGCCACCTCGTCAGGCAACCGGGCCAGCAGCGCAGCGGCAGCACGATCACGGCCACCGGCACGGCCGGCTCCGCCAAGTACGTCGTCCTCGACAGCCGCGTCTTCGACAAGGCAGGCCCCGAGGCCCCCGGCAAGCGGACCCTCTCCGACGGCCCCGCCGACGACACGGACCCGGGTGACCCGGTCGAACCGCCCCCGGCCGACATGCTGATCCACCAGTCGTCCTTCCGCGAGGGCCGCCGCAAGGCCCCCGACCCCCAGCACCCGCCCGTCCCGGCCGACCCGCGCGTCGCCGACGACCTCACCTTCAACGACTACGACTTCGACGAACTCACCGACCTCGGGTGGGAGTTCTGGGTCGCCCGCATCACACCCGAGTTCCTGATGTGGGCCGAGTTCAACGACATCATGAACTTCGGCAAGCTCGGCGCCGACGCCGACTACGCCCGGTCCGTCGACGACCTCCGCGACGCCTTCCGCTACGGCCGCGGCGGCCAGAGCGCGGGCACGGTCACCGTCGACGACAACTTCGACCCCGGCCGCTACCTCTACCGCGGCTCCGGCACGGCTCTCTCCCGCGCCGTCGGCGCCTCACCACAGGAGAAGACGTACACCGACAAGGCCGGCCAGATCATCCGGCAGTCCCTCATCGACAACCAGGGCCGCACCGATCACCTCAAGGTCCAGGAGGACCTCTCCAAGAACTTCCTCTTCCAGGAGTTCCTCCGCCAGGACGTGAAGTACCCGGTGTACGACTTCTCGCTCTGGGACGCCAACCAGCGCGCCCTCTCCATCGCGATCCACCAGTTCCACGGCCACACGATCGCGCTCAAGGACTACAAGGTCGAGGGCAACTCGTTCTCCGGCAAGCTCGTCTTCCACTCCTACGACCACTTCGGTCTCGACCCGGACGACGAAATCAAGGAGTACGGCTTCATCGACTGGTTTACGCTCCAGCACTATGACCGGTTCGACGGGAAGTACCCCCCGGCGATCGCGCAGGCGGACATCGAGATCCCCATCAGCGGCACGTTCTGACCTCACCGGCCTGATGGCCCACAGGCGCTCGCCGGGCCGGGTACTGATCGTCACATTGCTCGTCGTGACGGCCGGGTACCTGGCCTGGCGGGTCGCCGTCCTCACGGGCCTTCAGGCCTACTTCGGCAGCGGCCTCGACGAGCAGCGCTTCAACCGGCTGCAGCAGGAGTACGACCGCCGCGAGGACGCCTTCGCCCGGGCCGACGCCCGGATGCGAAGGCTGATCGCGGAACATCCGCGCGCCGAACGCATCGACTGGAGCCTGTACCGGACCTGCGTGCGCGAGCCCGGCCGCCCCTCCGACACCTGCACGACGACACCCCCGCGCGACCAGAAGGTGTACGACGCCCTCTGGGGCGTCAGCGTGATCCTCTACCAGTCCAAGGACGAGGGCCGCACGTTCTACCGCTTCTACCACGAAGATCCCCCGCGCTACACGATCATGCGCGCCCCCGAGGACACCGCGGAGGAGGCCGAGGAGTACGCGCAGGCCCACGGTTTCCGCTCCACCCGCCCTCTCGGCCCCGGCTGGACGATGCTCGGCCCGATCGAGGACGTCGGCCGCGAGGAGGAACAGTTCCCGTAGGAGGCTCGCTGGAACGCTTCGCCGGGAAGCAGCAGGCACACGATCAACGGCATGAGCGTGTGCTCAGTGCCTGGCCGGCTTCGGTGAACCGGAAGGTGCGGTCGGCCACGACGTTGATGAGCAACACCTACTTGTTGGCCGCGCCCGCGCCCGCGAACACCTCACAGGCCAACGAGTCGGCGCGGGTGAGAGCCGTGTCGGCCGGATCACGGGCGGGCTGCTCGGTTACCACCAGGTGCCCCTCTCACCGAAAGGTGCGTTCTTCCAGCTCGAAGCATGCTCTCCTACGGTTGGTCCGTATCTGCCGGAGACCGAGGCAGCCTGGACGGACCCCTGGAGCAACGGTGATCCTCAAGACGTACGCCCGCCTTTGGGCCGACGACCTGAGCACGACCCTCCCCCTGCTTGAGCGCCTGACGGGGAAGCGTCCGCACCTGCGCTTCGCCTTCGACGAGATCGAGATCGCCGCCGTCGGTGACTTCCTGGTCATCGCCGGACCCGCCGAAGAACGTGCTCGGTATGCCCACGCCACGGCCACGGTGATCGTCTCCGACCTGGACGAGGCGCGCGTCGCACTGGACGAGGCAGGCGCCGAGATCACCACGCAGGAGGCGACCAGTGCGACCGGCCGGTTCCTGTACGCCCGTCACCAGGGGGGAGTCGAGGTGGAGTACGTCGAATGGAAGCCGGAGGTGCGGCGTCAAGTCCTCGGCGTGTAGGGGGCGGCCAAGTCCTCCGAACCCTGGCGGGACTTCTCACACATAGTTTTCGCCATTTCGGTCAGGAAGAACATGCGGAACCGGGCCCGAGATCCGGCCGGCCCGGTCGTCACGGCGTGGAGAACAGACCGGGCTCCGGAGGGAGGAGCCGTCGGCGCGGACACCGTTCGTGACCCGCAGGAACTCCAGCCTCTCCGCGTCGACGGAGCCTGCGGGAACCGTGTACACGACGAGGCGGACGTCGCAGCCCGGGACAGTGAGCACGTCGCAGTCGCACGTCACCTCGCCGACCTGGGGGTGAACGATGGTCTTGCGGGCCGAGACGTGCGGACCGACCGCGCCCTCGTCCCACAGCCGGGCGAACTCCGCACTGGTGGAACGCAGTTCCTCGACAAGGCCGATCAGTCCACTGTCCCGGGGGTAGTTGACGAGAGCCGAGCGCAGATCGGCGATGAGGGCCGGGCCCAGGGCGTCGCCGTCCTGGAGCACGGGCCAGGCCGCGAGCCCCGAGGGCCCTGTGGCGAAGACCGCCCGCACCAGGTTCCGCTCGACGTGCGTCCGTGCGCTGGGGTCGCCCAGCAGCGCTGCCCATGCGGGGGTCCAGGACAGCAAGGTCCAGTCGGCACTGAACACGCCCACGGGGAACTCCCCGAGGCGAGCAAGCATCCGTTGGACCCCTGCCGGCACATGCGTGGAGATCATCCCCTCCTGGGGAGGGAGGAGGCCCGCCAGCCGGTAGGCGTGATCGCGCTCCATGGGCTGCAGCTGCAGTGCCCTGGCCAGGCTCGCGACGACCTGCGCCGAAGGACTCGTCGCACGGCCCTGCTCCAGCCGCACCACATAGTCGACCGACAGTCCCGCCAGCTCGGCCAGCTCCTCGCGCCGCAACCCCACCGCCCGTCGTCCGGGCCGCGTAGGCCGTCCGACGTCCAGAGCGGACAGCCGGTCACGCCAGCGGCGCAATGCCGTGCCCAGAGTCTCGTCCACCCGTCCATTGTGGACGCCGGACAGCCGCTGTGCCTGGTACTGGCCGTCCTACCGTCACCCAGGGCACTGGCTGTGCTCTCGTCACAAGCCGAGAGTGAACGCATGACGACAACGTTCATCACCGGAGCCAACAAGTCCCTCGGCTATGAGACCGCCCGCCGCTTGATCGAGGCCGGCCACACCGTGCTCATCGGCGCTCGCGATCCGGAGCGCGGCCAGGCGGCCGCCGAGGCACTCGGCGCCCGCTTCGTCCGGATCGACGTGACGGACGACGCGTCGGTGGCTGCGGCCGCCGACGACGTCCGGGCGCGGGAGGGCGGCATCGACGTTCTGATCAACAACGCCGGTGTCCCCGGGACACACAAGCCCGCCGACCAGATCACGGCCGCTGACGCCGGCGAGGTGTTCGACGTCAACGTCGTGGGGATCGTCCGGGTGACGCATGCGTTCCTCCCTCTGCTGCGCACGTCCGCCAACCCGGTCATCGTCAACGTCTCCAGTGGCATGGGCTCGTTCGCGGCCACCCATGACCCCGGGCGCCCCGAGGGCCGTTACCTCGCGCCGCTCTACACGGCGTCGAAGGCCGCCGTGACCATGCTGACCACGCAGTACGCCAAGTCCTGGCCGGATGTGAAGGTGAACGCGGCCGACCCGGGCTACACCGCGACCGACTTCAACGGGCACAGCGGCACGCAGACGGTGACCGAGGGGACCGACGCGATCGTCGAACTCGCCACCATCGGGGCGGACGGACCGACCGGGACCTTCCGTGACCGTCACGGGGAGATGCCCTGGTGATGCGCCGCTGATCCGGATGCCAGTGCCTGCTTCCTGCCTCTGTGCCGCGTGGTGATCGACGAGTACGCGGTTCCGGGCGGAGTCGTCCCGTGGGGCGCCCCGCCCGGACCTCCCGCTCAGGCCGCGAGCGTGCCGCCGTCGACGATCGAGACCGTGCCGGTCACGTAATCCTGGTCCATGAGGGCCAGGAACGCCTTGGCCGCGTCGTCCGGATCCGCCACGCGGCCCAGGGGCAGAGACGCGGCGAGACCGGCGTACATGCCCTCCCGGTCCGCCTCGCTCATACCGGACCACAACGGCGAGCGCACGACACCGGGGGCCACGACGTTCACCCGGACCGGCGCCAGCTCCACCGCGAGGCTGCGTGCGGCGGACAGCACCGCCCCGGAGACCGCCGCCCCCAGCGTCCACCCCGGACCGCCCTTGAAGGCCGCGGTGCCGCTGACGAGGGTGACGGACCCGCCCGGTGCGAGGTGCGGCACGGCGAGACGGACGGCGTCGAGTGCGTGGAAGAGACGGAGTCCGAAGAACTCGCTCGCACGGTCGACGGTGTAGTCGGCCAGGGGAAGACCGGTGAGGTTCTCACCGGCGGTGTAGGCGAAGTGGTCGAACGGGCCGATCTCGTCGAGGAAAGCCGCGACCGCGTCGCTGGAACCGGCGTCCACGGCCCGTCCGACGACACCGGCCGGGAGCTGCCCGAGAGCGCGCTCGACCGAGGCCGCCCGGCTCGAGGCGATGGTCACCGCCGCCCCGGTGGCGGCCGCGCGCCGGGCGACGGCGAGACCGATGCCACTGGTTCCACCGAGGACGACGATGCGGGAAGAAGAAGTGATGGTCATGCCTTCAGGGTCGGGGGGCGGCTGTTTCCCCGTCCAAGACCTTTTCCGTCGTGAGTGATGCCCGCAGGGTATGAGCCAGCGTGATGGCGCGGCTCAGCACCGCCGAGTCGCGCCCCGCCGCCCAGGCCACACCGACCGTCCCGGACGCCAGCCCCGGCACCGGGCGCACGACGACGTCGGGCCGGGTGTAGAACCGGGCCGTCGAGGCCGGGAGGAACGCCACCCCGGACGAGGCGGCCACCCGTTCGAGCTTGATCTCCACCTCATGCGGGTGATCGCCTCCGGTCGGCACGGGCAGACCGCGCGCGAGGCGGGCCTCACGCCACTCGGGAGCCGCGTCCGGGGACTGGAGAAGGTCGTACTCGGCGAGGACGTGCGGACTCAGCTCCTCGGCGGCGGCGAGGGGATGCGAAGCCGACAGGACGGCGACCCGCGCTTCCCGGAACAGCGGCTCGACCTGGAGCCCCCGCCGGGGGACGGGCAGGCGCACCAACCCCAGGTCGACGCGACCGTCGAGGATCGTCTCCACCTGGTCGTGCCAGCCCGTGCGGACGAGTTCGATCCGGATCTCGGGGAACGACTGCCGCAGGCCCTGCACGATCGGCGTGACCTGGAGGCCCGGCATGAAGCCGATGGCCAGCTGCTCGATGCCCTGGGCGGCCTGGCGGGCACGCCGTTCCAGGGCACCGGCCGACCTCAGCAGCTGGCGCCCGTCCTCCGCGATGAGCCGGCCCGCGTCGGTGAGAGCGGTTCCTCGCGTCGAGCGCTCCAGCAGGACGGCACCGAGTTCCCGTTCCAGCAGCGCGATCTGCCGGCTGAGCACGGGCTGGGCGATGTGCAGCTCCTCCGCGGCCCGGCTGAAGCTCAGCGTGTCAGCGACAGCCAGGAAATACCGCAAACGCCGCAGATTGAGCTCTGACATGAGGAGATCCTACGGCCCGAGGAACGCCGGGGGCGCGACGAGGAACGTGGGGTGGCAAGACCTTCCGCTTGGAGACCGCCTCGCTGACCGCTCCCCCAGCCCACCCGGCCGCACAACCATGGGTTGTCTCCGATGAGCGCGGAGTTGTTTGATCGAGTGCTGCGCGCGGTGGTGGGATCAGCGCATGTGCACTCGTACAGAGCAGGTCATGTATGTCCGGACGCCTGAGTTCGCGCGCTTCGCGGAGCGGGTCGCGGAGGTGACCGATGCGACGTCCCGGCTGAACGTGCTCCCGTTCAGCGACAGCGAGGGCCGCGCCCAGCTGCTCTCCCTGGTGTTCGGTGGCCCGCTGCCGGAATCGGTCAGGATCTACCCGCCGTTCTTCACCGAGTACGGGCTGAACACGACGTTCGGGAAGAACGTCTTCGTCAACCAGAACTGCACCTTCATGGACAAGGGAGGCATCCGTATCGGGAACGGCGTCATGATCGCCCCGAAGGTCAGCCTCATCACCGGAGGTCATCCCCTGCCCCTGGCCGAGCGCCGCGAGTACCTCTCCTTCGCCCCGATCGTCATCGAGGACCACGTCTGGATCGGAACCGGTGCCATCATCACGCAAGGGGTCACCATCGGTGCCGGGGCGGTGGTCGCCGCCGGCGCTGTGGTCACTCGTGATGTTCCCGCCGGCACCATGGTCGCCGGAGTGCCCGCCCAGGTGATCAAAACGATCGACTGAGCCCGGTCGGGCCACCGCACCCGCGGTCCCTGCCGCACGGTTTCGGCAACGGCAGGACCGGGGTGGGCCACCAAGATCAGCACGATGCGATGGCAGTCTCGCGTCGTTCCCGCCGCGGGCACGATCCGTTCGAGGACGGGCCCTAGCTGTTCAGCGGGTCCCGCTCCGGTTCGCACGGGGTCATCCTGCCCTTGAAGGGGAAGTAGGCCTCACTCCGCACGAGCCTGCTGTCGTCCTTGGCGCCGACTGGCCGGTTCTCGATGCCCAGGGAGTCGCCGCGGTGCATGGTGACGCTCATGCCGGGCCAGTCGTCCGGAAGGGACGGCGCGCTCTTCGGGGCGTCGGTCCCGGGCAGGTCGAGGACGGCACTGGCCCCGACGACACCGAGGGACTCGCCGCGCTCCGGTGCACACCGGTAGCCCGGCTTCAGGTTGTCGATGGTGACGTGGATCCCCGCGGCCCGCAGTTTCGCGGCGAGTTCCTTCTGGGCGCCGGGGCCGATCCCCACCCGGTGAAGGCTGAAGGTGACGCTGCCGTCGTCGTGGTGCTCCAGGGAGTACGCCGGCGAGACGGCGGGCGAGCCGGGCACCAGGGTCACCCCGAACCCCGCCAGCGCGCAGACCCCGGCGGCGATGACGAGCCGGGGACGCGTGACCAGCCGGCGCCGTGGCCCCCGGGTCCGGGGCCGGCCCCCCGCGCCGGCCCCGGAGCCACCTCCCGCGCCGTGCCCGGCCGTTGTGTCGGCGGCCCCGCCAGCCGGCGTTCCCTCCGCCTCCGGTGCCGTTCGTTCCCGCCGCATGATCTCCCCCTGAAGCTCCGTCAGCAGGCGGTCCTCGAACGTCGTCCTCGCGGTCATGCCTCTCCCCCTGTTCCTCCGTTGACGAACGACAGTGACCCGCCGCGCGGCCCCGGTCCCAGTCCCGGCGGCAACCCCGCGGCCTCCGGACGCAGGGCCTTGCGGGCGCGGTGCAGCCGGACCCGGGCCGTGGTGCGGCGGATACCGAGTGCCGCCGCGGCCTCGGTGACCGTGAGCTGGTCGACCACGATCAGTTCCAGCACCGCCCGTTCCCCCGGCGGAAGCCGCTTCAGGGCGGCCAGCGCTCGGCGTGCCGGGCTCTGCGCGTCGAGCTTGTCCTCCAGCCGGACGATGTCGTCGGCCTCGAGCAGCCGCCGCCCCGAGATCCGCCGGACGCGTTCGGCCTCCTGGGCGACCCGGCGGTACTCGGACGAGACGACGTTGCGGGCGATGCCGTAGAGCCACGCGGTCTCGCTGCCCCTGGAGGGGCGGTAGGTGTGCGCCGAGTCCAGGACCGCGAGGAAGATCTCGGCGGTCAGGTCGGCCGCGGTGTGCGCGTCGGTGACGCGCCGGGCCACGAACGATGTCACGGCGTCCACATGGCGCCGGTAGAACTCCTCGAAGAGCTGTGGGTCGCACGCCGCCTCGGCAGGCCCGCCCCGGTTCCCTGTCACTCGGATCCCCTCGTCGTCGGTTGCGCTTCATCCGTACTTGGCGCTTCGGGCGGCAGGCGTTACACCCGTGCCGGACTCGCACGCCCCGGGGCCGTCGGTATGGATGACGCGGCACGGCCGCCAGGAGGACGGGTGCGGCGGGCCCCCGGACAACGGCCGCTAGTCCAGAGGTGGTCCGAGGCGGATGCGGGAGATGCAGGCCACGTTCTGCCGGTATTCCGTGTCGTCCTGGCGGTAGTAGTAGCGGCATCCGGTCAGTTCGCCGGTGACCTTGCCGGTCACGCGGACGCGGGCCGCCCAGAAGGCTTTGTAGGCGACGATGTCGAGTCCGTCGGGGACCTGCGCGATTTCGCCGCGCAGCAGTGTCAAGGGCTGGCCGGAGACGTTGTCGGCCGTGGGCAGTGCGACCCAGTACTCCTTGCCAACCTGAGCGTGAGGGCTGGTCACCTCGAGCCCGGCCTGGATGTCACTGTCGAGTGTGTTGCCGGCAGGTAGCCACAACGCTGATGGCCACGGCGCCCGCCAGTACGACCAAGAGGCTGCGCCTGCCGCGGACCGGCTTACCCGGGGTGGAAGGCTCCGGCCTTTCCACCGCTGATGGAGCCGTGCTTCCCAGGTGGTGCAGTCGCCGTCCGCTGCGGCGACCGGACAGGCGGTAGTGCGGACTTGCGGTGCGATGGCCCCGCCGACCACGAGGACGGAGTATCCCGTACCAGGTCGCGCCGGACGCAGAACGTCGGCTCTGGCCGATGGCCATGGAATCCCCCGTGAGTTCACCGTGCTCCCTGCGACTGTCGCGCAGACGGCGCGAACGAGCTGGTCAGGCTCGCAGTAGGCGAATTGAATCACGACAACTCGACAGCGCCGCGGAGCCAGTTGTTCCGGTAACGACCCTGGAACGTCGGACGCCCCGAGGAACGCGCCGTCCCGTGCACGGACGGAACGTACGCCTGGTCGGATGTGCGGCGCTCGGAGGAGCTGACCGAACTCGCCGACCCTATCCGGCTGGAGAAGAGAACGGCGTCGTATCGGAAGCAGCCAAGGCCTCTTGACCGGCGTCTGTTTTCCCCGCCTGCCGAGACCTCAGGGCGCGTTTACGGGCTGCCGCGTTGGCATGTGCGCTCGTTGCAGGCGCCGGGTGCTCGGCAGGGGATGCGTCGCCTCCCGGCCCTGCAATGTCAGAAAAGGCGCGGGCCTACCTGTCCACCGCGCTGGACCTCATGGAGGACTATGCGCTTCGCCGCGACCATGTCGACTGGGACGGAACTCGGCGAGCGGCCTTTGCCGAGGCCGGCAACGCGCGGCGTCCTGCCGATACCTACCCGGCCATCAGGACAGCTCTGGACGAACTAGGTGACGGCCACAGCGCACTCTTCGACCCGCAAGGGGCGGAGGAGATGTCCGGGGACGAGCAGGTTCGTCAGCCCGTGGAAGGGCGGGCGCTGCCGGGACGCGTGGGGTACTTGTCGCCGCCCGCAGTGCGCCAGCCGTTCCACCGCCAGTTCCGGGGAGGCCGTGACCGTGGCCTTCCGCGGCCGGCCCGATACCCGCTCCTTCGGCGAAGCCACCACAGGCCTCCCCACCGGCAACGTACGGCACCGGCTGTCCGACGGAGCGATCCTCAACCTCACCGAGGTGAAGGACGCCGACCGCACGGGGCGTACGTACGACAGCCCCATACCCCCCGACCAGCCAGTCGTCGACAACCCCGGGCGCAGGGGCGGCGAAGACCCCGTCGTGAGCGCGGCAGTCACGTGGCTGTCCCGGCAGCCCGGCTGCGCCATGCAATGACGTACAAGTGCTCGGACGCCGGCACCATACGGGCGAGTGAGGGCCGGGAGCCGCACGTCGGCCACCGCCGTCAGGTCTCGCGTACCGGTGCGTACACGTCCGCCCCCAGCCCGAACGTCCAGGCGACGCCTTCCCGCGCCGTGCGGGTCGAGGGCGGGACACGCAGCCAGTACGTGCGCCGGGTGCCGTCCGGTTCCGGTGTGCTGTTCAGGACCTCGACCATCACCACCGGCTCGTCGCCGTTCAGGTCGATCCGCCACAGGGTGCCCGTCTCGTCGGAGTGCAGGGGGCGCGCGCCGGAGTCCGCCAGGTAGCGCTCGTAGCCGTAGTACTCCAGCATCACCCTGCGCAGCTCGGCATTCTCCTCGGCCCGGATGCGGTCCGGTGTCAGCGTGGACAGCTCGGCGAGGAAAGCGGCGGGGACCGGCATGCCGCGCCAGGCGTGCAGAGCGAACCCGTCCCGGTAGGCGAGGGCGGGGCCGTCCCCGCGGTCCAGGCGGCCCGCCTCGTCGCGGTGCAGGGCGACAGGGCGTTCGCAGACGACAGCGACGGATGCGAACGGCCACCACCAGCCCGCCGTGCGGCACACCGCGCCCAGGCCGTCCAACGGCGCCCGGTCGGTGGGGAAGGCGGCGAGCCACGGCGCGTCGTGCTGGCCCAGCACCGCGTCCAGCAGAAGCAGCCGGATCGCGGTCTCCTTGGCGCGGTCGCGGGCACTTGCGCGACCGGTGGACAGGGACCCACCGCCCGTGCCACCCGAGCCGGCGGTGTCGTCCGCGCCGCCGCACAGGTCGTTCAGCAGCCCCGTGCGGATCCGGTCGACCAGCGTCTGGGTCGACTCCCAGAGGCGGCCACCGGTCGCCTCCCAGTGAGCCGACCAACCCGCAGGGCCCAACTCCCGGTGCAGCCGGTTGCGTTCGAGCGCCCACGGCCTCGTCCGGACCTCCTCTCGCACGCTGGGGCCCCTGTCCTCCAGGCCCAGCAGCAGCGTGACCGCCGCGCGCGGGGAGTCGGCCCACAGCACCCGCTCAGGTTCCGCGAGACCGGCACGCCGGTAAGCGAGGCGTACACCTGCCTCGGCCGCCGCGCGGTCGGCCGGAGCGGTCGCCGTGGCACACGCGCGCCAGAATCCAATGTCTTCGAGGACCCCCGTCCTCTCCCCCGCCCCCGTCCTCGCCTGGAACTCCTCCGGCCTCTCCGTCGCCGTAGAGGGGGAACCCGTCGAACCCGTCACCTTCGCTCCTTCACCGGCCTCATCGGCCTCATCGGTTTCATCGGCCTTGATCAGCTTCATCGGCCTGATCGGCTTGATCGACTGCATCACTTCGTCGGCTGCACCGCCTCATGGCTGCAACGACTGGATCCACTCCGTCGACCCCGTCGCGCCCGTCCCCTCAGTCCGCAACGATCCGCACGGACCCCGGCACGTACTCCCGCTGCCGGATCACCCGATACCACCCCCGGGGAAGGGGGATCGCCGCATGCTCCTCGTGCACCACACGTCCCCCCTGGGGCAGATGCAGCAGCAGAGGACCGAACGCCCCACGTTCCCGCACCAGTTCACCCGGGCCGACGACCGCGTGCGCGTGGCCGGTGACCTCGCCCAGCGCCAGCACCAGCCGGCCCCGCGCGTCGCGCGGCTCCCGGGGCGCGGCGGCGACATGCGCCGGCACCGCCTCATCGTCCAAGGGCACGATCAGCACGTCTCCCTGCCGGTACACGGCAGCCTCCCTCCCACCGGCGCCCACGCGCCGGACTCATGACGCAGACCGTAGGGGCAGCCACTGACAACGGGCCGGACCACGGCCCCCGTCGCGGGCACTGTCAGTGCCAGTTGGTAGAACTGCGGTCACGACGGAACGTCCCGTCCCCCTTCGCACTCTTCACAGGAGCAGCCGCATGACCATCGGTTCCCACCTCGACGCGTTCTACCGGCTGCCCGCCCACACCTTCCCCGGCCCCGACGAGCGGACGGACGACCTGCCCGAGGCGGACTCGGTCGCATGGCGCATCACCAGCGACGTCTACGACTCCGACGAGGCCTGGACCAAAGCTTTCGCCCGGTTCCGCGCCACCGTCGACACCACGCGCGTGCGTGCGCTCATCGTGGGCGCCTGGCAGGAGGCGTACGAGACCGACCCGTCCGACGTCATCGAGGCGCTGGTGGCCGCACGGGACGGCTTCCCCGCGCTGCGGGCGCTGTTCATCGGTGACATGGTGATGGAGGAGTGCGAGATCTCCTGGATCAACCAGACCGACGTCACACCGCTGCTCAGCGCCTTCCCCGACCTGGAGGAGTTCGGCGTCCGGGGCGGGACCGGGCTGCGTTTCCCCGCCCTGAGCCACTCCGGACTGCGCAAGCTGACCATGGAGTCCGGCGGGCTGCCCGCCGAGGTCGTCCGCGGTGTCGCCCACAGCGACCTGCCCGCCCTGGAGGTTCTCGACCTGTGGCTGGGCACGCCCGACTACGGCGGTGACAGCGAGGCCGCCGACCTGGAGCCCATCCTCTCCGGCGCCCGGCTTCCGCGTCTGCGCCACCTGGCCCTGTGCAACAGCGAGATGCAGGACGCCGTCGCCGCGGCGGTCGCCTCCGCTGCCGTGGTCGCGCGCCTGGAGGTGCTGGACCTGTCCATGGGCGTCCTGACCGACGACGGAGCCTCCGCCCTCCTGGCCGGGCAGCCGCTCACCCACCTGAAGGAACTCGACCTGCACCACCACTACATCAGCGAACCCCTCCTGGAGCGCCTGCGGCAGACGCTCGAACCCGCCGGCGTCGCCCTGGACCTGGACCGCGACGACGCCGACGAGGACCAGGACGGCGACGGCACGGTGTGGCGGTACGTCGCCGTGGGCGAATGAGCGCCACGGGCGTGCACTCCGGCCGGGCCCCCGGCCGCCGCTTCGCGGTCGTGGGCAATCCGGACAACCGCCGGGTCACGCTGTTCGCCGAGGCGGTACGCGCGGCCGGACTGCCGGCTCCGCGTGTCGTCCCCTGGCCGGAGGTACTGCGCGCCGGCGGAGCCGAGTTCGACGACGGGGAGATCGTCCGTATCGACTCACCCGGGGAGAACGCCGACGTCGACCGGCTGCTCCGCGGCGTCGAGGATCCCACCCGGGTGGAGGGCTCGGCCCGCTGGTACGCCGGGTTCACCGCCGCGCTGCGCACCCTGCGCGGCGGCATACGCCTCGACGACCCCGACGACCTGGCCGTGCTCTTCGACAAGCGGCGCTGCCACGCCGTCCTCGAAGCGGCGGGCGTGCCGGTCCCCGCCTCGCCCACGTCGGGGCCGGGGGCCGCACCGGTCCGCGGCTGGGACGACGTACGCACGCTGATGCGGGAGCACCGGATGCCCCGGTTGTTCGTCAAACCCGCGCACGGCTCTTCCGCTTCGGGCGTGCTGGCGGTGGAATCGGCGGGAGGCGGGCGCATCCGGGCCACCACCTCGGTGGAGATCGGGGCGGACGGGCGGCTCTTCAATTCGCTGAAGGTGCGCCGCTACGAGCGCGAGGGGGACATCGCGGCCATCGTCGACACGCTCGCTCCCGACGGCCTGCACCTGGAACGCTGGCTGCCGAAGGCGTCGCAGCAGGGCCGCGTCGCGGACCTGAGAGTCGTCGTGGTGGCCGGCCGAGCCACCCACGCGGTGGTGCGCACCAGCCGTTGGCCGCTGACCAATCTCCACCTCGGCGGCAGCCGGGGCGACCTCGACACGGCCCGGCGGGCCGTCGAGGCGGCAGGCGCCCGCTGGACCGACCTGCTGGACGTGTGCGAGCGGGCAGCGGCCTGCTTCCCGCGCACCCTGTGCGTGGGCGTCGACCTGCTGCTGGCCGTCGGGTGGCGCAGAGCCGCCGTCGGCGAGGTCAACGCCTTCGGCGACCTGCTGCCCCGGCTCACCGGCCTGCCCGGCAGCGGAGCGGAGGGCCTCGACACGTACGCCACCCAGGTCGCGGCCGCCCTGCTCGCGTACGGCGGCCGACCCGCCGACTGACCACCGACACGGCCACCCCGACGAGCACGACCAGCACAGCCACAGCCATAGCCACAGCCACAGTGAGTAAAGGCAGCCGCAGCCGGCCGCCCCAGGCAGCCACAGCCAGCACAACCCCTACGACCAGCACGACCGCACGCCGACAGAACAGGAACAAGCGCCCATGCCGTCGCCCGCACCGCCCCCTGAGCCGCTCCCGCCCACGCCGGAAGCGGGCGACCCGGACATGAACGAGATCGTCGGCAGCCACGACCTGCTCCTCGTCACCCTCGACACCCTGCGCTACGACGTCGCCGCCGAACTCGCCGCCGCCGGACGCATACCGAACCTCACCCGCCACCTGCCCGGCGGCCGATGGGAGAAGCGGCACGCCCCGGGCAGCTTCACCTACGCCTCGCACCAGGCGATCTTCGCGGGCTTCCTGCCCACCCCGGCCGCGCCCGGACCGCATCCGAGACTGTTCGCGGCGAGCTTCGCCGGCAGCGAGACCACCGCCCCGAAGACCTTCGTCTACGACACCCCCGACCTCGTCTCCGGGCTGGCGAAGGTGGGCTACCACACCGTCTGCATCGGAGGGGTGGGCTTCTTCAACAAGCAGGGCCCGCTCGGTTCGGTCCTGCCCGGGCTCTTCGAGGAGTCGCACTGGGAGCCGGAGTTCGGCGTCACCTCCCCCGCGTCCTTCGAGAACCAGGTGGCTCGCGCGGAACAGGTCATCAGTAAACTCCCTGCGGAGCGGCGGCTGTTCCTCTTCGTCAACGTGTCCGCCCTGCACCAGCCGAACTGGTTCCACCGGCCCGGCTCCACCCGGGAGGACGGTGACACCCGTGAGACGCACGCCGCCGCGCTGGAGTACGTCGACCGGCACATCGGGCGACTGTTCGCCGCGGTGAGCGGCAGGCGCCGCTGCTTCGCGATCGTCTGCTCCGACCACGGCACCGCCTACGGCGACGACGGCTACACCGGCCACCGTCTCGGGCACGACTGCGTCTGGACCGTGCCCTACGGCCACTTCGTCCTCGAACCCGCACCCTCCACGACCGCACCGGCGACGCACCCCGCCCCCCGCCCGACGGAGACCGCCCGATGACCGCCACCGCGTCTGCGACGGCCGCGACCCGAGCCAGGGCCCCTCTCGCCGGCGGCCCCTACCAGAGCTACGTCTACGCCTACCCCCACAAGACGGCCTACCGTCCCCTCCCCCACCGCCCCTCGCTCGACTCCCTGTGGGCCGCCGAGCCGAAGGACGCCCTCTCCCTCTACCTGCACGTCCCCTTCTGCGAGGTGCGCTGCGGCTTCTGCAACCTCTTCACCCGCATCGGCGCCCCGGACGGCCTGACCGGCGCCTACCTGGATGCCATGGAACGCCAGGCGGAGGCCGTACGTGGGGCGCTCGGGGACGGCGACGAGGTGCGCTTCGCCACCGCGGCGTTCGGGGGCGGCACCCCCACCTTCCTCACCGCCGCCGAGCTGGAACGCCTCTGCGACATCGCCGAGCACCGCATGGGCGCCGACCTGCGCGCCGTTCCGCTGTCGGTCGAGGCGTCGCCCGCCACGGCCACCGCCGACCGGCTGGCCGTGCTGGCCGCCCGGGGAGCCACCCGCCTCAGCCTGGGCGTACAGAGCTTCGTCGACTCCGAGGCCCGCGCCGCCGTACGCCCGCAACGCCGCGCCGACGTGGAGTCCGCGCTCGGACGCGTCCGCGACGCGCGCATCCCGGTGCTCAACATCGACTTGATCTACGGCATCGACGGCCAGACGGAGGCCACCTGGCGCCGGTCACTGGACGCGGCCCTGGCCTGGCGGCCCGAGGAGCTGTACCTCTACCCCCTGTACGTGCGCCCCCTCACCGGTCTCGGCCGCCGCGGCGGCGGCCCCGACCCCGCGTGGGACGAGCAGCGGCTCCGGCTGTACCGCGCCGGCCGCGACCACCTGCTCGCGCACGGCTACACCCAGCAGTCCATGCGCATGTTCCGCCGCGCCGACGCCCCGCCGCAGGGTGCCGACGACTACGCCTGCCAGACGGACGGCATGATCGGCCTCGGCTGCGGTGCGCGTTCCTACACCGCCGACCTGCACTACTCCTTCGACTACGCCGTGGGCATGCAGGAGATCCGCGCCATCATCGACGACTACGTCGGCGCCACCGACTTCTCCCGCGCCGAGGTCGGTTACGCCATGGACGCGCACGAGGCGCGCCGCCGTCACCTGCTGCAGTCGCTGCTCCAGGCAGAGGGACTGCGCCTCGACGACTACCGGGCCCGCTTCGGCGTCTCCCCCGCCGACGACTTCGGCCCCGAACTGGCCGCATTCGCCGAACGCGGCTGGCTGGCCGACGGCGACTCCGAGACCCTCCGGCTCAGCCCGGAAGGCCTCGCCCACTCCGACGCGGTCGGCCCCGCCCTGTTCTCCCCGGCCGTGCGCGAAGCCATGGCCGCCTACGAGAGGAAGTGACCGGCCCGCATGGACCTCACCCTCCTCTATCGCGGCCCGCTGGCCTCCTGCGACTACGACTGTCCCTACTGCCCGTTCGCCAAGCGCCGGGACAGCGGCGCCCAACTGCGGGCCGACCGCGCCGCCCTGGACCGTTTCGCCGCCTGGGCCGCGAGCCGGACCGAGGACCGTCTGTCCCTGCTGTTCACTCCGTGGGGCGAGGGGCTGGTGCGCTCCTGGTACCGGCGCGCGCTGGCGGACCTCTCCCGTCTGCCGCACATCCGGCGGGTGGCGATCCAGACCAACCTGAGCTGCCGCACCGACTGGCTGGCCGAGGCCGATCCCGGGACCATCGCCCTGTGGTGCACCTACCACCCGGGCCAGACCCCCTACGACCGCTTCCTGGCCAAGTGCCGCGACCTGGCAGCGCGCGGCATCCGGTTCAGCGTCGGCATCGTGGGACTGCCCGAGCACCTGGAACCGGCCCGCCGGCTGCGCGCCGACCTGCCGGAGCATGTCTACCTGTGGGTCAACGCCGCCGAGGGCCACTCCTACACGGACGCCGAGGCCGACGTGTGGAGGGCGCTGGACCCGCTCTTCCCGTACAGCCGTCACCCGCACACCAGTGCCGGTCTGCCGTGCCGCACCGGCGACTCCGTGATCTCGGTCGACGGTGAAGGCACCGTCCGCCGCTGCCACTTCGTACCCACCCCGCTGGGCAACCTCTACGACGGCTCCTACCGCGCCGCCCTGCGTCCACGCGCCTGCCCACTCGCCGTCTGCGACTGCCACATCGGCTACGTCCATCTGGAGACGCTGCCGCTGTACGACGTCTTCGCCGGCGGAGTGCTGGAACGGATCCCCGCGCGGGTCCCGGGGGCCGGATTCGGGTCCGGATTCGGGTCCGGGTCCGTTTCGGGGCCGTCAGCCACGCGTGTACCGACCGTCATCCCGGTGTCCGGTCACAAACCGTCGACGTGCAGCGGAACGGCCACGTGAAGGCGCTCCGGCAGGGGCTGTGAATCGCTGCGCGCGCTTGGCCGGTGTCCGACAGCCCCGTCCGGTACGACGTGTGCGCCAGTCCCGCGCAGGTCGGTTCCCGCGGTACGCCCGTGCCACCGCCACCACGCGGACACCTGCCTCTCGCCCGTCGGCGACACATGCCGGAGCGTCACCCAAGACCACCACGCTCTGCAGAGCAACGTCCGCCCGCTTCAACCACCTTCCACAGCTGGCTCAGACCACCTTTCTCCGTACCGGCTACTCAGGCTTCGACCAACTGTCAGACCCCTCTGCCAGGATCGGCACATGGGATTCTTCGACGATCTGGTGATGCCGGAGGAACCGGCCGACGAGCGGACGGTAGTGGTCCGGTTAGGCCCTCCGGGAGAGGACGCCGGGCGGTACGCGCCGCCGGTCGACTGGTTCGCTCCTGCGCTGCTGCCGCAGCTTGAGGTGCTCGGCGCCGGTCCGCACACGAAGGTGCTGCTGACGGGATGGTCCGTGTGGCCGCAGGCAGCCACGCTGCACCTGGCGGTCTTCCGCAGGTCCCGTCACGACAGCGTGGCCGGGGGACGGCAGTCCGGGTTGCGGGTGGGCCTGCTCTTCTCCGACGGCCGCCGGGTGACCTCGCTGGACGGCACGATCGACCGGAGGGTGGAGTTCACCGATTCGCAGGGGGAGGTGAGGGTGGCATCGACGCCGCAAGCGGTCGGGCTGATCCCGCTCGATCCCGGCTCGCACCATTCCCGCCGGTCCCTCTTCAAGACCGACGTCGACCTGTATCTGCCGGAGCTCCCACCGGCCGGCGAGGCTCAGCTGGTGGTGGAGTGGCCGGACGAGGCGATCGCCGAAACCCGCACCTCGATCGACGTGGCGGCCCTCCATGCCGCATCGGCTCGGGCGCTCGAGGTCTGGCCGTCGCTCGAGCCTCCGGATCCGTCGGGGCAGCCAGGTGCCTTCGGGTACGTCGAGCTGGGTGGACCGCCTTCCTTCCTGGCGCCGCCCCTGTCCCGGCATCAGCGCGAGATGCTGCGCCGCCAGGAGGCAGCCCGCATGCGCTACCTGCCGCGGGCCGACTGGCAGCAACTGGGCTATCAGGACTGGGGGGACGCGGCCCTGATCCGGGCTCGGCTGGACGCTGGGGCGCCGCCCGACGCCCGCGTCGGCTGGCGTGGCGGCACTGCGCTGCATATCACCGCGGAGCAAGGGGCGGCGGAGTCGGTGGCCGCGCTGCTGTCGCATCGAGCGGAGGTCGACGCACGCGACGAGGACGGACACACACCGTTGTGGTATGCCGCCTGCAGTGTGGACGCGGGCAGTGTCCAGGCGTTGATCGACGCCGGGGCCGATGTGTGGACGCCGCAGGCCGGGCCCTGGTCCCCGGGCCGGCTGCTGCTGACCACGCCGCTCGCGCCGCTCGTCGCGGATCTGCCGGGGGCGGTGGAACTGCCCGCGGAGGAAGCCGCGGCCTTCGCAGCGGCGGACGCGCTCATCGCCGCCTTCGGTGAGCAGGAGTTGTGGACGGAAGGGCTCGGGATCTGCTTCGTGCGGGGCCTGAGCGAGGAGGAGGTGATCCGGCGGCTGGGCGCCGATCCCGCGCAGTGCCCGCGGGCAGACTCCGAGCATGCGCCCTTCGATCCGATGGACTACGACAAGTCCCTCCGCTACGTAGGGGTCACGAGCGTGTCCGGGACCCCTGGCGGCTGTGTGATCACGCAGGACGGCTACATGCCGAGCGACGACGCCGTCATGCGGGCAATATCAACCGGCACCACCGCTTACGGAATCTATTTCAATCCCAAGGGCGGGACCTTCGGGAGCCTGGCTCGCGACGGCGACGTCGTCGAGCACGAAGAGATAGGGCTCTACCCGGACGGGAACGATCCGGCCGCTTATTGGCACTTCCGCTTCTGGCAGCGCCGGTCGGCCTTCCCGTACGGCGCCGACACACTCGCCTACGCCTGTGCGGCGGCCGGGCTGAGGATCCGCGACGCCCAGGACATCACGGACCGCAACGCTCCCCGCCGCTGGGTTCCGCTGGCTCCTCAACTCCAGCGCTGAGTACCGGATGCGCGGGTGGGTCGGGGAGGCGCCTTCGCCATGCCCAGAGGGGCCGGATCGCCTCCTCGGCCCCTGCGCGACACCACTGCCTCGTCACGTCAGGTTCCCGACCGTGCGGCAGGGCCGACACACCAGCGCTGCCCGAGTTTGGAGGCGCCGCGGCCCGAGCACTGGGCCGGACTGAGCTGCGGCAGCCTCATCGGTCGCCGCTGAAGTGGTCGAGGATCTCATCGCTGCAGTCATCCGCACCGACACGAGTCCGCGTGAAGGCCAGCACGCCGTCTTCGTTTCCCTCCTCCTTGGCTTCGGCCAGCTGCGTCTCGATGTTCGCGATGTACTCGGCGCACTCTGCGCTGACGGGCTTCTCGGGCCGCTGACCAGGCGCCGGAGAGGCGTTTAGCACGGCGGTGGCAGCGACAGCGGCCGCACACAGCACCGCCCACGCGACACCCCACGTGCGGCGGTTCATCCGTAACGGCTTGGGCATTCAGGCATCCTAGGGCGTCAACGCGGTTGTCGCCGGTGGGGAAACGACCGCTCAGCCGACCTGCCGCGCGACCTGGTTCACCGAGAACTCGGCCCTGCCGCCACCCGGTTCGCGAAATGCTGGCCCGGGCCGGAACGAGGCGGACGGCATCTACCGATGATCCCCGCTCCGGCGAGCTGTCGAACTCGCCGATCAACGCTTCGGGGAGCGCAGCACGAGCAAGGTGATCTCGCTGGGGGCGAAGACGCGGAACGGCGGTCCCCAGAAGCCGGTGCCTCGGCTTGTGTAGAGGACCGTGCGGGCGCCGTGGCGGCTGAGGCCCGCGAGGGCCGGCTGGTCGACGCGGACCAGGTAGTGGAAGGGCCAGATCTGGCCGCCGTGGGTATGGCCGGACAGCTGGAGGTCGACGCCGGCGGCTGCCGCGCGGTCGATGAACTTGGGCTGGTGCGCCAGGAGCAGGACGGGCAGGTCGGGGTCGGCGCCGTCCAAGGCTCCGGCCAGGTGCGCGCGGTGACCGGCCAGGCCGGAGGACTCTGCGGTGACGTCGTCCACGCCCGCGACCACGAGCGTGTCGCCGCCGCGTTCGAGCAGAACGTGGCGGTTGCGCAGCGGCTCCCAGCCCAGTTCGTTCATCAGGTCCACCCAACCCTGGGCCTGGCTGTAGTACTCGTGATTGCCGGTGACGTAGACGCGGGCATGAGTCGCCTGCACGGTGGCGAGGGGGGCGGCCTGGGCGCGTCGGCGGTCTGCGGTGCCGTCGGCGATGTCGCCGGTGTGACAGACCAGGTCGGCGTCCAGCGTGTTCACGGTGTCGCACACGCGCGCGGACCAGCGGGCGCGGTCGAGGGGGCCGTAGTGGGTGTCGGTGATCAGGACGACACGGAGACCATCCAACCCAGCTCCCAAGCGCGGGAGTTGCACGTCGAGTTTGCGCACACGGGGCACACGGCGTGCCTCGGTGTACCCCCAGGCGAGCAGTACGGCGCTGACGCCGAGGACGGCCCAGGTGACGATGCGGGCGCGGTCCTGTCCCTCCTCAACACCGGCCATCGCGAGGGCGAGCCGAAGCACGACCCCGAGCGCGACGGACCACGTGAACAGGACCCAGCTGACGCCCAGCAAGGTGTCACCGATGATCGCCGCCCGGTCGTCCTGGCGCCGGCCGTGGCCGCGCGCCATCGCGAGCGGCATGCCGACGAGGCCGAGTACGAAGAGGGCGGTACTTGTGAGCGTGGCCGGCATCGGCCAGTGCTGGCCGGTGTGCAGGAGAACCCAGCACGGCACGACCCACAGGAGAACAGGCGCGATCATGGGGAGGTAGCGCAACAGGTTACGCAGCCAGTTTCGTCCAGGCGCCTGCGCTTCACCGTCGGCGGGTCGGATGTCGTTCGTCTCGGTCACGCTTACCCCTCACAGACCCTCTTGCCGTTCCGCGCACTGTATCCGGCCGTCCTCGGGGCGGCGGGACCCGCATTCGCTTCGACGCGTGCCATCCGCTCCGCGAGCCCGGACGACGGCCACCGCCACAATCACGGCCAGGGTCAAGGTCAGAGCCAGGGCTACGGCTAGGCAACCGCCGGCTCCGGCTGCGGCTGCGGCTGCGGCTGCGGGGCCACCCCGCCATGGTGCTGCCGGTTTGCGGGACGGGCCTCCGCACCGTCATCGCGCGGCCGTCACGATCACTTCGTACCGCGTCCGGCCGGACCCGCGATCGTGGTCGCGGGCCGGCCCCCGCTACAGAGTGGCGGCAGCCCCGGAGGGCAGCGGGCTCTGCGTGGACTCGGCCAGGGGGAACTTCACCCCGGTGAGGTCTTCGGAGACGGCCCACAGCCGCTGCTGGACGGTTGCGTCGTACGACTGCGGGCTGGAGGTGACCAGCCGGGGGTGGCCCTTGACCTCGTAGCGTCCACCGGGACCGTAGTACTGGCCGCCGAGCACAGCGGGGTCGGTGGCGGCGCGCAGGGTGGGCAGCGCGCCCATCGCCGGCGTCTGGGTGATCAGCGGCGCGAGCCAGGTGAGTGGAAGCCGCAGGGCCGTGGGGCTGTTGCGGGCGAGTTCGGTGCTGGACAGGCCCGGGTGCGCGGCGACCGCGACGGTGGTGCCGTGCGCGGCGAGGCGGCGTTGCAGTTCGTAGGTGAACATGAGGTTCGCCAGCTTGGACTGGCCGTAGGCGGCCGCCCGGCCGTAGGACCGCTCCCAGTGCAGGTCGTCGAAGTGGATCGCGGCCCGGATGCGGTGGCCGGTGCTGCTGACCGTCACCACCCGCGAGCCGGGCACCGGCAGCATCAGGTCCAGCAGCAGGCCGGTGAGCGCGAAGTGGCCGAGGTGGTTGGTGCCGAACTGCATCTCGAAGCCGTCCCGGGTGGTCTGCTTGGGCGTGTACATCACGCCGGCGTTGTTGATCAGCAGGTCGATCCGGTCGAGCCGGGAGCGCAGCGTCGCCGCCGCGGTCCGGACGGAGTCGAGCGAGGTCAGGTCCAGCGCCTGCACGGTCACGTCGCCGGTCATGCGGGCCGCGGCCTGTTCGCCCTTCTCCACGTTGCGTACGGCCAGCACCACGGACGCGCCGCGCTCGGCGAGCGCTTTGGCGGTCTCGTAGCCCAGGCCGGTGTTGGCTCCGGTCACCACGGCCACTCGCCCGTGCTGGTCGGGGATGTTCGCCGTCGTCCACTTCTCGCTCATGTCGAGGTCCCATCTGCTTACGTACCGGAGGTATCTTGTGCTCTCGACAGTAAAGTACCCCCGGTATGTTGTCAACGTACCGGGAGTACTTAGTTGGGAGGGTGACCGTTAGGATGGTGATCGTGACTTTCCAGCGGGCGCGAACCGAGGAGCAGCGGGAGATCCGCCGGCGGGCGATCCTCGACATGGCGTCGGAGATGCTCGACGAGATGCCCGTGGCCGCGCTCACCCTGAACGAGCTCAGCCGCCGGGTGGGACTGGCGAAGCCGAACGTGCTGCGCTACTTCGAGTCCCGCGAAGCGGTGCTGCTGGAACTGCTCGACCGGCTCCTACGGGAGTGGCTGACGGAACTGGCGGACGATCTCGACGCCGCCGGCATCGACGAGAGTCTGCCCATGACCGAGCGAGCAGCAGCGGTGGCCGAGGTCCTCAGCCGCTCCCTGTCCGGCCGCGTGGTGCTGTGCGACCTCTTCGGCGCACAGAGCAGCGTCCTGGAACGCAACGTCTCCGTCGAGGTCGTCACACGCTACAAGCGCGCCTCGCTGAGCCACCTGACCACCATGACCACCCTGCTCCTTCGGTACCTGCCGGAGCTGGGTGAGAACGCGACGGTGTTCAGTCTGCAGGC
Source organism: Streptomyces sp. NPDC085931 (assembly GCF_044540565.1). NCBI lineage: Bacteria > Bacillati > Actinomycetota > Actinomycetes > Kitasatosporales > Streptomycetaceae > Streptomyces > Streptomyces sp. NPDC085931. Next base: position 126,936 of record NZ_JBITSK010000003.1, read on the forward strand.
GATGCTCACCGCCGGCGCGCTGCCGGCGTACAGCACACCGCCGCCGAGCCTGCAGGCGGCCTACGAGGCCGAACCCGACCTCGCGCGCTTCCATCTGGAGCTCAAGGACTACCTGCGGCTGGCCCTGACCACCACCCTGCTGGGCGCGCTGCCCCGCCACTGATTCCGGTCGCACAGGGCAGGCGAGCCACGGCCTCCCTTCCTGATGCGCCCAGGGCACGGAGGAGGCCGGGGCGCGGAGGAGGCCGGGGCGCGGAGGGGCCGGGGAAGCCACGCCCGGCTCCGTCGGCCGTCACCTCTTTCGGACTCCCCGGCTGCGGCGTCCTCGCTCTTTTCGTTGCTCCGCAGCGCGACCGATGAGTTTGCGGCTCCCGGACGGTCCAAGCTCGTGACACCCCGAGAAAGGACACCCCGATGTCGGAACTCCTCGTCGACTTCATCACCTCCCTCGACGGTCACGCGTCAGGCAAGGGATGGCCCGGCTTCTGGGGCCTGGAGGGTCCGGAGTACCTCGCGTGGCTCGGCGAGCAGCCCCAGGCGACCTACCTGATGGGAGCCAACACCTACCGCCTCATGTCCGGCTTCGCCGAAGGCCAGGTCCCGGACGGCCAGGACGACTTCAGGCCCGAGGAAGAAGCATCCGTCGACGAACTCACGCAAGCGTCCAAGGTGGTGTTCTCCTCCACCCTCAAGGAGCCACTGACGTGGGCCAACACCACGCTCGTCCGTGACAACGCCGTCGAGGCGGTCAGCGCCATGAAGTCCAGCGGCTCGGGGCTGCTCAGCACGATCGGCAGCCTGAGCCTGTGCCGGTCCCTGCTCCGAGCCGGACTCGTCGACCGCTTCCGGGTGGTGATGTTCCCGGTGATCACGGGGGCCACGGGTGAGGAACGCATCTACGACGGCTACCCGGACGTCGCCCTCGAGATGACCGAGCACCGCACCTTCGACGGCCGCATCCAGCTCGTCGAGTACAAGCCCCGCGTCCTCGAGCACCCGCCCCTCGACGTCCCCGCATGACGAAGCCCTGACCGCAGGCCCGGACGACCGCCGGGCCGGACGACCGCCGGCCCGGCGCCGCGGGGTGCGCAACGAGACCTGACGGACGACGAACGGCCCAGACGCAGGAGGCCCCGCACTCCACGTCCCGCCCGACGGCGTGCATGCGCGGAGCGGCTTCTTCACGCTGCCGGGCTCAGTCGTCCAATGAGACGGCAGGTGGGCGTCCACGACGGCATCGTCCGTCGCGATCAGGTGCGGTCCCCGACCCGCGTAGGAGCGAGCCCGGCTCCGTGGGGTACCTTCCTCGCCCGGGTGTGGGAGAGGCCGGGCAAGGGTCGTCCGGCAGAGGCGGCGGATCGGATTTCGAAGGCCCTGCCCTCCGCGAGGCGAAGATTTGGCAGTGGTAGTACTGCCTCCGCTTCGGCCGGGGAACGACTGTGATCATGACGACGTTCGCCAGACAGCCGGCCCCATCCCACGCAGCCGCTCCCGCTCCCCGACCGCGGTCCGGCCGCACCCTCGCACACACCCCCATGACCCCCGGCAACCCCGACACCCTGGACACCCCCGGCTCCCCCTACACCCCCGCTCATCACGGAGTCGCCGCGTCATGACCGCGCTCACCACACTCCTGTCCCCCACCGCCGTGCGACTCGGCGTCCACTCCCCCGACTGGCGCGCGGCGATCCGCGCCGCGGGGCAGGCCTTGGTCGATGTCGGTGTCAGCACCGCGGACTACACCACCGAAATGATCGCCAACGTGGAGGAGAACGGCCCCTACATCGTCATCGCTCCGGGCCTGGCCTTCGCGCACGCCCGGCCGTCGCCGGCCGTGCTCAGGACCGGCATGTCGTGGATACGTCTGCACGAGCCCGTCCCGTTCGGCCATGACACCAACGACCCCGTCTCGCTGGTCGTGGCCCTGGCCGCCACCGACTCGTCAGCCCACACCGAGGCGATGGCCGCCCTGGCCCGCTCCCTGTCCGACCCCGCCACGGCCACCGCCCTGGAACAGGCCAGTAGCGCAGCGGAGGTCCTCGCCCTGCTGGACGGTGACGCGGCTCCGGCCGCGCCAACCGTGCCGGCCGCCCGGGCCACGCCGGCCGCCGGGGCGGCGTCCCACCACAAGATCCTCACCGTGTGCGGCAACGGCGTGGGCACGAGCCTGTTCCTGAAGAACACCCTGGAGCAGGTCCTCGACCGGTGGGGCTGGTCCCGGCACGTCAGCGTGGAGGCCACCGACACCATCTCCGCCAAGGGCAAGGCCTCGGAGGCGGTCGCCATCCTCACCTCGCGCGAGATCGCCCGCACGCTCGGCGACGTCGGGGTGCCCGTGAAGGTCGTCGAGGACTTCACCAGCGCCGCCGAGGTCGACTCCGTCCTGCGCGACACCTACCGCGTCTGATCGGGAAAGGACGCCCCTTGATGGACTGGCTCATCACTCCTGCCACGTTCCTCGTCAACGAGATCCTCAGCCAACCCGCCTACCTCATCGGCCTCATCACCGCCGCCGGTCTGATCGCACTGAAGAAGAGCGTCGGGCAGATCGCCGGCGGGGCCATCAAAGCCACCCTCGGGCTCCTCCTCGTCGGCGCCGGGGCGGGGCTGGTCACCGCCGCTCTCGACCCCCTGGGCAAGATGATCCAGGGCAGCACCGGCACGCACGGGGTCATTCCCACGAACGAGGCCATCGCGGGCATCGCGCAGGACGAGTTCGGAGCCCGCGTCGCCTGGCTGATGATCACCGGCTTCCTCGTCAGCCTCCTGCTGGCCCGCTTCACGCCGCTGCGCTACGTCTTCCTCACCGGTCACCACATGCTGTTCATGGCGACCCTGCTCACCATCGTCATGGCGACCGCCGGACAGTCCTCCCTCGCCGTCGTCCTCGGCGGAGGCGTGCTGCTGGGCATCCTTCTGGTCTCGCTGCCCGCGCTCGCCCACCCCTGGACGAAGAAGGTGACCGGCGACGACAGCGTGGCCATCGGCCACTTCGGTACCGCCGGCTACATCACCGCGGGCGCCACCGGCCAAGTGGTCAACAGGATCGGCAAGCCGAGCCGCAGCACCGAGGACATGCGCCTGCCCGAAGGGCTGCGCTTCCTGCGCGACTCCATGGTGGCCACCGCCCTGTCGATGGTGCTCATCTACCTGGTGATGAGCCTGCTGTTCCTCGCGAAGGCCGGCCGTGCCACCGCCTTCAAGGCCTTCGGTACCCCCGCCACAGGGCTCGGCGACTACCTGATGCAGTCCCTCATGCAGGGCCTGCAGTTCGGCATCGCCGTCGCCGTCATCCTCTTCGGCGTCCGCACCATCCTCGGTGAGCTCGTCCCCGCCTTCCAAGGCATCGCCCAGCGCGTCGTCCCCGGCGCCAAGCCCGCGCTGGACGCCCCGATCGTCTTCCCGTACGCCCAGAACGCCGTACTCGTCGGGTTCATCTTCAGCTTCCTGGGGGGCCTGACCGCGCTGGCCGCGCTCATCTGGATCCTGAACCCCGCGTTCGGTCTCGCCCTCGTCCTGCCGGGCCTCGTCCCCCACTTCTTCACCGGCGGTGCGGCCGGCGTCTACGGCAACGCCACCGGCGGCCGCCGCGGCGCCGTCGCGGGTTCCTTCCTCAACGGAGTCCTGATCACCTTCCTGCCCGCCCTGCTGCTGCGTGTCCTGGGCAGCTTCGGCGACGCCAACACCACGTTCGGCGACGCCGACTTCGGGTGGTTCGGTACCTTGCTCGGCAACGTTGCCAAACTCGACGGTGCCGCCGGACTCGTCGGCATGCTCGCCCTCGGGCTGGTCGTGCTGGCCGGTGCCTGGCTCATGCAGGTCCGTGTCGTCGATTCCGGCTGGGTCCCGGGCGGCGCCGCCCCGGACGCCACCCCCTCGGACGGCCGGCACGACCCGGCGACCACCGGCGGGGAGAACGCCGCCCCCACGCGCCACGCCAAGATAGCGCCCCCGGCGGGTGCCCCCACTCCCCCGCCGCCCCCGCAACCGGCGGCTCAGGCGCCGACACAGCGCGCCCAGCCCTCCTGACCTTTCCCGGCCACCCCGCACGAACGGGATCGCGCACTCGGCCCGCCGGTCACGCACGGCGGGCCGTGCGCACGCCGCCACCGGGTCTCCTCGATGCCCGGGACTGCAGCGTCAAGACGCGAACGCACAACGGGATGGATCAGTCGTCAACTACCGGGCGCGTTCAAAGCATTGACACGTGCATTACCCGGCATTTACGTTCCGGCCATCTGAGAGCGCTCTCAGACTCTCCCCGTGAAGACTCGAGGTGTCGCCATGCCATCCCCACGCACGCGCACACGCACCAGACCGGCAGTGATACTCCTGACGGCCTCAGCCCTCGCCGCCTTCGGTCTGGGCCCGGCCGCCACCCCGGCGGCCGCGGCCACCGTGCCCGTGGGCTCGGGAAGTTACTCCGACTCCCGTCCCGCCGGAACGTCGGGGCCCACCACCAACACGGGCGCTCCCGTCACGCCCAAGGTGACCGCCGCCGCACGGAACCGGCCCGTGCCCACCAACGACTGGTGGTCCTCCCTCGCCTTCCAGCGCTACGGCGACAACCCGTGGTCGACCCCCATGTACGGGCACCCCCTCACCTACCAGGCCACGGCCGGCGGGCTCGACGTCGGCTACCCGACCTCCCCCTCGATCGTCGGAGACGGCCGCCAGTACGAGTACGCCCACAAGCGCGACCTCACCATCGGGCTCAGTGGCCTCAACTCCCCGGACACGAAAGCCGACAACTGGTCCGACTGGACGGTCACCCCCCTGTGGTCCGACGGCGCCCGCACCCTGCGCACCACGATCGGTCACGGCTCCCCGTTCGTATACGCGCAGGGCACCGGTGGCAACGCGCAGATCACCACCGCCGGTGCGCCCAGCGTCTTCGCCGACCAGGGCAACGTCCTCGGCATCACCGTCGCCGGACACCACTACGCCCTCTTCGCCCCGACCGGCAGCGACTGGAACGTCTCCGGCTCCACCGTCACCGCGGGCCTGGGCTCCAAGGACTACTTCTCCGTCGCCGTGCTGCCCTCCACCGACGCGCTGGCGACCTTCAAGAAGTACGCCTTCAGCTTCGTCACCGACTCCAAGGTGGCCTGGAGTTACACCGGTGGCACCGTCAAGGCCACCTACACGCTCACCACGGAGGCGAAGGAGGGCACCGAGCGGGGCACGCTCCAGGCGCTCTACCGCCACCAGTGGCTCAACACCACCGACGCCCTGACCTCCTACACCTACGTCTCCCCGCGCGGCACCATGAAGGTCCGCGAGTCGGCCTCGTTCACCACGAGCCAGAAGGCGGCGGCGGTGCTGCCCGCGCTGCCCAAGTCCAGTGGTGTGGACGCGGCCCGGCTGCGCGGCTACCTCAACGACGTCGTGAACGCCTCCGACCCCTTCTCCGGCGCCAGCGACACCTACTGGACCGGCAAGGCACTCGGCCGCCTCGCCCAACTCGTCCCGGTGGCCGAGCAGATCGGGGAGACCGGCACCCGCGACCGGCTGCTCGGCCTCATCAAGGGCAAGCTCCAGGAGTGGTTCACCGCGGGCGGCGCGAACGAGTTCAGCTACGACAAGGACTGGAAGACCCTGACGGGCTACCCCGCGTCCTACGGCAGCGACACCGAACTCAACGACCACCACTTCCACTACGGCTACTACGTCTACGCGGCCGCCATCGTCGCGCAGTACGACCAGGGCTGGGCCGCCGACTCCGCGTGGGGCGGCATGGTCAAGACCCTGGTACGGGACACCGCCAACCCCAGTCGCACCGACACCGCGTTCCCCTTCCTGCGCGGCTTCGACGTCTACGCCGGACACAGCTGGGCCTCCGGCCACCAGGGCTTCGCCGCCGGCAACAACCAGGAGTCCTCCTCGGAGTCCACCAACCTCAGCGCGGCCCTCGTCCTGTGGGGCTCCGCCACCGGGGACACCTCGCTGCGCGACCTCGGCGCCTACCTGCTGACCACCGAGTCGGAGTCCATCGCGCAGTACTGGTTCGACGCCGACGAACAGGTCTTCCCGTCCTCCTTCGGCCACGACACGGCCGGCATGGTGTGGGGCAGCGGCGCGGCGTACTCCACCTGGTGGACCGCCAACCCGGAGGAGATCCACGGCATCAACGTCCTGCCCGTGACGGGCGGTTCGCTCCACCTGGGCAGCGAGAAGGCCGCGATCCGGCGCAACATCGCCGAGATGGAACGGGAGAACGGCGGCCCGGCCGTCGAATGGCGCGACATCCTCTGGGAGTTCCAGTCGCTCGCCGACCCCGCCGCGGCGAAGTCGAAGTGGGACGCGGGCCACGCCGGATACACCCCGGAGCAGGGGGAATCCAAGGCCCACACCTACCACTGGATCAACACGCTGGACGCGGTCGGCGCTCCGGACGCCACGGTGACCGGCGACCTGCCCACCTCGGCCGTCTTCACCAAGGGGACGACCCGCACGTACGTCGCCCACAACCACGGCTCGTCGGCGCGCACCGTGACCTTCTCGGACGGCAAGACCCTTTCCGTGCCCGCCCGTTCCACCGCGAGCGGCACGGGGTCGGGTTCCTCGGACCCCGACCCGGACCCCGACCCGCCGACCGGGAACACCTTCCAGTTGCGCAGCGGTGGCACCCTGACCACGGCGACCGGCGGAACCGCGGGCAGCGACACGATCGCCTCCGGCGGCGGCACCAACCACGACGGCACGCCGTACCAGCCGCTCGTCTACGAGGTCCGCGGCGTCAACGGGACACTGCGCGCGGGCGCGGGAACGGAGTTCCGGCTCCAGGTGGACGCCGGCACCACGGTAGGCCTCGGCCAGCAGGCACGTGTCAGCTACGACCTCACCGGTGACGGCACGTTCGACCGGACCGAGACGTACCACTACTTCGCCACCGACCCGGTCGCGGGCTGGGAGGAGTACACGCAGGCACGCGGTCTGAAGGCGGCCACGGGCACCCTCGGCGATCTCCGGGGCGGCACCGTCCGTCTGGAGGTCTGGAGCGCCATCGGCAACGGCACCTCGAAGCTCCAGACCGGCACCGACAAGGCGGTGGTGGTGATCCCCTACAGCTGAACCGGCGCAGGACGGTCGTGGGGGGGGGGGGGGGGGCCCCCCCGGGCCCCCCCCCCGGGGGGGGGGGGGCCCCCCCCCCCCCCGCCCGGCCCGGGGGGGGGGGGGGGGGGCCCCCGCCCCCCGGGGGGCCCCGCCCCACTGCCGTTTCCGGCCGCGGCCACGCACACTCGGGCGGTGGCCGACGTCCCGGTCGGTCCTGGTCTGTCCCGGCGCCGGCCACGAGGTGGCGCGACGAGGGAGAGCGGAACGACCGCAACTTGGCCGGAAGTGCTCCCCGGGATCCCGCGGTGAGCGTCCCCGCGCCCCGCCGAGCGGTGACGAAATACCGAACCGCCACCGCGAAACACCAGGTCCGGACCAGCCGACGGAGCGCGCTGCGGTTATCACACGCCTCGTCCGTCACCGTCTTTTCTCGACGAAATGAGCTTCCCCGCATCAACTCCCCGCCCAGCGGCATATTCCGGTGTGGCGGCGTCGCTAGCATGAGCCAGGTGTTCGATCCGGAAGATCCTCATCATGTTCCGGATGCGGCGATGCTCAGTCGTCCACGCACCTCCTGCTCTCACGGACCGAGGGACCGCGGAATGCCAGTGCCTGCCCCAACCCGTCAGCGCCGATCCTCCGACGGGGCACGCTCCTCCCCGGCCCTGTTCCCCGTGGTGCTGGCCGGGACGGCCCTCGGGGCCGGAGCGGCGGCCGTCCTCGCCCCCGCGCATGCCCGCCCGTGGGTACTCGGCACGGCGGCCGCGGCATGGGTCTGCCTCGCCGCCGTCACCGTCGCCGCCATGGTGCTGCTGCGCCGTGCGCGCGGCGAGGCGGCGGCACGTGGCGACGAACTGGAGACGACCAAGAACAACTGGGCGCAGCAGGGCGCCGAGGCGGCGCAGCTGGTCAACACCGTCCTCCCTGCCCTGGTGGCCCAGCTGAAGAACGGCACCGGCGCGGACGAGGCCCTGTCCGGCGCCCCCTCCCCGTCCGACCCGTATCTGCGCCGGGTGCTGCACGTCTTCGCGAGCGAGGTGAGCGAGGCGGTACGGCAGGCGGCCGGGATGCAGCGCGAGCTGGACGCAGCGAAGGGTGAACTGGCCCAGGGTGCGCAGGAGTTGGAGCAGCTGACCCAGCACACGCTGCCCGCGGCCGTGACCATGCTCCGGGAGGGCAGCTCCGCGGACACGGTCCTCGCCGCGTTCGAGTGGCCGCGCAACCCGCTGTTGCGCGCCACGGCCGAATCGTTCGTGCGCGACCTGGCCCACAGCGAACGCCGCTCCTCGGCGGCCCAGGCCGCCTCCGCGAAGGCGCTCAGCCGGGTCCAGGCCAAGACCGTCAGCATGCTCGCCGAGCTCCGGGACATGCAGGAACGTCACGGCCAGGAAGTCTTCGGGGACCTGCTGCGCCTGGACCACAGCACCTCGCAGCTGGGACTGATGACCGACCGGCTGGCGCTGCTGATGGGCGGCCGCTCCAGCCGCGTCTGGAACAAGCCCATCGTGATGGAGAGCATCCTGCGCGGCGCGGTCGGCCGGATCGCCGCCTACCGGCGGGTGCGGCTGCACAACTCCAGCCGGGCCGCGATCGCCGGCTTCGCCGCCGAGGGCGTGATGCACCTGCTGGCCGAACTCATGGACAACGCTGCCAACTTCTCCCCGCCGATCGACGAGGTCCATGTGTACGTCGAGGAAGGCAGTGCCGGTCTGGTCGTCACGATCGAGGACAGCGGCCTGAAGATGTCCGACGCCGCCCTGCGCCGGGCCAAGGAGTCCGTGGCGGGCAAGGCCACCGACCTCGCCTCGTTGCAGGGCACCCGCCTCGGCCTGGGCGTGGTGGGACGGCTCGCCGTCAAGTACGGCATCAGCGTCAACTACCGGCCCTCCTCCCGGGGTGGCACCGGCGTCGTCGTGCTCCTGCCGCCCGAGCTCATCGCCCAGCAGCGGGAGGCGGTGCCCGCCGAGCGGCCCCGCCCCGCCGTGGAGGTTCCGGCCGCCCACGCCCCCGCGCGCGAGGAATACCCCTCCCCCGTGCGCCCGGAGGCCGCTGTGGCCGAGGACGTGGCGCCGGCCGCGCCGATGCCCCGCAGGCGGGGCCCGGCCACCCCCAACGGACTGCCCGTCCGCGCGCCCGGCCGCACCATGGCCGAAGCGGAGCGCAGCCGGCCGAAGCAGTCGGCCGAGCCGTCCCCCGAGGCCCGGCCGGGCCCGGCTCGCGACGCCGGAAGCCGGTTCGGCGCCTTCCACCGCGGCCGGCAGAGCGGTGGCGCCACCGCCGCCGACCCCGGCGCCGGCAGGGAGACCGGGGGCGACAGCGACAGCTAGGCCCTCGGGCTCCCCACCCCTCGCGGCCGCACAGGCCGTACCACCCCCGCACCGATTCGCCGCACCTCGTTGGATTGGAGGAACGGGCCGGGTGACCTGCGAAGGTCGCCACCCGGCCCACCCACCATGGAGACCACTGACAACAGCCTGACCTGGCTCTTGACGAACCTCTTGGAGCGCACGCCGGGCACGCGGCACGCCCTCGTCCTGTCCAGGGACGGACTGAAACTGTGCTGGACCGAGCACATGACGCTCGACCAGGCCGACCAGCTGGCGGCGATCTGCTCGGGCATCCAGGCGCTCGCGCAGGGCGCGTCCGTGGAGTTCGGCGACGGGTCGGGCGGCGTCCGGCACTCCATGACCGAGTTCCACGGCGGGCTGCTGTTCATCGTCGAGGCCGGCCAGGGCGCCCACCTCGCGGTCGTCGCCGAGGAGAGCGCCGACCCGGGCGTCGTGGGGCACCAGATGACGGAGATGGTCGAGCAGATCGGCGAGCACCTGCGGGCCGAGCCGCGTACGACCGCCACCCGGGGTGCCACCGCGTGATCCACAAACCCGTGGACGTCGGTGATCCCGACCGGCTGTACATCGTCACGGGCGGGCGCAGCGAGGCGGACGACACGTTCGACCTGGTGACGCTGATCGTCAGTGAGTGCGAGCCCGCCGCCGGGATGCAGTCGGAGCACGTGCGGATCCTCGAACTGTGCCGCCATCCCACGGCCCTGGTCGAGATCGCCGCCGAGCTGAGACTGCCCATCACCGTCGTCCGGATCCTCCTCGGTGACCTCCATGCCATGGGCAAGGTGAGCGCCCGTCACCCCCGCGCGGCCGCATCCGTCGCGGACCTCCCCGAAACCGCCCTGCTCCAGGAGGTGCTCCATGGGCTCCGCAACCTCTGAGCTGCCCCACCAGCGCACGCCGCTGGCCGATGCCGCCGAGACCGGCCTGAAGATCGTCGTCGTGGGCGGGTTCGGGGTCGGCAAGACCACCCTGGTGCGCTCGGTCAGCGAGATCAGGCCCCTGAACACCGAAGAGGTGATGACCCAGGCGGGCCAGGGCGTCGACGAGACGGCCGGGGTGGAACGCAAGACCACCACCACCGTCGCCTTCGACTTCGGGCGCATCAGCCTCAACCAGCACATGGTGCTGTACCTGTTCGGCGCTCCCGGCCAGGAACGCTTCTGGTTCCTGTGGGACCGTCTGTTCTCCGGCACGCTGGGCGCGGTCGTCCTCGTGGACACCCGCCGCATGGAGGACTCCTGGTACGCGATCGACCGGCTGGAGCATCACAAGACGCCGTTCGTGGTGGCCGTCAACCGGTTCGACGACGACACCAACCGCTTCTCCCTGGAGGAGATCCGCCAGGCCTTGGCCCTCGGTGAGCACGTACCCATGATCGACTGCGACGCACGGCTCAGGTCGTCCGGCAAGGAGGTCCTGATCGCTCTGGTGGAACACCTCTACGCGCTGGCACTGATTCAGGAGAGGACACCGTGAGCGATCCCACCCCGTCCGTCGGCACGCCCGCCTCCGGCTGCCCGGCCCATCAGGGTGCCGTACGGCTGAGCGGGCTGGAGTACCAGCGGACGCCCGCGCAGCTGTACCGCACGATGCGCCGTGAGCAGGGGCCCGTCGCGCCGGTGCTGCTGGAGGGCGACATCCCTGCCTGGCTGGTGCTCGGCTATCCCGAGGTGTCCTATGTGACCAGCCACGACGAGCTGTTCGCCCGGGACTCGCGGCGATGGAACCAGTGGCCGAACATCCCGGCGGACTGGCCGCTGCTGCCGTACGTCGGCTACCAGCCCTCGGTGCTCTTCACCGAGGGGCTGGAGCACCAGCGTCGCGCGGGTGTCATCACCCAGGCGCTGGAGGGCGTCGACCAGTTCGAGCTGACCCGCGAGTGCCAGCTGATCGCCGAGCAGCTGATCGCCTCGTTCTCGGGCAGCGGCGAAGCCGAGCTGATGAGCATGTACGCGCACGCCCTGCCGGCCCGGGCCGTGCTGTGGATGTGCGGAATGCCGCAGGGCGGCGCCGACACCGAGCAGCTCGTCGACGACCTGCGCATCTCCCTGGACGCCGGTGAGGGCGACGACCCGGTGGCCGCGTACGGGCGGGTCGGGGAACGCATCTTGCGGCTGGTGAAGGAGAAGCGGGAGCGTCCGGGCCCCGACGTCACCTCGCGGATGCTGCTGGACCCGGCCGGCCTCGGCGACGAGGAGATCGTGCAGGACCTGATCTCCGTGATCGCCGCGGCGCAGCAGCCCACCGCCAACTGGATCGGCAACACGCTGCGGCTGCTGCTGACCGACGAGCGCTTCGCGGTCAACGTCTCCGGTGGCCGGGTCAGTGTCGGGGAGGCGCTGAACGAGGTGCTGTGGCTGGACACCCCGACCCAGAACTTCATCGGCCGCTGGGCGGTGCGTGACACCCAGCTCGGCGGGCGGCTCGTCCGGGAGGGCGACTGCCTGATCCTGGGCCTGGCCGCGGCCAACACCGACCCGCAGATCTGGCCCGAGTCGCATGTGGGCGCCGAGAACTCCGCGCACCTGTCCTTCAGCAACGGTGAACACCGCTGCCCCTATCCCGCGCCGCTCCTGGCCGACGTCATGGCGCGCACGGCCGTGGAGACGCTCATGGAGCACCTGCCCGACCTCGTCCTGGGGGTGGAGACGGACGAGCTGGCCTGGCGGCCGTCCATCTGGATGCGCGGTCTGACCTCTCTTCCGGTGCGGTTCACGCCCTCGGTCCGCTAGCGGGCCGCGCCCGGACGCCCGCCGGGCCCCGCGGGACGCGGCGGTGCGGGTGCCACCCCGGGCCGGCGCGGCCGGGCCCGGGGCGGGGACGGCGGAACGGCGCTCAGCCGGTGACCGGGGTGAAGCGCACCGGGAGCGACTGCGGACCGCGGGTGAACACGCCCTGCTCGACCGGTTCGAAGCCGTCGGCCAGCCGGAGGTCCGGCATGGCGTCGAGCAGCTGGCCGACACCGATCTCGACCTCCGCCTTGGCCAGCAGCGCGCCGACGCAGAAGTGACGCCCGAGGGCGAAGGCGAGGTGGTCGGCGGCGGCCGAGAACGCCGACGTCGTGGTCAGGTCGTCCCGGAGGATGTCGAACCGGTCGGGGTCGCGGAAACGGCTCTCGTCCCGGTTGGCGGCGCCGATGAGACAGGTCACCGTCGCTCCCGCCGGGATGGTGCCGCCGCTGACCTCCACGTCGGTGGCCGACTGGCGCATGATCATGTGGACGGGCGGGGTGTACCGCAGCGTCTCGGCGAACGCGGCGGGGATGAGGCTCCGGTCGGCCCGGACCGCCGCCAACTGGTCCGGGTGCCGCAGCAGGTTGGCCAGGATGCCGGCGATCGCCTTGTCCGTGGTCTCCCCGCCGGCGGCGAGCAGCAGGCTGCAGAAGGCCTTGATGTCCTCGTCGCTCATCCGCACGCCGTCGACCTCCGCGGCGCAGAGCGTCGACAGCAGGTCGTCGCCCGGGTTCTCGCGCCGCTCCCGGATGATCGGGATCATGTACTCGGCGAACTCCACGCGGGTGCGTTCACCGGCCGCGGCCACCTCGGGATCCCCCGAGAGGTTGCCGAGGAACGCGATGACCGCCGTGTACCAGCCGTGGAAACGGGCGTGGTCGGCCTTGTCCAGGCCGAGCATGTCCGCGATGACGTTGACCGGGAAGCGGGTCGCGTAGTCCTGGACGATGTCGGCGGAGCCGGAATGCCGGAACACGTCTATCAGTTCGCGCGAGTTGCGCTCGATGACCGGCAGGAACTTCTCCCGCAGGTCGCTGCCCCGGAAGGCGGGCGCCACCAAAGCCCGCCGCACCGCGTGCTCGCGCCCGCTGAGCTGGAGGATGGTCTTGCCGTGGACCGGCTCCAGCTGCCAGTCGTAGTTGTCGGTGGTGAACTCCGACGCCTTGTCCTTGAAGACCCGCTCGACGTCGGTGTAGCGGGAAATGATGTAACTCTGGGTGGCCTCGTGCCAGATCAAGGGTGCCTTTTCCCGCATCACCGCGTAGGCGGGGTAGGGGTCCGCCGCGAACTCGGGCGAGAGGATGTCGGGCACCTGCTGGGTAGTGGACACGGAACTCCTTGCGAAGGGACGGAGTGTCAGCGACCACAGATTATGGATCTTCCCATGGCCGAAACAGTGTCTTCCTGGCCGAAGTTGGGCGAGCGGACGGGAAAGGCATCCGGCGTGGCGTGAATCCCACCAGCGCTCCGTGATCCCTGCCGTCAAGCCTGTTTGTTTCATTGACATTTCACTCAGCCGTCGTATGTTGGGAGCGCTCCCATGACAGCCCAGCAACGGGAAGGAGTCCCCCCACATGCGTAAACAGAGTCCGTTAACCGGGCGTTCGCGGTCCCTCCGCCGGCCTCTTCAGGCGCTCGTCATGGTGTTCGCCGTGGTCGTCGGCGCGCTGGCCTGGTCGACCCCCGCCCAGGCACACGGCACCATCGTCAACCCCGCCACCCGCGCGTACCAGTGCTGGAAGACGTGGGGCAGCAACCACACGAGTCCGGCCATGCAGACCGAAGACCCCATGTGTTACCAGGCGTTCCAGGCCAACCCCGACACCATGTGGAACTGGATGAGCGCCCTCCGCGACGGTCTCGGTGGCCAGTTCCAGGCGCGGACGCCCGACGGGACGCTCTGCAGCAACAACCTCTCGCGCAACGCCAGCCTGGACAAGCCCGGGCCGTGGAAGACGACCAACGTCAGCAACAACTTCACGGTCCAGCTGCACGACCAGGCGTCCCACGGTGCCGACTACTTCCGGGTCTATGTGAGCAAGCAGGGCTTCAACCCCAAGACCCAGACCCTGGGCTGGGGGAACCTCGACTTCATCACGCAGACCGGTCGCTTCGCCCCGGCACAGGACATCCGGTTCAACGTCAGCACCTCCGGCTACACCGGACACCACATCCTGTTCGTGATCTGGCAGGCCTCGCACCTCGACCAGGCCTACATGTGGTGCAGTGACGTGAACTTCGGCTGAGTACCGCACACGGCACCCGGCGCCGTCGGGCGCGGTGAGTCGGGCGTCCGGCCGGCCGAGGCCCGTCGGGGCAGGGAACCCATGGGGTCGCCCTGTCCCGGCGGGCCTTCCGCGCTCCTGGTGTGGACACCCCGGCAGCGCGGCCGGCGGACGGTCAGCCCAGGTCCAGGGCGTTGGGCAGGCCCCAGCGGTGGCGGGTCCGGTCGTGGCGCTTGAGGGTCTCGAACTCCGGCGCGCGGTACAGGGGGGTGATCGTGCAGTGCGGCGCGTTCGAACCGGCGCTGTCCAGCAGCGCGTTGACCGCCGCTCGTGCGGAGGCGTTGGCGCCCTCCATGGTCGCCAGGTCGATGTCGACGGCGACGTAGTCACCCGCGAGGAAGAAGTTGGGGATCCTCGTCCGGGCCGTCGGGCGGTGGTGGAAGGTGCCCACGGGGTGGATCAGCAGCTCGTCCTCGTTGACCGGGTGCGGGGTGCCGATGCCGTCGACGCCGGGATCGAGGAACCACGAGTGCAGCGCACTGTCCTTCAGCACCACCCTTCCCGTGTCGTTGAGCGCCGCTTTCAGCTGCGCCCAGACCTCCTTGGCGACCTCCGTTCGGGTGCACTGCTTGGCCGTCCTGCCGTACAGGATCCCGGGTCTGTCCCATTCGGAGATGTCGACGGAGAGACAGTCGACGGCGGCGCCGTCGCCGTAGTCGGCCGGGAAGTCCCGTTCCGGCCAGTGCCCGGCCTGCTGGATGGCCGTCAGCGCCCAGGGCGAGTCCACGCAGTTGAGGTGCCCGTCGAGCAGGGGGGCGGATTCGGTGAGGTAGAACTGGATGCCGGTCATCCAGTCCGTTGCCAGCTTGTCGCACCGCGCGAGCTGGGGGTCGGCGGCACGCAGTTCCGGGCCCCAGGTGCGGCGGGCGTGCTCCACGGGCATCGCGCAGACGTAGTGGTCGGCGGTCACGGTCCGCGTCCGGCCGGCCGGGTCCGTGATCAGCGCTCCGGTGACCCTGCCCCCGCCGTACAGCACCTCCCGGACGGTCGAGCCGACCTCGAACTCGACGCCGAGGGAGGTCAGATGGGCGACCCACGGGTCGATCCACGCCTCGTTCGTCGGCGCGTTGAGGATGCGGTCGAGCGGGCCGTCCGCGCCCCGGCCCAGCCCGTTGAAGACGAATGCCTCCAGCAAAGTGGCGACCGTGCGCGTGCTGGCCTCCTCCGCCTTGGTGGCGACGATGTTGCGGGTGACGCCGACGGCCAGGATGCGCTGGTAGTCACGGCTCATCCGCTCGGCCCTGATGTAGTCCCACCAGGGTGTGTTCTCCCAGACCTCGTCACGTCTCTCGTCGCAGCTGGTGAGGAAGACCAGGACGCGGTTGACGAAGTACGCCGCCTCGTGCGGGGGGATCGCGCGCACGGTCTCCAGGACGGCGGTCAGGGCGCGGCGGACGTCGTCCGGCGTGAGGTCGGGCGGCTGGTGGCCCGGCCAGGGAAGCGGCAGTCGCAGGTCCTCACGGCCGGTGCGGGCGAAGGACATCTCGGACGGGGCGACGAGGTTGTCCCAGACACCGTTGGGGTTGCCCGGGAATGGGATGCGCCGCATCGTGTCGGGCAGGTTGTGGTAGATGCCGGGGATGAAGCGGAAGCCGTGCTCGGCGGGTAACTCCCGCCGCCCGCCGCGCGCGCTGCCCGGCACGCCCATGCTGCGTGCCTTGCCGCCCAGTGCCCGGCGTTCATGGACGGTGACGCGGAAGCCGCGCTCGGCGAGTTCGTGCGCGGCGGTGAGCCCGGCCACTCCGCCGCCGAGCACGGCCACCGAGGCGGGGACGCGTGCCCGCGGGGCCCGGGTCGCGGCCTGCGCGGCCGGGGTGGTGCCCAGCACGGCAGTCCCGCCCGCCGCGGCGGTCCCGGTCATGAACGTGCGTCGTGAGGTACCCGAAGAACCGACCATCCGCTCCCCCTCTTACCGAAGGTAACCAGCGTGTCGCCGCAGGAGCATACGGAGAACCCTGGGGGCCCGGAAGTGACGCGAGGACGCATTCCCGGGATGGCCGGAATGCACGTGCCACCCGAGCGGGTCCTGCGCGCCGGGCGGCACGCGGGCGCGGGGGCTCTCCGCGCGAACCCGGCACAGGGCGGCGGGCAGGGCGGGCCGCAGCCGGACGGCGTCCCTTCTATCGGTCGCACGTGGGGACCGGCAGACACGGCATGCGGGCCGGAGGCATCCACCGCCCGCCCGCTCCTCTCCCCGGCCGGGCCTCAGAAGGTCTTGCGCAGCCTTTCCTTCCAGCTCGGCGCGGGAGGGGGAGGCTCCTCGCTCTCCTGCTGCCTGTGCATCAGCCGGGCGACGCTCACTCGGACATGCGCTTCCCGGCCGCGCTGCCGGACGGTCACCAACCATGCGCCGTCGGGGGTGAGATAGGCCTCCCTGGCCGGCTGATCGCCAGGTCTGGCGTGCCTGGCGATCACGGCCGGCACGTGCCGCAGAGCGAGCCGCTCCGCTTCCGCGGCCGCCTCCTCCGCGGTCGAGCCGATGCCCCTGGTGGCCACCAACTTCCAGCGGTGCAGCCTCAGTTCCGCACCGTCGGCGTACCTGGTCTCCCGTGTGTCCTCTTCCACGAGGACGTACCACCTGGTCATGGCAGGAGCTTAGGACCGCGGGCCGCTACAGGCCCACATCCCTGCTGCGGACATCCTCCAGGGACTCGCGGCGGACCAGGAGGCGGGCCAGCCCGTCGCGTACGGCGACGACCGGCGGGCGGCCGACCAGGTTGTAACCGGAGGCCATCGACAGGTGGTAGGCGCCGGCCGCCGGGACGGCGAGCAGGTCGCCGGGACGCACGTCACCGGGGAGTTCCGCGTCGGTGGCCAGGACGTCGCCGGCCTCGCAGTGCCGGCCGACCACGGTCATCCGGGCCGGGCGCCCCGTGCCGCGGCGGCCGACGAGGCGCGGTGCGTAGCGCACGCCGTACAGGGCGGGGCGCGGGTTGTCGCTCATGCCGCCGTCCACGGCCACGAACACGGTGCGGCCGGTGTGTTTCACGGCCAGGACGCGGTAGACGGCGACTCCCGCCGGTCCGGCGATCGCCCGCCCGGGCTCGATGACGAGGCGGGGCACCGGGATGCCGGCCCGGCCGCACGCCTCGGCCAGCTCCGTGCGGACCCGGCGCGCCAGGTCCGTCACATCCAGGGCCGGGTCGCCGGGACGGTAGGCGATGCCGTGTCCGCCGCCGAGGTCGAGTTCGGGCAGGACCAGGCCGTGCTGTGCGTGGAGGCGGCTCATCAGGCCGACCATGCGGCGGACGGCGACGACATACGGCCGCACGCTCGTGATCTGCGAGCCCACATGGCAGTGCAGGCCGGTGAGCCGGAGCTGCGGTTGGCCGAGGATGCGGGCGATGGCGTGCGCCGCGTGGCCGTCGGTGAGGGACAGGCCGAACTTCTGGTCGTCGGTGCCGGTGCGTATCTTCTCGTGCCCGCCCGCGTTGATGCCGGGCACGACGCGGACCATCACCTTCTGACGTCCTTGCGGGCCGACGGCGGCGGCGAGCCGGGCGATCTCGCCGGGGCTGTCGATGACGATGCGTCCGACGCCCAGACGCAGCGCGGTGTCCAGGTCGCGCGGGGACTTGGCGTTGCCGTGCAGCACGATCCGCTCGGGCGGGAAGCCGGTGGTGACGGCCAGTTCCAGTTCGCCGGCGGAGCAGACGTCCAGGCCGAGGCCCTCCTCGGCCGTCCAGTGGGCCATGGCCCGGCACAGGAACGCCTTGGCCGCGTAGAGGATGTCGGCGTCGGGGAAGGCGTCGCGGTAGGTACGGCAGCGGGCGCGGGCCTCGGCTTCGTCCAGGACGTAGACCGGTGTGCCGAACCGGTCGGCGATCTCGGCGAGCGGGACGCCGCCCACGGCGAGATCGCCGCGCACGGGCTCGGTGGTGGAGGCGGGCCACACCGGCGCTCCGGCCGGTGCGGACGTGGTGGTGGGTTCGTGGACTGTGGTCACGGTCGCGGCCCCTCTCAGGCTCGGGTGGTCAGCAGCGCGACGGTGGATGCCGCCGCGGGGGTGGTGAGCGGCGCGGGAGCCGGGGCGGTGAACAGCGGGTCCACCGTGACGGTGGTGATGCCGAGCGGGGCGGTCAGTGCCCGCAGGGCCGGCTCGGCGAGCCGGATCCACCGCTGCTGCGGGCCGAGGGTGTCGGTCAGCCTGCGTGCGCTGGTGAAGCCGACGGCGGTACGGGCGCCGAGGGGCGTGCGGAACAGCCGGGCCACGTATCCGGAAGGTCCCGGCCGGACGGGCACATACAGCGGTCCGGCCGGGAGCCGTTCCGGAGGTTCGGACTCGTCACCGTCGAGAAGTACTGCCATGGAGGGCTCCAGCCGTCGGGAGGTGGGGTGCGAGCGTGTTGCGGGGAGGCCCGGGACGCGGGGAGGCGAACCCGGGCTCGCCGGTGACGTTAGGCCCGGTGCGCGGCGCCGCGGGATGCCTCTGACGGAACACTGACGGCGCTCCCCGCCGCTTTGACGGCATGCTGACGCGCCGGCGGAGGCAGGCCTCGGCGCGAGCCGCCCTCGGATCGCGCGGGAACCCGCCCGGGGGACCGGCTTGTCCGGGCCCTCGCCCGTCCGCTTCCCCGGCCCCGCCCGTCCCCCGCAGGCTCACTCGGGCGCGGCGAGGCCCTGCGGCGACCGTGGGGCGGGGGGCGATGACGCCGAATGCGCGATACGTCTCGAACGCATCCCATCGGCCGGGTATCACGGAAGGAATGCGAAGGCGCCGTCGGCGGAACGGCGCGGTGACGGGAGCGAGGGACGTATGCGTGGGATCTCCGGGCCGGGTCGGCTCCGTGAGGCGGCCGGTTCCCCGCTGGCGGGACGGGTCGCGGTGGTGACGGGGGCCGCCCGCGGTGTGGGGGCGGCTCTCGCCCGGCGCCTGTCGGACGCCGGGATGCTGGTGGCGCTGACGGGGCGCGAGGAGGCCACGCTGCGCCGGGCCGCCGCGTCGCTGCCGGGCCGGAGCGTGTGCGTCGAGACCGACGTCACCGACCAGGACGCACTCGCTCGAGCCGCCCGCGAGATCGAAGAGACGCTGGGCCCGGCGAGCGTGGTCGTGGCCAATGCCGGGATCGCCACCGGCGGGCCCTTCGTCCACACACCGGCCGACCTGTGGCAGCGGGTCGTCGACGTCAATCTCACCGGCTCCGCCAACACGGCCCGGGCCTTCCTGCCCCACCTCATGGACACGCGGGGCTACTTCCTCCAGATCGCCTCCACCGCCGCCTTCGGCTCGTCGCCGATGATGAGCGCGTACTGCGCTTCCAAGGCCGGAGCGGAGTCGTTCGCCCTGGCCCTGCGCGGCGAGGTGGAACCGGACGGGGTCGGCGTCGGCATCGCCTACCTGCACTGGACCGGAACCGACATGATCACCGGCATCGACGACCACCCCGTCCTCAAGGCCCTGCGCAGCAATCAGCCCCGCTTCGCCAGGAAGGTGCACAGCACCGAAGAGGTCTCCGCATGGCTGACCTCCGGCATCACACGCCGTGCCCGTCATGTCTACGCGCCCCCGTGGCTGCGCTGGTGCCAGCCGCTGCGGCCCGCCTTTCCCGCCCTCGTCTCCCGCCTCGCCCGCCGGGAACTGCGCAGGCAGCCACCGAGCCGGCTCGCGGCGGACACCGGGGTCCTGGGCGCGGGCGGCAGGGCCGACTTCGACGCCTACCAGGCGGCCACCCGCCCGCACCCGCCCGAGCAGCGTCCCTGACCGGCCGGCGAGCCGGCATCCGCGGGACGGGCCGTCGGCACCGCTCTGTGCAGACCGTGCAGGGCGAGGAGGTCGAGGAGGTCGAGGAGTTCGAGGAGTTCGAGGAGGTCGTGCAGGTCGTGCAGGTCGAGGAGGTCGCGGAGGCGCACGCCGCCGCACCCGCCCGGTGGAGGTGAAATCTGCCGGATCATCTGGTGCGCCGCGGCCCGCATGTGGTTACCTGGCTCCATGACCGTGCTCGTGACCCGCCGCCACGTCGATTACGTGCGTGTCACCACCACGGGTTGTATCGCCGCGAGCTGACGCCTCGCTCCGGCCTCTGAGCAGTTCCTTTCCCGTTTTCCCGCCGCATCCGCGCTGATCGTCGCCCCCGTTCCGGGGTGCCCTCGCGGCTGTGCGGTCCCTTCGCGCCTGCGCGCCTTCCCCTCCGCACAAGGGAGCACCACCATGAGCCAGCCCCTCGACTCCGTCACCGCCGGCCACACCCCGGATGACGAGCCGGCCGGGCCCGACACCTCGGGCTGGTCCTTCGAGACCAAGCAGATCCACGCCGGTGCCGCGCCCGACCCCACGACCGGAGCCCGCGCGACGCCGATCTACCAGACGACGTCGTTCGTGTTCCGGGACACCCAGCACGCCGCCGACCTGTTCGCGCTCGCCGAACCCGGCAACATCTACACCCGCATCCACAACCCCACCCAGGACGTCTTCGAACAGCGGGTCGCCGCCCTGGAGGGCGGGGTCGCGGCCGTGGCGCTGTCCTCCGGGCAGGCCGCGGAGACGCTGGCGATCCTCACCCTGGCGAGCGCGGGCGACCACCTGATCTCCAGCACCTCGCTGTACGGCGGCACCTACAACCTGTTCCGGCACACGCTGCCGAAGCTGGGCGTCGAGGTGTCCTTCGTGGAGGACCCGGACGACGCCGAGGCCTGGCGGGCGGCGATCCGGCCGAACACCAAGGCGCTGTTCGCGGAGGCCCTCGGCAATCCGCGCGGTGACGTCCTGGACGTGCGCGCGGTCGCGGACGTCGCCCACGAGGCGGGCGTACCGCTGATCGTGGACAACACCGTCCCCACCCCCTACCTGCTGCGGCCGCTGGAGCACGGCGCGGACATCGTCGTGCACTCGGCCACCAAGTTCCTGGGCGGGCACGGCACGGCCATCGCGGGCGTCGTGGTCGACGGCGGCACGTTCGACTTCGGGGCGCACGCCGACCGGTTCCCCGACTTCACCGAGCCCGACCCCAGCTACCACGGGCTGCGGTACTGGCCCGCGCTCGGCCCCGGCGCCTTCGCCGTCAAACTGCGGGTGCAGCTGCTGCGTGACCTCGGTCCCGCGCTCTCCCCGCACTCCGCGTTCCTGCTCCTGCAAGGGATCGAGACGCTCAGCCTGCGCATCGAGCGGCACTCGGCGAACGCGCTGGCGCTCGCCGAGTGGCTGGAGCAGCGCGACGAGGTCGCCGTCGTGCACTACCCGGGGCTCGCGTCCAGCCGGTGGTACGAGGCCGGTCGGAAGTACCTGCCGCGGGGCGCGGGAGCGATCGTCTCGTTCGAGCTGCGGGACGGCACGGAGGCGGGGAAGCGGTTCGTGGACGCCGTCGAGCTGTTCAGCCACCTGGCCAACATCGGCGACGTGCGCAGCCTCATCATCCACCCCGCGTCCACCACCCACAGTCAGCTGGACGCCGAGCAGCTGGCCGCCACCGGGGCCTCTCCCGGTCTGGTGCGCCTGTCGGTCGGCATCGAGAACCTCGCCGACCTCAAGGCCGACCTGGAGGCCGGGTTCCGGGCGGCGAAGGGCGCGTCCTGAACACCGTGCTGACGCCGTCCCAGGTTCCCCTTCCGCCGGCCTCCGGGGCCTGGCGGGAGGGGGACCCGCCCGGGCGCCGCCAGTGGTACCGGCGCGAGGAGCCGCTGGCTCTGGAGGCGGGTGGCGAACTGCCGGGTGTGCGGCTCGCGTTCGAGACCTGGGGCCGGCTCGCGCCGGACCGGTCCAACGCGATCCTGGTGCTGCACGCCCTCACCGGTGACAGCCATGTGGCGGGCCCGGCAGAAGCCGGTCATCCCACGCCGGGCTGGTGGGACGGCCTCGTCGGGCCGGGCAGGGCGCTCGACACGGACCGCTGGTTCGTCGTGGCCCCGAACGTGCTGGGGGGCTGCCAGGGCAGCACCGGTCCTGCCTCGCCCGGGCCCACCGGCCGGCGGTGGGGCGGCAGTTTCCCGTTCCTGACGCAGCGGGACCAGGTGGCGGCCGAGGCCGGTCTTGCCGACGCCCTGGGCATCGACCGGTGGGCGCTGGTGGTGGGCGGTTCGATGGGCGGGATGCGGGCGCTGGAATGGGCCGTGTCCCGTCCCGATCGCACCGGCGCGCTGCTGGTGCTCGCCACGGCGGCCGCGGCCGGTGCCGAACAGATCGCCTGGGCCGACGTCCAGGTGCGGGCGATCCGTGCCGACCCGAACTGGCGCGGCGGCCACTACCACGACACCGGGCGGGGCCCGCACGAAGGGCTCGGCCTGGCCCGGCGGATCGCCCATGTCACCTACCGCAGCGAGCCGGAACTGCAGCTTCGCTTCGGCCGCTCGCCCCAGGGCGAGGAGGATCCGTGGAGCGGCGGCCGGTACCAGGTCCAGTCCTACCTCGACCATCACGCGGCCAAGCTGGTGCACCGCTTCGACGCGGCCAGCTATGTCGTGCTGTCCGAGGCCATGAACAGCCATGACGTCGGTCGGGGGCGCGGGGGCGTGCGGGCCGCGCTCAGCCGGATCACGGCCCGGACCCTGGTCGCCGGGGTCGACTCGGACCGCCTCTACCCACCGTCCCAGCAGGCCGAGTTGGCGGCCGGTATCGGCACGGCCGATCACCTGCGGCTGATCGAGTCCCCGCACGGCCACGACGGCTTCCTCATCGAGGAGGAACAGGTCGCCGCGCTCGTACGTGAACTCCTGCCCTGACAACGGCAGTTCCGTCCCACCCTCATGAACCATCCGCACCCCGACCCCGCAGGAGCGAACATGACCGTCCAGGACTCCCCCACCGACGCCGCCGCCTTCGCAGCCGACTGGGAGGCATGGCACCAGCGGAAGGACGCCGCGCTCGCCCAGGAGCACGGGTTCCTCGCCGTCACCGGCCAGTACTGGCCGGAGGCCGAACCCGAGCGCTTCCCCGGGGCCCCCGGCGCCTGGTCGGCAGGCCCCGGGGGCGTCACCGTCGAGCTGGACGACGACGAGGAACTCGTCGTCGACGGGACCGCGGTGCGCGGCCGGCACACGTTCGGGGACATCCCGGAACGCGGCGGCGTCGGAGCCGCCTGGGGAGACGCGGTGATCGAGGTGGCCAAGCGGGGCGGCCGGTACGTCGTCCGCCCGCGGCACCCGCAGCACCCGCTGCGCACCGCGTTCACCGGGACGCCCGCGTACGCGCCGGACCGGCGCTGGGTGGTCACCGGCACGTACACGCCGTTCGCCGAGCCCCGGCCGACCACCGTCGGGGCCGCCGTGGAGGGACTGCAGCACGTCTACGACGCGCCCGGCAGGATCCGCTTCGCCTTCGACGGTCAGGCGCTGGAGCTGACCGCCTTCCCGGGAAGCACCCCCGGCAGCCTGCAGGTGCTGTTCGCCGACGCGACCTCCGGCGTGACGACGTACCCGGCCGGCCGTGTCCTGCACGTCGACGCCCCCGGGCCGGACGGGACCGTGGTGGTGGACTTCAACCGGGCCACCAACCTGCCGTGCGCCTACACCGACTTCGCCACCTGCCCGCTGCCGCCGGCCGAGAACCGGCTGAAGGTCGCGATCGAGGCCGGTGACAAGATCCCCCACGAGCGCGGCCCGGCCACCCGGTGAGCGCACGGCCACCCGGTGGGGGTCCGGCCACCTGGTGAGGGCCCGGCCACCCGATGAGGGCCCGGCCACCGGCGCGGCCGTGGATCGTCGCCGCTCCGTCGTCGATCGTCGCCGCTCCGCCGGAGGTCGTCGCCCGCTTCGCCGGAGGTCGTCGCCCGCTTCGCCGGAGGTCGTCGCCGGTACCGCCGTACATCGTCGCCCGTGCCGGGCACGGGGGCAGCGCGGTGTATTGACGCTCGTGCGCGGGGCGGGGACCATCTGAGAGCGCTCTCTGACGTGAGCATGATTAGGAGGCCCGGATGTCCCCCTCCCGCCGATGGCTTGCGGCCCTTGTCCCGTTCAGCCTTGTCGCGGCGCTCGCCGTCGGGGAGGTCGCGGCGCCCGCGGGCCACGCCCACGCGGCCGTCACGGGCACGGACGACACGTTCTCCGTGCGCGGCCGTACCACGCTCGGCGGCGCCGACCCGAGCGTCATCAAGGTCGGCGAGCTGTACGTGGCGGCCAAGTCCGTGGACGGCGGCATCGCGGTGCGCACGGCGACGACGCTGGAGGGCATCGCGGCCGCTCCCAAGCGCCAGGTCTGGAACGACACCGGCGGACTCGGCGAGGTCTGGGCTCCGGAGATCGTGCACCACGACGGCCAGTACCGCATCTACTTCGCCGCCGGAACGGGCGCCGCCCACCGGATGTACCACATCAGCTCCTCCCGCCCGGACACCGGCTACTCCCCCGCCACCAAGGTCGCCCTGCCCGACGACAAGTGGGCGATCGACGGGGTGCCGTTCACCTTCGGCGGTCAGCGCTGGTTCGTGTGGTCCGGCTGGGCCGGGGACACCAACGTCGAACAGAACCTGTACATCGCGCGGATGAGCAGCCCGACCGCGGCCACGGGCGGCCGCCACATCATCTCCCAGCCGCGCGAACCCTGGGAGCGCGTGGTCGGCAACCCCTTCATCAACGAGGCACCGCAGCCGGTCGTCGACCCGGACGGCCGCCTGCACATCGCCTACTCCGCCAACGGCAGCTGGAGCAGCGACTACTGCATCGCCGACCTGCGGCTGCGGGCCGGCGGCGACCCCACGTACGTGTGGGACTGGTACAAGAGCAACGGCTGCCTGTTCGGCTCGCGCGCCTCGACGATGATGGAGGGGTGGCACCCCACCCTGTACGTCGACGGACCCGGGCACCACACCTTCGTCCTGCCACGGGGTGACGTCGCCGCCGGCCCGCCCGCGGGCCCCCGCTTCCCGACCATGTTCCACGCGGTCCAGAAGGGGACGCCGTACTCCTGGGCCAACCGCTACTGGTACACCGGGACGGCCGTCTGGTGGGGCGGCACGACCTACCGGCGGGCCAACGTGCCCGGATCCCCCACCGACGTGGGCTTCGGCCTGAAGTTCTTCGAGTGACCGCGCGGCCGGTCCCGGCGCGGTTTGCCGGACCGGCAAGAGAACTGGGCAGGCCCGGGCGCGGTGGGCGACGGTGGACGCGTGACCGACGACATCGCAGCGGGAAAGCCCGCGTCCGACCTGCCCTCGCCCCCCGACGGATACGTCGGAGACCCCGCCGTACGCGCCGAGTGGGACGACCGCTACGCCGACCGGCAGCAGCTGTGGAGCGGCCGGCCCAACGGCGCGCTCGTGGCCGAGGTCGCCGACCTCGTACCCGGACGCGTGCTCGACGTCGGCTGCGGTGAGGGCGCTGACGCCATCTGGCTCGCCCGCGCCGGCTGGGACGTGACCGCGCTGGACGTCTCGGGCGTGGCGCTGGAACGTGCGGCCGGGCACGCGCAGGACGCCGGCGTCACGATCCGCTGGGTCCACGCCGCACTGACCGTGGCACCGCTCCCGCAGGGCTCCTTCGACCTGGTGTCCGCGCAGTACCCGGCCCTGCTGCGCACCCCCGACGCCGCGGCCGAGCGGGCGCTGCTCTCCGCCGTCGCGCCCGGTGGCGTGCTGCTGTTCGTGCACCACGCGGGCGTGGACACCAAGCAGGCGCAGGAGAGCGGGTTCGACCCGGCCGACTACGTGTGGCCCTCGACGGTCGTCGACCTGCTCGACGACGACTGGGAGGTGGAGGTGGACGAGCAGCGGCCGCGGGTGATCCCCGAAGGCGGCGCCGGCGCACACCACACCGACGACCTGGTGCTGCGGGTGCGCAGGCTGCGCTGAGGTCCGGACCGGGTGGCCGCCGGACCCCGGTGGATCACGGGAGTGGCGGGCGGACGGGCCGTGGCCGAAGCTGGAGACCGCCGGCTCCCGCGGCCCCGGCCGCACCGCGCCGGCCCGCGGACCGGCCGGTGGACGCGGCCGCGGCGGCCGGCCCGGCCGCCGCGGGAAGGCACCGTCCCCCTGGCAAGGGACCGTCCCCCTCCCTTCGGCGGCCTGCCCGACCAGATGGACGCACCCGGGGGGACTCGAAGGACGCGATGAGGGAACCGGAAAGAGCAGCCCTGACGCACGAGGGGAGGCCCGGGTGCCCGCACGCCCGGCTCCCTCACCGGAGGAGAGACCGCGATGGCGCACGCAGACGACGCCCAGCAGGCCCTGCCGAACACGCCGGGGACGCACACCGGCGGTGACGGCGTCACGCGCCGCCGTCCGCTGCGCGAGCGGCACGTCGAGGAGACGGTCGCGGTCGCGGTGCCGGTGCGCACGGCGTACAACCAGTGGACGCAGTTCAAGACCTTCCCGCGCTTCTCGGCCGTGGTGCGCGACGTCGAGCAGATCAGGCCCACCGTGACCGCCTGGAGCATCGGCTACGGACCGCTGCGCCACCGTTTCGCCGTCGAGATCGTGGAGCAGGACCCCGACGCCTACCTGGCCTGGCGCGGTCTGGAGCAGCACCCCTCGCACCAGGGCGAGGTCGAGTTCAGGCCGACGGGCTCCGGCGGCACCGCGATCACCGTCCGGATGCTCCTGGAGCCGCGGGGAGCCGCGCGCATCCTCACCCGCTCGTCGGGGGCCACGCGGCTCACGGCCCGGCTCGTGCGCGGTGAGCTGCTGAATTTCAAGCACTTCATCGAGGGCATGGGGCAGGAAGGCGGGGCCTGGCGCGGCACCATCCGCAACGGACGCGTGCAGCACGACCAGCCGGAACCGCCCCGGAGCCGCGTGGCCCAGTGGCCCGTCGGCTGAACGGTGTGCCGGACACGGCGAGAGAAAGGCGAACCGATGCAGAACCCGCCCGGCGAGGAGCCGGAGTCCGAACTCTCCGTCACGCCGCCGAAGAAGTGGGCGGCCGGCGTCCCCGCGGTCGTGCACGCCCTGGAGTACTCCCTGGAGCAGACCTCTCCCCGCAAGACCGGGGTGGACCTGCTCGCCATGAACCAGGTGGGCGGGATCGACTGCCCCGGCTGCGCGTGGGCCGACCCGGCCCCGGGCCGGCGCCACCGCAACGAGTACTGCGAGAACGGCGCCAAGCACATCAACGACGAGGCCACCACGCGCCGGATCACCGCCGACTTCTTCCGTGAGCACAGCGTCGCCGACCTCGCGGCCCGCTCCGACAAGTGGCTCAACCAGCAGGGCCGGCTCACCGAGCCGATGATCAAGCGGCCCGGCTCCGACCACTACGAGCCGATCGGCTGGAACGACGCCCTGGGCGTGCTCGCGCGCGAACTGCGGGGGCTGGACTCCCCCGACGAGGCCGTCTTCTACACTTCGGGCCGCGCCAGCAACGAGGCCGCCTTCGTGCTGCAGTTGTTCGCCCGCGCCTTCGGCACCAACAACCTGCCCGACTGCAGCAACATGTGCCACGAGTCCAGCGGCTCCGCCCTGAGCGAGACCCTGGGCACGGGCAAGGGCACCGTCAGCCTCGACGACCTGCACCACGCCGACCTGATCTTCCTGGTGGGGCAGAACCCGGGCAGCAACCACCCGCGTCAGCTCACCGCCCTGGAGGAGGCCAAGCGCAACGGTGCCCGGATCGTGGCGGTCAACCCGCTGCCCGAGGCCGGACTGCGGCGTTTCAAGAACCCGCAGAAGCCGCGCGGGATCGTCGGACGCGGCACCCAGATCGCCGACCGCTTCCTGCACATCAAGCCGGGCGGCGACCTCGCCCTGTTCCAGGCCCTCAACCTGCTGCTGCTGGAGGCCGAGGACGCCCGGCCCGGCGCCGTGCTCGACCACGACTTCATCACCGCCCACACCAGCGGCTTCGAGGAGTTCGCCCGGCACGCCCGCACGATCGACTGGGACGACGTGCGCACGGCGACCGGACTGACCCGCGAGGAGATCGAGCAGGTCCGCGACGAGGTCCTGGACAGCGAACGCGTCATCGTCTGCTGGGCGATGGGCATCACCCAGCACAAGCACGGCGTGCCCACCGTCCGGGAGATCGTTAACTTCCTGCTGCTGCGCGGCAATCTGGGGCGTGCCGGTACCGGCGCCTGCCCGGTGCGCGGCCACAGCAACGTGCAGGGCGACCGCACCATGGGCATCTGGGAGCAGATGCCGGACACCTTCCTCGACGCGCTGCAGCGGGAGTTCGGCTTCGACCCGCCCCGCCCGCACGGCCTGGACTCGGTGAACGCGATCAAGGCGATGCTGGAGGGGCGCGTCAAGGTCTTCCTCGCCCTGGCCGGCAACTTCGTCCGCGCGGCTCCCGACAGCGCGGTCACCGAGGAGGCGATGCGCTCGTGCCGGGTGACCGCCCACATCTCGACCAAGCTCAACCGCTCGCACACCGTGTGCGGCGAGACCGCGCTGATCCTGCCGACCCTGGGGCGCACCGAGCGCGACGTCCAGGCGGACGGGGAGCAGTTCGTCACCGTCGAGAACTCCATGAGCGAGGTGCACACCTCCCAGGGCCGCCTCGAACCGGCCTCCCGGCTGCTGCTCAGCGAGGTCTCCATCCTGTGCCGGCTGGCCCGCCTCACCCTGGACGGCGAGCCGGACATCCCGTGGGACACGTTCGAGGGCGACTACGGCACCATCCGCGACCGCATCTCCCGTATCGTGCCGGGCTTCCACGACTTCAACGCCCGGGTCACCCGTCCCGGGGGCTTCCAGCTGCCCAACCCGGTCAACGAGGGCGTGTTCCCCAACAAGGTCGGCAAGGCCCTGTTCACCTGCAACGAGCCCGTGGTGCCCCGCGCGCCCGAGGGGCATCTGCTGCTGCAGACGATGCGGTCCCACGACCAGTGGAACACCGTCCCCTACACCGACAACGACCGCTACCGCGGCATCCACGGCAGCCGCCGCGTCGTCCTCGTCAACCCGGCCGACCTCACCGAACTCGGTCTCGCCCAGGGCGATCTCGTCGACCTGGTGAGCGTGTGGGCGGACGGCAGCGAGCGGCGGGCGGAAAACTTCAGGATCGTCCCCTACCCGGCCGCCAAGGGCTCGGCCGCCGCCTACTATCCGGAGACGAACGTCCTCGTGCCCCTGGACAGCGTCGCCGACATCAGCAACCAGCCGACGTCCAAGGGCATCGTCGTCCGTCTGGAACCGGCCCACGACCGGACCCGGCCCACACTCGCCTGACCGTCCACGCGCACCCCGCGGGGCCCGCCACGCCGGCGGGCCTCCCGGGGTGCCCGTCCGCTCCTCACCCGGCGGCACTCGGGCCGGACGTGTCGCGTTCACCGTTTCGGCCCGGAGCCGGTGGCGCGGCGGCGGTGACGGGGTAGGCGCCGTCCGTACGCCCCACGGAAGCGAGGAGCACCCATGCGGTACCGCACACTCGGCAACTCGGACCTTCAGGTCTCGGAGATCTCCCTCGGGTCATGGCTGACCTACTCCGGCGGCATCGAGGCCGACGCCACCCGTGCCTGCACCGAAGCGGCCTTCGACGCGGGCATCAACTTCTTCGACACCGCCAACGTCTACGGCCGCGGAGCCGCCGAGACCGCCTGGGGCGAGATCCTGTCGTCCCACCCGCGTGACTCCTACATCCTGGCCACCAAGGTCTACTTCCCCATGTCCGACGACCCGGCCGACCAGGGCCTGTCACCGCAGCAGATCGCCCGGCAGATCGACGCCTCCCTCAGCCGCCTGCGGACCGACTACGTCGACCTCTACCAGGCGCACCGGTTCGATCCCACCGTGCCCGTCGAGGACACCGTCGAGGCGTTCCGGAAGGTCGTCGAGCAGGGCAAGGCCCGCTACATCGGCTTCAGCGAGTGGACACCCGAACAGATCCGGACGGCCGTCGAGATCGGCGGTCCCGACCTGTTCGTCTCCTCCCAGCCGCAGTACTCCATGCTCTGGCAGGCCCCCGAGGCCGAGGTCTTCGGGCTGTGCGCGGCGAACGGCATCTCACAGATCGTCTGGTCGCCGCTCGCCCAGGGCGTGCTCACCGGGAAGTACAAGCCCGGGCAGCCCGTGCCGGAGGGCAGCCGCTTCGCCTCCACGGACATGGCGGTGTCCAAGGACCTGGTGTACAACGACGCCGCCCTGGAGGCGGTGCAGCGGCTGGTGCCGATCGCCGAGGAGGCCGGTCTGAGCCTGCCCACGCTGGCCCTCGCCTGGGTCCTGCGCCGCGACGAGGTCGCCTCCGCCATCACCGGCGCCTCCCGCCCCGAGCAGGTCCACGCCAACGCCGCCGCCTCCGGTGTGCGGCTCTCCGACGACGTGCTCGCGGCCGTCGACCGGGCGCTCGGCGACGTCCCCGTCACCGAGCCGACCCTCGCGCCGGCGGCCCGGCCGGGCGTCAAGCGCCGCTGAGGGCGCAGGCGTCGGCGAAATCCGCCGTCAGGTCGACCAGACGACCTGGCCGTTGTGCACGATGACGACCTTGGCGTCGGCGCGCAGGACGAGTTGCGCGCCGTCGTGGCCGTGACTCTTGGAAGCCCATATGGGGCGGTCGGCGGCGTTGTGGATGACCAGGTTGCCGTCGCCCTGGAAGATCGCCCGGTGGTTCTGGCCGAAGGTCATGGACGCCCAGATGGGCTTGCCCTTCTCGTTGTAGACGACGAGGTTGCCGTCCGTCTGCATGACCATGCGGATGCGGTTGGTGGTCCAGGCCTGGTTGACCTCCAGCACGCTGACCGCCGAGACCGTCTCGGTGCTCCAGTTCGGACGCGGGGTCTGTTTCGGTTTGGGCTTGGGCTTGGGCTTGGGTGTGGCGGTCTTCGAGGGGGAGCTGCTCGGCTGTGGCGCGGGCGCCACGGGCGGGGGCGCGGCGGCGACCGGCGCGGCGCTCTTGCTCGGCTTCTTCCGGCTCGGGGACGCGCTGGGCTTCTCGGCCACGTAGTCGTCCAGGGCGGCGGGGGCCGACTCCTGCCTGAGCACGGTGTCCGCGTCCTCGGCCGCCACGGTGCGGGAGGGGCCGCGGCCGTCATCGTCGTTCCCTCCGCCGGCGAGCAGCAGCGGTACGGCGACCAGGACGGCGCCCATCACCGCGGCTCCGGCCAGGACCGGCTTGCGGGGCCGCCCCGTGTCCACGCCGGTCACGGACGTGACGCCCGGAGGGGCCGTGACAGCGGCCGCCGCCACGGCGATCCGCGCGGCGGGGACGTCTGCCGCGGGAGACGCGTGCGAGGCGGACGACGCGTCGGGGGCGGTGGACGCCCCGGGCGCGGTCGAGGTGTCCGGCGCGGTCGACGTCCGGGCCGCTGAGGCAGGCCGCGGCGCAGAGGACGTGTCCGGCGCCGTGGACGTCCGGGCCGCCGAGGCAGGCTGCGGCGCGGTGGACGTTTCGGGGGTGGCAGACGGTTCGTCGGCCGCGGGTGCGTTCGCCGCGCTGCCGGGCTCGGCCGCGGGTGCGGCCCGCTTGCCGGCCGGTGCGGCAGCCGGGTCCGTGCCGTCCGCGTCCGCTGCGGAGGAAGCCGGTTCGCCGGCCGCGGCGGCATCCGGCGCCTCCGCCCCGGCGGCCGGGCCCGTTTGCGCCCCGCCCGGCGCGGAGCGTCCCGGCGGGGTACCGGCCTCCTCGACGCCGGAGTCGGCGGCCTTCTCCGCTTTCGCGCCGGGGGTGTGGTGCTGGGGGGACATGCGGCTTACTCCTCCTCGGTGGCGGAGCTCTCGGTGGTGGACGGGGAACCGCGCGGCGGTGTGTCGTCCCGGTCATGCGCCCGGCACGCCCGGCACGGCGGCCGGGAGCCCGTCCGGCGCCCTGCGGATCGCCCGCTCCCCCGAACGGCTCCGGCCTGGCCGTCCGGCCGGACGGCACGCACTGTACGTCGACGAGATCGACGACAAGGCCAACTTAGCCCGTATCCCGGACGACGACCGCGCTGCCCTCTCGCCCGCCCCCGTCGTTATGACCCCCGTCGCCTCGCTGGTCCCGGAACGTTCCCCACCCGGGCGGCAAACGGGCAGGCCGGCGGCCCAAACGGAGCCAACCCGGGCGTCCACGGGCCGAGTTCGTGTGGCATCCTGTTGGCCCCCGGCGGATCGGCGTCGGCATGCAGACAATGCCGTTCGGCACCCCGAGTAGGCGTAGGGACCCGAGAGTTCAGTGGAGATGCGGCCCCAGGAACGGCGTGCGGTCAGCCCAGGCGACCCGCCCGAAGCCGCCGACACCCCCGGCATACCCGACGCCGTGCGCGCCGCCGCACGGCAGGCACCGGGCCACTGGATCGGTGTGGTGGACCCGGAGTGGACCGGGGAACGGACACCGCCGGACTGGGCGGTCGTCGGGGAATGGCAGTCGGACGAGAGCGGCGAGGTCACGGAGTTCCGGGCGAACCCGGCCTACCGTCCCTCGGCGCGCACGCTCGGCTGGCCCGAGCCCACCGATCCGGTGGACGCGGCGGCGCAGCGTGCCGCCACCGGTTACGGCACGGTGGACGAGGCCCTCGCGGTGCTGGCCGAGGCGGAGGTCGGTGTGGTGCGCGGCCCGGACGGCCGACCGCTCGTCGCCGCCGGACGGGACGGGGCTCCCGTGGTGCTGTTGTTCACCTCGCCGGTCCACGCGTTCATGTCCCCGGCACTTCATCATGACACCGTGGGGGTGCGGGAGTTGGTCCGCTCGCTCGGCGGGCCCGGCACCCTGCTCATGGTCAACGCCGCAGCCGCGGCTCCCCTGCTCGTCCCGGCGGACGACCTGCCCGGCGCCGTCCCGGCGGAGCCGGCCGCCTCCGCGGCCGCGTCCCCTGTCGCGCCCCGGAACGATGCCGTGCCCGAACCCCGGCCCCCCACCACAGGGAGTACCCCGTGACGCGACCCGCCCAGCAGCCCGCAGCCCCGGGGGCGGGTACGGAGTCCGGCGCCGAGGGCGGGGCGACGCCCGGAGCGAAGACCGGCGTCGCCTCCCCCTCCCCCACATCCGCAGCCGGCTCGTCCGGCGGGCCCGGCTCTCCCGACGAGTCCGCGCGACCGTCGGCCACGGGCGAGGCGGAGACCGGAGCCCCGGCCACGGTGGTCGTCCCCGCCGCCGGGCCCGCCGGAGCGACCGACGACACGCATACGTCTCCGGCTGCTCCTGGCGGAGCCGCCGCCTCGACGGCCGCGAACTCCGAGACCGGCGCTTCCGCCGCCTCCCGCTCCGCCGCGGAGGCCGATCCCGATGTCGCCCCGGAGGCCGATCCCGGCGCCGCCGCGGCCGCCAAGAGCCGGCTGCCCGCGCTCGTACGGACCATGACCGCGACCGCCATCGACCGGCCTCGGCAGCAGGCCGCCCCGGTCGGCCGGCCCGGCAAGGCGGTTCTGGCCGGGGCGGCCGTCGCGGGCGCGCTGCTGGTGTCGGTGCCGTTCCTGGTGCTCGGGGGCAACGACGGCGAGGCCCGCAAGGCGTCGGCGGGCGCCGGAACCGTGCTCGGCGACAACGGCCAGGAGGCGCCGGGACGGTTCGTGGTCGCCTCGCCGGACAACAGCCCCTCGGCGGACGTGCGCAAGAGCACCGGCAAGCCCCGGACGGCCTCACCGGACACCCCGGCCCCCTCCGCGAGCCGAGACCAGAAGGACGAGGGGCCGAAGGAGGACGCCGCCGCGAAGGAGCAGCCGAAGAATCCGGCACGGGAACGGCAGAGCGCGCGGGGCGGCGGCACGTCCGGTGCGAGCAAGGACCGCCCGGCCGCTGCCGGTTCGGGGGTGACGTTCAGCTCCCCGGTGTCCCTGCACAGCCATCTCTCGGGCCGCTGCGTCGACGTCCCGGACGGCGACTTCAGCGACGGCAAGCAGCTGTGGGTGTGGGACTGCAACGACAGCCCGGTCCAGAAGTGGCAGTTCGCCTCGGACGGCACCATGCGCATCGGAGGCAAGTGCCTGGACGTGGCGAACGCGAACTTCGGTGACGGCACCCCGATCCAGCTCGCCTGGTGCAACGGCAACGCCGCGCAGAAGTTCACGCTGAACGGCAGCCACGACCTGGTCAACACCGTGGTGGGCAAGTGCGTCGACATCAAGGACAACAACCGGGGCAACGGGGCCGTGCTGCAGCTGTGGACGTGCGCCGGCACCGACAACCAGAAGTGGAGCGTCTGACCGCGCTTCCGCGCAGCCGGGGGCACCCCTCCTGGCGACCGCCCGGGCCAGGGCGGACATGATGGCACCGTCGGCTCGCCGACACGCGCCCCCGGCCCGAGCGGGGCGCACGCTGAAGACGACGCCGTAGCAAGGAGGTTGGTGCGTGTCGCGCCAGGTACTGACGGTCGGTCCGGGAGACCGGGACCGCTACCGGACGATCGGTGAGGCGCTCTCGGCTGCCCGCACCGGCGCGCTCATCAGCGTCCGGCCCGGGACCTACCCGGAGAACCTGGTGATCCACACCCGGGTCACCCTCGCCGCCGCCGAAGGGCGGGGCACCGTGGAGATCAGGCCGCGTTCGGGCACCGTGCTCGCGCTGCGCGCCGATGCCGTGATGCTCTCCGAACTCACCCTGCGCGGCGGCGACGCCGAGCAGCCGGCCGTGGACGTGCGGCGCGGGCAGGCCGCGCTGGACGGCTGCGAGGTCGTGGGCGCCTCCTGGACGGCCCTGCTGGCCGGGGGCACCGGCTCGCTCGCCCTGCGCGACTGCCGGGTGAGCAACGCGCAAGGGGCGGGCGTCGTGGTCACCTCGACCACCCCCACCACCGTGGAGTCGTGCACGTTCGAGCACCTGGGCACCAGCGGTGTGGTCCTCGCCGAACAGGGTGAGGCACGCATCCGGGGCTGCACGGTGCGCGACGCCCGCGGCAACGGCCTGCTCGCCAACGGCGAGTCCCGGGGCACCGTGGAGGACTGCGACCTCTCCTCCACCGACAAGCCCTCCCTCGCCCTGGAGCAGAACTGCTCGCTGTCGGTGATCCGGACCGTGGTGCACGACACCAGCACCGGGGTGCACCTGAGCAGCGCGGGCCGTACGACGCTGGAGGACGTGCGTGTCACCGGGGCCTCCGGCAACGGCATCACGCTGGCCGCCGGCACGGACCCGGTGCTGCGCCGCTGCCGTGTCTCGCGCACCCGCGGCCACGGCGTGCTGGTCACCGACCGGGCGCGGGGCACCTTCGAGGACTGCTGGGTGGACGGTGCGCAGGGGGCGGCGCTGCGGGTGGCCGGAGCCGCCTCGCCCGCGCTCACCGGGCTCACGGTCCGCGACTGCGAGCAGACCGGGCTGCTCCTGGAGGAGGACTCGGCACCGGAGCTGGACCGCCTGGAGGTGATCGGCGGCGCACCGGCGGTCCTGGTGCGCGGCGGCGCCAACCCGCTGCTGCGCCGGGCACGGCTGGTGGAGCCCGCGGGTGACGGCCTGTCGGCCACCAAGGACGCCCGGGGGCGCGCCGAGGACTGCGAGGTCGTGCGGCCTCAGGGCGCGGGCGTGCGGGTCGCCTCGGGCAGCACCCTCTACCTGGCCGGCGGCTCGGTCTCCGACGCGGCGGCCTGCGGCCTGGTCGTGGAGGACGGCGGCAATGTCACCGTCCGCGACCTCCGTGTCGAGATGTCCGGCGAGGAGGGCGTGGTCGTCGCCGCGGGTGGCGAGCTGACGGCCAACCGCACCGCGGTGCACGCCCCGCAGGGCCATGGCTTCCTGCTGCGGGAGGGTGCGCTCGCCTCGCTGAGCGGCTGTGAGGTCACCGGTGGCGCGCAGGACGGTTTCCGCGTGGAGTCCACCGCACCGGTCTCCCTGGTCAACTGCCTGGCCCGGGAGAACGAGGGTGGTGGCCTGGTGCAGACCGTCCCCGGCGAGCGGCTCGCGGTGGAGGGCCTGAACAGCACCGGCAACGGCAAGCGGGACGCCTGGGGCAGCGGCAGCGCCGAGAACACCGACCCGGCCGGCTCCGGCGCGGCGGACGCGCCCCCGCCGGACCGGGCCGACGGGCCGCTCGGCGCCCTCAACGCGCTGATCGGCCTGGAGAACGTCAAGCAGCAGGTGCGCACGCTGGTCAACCTGACGCAGCTTGCCCAGCGGCGCGAGCAGCTCGGCATGGCGGCCCCGCCGATGAGCCGGCACCTCGTCTTCGCGGGCCCGCCCGGCACCGGCAAGACCACCGTCGCCCGGCTGTACGGGTCGATCCTGGCCGAGCTGGGGTCGCTGCGCAGCGGGCACCTGGTGGAGGTCTCCCGCGCGGACCTGGTCGCCCAGGTCGTCGGCGGGACCGCGATCAAAACCACCGAGACGTTCCAACGGGCGCTCGGCGGTGTGCTGTTCATCGACGAGGCGTACACCCTCACGTCCGACAGCAACCACGGCGGTGCCGATTTCGGCCGCGAGGCGGTGGACACGCTGCTGAAGCTGATGGAGGACCACCGCGACGACGTGGTGGTGGTCGCCGCCGGCTACTCCCGTGAGATGGAGTCCTTCCTGGCCTCCAACCCGGGTCTGGCGTCCCGCTTCTCGCGGACGGTCGAGTTCGAGAACTACTCGGTGCCCGAACTGGTCGCGATCATGGAGAACATGTGCGCCCAGCACCAGTACGAGCTGGCTGAGGGCACAGCGGAGGCCCTGGCCGCGCACTTCGAGGCGATGCCCCGGGACGCCGGCTTCGGCAACGGCCGTGCCGCGCGCGGGGTGTTCGAGGAGATGGTCGACCGCCAGGCGGTACGGCTCGCCTCGCAGCAGCACGTCGGTGAACACGACCTGCGGCTGCTGCTGCCGGAGGACGTCTCCGCCACGGCCGCCGCGCAGGCCGGCGAGAGCGCCGCTCCGGCGGACGACCCGCTGACCCGTCTCGGCGACATGATCGGTCTGGCCGAGGTCAAGCGCGACGTGGCGGACCTGGTGAACCTCATCACCACCGCCCGCCATCGCGCGGCAGCCGGACTGCCGGTGCCCTCGCTCAGCCACCACCTGGTCTTCACCGGCCCGCCCGGCACCGGCAAGACCACCGTCGCCCGGCTCTACGGGGAGATCCTGTCCCAGCTCGGCATCCTCGGACGGGGCCAGCTGGTGGAGGCCGCCCGCGCCGACCTGGTCGGCCGCTACATCGGCCACACGGCGCAGCTCACCCGGGAGGTCTTCGAACGGGCCCGCGGCGGCGTGCTGTTCATCGACGAGGCCTACACCCTCACCCCGCGCGAGGGCGGCAACGACTTCGGGCAGGAGGCGGTGGACACCTTGCTGAAGCTGATGGAGGACCACCGCGACGAGGTGGTCGTCATCGTCGCCGGGTACACCGACGAGATGGAACGCTTCCTGGCCTCCAACCCGGGCCTGTCCTCGCGGTTCCCGCGCCGGGTCGCGTTCGCCGACTACTCCTCCGAGGAACTGGTCACCATCGT
This sequence comes from Streptomyces sp. NPDC085931, assembly GCF_044540565.1. NCBI lineage: Bacteria > Bacillati > Actinomycetota > Actinomycetes > Kitasatosporales > Streptomycetaceae > Streptomyces > Streptomyces sp. NPDC085931. The sequence goes on from NZ_JBITSK010000003.1 coordinate 164,480, forward strand.
GCGCGCGCAGGCGGCGAGCATGGGCTACGAGTGCGGTCCGGGGACCGGGCCACTGCTCAAGGAGTACTTCGACGCGCTGCCCCGGGACCGCTCCTTCGGCAATGCCCGGCTGGCCCGCCAGGTGGTCGAGTCGATGGTCACCCGGCAGGCGGGACGGCTCAGCGCGCTGGCCGCACCCACCCTGGACGACCTGCGCATCCTCCTGCCCGAGGACGTCGTGACCGCGACCCCGAAGGCGGCTCCCCGATGAGGTCCTCGGTCCGCGGGAGCGCCCGCCTGCTGTCCGGTGCCGGTCTGGCCGCCGCCCTGCTGCTGCCGGCCGCCCCGGCGCAGGCCCTGCCCCCGTCCGTGCCGCCCGCGGCCGACGGGCCGGGCCAGCAGCTGCCCGGCATGCCCTCCACGCTCGACCCGGACACGGCCTGCACGCCCGCCTCCGGCGAGAAGGCGAAGAAGCAGGACTGGTCGCGCCAGCGCCTCGACCTGGACCGGCTGCACCGGCACGGCACCGGCGCCGGTGTGACCGTGGCCCTGATCGACACGGGGGTCGTCGCCGGTGCCACCGGCCTCGACGGACGGGTCACCGCCCAGGGTGCGGCCGGTACCGACTGCGTGGGGCACGGCACCTTCCTCGCCGGTCTGATCGCCGGGGACGGAAGGAGCACGCCGGGCCTCGCCGGAGTGGCGCCGCGGGCCCGGATCCTGGCCCTGCGCGGCACCGACGAACGTGGCCGGGCGGACGCGGACCTGGTCGCGGACGCGGTGCGCGACGCGACCCGGGCCGACGCCGAGGTGATCGCGGTCGCCGTCGCCCTGCCCCGCCGTGACGCCGGACTGACCGACGCCATCGCCGACGCCCGCCGCGCGGGCGCGGTGGTGCTCGCGGCCGCCACGCCCGACCCGCCGTCCCGCGGCTCGGGCGACGACATCCCGGCCCGCACCTACTGGCCCGCCGGTGAGCCCGGTGTGCTGGCGGTCGCCGACATGCTGCCCGACGGGGCCCGTCCGGACGGCTCCCCGCGCACCGACGGCATCGACCTGGCCGCGCCGGGCGCCGGAGTGGTCTCCGGCGGCCCGCGCGGGGACGGTCACTACCTCGGTGGCGGCGCGTCGGTGGCGACCGCCTACGCCGCCGGGGCCGCGGCGGTCGTGCGCGCCGCCCACCCGGGTGCCTCCCCGGCGGCCGTGACGCGCCGTCTGACCGCCACGGCCTACCCCGCCGATCTGCCGCAGCTGGATCCCTACGCCGCCGTGACCGCCGTCCTCGGGGACACGACGGCGGCCGCTGCGGACCGCGCCGGTTCCGCTCCCGTGTCCCTGCGCGACACCTCCGCCGCCGATCGCGCCACCGGCCGCGCCACCCTGTTCGTCCTGCTGGGGACCGCGGCCGTGCTGTCGGTCCTGTGGGCCGCCTTCGCCGTTCCGCGGGCCCGCGCACGCGGGTGGCGGGCGGCGGGTGCGGGTGAGCCGGAGCGCGGATGAGCTGACCGGTCAGGCACGCAACCGCGAGCGGGCGCCACACGAAGTGGCCCCCAGGGCACGGAAACCCCGAGCGGGGGCCACCTCGGTGGCCCCCGCTGTCCGTGTGCGGCCCTCGTGCGTCCGCCGGGTCAGGTCTGCTGCCCTTCGCCCTCCCCCACCAGGGCGGTCTGCATGAGCCGCTCGCGGCGGCGGGCGATGTGCAGGGCCCGGCCCGGAGGGAGGTTGCGCGGCTTGGCGTTGCCGAACAGCCGGCCCTCGGTGGGCGGGCAGGACAGCAGGACCGCCGGGTTGTTGGCCTCGTCGAGACGGCGCAGCAGGCCGTCGCTCAGGCCGCGGCCGGCGCCCATGGCGCTGCGGGCGACGACCAGGTGCAGGCCCATCTCGAAGCCGAGGGTGAGGTGCTCGAAGAGCGGCTCGAAAGGGCTCTGGAAGGCGTTGCCGGAGACCATGTCGTAGTCGTCGACCAGGATGAACAGACGCGGGCCGCTCCACCAGTCGCACCGGCGCATGCGCGCGGGGGCGATGTCCGCGCCGGGCACGCGGGTCTTCATGGCGCGGGCCGCGCCCTCGACGGTCTCCTTGAGGTTGTCCAGGGAGATCACGTGCCCGATGCGGTACTCCTCGGGGATCGTGTCCACGAGCGTGCGCCGGTAGTCCACCACGATGATCTTCGCCTCGTTGGGGGCGTAGCGGGTGGTGATGCCCTCGGCGACGCGGCGCAGCAGGTTGGTCTTGCCGCTCTCGGTGTCGCCGACCACGATCAGGTGCGGGGTGCGGCTGAAGTCGTGCCAGACCGGCTCCAGGGCGTCCTGGTCGATGCCGAGCGGCAGGCGCATGCCGCCGCCCTCGGTGGCCTCGGGGGCGGGCAGTTCGGCGAGCGGCAGCCGGTGGGGCAGCATCCGGATCTGCGGTGCGATGGCCCCGGGCCAGTGCCGTGCGATCTCGGACGCCAGGTGGGAGACGCCGTCGCCGAGGTCGTCCAGGGAGCCGCTGCCGTCGAGCCGGGGCAGTCCGGCCAGGAAGTGCATCTTGGTGTCGGCGGTGATGCCGCGGCCGCCGCTGCGGGGCACCGAGCGGGCCTTGCGGGTGTCGATCTCGGAGTCCATCGGGTCACCCATCCGCAGTTCCAGGCGGGTGGCGGCCTGGTCGCGGACCTGGGCGGACAGCTCCACCCAGCGGGTGGTGGTGATGAACAGGTGGATGCCGTAGTTGAGGCCGCGGGCGGCCAGTTCGTTGAATTTCGGGATGAGGTCGTCGTAGTCCTGGCGGACCGTGGACCAGCCGTCGACCACCAGGAAGACGTCGCCGAACGGCTCGTCGGGGAACTCGCCGGCGGCCCGGCGGCGCCGGTAGGACTGCATGGAGTCCAGGGTGTGGTCGACGAAGAACTGCTCCCGGCGGGCGAGCAGCGTCATCACCTCGGCGACGGCCCGGTGCACCCGCTCGGGGTTCAGGCGCGCGGCGACACCGCCGACGTGCGGCAGTCCGGCGAGCTGGGAGAGGCCGCCGCCGCCGAAGTCGAGGCAGTAGAACTGGATCTCGGCGGGTGTGTGGGTGAGGGCGAGCGCGCCGATCAGGGTGCGCGCCAGGGTGGACTTGCCGCTCTGCGAGCCGCCGGCGATGGCGACGTGGCCGCCGGCCCCGGACAGGTCCACGACCAGCGGGTCGCGGCGCTGCTCGAAGGGCTTGTCCACCAGGCCGACCGGGACGCGCAGCTTGCCGGTGCCGGGCCAGCCGGTGGCGGTGAGGCCGCGCTCGGGGTCGGGGGCGATGCCGGGCAGCAGGGCGTCCAGCGGGGACGGCTCGTCCAGCGGCGGCAGCCACACCTGGTGGGCGGCGGGGCCGGAGTCGCGCAGCCGGTCCAGGGCCACGTCGAGCAGGGTCTCCTCGTCGCCGGTCTCCTTGGTGTCCGGCTCGGGTTCGGGTGCCGCCTCCAGGGTGCGCGGTACGACCCAGCCGCTGGTCCAGGGCACGACCTGGCTGGCCACCCGGGCCTGGACCACGGCGCCGGTGCGGCGGCGGTAGGTGCCGGAGGAGTAGGCGGCGCGGAAGCGGGTCAGTGCCTCGACGCCGGACTTCAGGTAGCCGCTGCCGGGCTGGGCGGGCAGCTGGTAGGCGTCCGGGACGCCGAGCACGCCGCGGCTCTCCATGGCGGAGAAGGTGCGCAGGCCGATGCGGTAGGACAGGTGGCTCTCCAGCTGGTGCATGCGGCCCTCGTCCAGGCGCTGCGAGGCGAGCAGCAGGTGCACCCCGAGGGAGCGGCCGAGACGGCCGATCATGACGAACAGGTCCATGAACTCGCGGTGCGCGGACAGCAGTTCGCTGAACTCGTCGACGACGACGAACAGGCTGGGCAGCGGGGCCAGGTCGGCGCCGGCGGCGCGGGCCCGCTCGTACTCCAGGGCGGAGGTGTAGTTGCCGGCCGCGCGCAGCAGCTCCTGGCGGCGCATGAGTTCGCCGTGCAGGGCGTCCTGCATGCGTTCGACGAGGGCGACTTCGTCGGCGAGGTTGGTGATGACGGCGGAGGTGTGCGGGAGTTCCTCCAGGCCGAGGAAGGTGGCGCCGCCCTTGAAGTCGACGAGGACGAAGTTGAGCGTCTCGGAGGAGTTGGTCAGGGCCAGGCCGAGGACGAGGGTGCGCAGCAGTTCGCTCTTGCCGGAGCCGGTGGCGCCGATGAGCATGCCGTGCGGGCCCATGCCGCCCTGCGCGGACTCCTTGATGTCGAGTTCCACGGGGCGGCCGTCCACGCCGACGGCGACGGGCACCCTGAGCCGGGCGGATCCGGTGTGCCGGGCGAAGAGGGTCTGCGGGTCGTGCCGGTGCAGGTCGGGGATGCCGAGCAGGGTGGTCAGTTCGACGTCGGTGTCCAGGGGCTGTGCGATGTCGGTGCCCAGGCTGATGCGGCGGGCGGTGAGCAGCCGGGCCAGCGACTCCGCGCCGAGCGGGCCGAGCCGGTCGGGGCGGCCGAGCGGCACGGAGCGCTCCTTGCGGCTGCGGTCGGTGCGCACCAGGCTGACCTGCCCGGGTCCGACGGTGAGCCGGAGTGTGTTGCGGCCGGGCCGCCAGCGCAGCGCCCCGGAGACGTCGAGCACCACGGCGTTGCGGTAGCCGTGTCCCTCCCAGCGGTGTCCTTCGGGGACGGTGACGCCGTCCAGGACGACGACGGTGTAGGGCTCGTCGCGGCCGGGGCGGGCGTCGGGGTCGAAGCCGGGGCGTTCGGCGAACTCGGCGCCCAGCAGGTCGTCCAGCTCGGTCAGGTCGGCGGTGATGCGGCGGACCTGGCCGGCGCCGTCCTCCTCGTGCGGGTGCAGGGCGTGCGGCAGCCACTTGACCCATTCCCAGTCGGGCCGGCGCTCGTCGCTCGCGCAGACCGCCAGCCACAGCTCCTCGGGGGCGTGGAACACCGCGAGCTGGCCGAGCGCGGCGCGTACCAGGGCGCGCACGGCGTCGCCGTCCGCGTTGCCGGCCGGGGCGCCGGTGGTGCCCGGCTCGGCGGACGGGTCGCCGGAGGTGTCCTCAGGGCGCAGCAGGATCCGGGCGGAGGAGCGCAGGTAGAGGCCGAGGGGCTGGTCGGGGATGGTGGAGTAGGCGCGGATGAAGCGGCGCAGGGCGTGGGCGCACAGCGGTTCGAGGTCCTCCACGGGGCGGGTGGAGACCGGCTGCAGGGTGAGGGCGAGCTGCTGTTCGCCGACCGCGAGGCGGACCTCGCCGAAGTCCTCGTCGGCGGGGCGGCGTTCCCACAGGCGCGAGGTGCGGGCGAGCGAGCGCAGGGAGGCGGGCTCGGGGTGGCGCCAGGCGAGCGCCCGCTGCTGCTCGACGATGGTGCTCCGGACGCGCTTGCGGATCTGGGCCAGGTAGCGCAGGTAGTCACGGCGTTCGCCCCTGAGGCGCTGCTTGCGCTCGCTGGAGCGGCGCATCAGCTGACCCAGCAGCATGGCGGCGGCGGACAGGGCCATGACGCCCATCGCCAGATAGATGAAGACGCCGTTGCCGCCCCCGGGGCGCAGGAACATCAGCATCATCGACACCGACATGAGCGCCATCGGCAGATACGTCCATATCGCCGAGGTGTCCGGAATCGTCTCGGACAGCACCGGTGGTTCCTGGAGGGTCAATTGGCCCTCGGGCATCTCCGGTCCGCGCCTGCGGGCCGGCCGGCGAAAGAGCACCACGCTCAAGGGACAGAACCTCCGGGTTCACTGGGCTTTCCGGCCCGCTTCGATTGCCGCTACGGGCGGTAGCGGAAAAATGCCGCACCGTGCCGACTCGTGCGGGTTACCGGGCACGGCGAAATGCGGGGCGTGTTCCGGGCGGGAAGGGTGGTCAACTACACGGGTGGATCGGCTCCGTGTCCGGCGCGGGTCCGGGCCGCAGCACAATCCGGCGGGTGTCGGCAGTAGTCTGCATTCACCCGACGCGACCTGTCCACGCGGGAGGGGTGCTCACCGTCGCGCATGGTGCAATTCCGTTGTCCCCGGCCCGCGTTCCCCCACCCGCACACACCCTACGTACTCTTCACCCGTTCACCATTCCCCGTTCCCCCGGGGGACGTTTCCCTGCCAAGCCCCCCACGGAAAACGAGAGTTCAGCTGATGACCGACAGCGCGGTGGCCGAACTGTGCCGCCTGACCGTACGCGCGCCGAGCGTCTCCGTCGATCTGGCGGTGCCCGCCGACGTGCCGGTCGCCGATCTGCTGCCCACGCTCCTGCGCTATGTCGGCGAGGAGGCCGAGGAGGCCGGTCTCGACCACGCCGGCTGGGTGCTCCAGCGGCTCGGTGACGCCCCGCTCGACGAGGAGACCACCCTCGCCCACTCCGGGCTCACCGACGGCGAGGTGCTGTATCTGCGCCCGCACACCGAGGCGTTGCCGGAGGCCCGGCTGGACGACCTGGTGGACGGGATAGCCGACACCACGGCCCGGCGGCTGCACGACTGGCACCCCGGGGCGGCCCGCGGCCTGCTGGTGGGCACGGCGGTGGCGACCGTGCTGGCGGCACTGCTGCTGGTGTTCTGGCCGGGTGTGGACTCCTCGGTGCGGCCGGTCCACGCGGGCGTGACCGGGCTGCTCCTGCTGGCGGGCGCGGGCACGGCCAGTCGCGCGGTGGGCGACCGGCTCTCGGCCGCGGCTCTCGGGCTGCTGGTCGCGCCCTGTCTGGCCCTGGCCGGCTGGGTGCTGCCCGGCGGCGATCCGACCGGCCCGGACGCGGCGCAGGTGGTCGGGGCGCGGCTGCTCGCGGCCGGTGCCGCCGGCGCGGGCGGGGCCGTCCTCGCGCTGGCCGCCACCGCGGTGGCCGCGCCTGCCCTGACGGCCACCGCCGTCGTCTCGGTGGCGGCCGCGGTCGCGGGGGCCCTGATCGGCTACAGCGGCCTGGACGCGCCGGCCTCGGCGGCGCTGGTGGCGACGGCGGTCGCGCTCGGCGCCGGCGCGGTGGCGCCCTTCGCCTTCAAGCTGGCCGGTATGCGGATGCCCGCGCTGCCGTCGTCCGCCGGCCAGCTCCAGGAGGGCATCGAGCCCTACGCGGGCAGCGAGGTCGCCGAGCGCACCGAACTGGCCGGGCGGTGGGTCACCGCCCTGTTCGCCGCCACCGGCGCCGTCTCGGCGGCCGCCCTGGTGGTCCTCGCCGAGCACCCGAACCTGCCCGAGGTGCTCACCGGTCTCGCGCTGAGCCTGCTGCTGCTCCTGCACAGCCGCGGCCTGGTGCACATCGCCCAGCGGCTGGTCCTCGCGGTGCCGGGGGTGTGGGGTCTGCTGCTGCTGGCGCGGGCCTGGGCCGTCGACAGCGGCGACACCGGGCGCACGGTGGTGACGGCCGTCCTGCTCGGTGCCGCGGCCGCGCTCGTGGTGGCCGCCTGGGTGGTGCCCGGCCGGCGGGTGCTGCCGTACTGGGGCCGGGCCGCGGAGCTGGCGCACACGGGTCTCGCGGTGGCGCTGCTGCCGCTCGGCCTGTGGGTGGCGGGTCTGTTCGGCTGGCTGCGCGGGCTGTTCGGCTGAGGTCCGGACACCGGTTCACCGAGAACGAGTTGAGGAGAGGCTGTGCAGTCCAAGCGCGACCAGGTACAGGCCCACGCTTTCATGATGGGCAGGCTCAGCTCGGGCCTGCTGACGGCCGACCCGGACGCCCCGGAGAGCCCGCTCGGACGGACCACCCGCGGTGTGGTGTTCGGCGTGCTGTTCACCGTCCTGATCGGCGCCGGGGCGACCGTCTACGGCCTGCTGCGCCCCGGCGGCAACGACGGCTGGCGCGACGGCGAGCACCTGGTGATCAACCGGGACACCGGTGCCCGCTACCTGTGGACGGGCACCGACGGGGTGCTGCACCCGGTGCGCAACTACGCCTCCGCCCGGCTGATCGGCGGCTCCGACCTGGAGACCAGCGACGTGGGCACCGCCTCGCTGCGGGACACCCCGGTGGGCGCCCCGGTCGGCATCCCCGGCGCCCCGGACACCGTGCCCGGCGCCGGTCAACTGGACGACGGGGCCTGGCACATGTGCGTCACCGGGCCGCAGGGGGCGCTGCCCAGCACCTCTTCGGCGGCGACGGACACGGGGGTGAACGAGCCCGGCGCCACCACGGTGGTCGCCGGGGCGCCGGTGGACTCCCGCGCGGTGGACGGCGACCGGGCGGTGCTGGTGCGCGGCCCCGACGGCGTGGAGTACCTGGTGTGGCGGGGCAGCAGGCTGCCGCTGGACCGCGCCTCCGACGCCCGCAACGCCCTCGGCTACGGCTCCGAGCGGCCGATGCCGGTCTCCGCGGCCTTCCTCGACGCGCTGGCTCCCGGTCCCGCCCTGAGCCCGCCCGAGGTGCCCGGGCGCGGTGCGCCCGGCCCCGAACTCGGCGGCGAGGCCAGCCGGATCGGCCAGCTGTTCAAGGTGAGCGTGCCCGGCGGGGACAGCACGTACCACCTGCTGCAGAAGGGCGGCCTGGTGCCGCTGACCCGGCTCGGCGCCGCCCTGGTGCTGGGTGATCCGGCCACTCAGGAGGACGCCTACCAGGGGAAGTCGCCCGAGGTGCGCACGGTCGGCGCGGACACCCTGCGCGAGCACCGGGCGAAGGACGCGCCCCCGGCCGGGTCCGCGGAGCTGCCGGACGCCCCGCCCGCGGCGCTGTCCACACCGCGGGGCAGCGCGCTGTGCGCGAAGGTGGACGGCGCCGACGGCGGCGTCCGCATCAGCTCGGTGCTGGTGCCCTTGTCCCGGCTCACCCCCGTGGCCGTGCCGGAGGGCACCGACGAGCCGCTGGAACCCGCCTGCGCGCCGCCGGACGCGGCGGTCGTACGGCCGGGGCGCGGTGCCCTGGTCCGGGCGCTGCACGCGAGCGGGGCCGCGCACGCCGGCACCACCTACCTGGTGGCCGACAACGGTGTGAAGTACCGGATCGCCTCCAAGGACGCGCTGTCGGCGCTCGGTTACGGGACCGGGGACATCGACTCGGTGCCGGCACCGCTGCTGGCCTCCTTCCCGACCGGTGCGGACCTGGATCCGGCCGCCGCCTCAGGGGCGGCCAGGACCAGGGTCACGGCCCCGGCGTGTACGGCCGGTGAGGGGACGGGCCGGCGCACGGCGGAGGGCGGGGCGGACAAGGCCGACACAGTCGGCACCTCGCAGTGATCCGGACAAGGGACCCGTACGCACCGAAGGAAAAGGAATGGGGCGGCGCCGAGGGAGAATTCCGGCCGAATTGAGCCTCCATGGCGTGTGATCGGCGGGCCCGGGCGCGCGCTCCGGGCGCGGGAAACACCGGCGACCGGCCGCCGCGCCCGCCGCACGGCGTCACGAGGAATGCCCGGAGTCGGGAAGAAAGCTCAGATCAAGCTCAGAGAATACCGAAGGGCACTCCCGGAAAATCACCGCGGGCTGCGCGGACATGTCGGAAAACACACCGTCGCGATGACCGTTTGCCGCCCCGCGTGCCCGCTTCATGCCCGCATCACGCGTCACATGGGAAAATCGGCCGTGAACCCGTCGGCCCGGGAAGCCGATACCTTCACCCCGGCGAAACCTCCCCGCAACTCGACTTGTATGTATGGTCCTTGAGGAAGCGACCGAAGCACAAAAAGAATCCTGCACGCGTTGCGCGGAACACGAGGTTCTCTTTAGCCTCGGCGAGCAACGTGGTGATCAGGACCTGCTCGAACGAAGGGAGCGCGACGTGGCGGACAGTGCCGCGAGGAAAGCGGATTACGCCAAGGGCTTGGGGGGCGTCTCGTCCCTGGAGTCGGCCCGGACCCAGGTCGAGAAGATCCAGGCCAACGTGGCCGAACTGGCCGCTCGTTCGGGTGTCGGCGGCGACGAGGGCCAGGCCCTGCTGAAGCTCTTCCGCAGCTGGAACAGCGAGGCGCAGAAGGTCGTCGTCCAGATCAGCAAGATGATCGACGCGCTCCAGGAGAACGTGACCTCCGCGGACCGTCTGGCCAAGGAGAACCAGGACCTGACCGAGGTCCTCAACAGCAAGACCACCCAGGGCGTCTTCGAAGCACTGCTCTGACTTCCCCCTCCGGCGTCGGCCCTCCAGGACGAGGCCGGACCCCGTGAGCTTTCCGGGCCAGGGCGCCCGGCCACCCGAGAGGAGACGTCATGGCAGACGGCATCATCGACGTGCAGTATCCCGTGGTCCAGCGGGCCATCGAGGATCTGCGGGACCAGACCCAGCAGATCATCAACACCCTCAACACCCTGGAGGACGAGCTCAAGCCGCTCGTCAGCTCCTGGGAGGGTTCCGACCAGGAGATGTACCTCCAGGTGCAGGCAGAGTGGGACCAGGCCACCAAGAACATGGCCATGCTGCTCGGCGACAGCGGCGATCTGATCCAGAGCATCCACGACAACCACTCCCGTGACGAGCGCCGCAGCGCCGACAACTGGGGCAACGTCCGGGCCCGTTAGCCCGGGTCCGGCCCCCTCATCGCTACGGCCTGCCGCGCGCCGCACGGCGGCCGGCCGTACCGGTGTCGCCCGCCCCCCGTCCGGCACCAAGTCGCAGTCGCAGGAGGACGTCCCATGGCCGGTGAGAAGGCCGACGTCAAGCACTTTGATCTCAAGCAGATGGAGAACTTCCGGGACAACGAGGTGCAGCCGGTGTACACCGCCGCGAAGAAGCACCGCGAGGACGGCGACGGGGCCCACATCCGCCCGCTCGGCCAGCTCATCGACGGGCACACCACCCCGGGCAACCTGGACCAGAACCAGCAGCTCCTGCGCATCGGCAAGATGGTCACCGAGCCGCTGGTCTCCGGCCCGAAGCTGATCGAGGACGTGCGGGCCGCGGCCGAGTCGATCGACAAGCTCCTCGGCGACCAGATGGAGCTCTTCAAGGAGCTCAAGGAGGCCCTGAGCGACACCATCGACGAGGCCAACAAGACCAAGGACAAGAACCTCACCGCCATCGACGCGCAGACGCTGCTCATGACCTTCGAAGAGGTCGACACCCTCACCGCCGGCGGTTCCGGCGGTACCGACGACGAGACCTGACATCACAACGCGTGTGCCGGCCCGCTCCCGGAAAGGCAGGCACGCCCCGTGGCACTCCCGGCCGCACACGGCACGAGGACGCCGTGCACCGGCACGGATGACAGGCACCGACCAGAAAGGGCGCCCCGGTGGCCGATCGGTACGATCCCAACTCCGTTGCGAACCTCGACAAGTTCGACAACGCCGGCGATTCGTCGTCCGACACCTGGGCCACCCTGGTCACCCACATCACCGGCTATCCGGTGCCCGACCGCGCCACGATCTTCGACACCCTGCGCTCGGACCACGGCGGCAAGCTCTTCCGGATGGACATCAAGGACCGCAGCCTGAGCCTGCTCGTCAAGGACTCCGGCTTCCTGGTGAACACCGGTGAGGACTACGACATCTGGTTCTTCGACCGGGGCAAGAAGACCCAGATCAAGCAGGCCCGGATCGTCTTCGAAGGCCGCGTGAAGGCCGGCGAGGAGATCATCTTCGCCAACCCCAACGCCGACAACGTGCACGACGCCCAGGTCCGTGAGGGCAACGAGTTCACGGACTACAACAAGGACAAGATGAGCACGATCCCGCTCGCCCGGTACATGAACGGGCCGCGGGCGGCGCTCCTCGCCCTGCTCGGCGGCAGCACCCAGGACGCCCGCTTCAGCAACCTCGGCGTCGGCGGCGGCGACGTGGTCGACCTGAACTCCTTCGACACCGCCGGTGAGTCCTTCGACTACGCGGCCAAGTTCTTCAGGGACCACGCGGTGGTGCTGAAGGACTGGGAGGACCGCTTCGGCCGGGACGACGCCAGTTGGAAGGGGGAGGCGGCCGAGGTCTTCCGCAGCCTGCTGAAGAAGATCCGCGAGAACTACGACAACTACGTCGAGACGTTCAACTCCAACCCTGGCTCCGGCAGCGAGACCGGTACGGGCAACACGGTCTACTCCCGCGCCCTGTCCCTGGGCCGCACGTACCTGGAGGACGCCGCCGACACCCTGCTGAAGGCGTGGCTCGACTGGGCCAAGTCCCCGTACTACGACCCGCACCAGGTGCTGCGCTACGTGCTGGACGACCTCGCCCAGTGGGTGGACGCGAACAACGTCGCCAAGACCGACATCAAGGTGTCGTACTCGCGCTACAGCAGCTCCACCTACCACACGCCCCAGGCCGGCTTCCTCCAGGAGCACCCGGAGTACGGCGACCTCACCGACATCGCCAACTGGGCGAAGGTGGGCGACAAGGCGGTCAAGATCTGGACCCAGGGCGTCGACGAGTATCTGGGCAAGCCCGCCGCCCAGGTGCAGTCCTCGCTCAACAACCACTTCCTGGATCTGGGCAAGGACTTCTCGGAGAACCTGCCCGAACCGAAGTCGACCACCACGGCCGCGGACGACTACGAGCGGAAGAAGCTGGAGGACGAGAAGCGGGAGATCAACCGGCAGAACGAGGAGAACCGCAAGTACCAGGACGAGCTGCGCGCGGAGCAGGAGCGCCAGCGCGAGGAGGACAGGAAGTACCAGGAGGAGCTGCGGGCCGAGCAGAACCGGCAGCGGGAGGAGGACAAGAAGTACCAGGACGAACTGCGTGCCGAGCAGCAGCGCGAGCAGGACGAGGCCAAGAGGTACCAGGACGAACTGCGCGCCGAGCAGCAGCGCGAGCAGGACGAGGCCAGGAAGTACCAGGAGGACCTGCGCAACGAGCAGAACCAGCAGCGCGACGAGGACAAGAAGTACGCCGACGAGTTGCGCGAGGAGCAGAAGCGTGAGCAGGAGGAGGCCAAGCGCGAGGCCGAGGAGCAGCGCAAGGCCATGGAGGAGAGCCTCGGCGGACTGAACGACCCCAACGGACCGCAGCAGAACCTCGGCAGCCTCGACGAGCTGCTGAACCAGAACATCCCGGTCACCGAGAGCCTCGGCGACGTCAACGGCACGGGCGGCGACGGCCAGGGCACGCCGGGCGGTGTCCCCCCGGTCACGAACCTGGGCAACCTCGGCGCGCTCAACAACGGCCCGGCCGGAACGAACAACACCGCGGCCGACGACGCGATCACCCAGAGCCTCGGCAACCTCGGCGCGCTGAACAACAACCCCGGCGCCTCCCTGCGTACGCCGACCGGAGGCAGCACCCAGCTCGACGGCGGCAAGCTCACCACCGGTTTCCCGGACGGCAGCAGCACCTCCTTCGACCCGGACACCGGTGTGCTCACCACCACCGCGCCCGACGGCTCCGTCACCACCACCGACCTCGGCAACGGCGCCACCGTCACCAACCCCGACGGCTCGACCACCACCCTGGGCGACGACGGAAAGCTGACCACCACCTTCCCCGACGGCACCACCCAGACCGTCGACCCCGACACCGGCCAGGCGACCACCACCCGCCCGGACGGGACCACCACGACCACGGATCTGGGCAGCCTCGCAGGCATCAACGGCGGCGACGGGGTGCTCGACACCCCGACCGGCGGCAACGCGCAGCTCACCAGCGGCGGCGACCTGACCACCGAGTTCCCCGACGGCGGACGCTCCTCCTTCGACCCGGACACCGGTGTGCTCACCACCACCGCGCCCGACGGCTCCGTCACCACCACCGACCTCGGCAACGGCGCCACCGTCACCAACCCCGACGGCTCGACCACCACCCTGGGCGACGACGGAAAGCTGACCACCACCTTCCCCGACGGCACCACCCAGACCGTCGACCCCGACACCGGCCAGGCGACCACCACCCGCCCGGACGGGACGACCACCACCGAGAACCTCGGCGACCTGGGGAACCTGAACGCCCAGAATCAGCTCGATGATCTCGGGGATCTCGGGGATCTGGGCGACCTCGGAGGCCTCGACGAGGTCACGACCGAGTCGCTCGGGGAGTTCGGCGAGCTGAACGGCTTCGACGTCGACCGCTCCGGCCTGGAGACGCCGACCGGGGGGCACACCTCGCTCGACGCCGACGGTGACTTCGCCACCACGTTCCGGGACGGCAGCGAGAGCCTCTTCGACCCGGACAACGGGATGCTCACCACCACCCACCCGGACGGCACCACCACGACCACCGACCTCACCCACGGGGCGAAGGTCACGAACCCGGACGGCTCCACCACGCTCCTGGACAACGGGATGCTCACCACGACCTTCCCGGACGGCAGCACCCAGGTCATCGACCCGGACACCGGTGTCGCCACGGTCACCGATCCGCAGGGCCGCACCGAGACCGTGGACCTGCACGACCTCAACGCGCGGGGCGACGGCGGCCGTTCGGACGTCCTCGACGACCTCGACCGCCTGGACGGCCTGAACACGACAGGGGGCGGGAGCGACCTCACCAGCTCCCGGAACGTGCCGCTGTCCGAGCTGGGACTGGGCGGAGGCAGCGGCTTCTCCGCCGGCACCGCCACCGCGGCTCCCGGCGGCCTCTTTGCGGGCGACTCCTTCCCGGTGGACGGTTCCGGTGCCGCCCCGCTCGCGGAGAGCCAGGCCACCCCGCTCGGTCCGGCCGCCCTGGCCGGTGCCCCGGGCAGCCCTGGCATGCCCGGCAGTCCCGGCATGCCCATGGGCGGTATGGGCGGCATGGGCGCGGGCGGTGAGCGGGGCAACGGCGAGCGGGTGCGTGCCGTCCTCGTCGACGCGGCCGAGGAGAGCGAGCGGCGCAACCGCCGCCGGCGCAGCCCGTGGAACCGCCAGGAGGACGACGACACCTTCCTCGCGCCGGCCTCCCGGGTGGCGACCACCGGCGGTGAGTCCCCCGAGCAGGAGGCGGAACCGGGCCGCAGGTCCACCACGTCCGCCGACTACCTGGAGGAGGACGCGGACGTGTGGGGCACCGACGAGGGCGGGGCGCCGGCCGTCATCGGCCGGTGACCGGCGCGGTCAGAACGCCGTCGAGCGACCCGGCTTTCGCGGCGGGAGCGCAACAAGGCAAGATCACCAGGACGGTTGACGGTCCGGGTGGCCGGACCGAGTGGCCGAGGAACGTCCGCACGGACGAATGGACGCAGAAGGGAGGGGCGAGTGTGACGGAACCGCTGGAGAAGCGCCTGGAGAAGGCGATGGCCGAGCTCCAGGCCGCCCAGGAGGCGGTGGCACGCACCGAACGGGAGCTGCGGCAGGCGTCGTTCGCGGTGCTCTCCTCCGACCGGGCGGTCCGGGCGACCGTGGGCCCGCAGGGCGAGCTGACCGGGATCGAGTTCCTGGAGCACAAGTACCGCGACATGTCGCCGCAGGAGCTGGCCGCCAGCGTTCTGGAGGCGGCCGGTGCGGCGCGGCTGAAGATGAACCGGCACGTGATGAAGGCGCTGGCCCCCTTCACCGAGGCCAGCAGCAACGTCCCCGAGCTGAAGGGCTTCGAGGTCGACTGGGAGCGGATCTTCGGCCCGGAGGTGCTGCGCGACGACGACGAGGACACGGCACGCACCGCCGAGCAGGGCCCCGCCTGGCGGGACGCGCTCGACGAGGACGGGGAGGACTGAGCGATGGGGCAGCGTTACTACGTCGACCCGCACCGCATCGAGGCGCTGGCCGGGCAGTTGGAGGAGATAGGCTCCCTCGCCCGGAGCATGACCGAGGAGTTCCTCGACGAGCTGGCGCCGACCGTCCGCTGGCCCGGCACCGAGGGGGAGTTCGCCGAGAAGGCCAAGCCGCAGGAGCAGAAGGAACGGCAGACGACCAAGGACACCATGATGTCCATCCGGGACGCCCTGGTGGGCATCACCGACGCGACCCTGAGCCAGGTGCGGATGATGAAGGACACCCGGGACCGCAACATCGAGGGCATCGAGCAGCGCAACAGCCGGATCGAGACCGACGGGCTGAACGGCGACGGGGGCCCCACCGGGCATGGCCGCCGCTGACCCGAGCCGCACCGGCCGCTCCCGGACCGCACCGGGAGCGGCCGCCCCGGGCTGCCCGCACACCGTTCAGGACGGCCCCCGATGAGTCTGCAGGCATCGCCCGAGGTCAACGCGATGATCTTCATCCTCACCGGGGAGAAGCTCATCGACGCCGACGAGGACCTGGCCTACGACAGCCGCACGCCCTACTCCGGGCTGGGCCGCAAGCTCGACCGGCTCTCCTCCCTGATCGAGAAGTCGATCCACGACATCGCCGAGTCCATGCCGGACGACCTGGCCAAGTCGTACGCCAAGGCGATGGGCATGCTGATCGACGACGGCGGCAAGAACTACCTGCGCGAGTTCGCCGAGCAGCTCGACAAGATCGCCGAGGGGCGGCGCAAGACCTCCATGGACATCATGGAGTCCAAGTGGCAGGTCATCGCCGAGGTCATCCGGCTGCTCATCGAGATCGCCATCTACCTGGCAATGTCGTTCTTCACCGGAGGCGCCTCGGCCAGTCAGATCATGATGGCGAAGCTGCGCAGCCGCTTCATGATCCTCACCACGCTCAGCCATCTGCTGCAGCGGCTGCACCTGGCGCCGTCCCTGACGGAGGCCTTCGCCGAGGCGTTCACCACCTTCGCGGTGCGGCTGGCGATGATGAACTTCGCCCCCGACGGCCGCCGACCGGACGGCTTCGACTGGAACGACATCCTCAAGTCCGCCGCCTTCGGCGCCGCCGCGGGCCTCTTCACCAGCATCTTCGACGACCTCGCGAAGAGCATCGTCAGAAGCTACGACCACAACTTCCTGAAGAACGGCCCTGACGGCACCTTCAAGAACCCCCCGAACCTGGACCTGAAGGGCGGCCCGGGCCCTCACCTCGACCACACGCCTAAGGGCCGCCCCGGCCCGGATCCGTCCCCGAACGGCCCGACCCCGCACCGCGACACCCCGACCACCTTCCGGGACGGCCCCCTCTCCTTCCGGAACAACCCCACCCTGTGGCGCAACAACCAACTGCTGCGTCACAACGCCGACCGCCCGGGCGCGCTGGCCGGCCACTACGGGCTGAAGGGCACCGCCGACTTCCTCGCCGCCGGCTCCGGTGAAGCGCTCGCGGAGATCCTCGTCAAGGGTGCCTTCGACGGTGACTGGTCCACCAGCTGGTCGACCTTCGTCGGCGCGGGCCTCAGCAGCCAGGTCGAGGCGACCCTCACGGACACCGCCATCAACAGCGCCGCGGAACTGCGCCACGCCATCGACACGTTGCGCCTCCGGCCCCCCACCGTCTCGGGGGGCGGCCAGGACACCGCCGATGCCACGCGCTCCCGCGCCGGCGACGGCGGGAGCGACCGCACCGGCGGCTCCTCCCAGGACGCCCCCGGCGGCGGCACCTCCACGCCCGCCCCCACGCCGGCCACCGGCTCGGACGCCCTGGACGGCAACCTCTCGCCGTCCGCCGAGGCCGCCCTGGACACGCCCCCGCCGCCGTACACGAGCGTGGACCCGCCGGCGTACTCCCCCGGCCCGCTGCCGGTGACCGCCGCCGAGAACGCGCTGTGGCAGCAGGTCCACCTCGGCACACCCGAGATACGCGAGCAGGCGCTGCACGACATCGCCGCGCTGCGCGGCACCCAGGCCCCCGGCGGCACCGAGATCGGCGTGCGCGACGCCCTGCAGCACCACTTGGCGCAGCGACCCGAGGTGCGGGTGGTTACCGCTGGAGACAGCCCGGCTGTCCGGGTCGACGCCGACGGCGTACGGCGTGCCCTCGACTCGCTCGGCGTGACGGTCACGGTCGACGCGCCGCCGTCCACGGACACGCCGGTCGCCCAAGTCGACCAGAACCGCTACCAGGGCCAGGGCCAGGACCCGGGCCAGGGCCAAGGGCAGGGGCAGGGCCAAGGGCAGGGGCAGGCGCAGATGCCTCCGCCGCAGACGGCGACGGGTCCCGCCACCGTCAACTCGCCCACCACCGGCACGCAGTCAGGCACCGGCACGGGCACGGGTACCGGCACCGGCACCGGCACCGGCACCGGCACGGGTACCGGCACCAAGCCGGGCGCCACCCCCACCGGAGGCACCCCGGCCCCCTCATCGGCGTCGTCCCCAGGCGCCCGCACACCGGACGGCATCCCTTCCGCGACCGACGGCGAGCAGACCGTCTCGCTGCCGGAGCAGTCACCGGAAGGGAGCGACAGTCCGGACCAGGGCCGAGCCGCTCCCCC
Source organism: Streptomyces sp. NPDC085931 (assembly GCF_044540565.1). Classification (NCBI taxonomy): domain Bacteria; kingdom Bacillati; phylum Actinomycetota; class Actinomycetes; order Kitasatosporales; family Streptomycetaceae; genus Streptomyces; species Streptomyces sp. NPDC085931. The sequence goes on from NZ_JBITSK010000003.1 coordinate 182,473, forward strand.
CACCGGCGACGACTCCCCCCGCATCACCCGGCCCGACACGTCGACGGGACCGGCCGGGACCGCCACGAGCGGCTCGGCGCGGCCCTCCCCCGATGCCGTCGCCGACCTGGCGTCCGCACCGCCGAAGGTGACGACGACCAGTTCCTCCGACACCGCCGACGCGAACTCCGGCCCCGTCCCCGGCGAGCCCGGTCGGGCGCCGTTCACCGTGGTCGTCTCCGAGCAGCCGCCGCCGGTGCAGGGCTCGCCCGAAGCCGCAGCCCTGCTGGACGGCGCCGGTACCGACCGGGCCGTCGTGCTCGGGCCGCCGACCGCTGCGGACGGAGCGGCGCGTCCGGTGCGCGCGGCCGTCGAGCTCACCCGCGAAGGGCCGGACCGGCCCGTCCAGGTACGCCGGCTCACCGGCCCGCCGACCACCCCCGAAGCGGATGCGGACACGGACACGATCACGGGTTCGGACACTGACGCGGACACGGATGCGGATGCGGATACGGACCGCATCCCCGCCTTCCCGGGCTCCGACGTGCTGCTGCCCCTCGCCGACGCCCTCGGGGCAGCCGCTCCCACCGGTCCCGCGTCCCGGCCCGCGACCGAGAGCGGACCGGACCTCCCCACCACCAGGTCGGACGGCGCCGAACCCACGCCCCCGCCGAGTGAGAAGCCTCCGCGCAGCCAGTCCACGACCCCGGCCGTGGATCCGCTGTCCGCGAAGGTGCCGCCCGAGGCCAAGCCCCCGGCCCACGACCCCCGGACGACGGTGGACACGGCCGTCGACGTGCCCGCCGCGGCCAAGCTCGCCACCTTCTCGCGCCCATGGGCCGAACCCGCCACCGACCTCCACCTCGAGTCCGGCGACGGCAGCACCCCGCCACCGCCCTCTCCGCCAGCGCACAAGGAGTCCTCGCACTCCCCCGCTCCTGCCACCCGGGCGCCCGCCCGTGTCATCGTGCGGCCGGCGGACAGCACGCCCGGCAGCGACAGCACGACGGCACGGCCCTCGGCAGGGCCGGTCGTCACCACCCTCACCGGCCACACCGTGCCCGTCGCACAGCTGCGCCGCTGGATGCCCGACCCCGCGACACAGCCGCGACCCGGCCGCGCCGTGAGGACGTTGACCGTCTCGCAGAGCCCCGCCGAGGACGGGACGGCGCACGGCGAGGGGCGCCGCGCACTCCTCGACCAGGACACCTTCCGCCGTGTGCGCACCACTTCCGCTCTTCCCGCGCCCGCCCCCGAGACCACACCTCCCGCGTCCCGGACCGTCTTCACCGGCCCGCCCACCCCGCTGCCCGGCTCCGGCACGGAGGACGGCGCCGACTACTTCGCCGGGCACGGCACCCCCCGTTCCGTCACGCTCGGCACCGACGATGCCGCGCACCCCACCGTGAAGGTGAGCGGCGTCCAGCTCGGCGAAGTCCTCAAGTCCTGGTCCCGGGACGGCGATCCGACCCGGCCGATCGTGCTGTTCTCCTGCGAGACGGGACGGCAGCCGCAGATCGCGGGCCTGCCCGTGGCCCAGCACGTCGCCAACCGCACGGGCCGGCCGGTGTACGCCCCGACGACCGAGGCCGGCACCGCGCGCGACCGCGACGGCCAAGTCCGCGCCGTCCTCACCGAGGGGCCCGACGGGCCGGGCCGCTGGCGGCTGTTCACCCCCGAGCCCAGCGGCGCCCGTCTGGAAGAACTGGCCCGTGACGCCGGATTGCACGCCGGGCCCGAGCCGGCCGATGCCTTCACCCTCGCCCGCACCCTCCAGCAGATCCGCACTCTGCGCGACGCCCTGGGCCCCGACGCCGAACAGCAACCGGAGAACCGCGAGTTGCTCGCCGGTCTCGCCCTGGTGGACAGCCTGCGCTGGCGCGGCCCCGACACCGCGCCCCGCTACGGCGACGGCCGTATGACCCCCGACCTGCTCCGCCGGATGGTCACCGACTGGAGCGGCACCACCCACGACGCCACCTCCGCCGATCCCGGTACCGGGCCCACTCCCGAGCAGTACACCCGGTTCCTGCGCGCCGCGGCCGGCCTGCGCTCCACCGCGGGCGACGAGGCCACCCTCGACGTCCTGCTGCCCCCGCCGCCGCCCGTGCTCCCGCCCAGCACCCTCGTCTCACCGCAGGACGTGCAGGGGCTGGCCTACGCGCCCTCCGCGCAGATCACCTGGTCGCTGTCCGACGCTCCGCTGCCGCTCTCGGAACTGTCCCTCAGCCCCGAGGACACCGCCGAACTCGCCCGCCGCAGGCCCGACCTGGCCCGGGCGCCGGGTCGGCCGGAGAGCCCCGCCGAGGACCTGACTCTCGACAAGGCGGGCATGGAAGCGGCCCCCAGGGTGCACGCCGACGGCCAGGTCTTCGCCCGGCTGGACACCCCCGGCGGCGGCAACTGCCTCTTCAGGGCACTGCTCGACAGCGCCCGCAGCCGGCCGGTGCCGCCCGCGTGGGCCGCACGGGACATCGCCGGCCTGCGCCGCCTGCTGCGCGACCGGATCGCCGGCAGCGAGCTGGGCACCGCCGCCGCCCTGGCGTTCCCGGACCCGGTGTTCTCCGTCGTGGACGACCTGCGGGTGCGGGCCCTGGCGGGTGTGACCGACGCCGGCGAACGCGCCAGCGTCACCGCCGAGTGGAACGACATCGCCCGGGCCGTCGTCACCCAGGGCGACCCCGAGACGTGGCGGCAGGTCCTGCGCGCCGGTGGCTACCCCCGGCTCGCCGACCTCGCCCCCACACCCGCCGAGGCCCGCCGCCTCGGCCCGGGCGCCCTGGTCGCCGCGGCCGCCGAGCACCCCGGTCTGTGGGCCTCCCCCTTCGCCGACCTGCTCCCCGAAGCCCTGGCCCACACCCTGGACCTGGATCTGCGACTGGTGCAGCCCGACCCGCGCACCGGCGGCTCGACCGTCACCTCGCTGCATCCCGGCGGCAGCGGCGGCACCCTGCACCTGGCCTACAACGGCACCGACCACTTCGACGCCCTGGTCCCGGCCCCTGCCCCGCCTCCGCCCGCGGCGGACCCGGCCACTTCACCACCGCTCCCCCAGGACCCGCCCCAGCAGACCCCCGACCCCGCGCCGTACGAGGGCACCCGGCCCGCCGCGCAGACGGCCGACGACGGTCCGGGAGAGACCGGGGACCGGGGTGATCCGGTCCCGCTGGAGACCCAGCTCGAACGACACCGCCCCGCCCGTCTGCTCACCGGTCAGGACGCCCCGCCGCCGGGTCCCGCGCCCCGCACCGTCGCCTTCTCCGACGGCAGCCGGCTGCCCACGGTCCTGCTCCACCCCGCCGCCGATCCCGGCCCTGACCCCGGCACTCCGGCGGGCGGGCCGCAACGCACCGGCCCCGCCGGTCTGTTCACCGGTCCCGGCGTCACCACACTCCGCTCGCCCGAGCTGGTGGCCCGGCAGATCATGGACACGCTGCCCAAGCACCTGCGCTCCCGCTTCGACGAGGCGGAGCTGCTGCGCCTGCTGCACGACCAGCCCAGCGCCTTCACCGCCCCACGCGGTGCCCGCCTCGTCGGACGGGAGAAGTCCGGCGTCGGCCTGGAGATGACCGTCGAGGCCGTTCCGTACCACCGCTGGGAACGCTTCTCCGACGTCGACGGCGGCACGGTCCGCGTGGACACCATGCGGCGCGGCCAGGCAGGCACCGGCGGCGGACGCAGCGTCGGCTTCGGCCGCCGCGTCGCCGGCGCGCTCAGCATGGGCCCCCCGCTCAACTGGCTGCTGAAGATCGGCGTCTCCCTGGGCTGGACCCGCAGAACCGACTACACCCAGGGCACCCAGGCGTACAAACAGACCGAGTGGCGCGCCCACGAGGGTTCCCACCTCCACCTGGACGACGTGTACTACCGCGTACGGGTGGACCGCGTCACCGAAGCTCCCCAGGGCGCCGCACCCGCCGGCACGACCGGCGAGCCGAAGTCCCGGACGCCGCAGCCGGCGTGGTGGCGCACGCAGGCGCACACGGCGGCCTTCGGCGTGCGCGACGGACTGAGCTGGCGGCTGCCGGACGACCTCACCGTGCCCTTCAAGGGCCCTCGCCGCGCTCCTCGCACCCTCACCTTCCCGGACGGGGCGGAGCCTCGGGTCACCGACACCACCGGCCTGCACCTGCTCGACCCGCCCGAGGACATCGCGCTGGCCATCTCGGGTGCCCGGCCCGGCAGTTCGGCGCACCGCACCGTGGTCTCCTACGTCCGCCCCACCCGGCTGCTCGCCCTGTTCGGGCGGATGACGGGCCCGGTGACGGGACCCGAGCTGACCCGGGGCAGCGGTCAGCATCCGCTGGGCCACCTGATCGTCGAACGGTCGGTGCCGCACCGGGCCACCCTGGTCACCGAGTCGGTCAAGGCGGAACTGCGCGAACTCACGCAGACCACCTACCAGAACGAACGCGGGCACGTCCGCGACACCCGCTTCGGGATCCAGGTCACCGCGGGCCCCAACCACACCCTGGTGGGCCCGGAGACGGACGTACGCCTGCAGGGCGGGCCGCTCGTGCGCGCCGATCTGACCAGCGGGCGCGGCCACTACCTCGGCGCCGACGCGGCCCGCAAGACCACGGGCCGGATCCGCAACCACCCGGTGGCGCTGTACCGGGTCGAGCGCACGCTGATGGTGCGCATGCCCGGTGAGCCGGCGTCGGCGGCGCGCCCGGTCCGGGTCGTCAGCCTGGACTGGATGGCCACGCAGGACGCGCGCCGCCTGGCGGGCTGGGACGACCGCACGCCCGGCCGGACGGGGCCCCACCCGGACGCCGAGCCGCCCGTGCCGTGGTACCTCACCCGGGAGAACCCCGTCCACCTCAGCGGTCAGGTCCGCGCCGAGGGCTTCCGACCGGACCGCCCGTCGACTCTCGCCCCCGGCATCGACTCACCACCGGAACAGGGCCGACCCCCGCAGGACACGGCCGGACAGCCCGCACTCCCGGACACGACCGGACAGCCCGTACCCCCGGACACCACCGGACAGCCCGTACCCGCGGACACCACCGGGCAGCCCGTGCCGCCGGACCCCCTGCGTGCCTTCACGGACGCGGTCCTCGACACCCTGCACCGCTCCTACCCGACCCTGTTCGTCCCGCCGCTGATGCTGCGTCACCCGCGGCTGGCCAAGTTCTGGTACGGCGACGGCCGGATGCGTACCGCGCTGCACAACGACCGCCAGATCCGCGAGGCCCTCAACCGGCCCAGCCTGGCGCAGAGTCTGGACGACCTCACCACCACCGGCGTCCCGGTCACCCTCACCGAGGACGGCAAGGTCCGCCGCGGCCACCACACCCTCGTCCTGCGGGCCCGGCTCAGCGACCGGCGGTTCGAGACCACCATGAGCGAGCGTTCGCTGCGCAACGCGGTCATCGGCACCGAGATCTCCGGCCAAGGGGAGCAGGCCTCCGTCACGTTTTCGGGCGGCGTCGAACTCGGCGTCTCCCCGCGCGACCACGACAAGGTGCCCGAGGCGGGACTGCCCCGCCAGACCGGCAACGTGACCCTCGGCGCCCGCTACGCCAGGACCGACCAGAAGGCCACCCGCAACACCGTCTCCGTCACCCACGACCACCTCGCGTTCCAGAACGGCGCCGACCTCTACAGCTACCGGGTGGAGCTGGACGCCGGCTTCGAGGGACACCGCCGGCCCCGGGGCTGGGCGCGCCTGGCCACCGTCGGCCTGCTCGGTGCGGGCGTCTTCGTCAGCAAGGTCGAGGAACGGCCCCTGTTCACACAGGGCAGTGAGACGGTGGGCCGGGTGGAACTCGCCGTGCCCGCCGCCCACGGCTCCGAACGCCACGCCCCGGCCGACCCGCCGCCCGGCGGGACCGCTCCCGCGACCGCAGCGCCACGGCAGCTCTCCGCCACCGAGGCGGACCAGCTCCTCGACGGCACGCGCCCGCTGCCCCGCGTGGACTCCGCCGACCGGCGCCTGACCCTCAGACTGCTGAGCGCACCTCACGTCGTCCTCAGCACCGAGGGCGGCCCGCAGCGCCAGCAGCTCATGCAGGACACCGCCGACCGCGCCACCGGCTCGTCCTGGCACGTCGGCGCGCCCGGAGCCCCGGCCCGCACGGCACTGCGCCGGGCCATGGCCAACCTCTCCGTGACCAGCCAACTCGGCCAGTACCTCGGCCCGTTCGGCTCCCGCATCGCTGGCCTGACCGGCGCGGGACCGCTGCAGACCCACTACGTCAAGGCCGCGATCCGCGGCGAACTGCACAACCTGCGCGTCAAGAGCGACCCCAAGTCGTCCAGCCTGGAAGCCACCATCGGCAACGAGCACCGCGTCGTCGGCAGTGCCAGCACCGTCTCGCACGCCACCGTGGGCGTGCAGGGCTCCGACATGCCGCTCCAGCAGGCTCCCGGACAGCAGCCGGTGGTCGGCACCTACACGACCGCGCTGCAGTACGCCTGGGGCCGCGGCCGCAGCACGGCACAGGCCCTCACCCGGGGCCGCAACACCACCCTCTCCTTCGCCGGACGCATGTACCTGGTGGTCGCCGACGCCGTCGAGACCGTCGCGGTGCGCGACCGCTGGACGGCCGCGACGGGCCTGGTGGGCACCCGCGCGGGCGGCAGGATCAGCTCCGCCGCCGGACGCCTGTCGGAGCACCTCGGCCGCCGCCTGGCCCCCCGCGGTGCCGCGGCGGCGCTGCACCGCGTCCGCGACGCGGTGATGTTCCACCTTCCCATGCAGGACGCCATCGAGACCGGGCTCGCCCCGGACGGCCTGGGCACCGCCACCCCGCGCAACCTCGGCGGCGGCTACCGGCTGCCCGGCTTCCTGCGCGGCCGCCGCTTCCCCACCCACCCCAGCGGCCGGCTCGACGCGAGCCTCGCCGCCCAGCACCTGCTGCCCCAGCTCGAGAAGACCGGCGTGCCCTCGCACGACCGCGAACAGGTCCTGCAGCGGCTCTCCCCCGACTTCCTCCGCTCCCACCTGCACGAACTGACCACCGACGGGATGACCCTGCCGGTGCGTCACCGTACCTGGCGAAGCCCGCACCACCTGCCGGTCGGCGGCAGCCCGGCGCAGCTCCACTTCAAGCTGACGCCGGTCACCACCACCGTCGAGCGGCTGCGCACCGGCTTCGAGCTGGAGGACTACCGCACCATCGCCCGCGACACCGCCACCTCCGTCACCCAGGACCGGGGCGCCGACGTGACACTCAGCGGCAGCCAGCGCGCCGCGGGCGACGGCGTCAACGTCCTCACCGCCAGTCCTTCGGCGCAGGGCACCGCGGCCAGACAGCGTTCCAGCGCCCGCGCCGAGACCCACGGCAGCACCGCGATGCCGAACATCGCCACGACGCAGGCGCACGCCGAGATCGTCACCAGCTACGTGCTGACCGTCACCATGGCCGACGTGAGCGGCACCCCCCTCACCCCCCGGGTGGGCGCCTCGGTCGGCACCCTCAACGAGATCCTCCCGGCCAGCCTGCTCACCCCGAACGGGGAGGGCTCCGACGCCACTCTCACCGAACAGGACGTGCCCGAACCCGAGCGCGCGGTGACGCTGCTCACCGCCGACCAGGCCCGGCCCGACGCCGTCGCCGCCTGGCGCACCATCCCCGCCGGAACCACCAGGGACCGGTCCACCACCGTCCGGACCACCACGGGCCCGGCCACCACCGTCCGGACCGCCACGGGCCCCGCCACCACCGACGCCGACACCCCCGACTCCGACGTCCTCCCCTTCGACGACGCCATCGGCTCCGGCATCCTCGCCGTCGACATCCTCGGCGCGGCCAACGTGCACGACGGCCTCACCCTCGCCACCGCACGCGCCGACGGTCTCGGCGACAGTGACCTCGGCCGCCGCCACACCGGCGACCAACTCGCCGCACAGGTGCGCATGGCCCGTCTCACCCCGCTCACCGGTCTGGGCACCGCTCCCGCCCAGGCCCAGCGGAAGGCCACCTCCCAGGGCGGTCTGACCGCGGGCTTCCGCGAGGCACTCGGCCCCGACGGCTCACCCCTGCCCACCCAGTCCTCCGCCCGCCTTTTCGGCCAGTCCCACACCGCCGACTCCCGCCTCTACGCGAAGATGCACCGCACCGGCGCCCGCCTGCTGGCCGTGGAGAACAAGCCACGCATGGAGGCAATGCAGCGCCGCAAGACCTCCGACGCGCTGGAGGCCGGCATCACCGACAACGTCGAGGGCGCGGTGGGCACTTCGCCGCTGGCGGGCAACAGCAACGCGGGCGTGACCAACCCCGGCGCCACGGTGCCCGTCGGCGGCGCGAACGACAGCACCGCTCTCAAGGGCTCGGCGGACACCACCCTCGGCACCCACGTCAAGGTCGTCACCGACCGCAGCATGCTCTTCGCCGTCCCGGTGAGCTGGCTGGCGGTCTCCGAGGTGCACCACCAGCTGGGCGACAGCCGCCCGCTGCACGCCCTCGGCAAGGCCCGGCGCGGCCCCCGCGCCGCGGAGGCCCGCACGACCGCCCTGGTCTGGCTGCGCGAGGACATCGCCCGCGACTACGGCCTCCTCGACGACACCACCTACCCGGACGAGGTGAGCGCAGCCTGGGACGCCCAGGCGAAAGCCGCCGCCGACCTCGCCACGGCCGAACAGCGCTACTACGACGCCCGCGCACGCGCCCGCGACACCTGGCTCGACCTGACCCCGCAGGAACGGACCGCGCTGGAACGGACCGCGCTGGAACGGACCGCGCTGGACGACCCCACCGCCGACCCGGCGTCGGTTCCCACCTCACCGGCCGTCACCGCCTGGCAGGCCGCCCGCGACGAGGTCCGCCTGTGGGAGCGGCGCACCGACGCCGCCGCCGGCGAGCACCACCGCCTCCACCTCGCCGCGAGCCGCCTGACCGCCCACCACCGTGGTCCGTCGGCCGCCCCGGCACCGGAACGGCCCGCTTACACCGAGCCGGCCTGGCGCTCCGAAGCGCCCGCTCCCTACACCGTCAGCGCCGCCACCGACTCCACGCCGCGCACCCTCACCTCACCGGACGGGGCCACCGTGCGCGAGGTGCACGACGTGCCGCACGACGGCGCCTCGTTCTTCCACGCCCTGCTCGCCGTCGCGGCGGACCGGGACCGGCTGGCCCACCTGCTCGGGACCGACCTCGCCGACCGGTTCACCGCCGCGCCCGGCGATCCCGCGATCACCGCCGAAGCCGTCGGCGCCGCACGCGACCGCCTCGCCTGGGCACTGGGCGAGGACAGCAATCAGGACCTGCTCGACTCGCTCGCCCTGGACGCCTCCGACACCTTCACCCAGGACGAGATCGACGCCGCCGGAATCCGCTTCACTCCCGCCCAGCAGGCCGAGTTCGACGCCTTCGGACGTCTCCCGCAGACCTTCTGGCCGGCCCCCGGCCAGCGCGTCGCCCTGACCGCGCTCGCCCTGTCCCGCCCCTTCGCGAGCGAACCGGGCCAGGACACCGGCGCCACCTCCGCGGACGGCGAGCCGGCCCCGCCCGGCCGCCGCGCCGGCGACCACGGCGGCGCCGACCTGCTGCCCGCGCTCGCCGCCCGCGTCCTGGGCACCCCGCTCACCGTCGTCACCGGCGAAGGCCGCAGCCAGCTCTTCCTCCCGCACGGCACCGACCCGGCGACCGTACGGCCGGCCACCGACCCGGTCCTCTTCGCCACCGGCGACTTCTTCCACGCCGCCCTGCCCCCGGGCACCCCGCCCCCGGTCACCACCGCGCTGCCGGCCCCCGCCCTCACGACCTCCGGTACTCACACCCCGGCCCCGCGCCCCACCCCGCACCACAGCCACGCCACCCCGCCCTGGATGCCGCCGGCCACGACGTCCGGCCCGCGCTACCGCCTCGACCGCGACGGCGTCCTCACCGCACCGGACGGCGCCACCTACACCCAGGGTCCGCACAGCGGCCGCGGCAACGGCTTTTTCGGCGCGCTCTCCACCGCTCTGCGCCAAGCCGCCGAGCAGCCCGGCCTGCACCACCGCGAAGCGGCCCGGCTGCGCACCCGGGCCGGCGCCCCGCCCTCCCAGCTGATGCGCCTCAACGGCCTGCCCGGCGACCCGGCCGAACGCGACTCGCTCTTCACACCCCCGCCGCTGCGGACCAGGCCGGGCACCCCCGCCCCGAGCCCCGAGGCCCTCGAAGGGCACCTGCGCCGCCATCTGTCCCAAGCGCCGTGGGGTCCCGACGCCGACCGCGCGGTGGCGCGGTGGGCCGCCGCCGCGACCGGCACCACCGTCACCCTGATCGAGGAGAACGGCACCGCCCACACCTACGCCGGTCCGTCCTCGGACAGCCCTCACCTGCGCCTGCGACGCCGGGGCGGCGACATCGTCCCCCTCCTGCCACGCACCCCGGCGCCCGAGCCGACCGTCCAGGGAGAGGAAGAGGCGAACGACCTGAGCACGCTGTCCGGCGCCGACACGGTCACACCGTCCCCGGCCGCGGAGCCGGCGGCGACGCCGTTCAAGCTGGGCCGGTTCGAGTTCACGAATCTCAACCAGACCGACCGCTACCTCGACAAGGCCGTCCGCATCGCCGAACTCCTCGACGAACACACCACCATCAGGAACTACATCGGCGACCGCACCGTCCGCATCACCCTGCACGTGCGCACCACGGAAACCCCGGCCGACGTCATCGACCGCGGCACCGACGGCGTCGACATCAACCTCGCCAGCTACTACTTCGAGAAATACGACACCGGCTACCTCATGGGCATGCTCGCCCACGAGATCGGCCTGCACCCCCTCGCCAGCCGCGACGCGAACATCGCCGAGCAGGAAGAGGCCTATGAGGGCATGCCCCTGACCGTGCCGGGACTGACCGACCTCAACCCGCCGCGCACCATGAACACCGCATCCGCGGGCCAGCGCGACCACATCATGGCCGCCTACCCCGCCACCATCCGCCACCGCCTCTACCGCGACATCGTCATCGACATGGCCGACGTCCTCGCCCGCCGCGCACGCGTCGGCGCGCCCGGCGCCAAGAACCAGGACGTCACGGACCTGATCGACACCTACCTGATGGACCTCGCCTCCATCGCGGTGACGAACGACCACCGCGCCAAGGCCATCCTCGACCCCAGCTACACAGCGAAGGCCTACAACGCCTACAAGGAGCAGTTCGCCGCCCAACTGCCGCCCGACAGCCCCGTACGCGCCCTGCTGCCCGGCGACAAGGGACGGTTCGGCGTCCTCGGCGACTTCGCCCAACTCGCGCGCAGCGTCAGCGGAAACAACCGCGGCGACAGCATCCAGCAGCCCACCCCGGCCGCTCCCCCGGCACCGGCCGCCGGCACGTCCGGCGAAGCGCGCCCCCGGCTGCCCCAGTCCCGGACCGACGGCACGACGACTACCGAGGTCCGCCCGCGGATGCCGCAGAGCAGCGCCCCGGCTCCCGCCGCCGCGGAGCCGGAGCCGCGTCCGTTCAAGCTGGGCCGGTTTGAGTTCACGAACCTCAACCAGACCGACCGCTACCTCGACAAAGCCGTCCGCATCGCCGAACTCCTCGACGAACACACCACCATCAAGAACTACATCGGCGACCGCACCGTCCGCATCACCCTGCACATGCGGACGACGGAGACCCCGGCCGACGTCATCGACCACGGCGACGACGGCGTCGACATCAACCTCGCCAGCTACTACTTCGAGAAATACGACACCGGCTACATCATGGGCATGCTCGCCCACGAGATCGGCCTGCATCCGCTGGCCTCCGGCAACACCAGGATCGCCGAGGAGGAGGACCTCTACCGCGGTATGCCCCTGCTGGTCCCGGGCCTGGAGACCCTCAAGAACCCCCGCTTCATGAACACCGAGGACGCCGGCCAGGAAGACCACGTCATGGCCGCCTTCCCCCACACCATCCGGCACGGCATCTACCGCGACATCGTGGCCGAGATGGCCCACGTCCTCGCCCGGCGTGCACACGCCGGCGCCCCGGGAGCCAAGAACCAGGACGTCACGGACCTGATCGACACCTACCTGATGGACCTCGCCTCCATCGCGGTGACGAACGACCACCGCGCCAAAGCGATCCTCGACCCCAGCTACACGGCCAGGGCCTACAACGCCTACAAGGAGCAGTTCGCCGCCCAATTGCCGCCCGACAGCCCCGTACGCGCATTGCTGCCCGGCGACAAGGGACGGTTCGGCGTCCTCGGCGACTTCGCCCAACTCGCCGCCAGTGTCGGCACCAACAACCACGGCGACAGCATCCAGCAGCCCGTCCGTCCCGCACCGGCCACCGGCGATGCGGCGCAGCCCCGGCTCCCCGGGAGCGACAGCGGCACGACGACGGTCGCACCGGCACCGACACCGGCGCCGGTGGTGTCGCCGTCACGGGGAGCGCGCGATCACCGTCCCCGGTTCGTCGTCCGCTCGGGCTTCGACGCGCGCCGCTTCACCCACGGCGGTGACCCCGTCACCGACCTCACCGTCCGCGTCGCCCTGCGCGGCAGGACGGGCCAGGCGACCGATGTCTTCCGGCAGTTGAGCCAGGGCGTGGAGGAGTTCCTCAACGCCCCCGCCTACCGGTTGCCCAACGGCGACCGTCTGCACGTGACCGTCGAACAGGTCGACCCCGGCAACACCACCGGCGAACCCCCGCACCTGACCGTCGACCTCACCGGCCGCGACAGGGCCATGGACCAGGTCACCTGGTGGACCGACGCGGCCCCCGTGCAACTCGTGCACGAACTAACCCATCAACTCGGGCTCCGCGACGAATACCGCGACGCCGACTCCCCGCACCGCCCCCACGTCCTGGGCAGCCTCCTCGGCGATCTCGACGAAGCCCCCGAGGACTCCTCCCTCGCACCCGCCGGCCTGCGCGAGCGCCACCTGGCCCTCCTCGCAGCCCTCATCGGCGACGTCCCCCAGGCGCCCCGCTCCGACGACGAGGAGACGGACCAGAGCTGGACCGCGGCGCGGGACGCGGCCGTGCGCGAACTCCGCGAGTCCGTGTGGGTCGACCCCGTCTCCCTGCCCCGGGCCGGCGACGCCGCAGCAGGTCCCGATGTCCCGGCCCACATGCCGCAGAGCACGGACACCGCGTCCGAGGCACCCGCGCAGGCGGCGATGCCGTTCAGGCTGGGCCGGTTCGAGTTCACGAACCTCAACCAGACGGACCGCTACCTCGACAAGGCCGTCCGCATCGCCGAACTCCTCGACGAACACACCACCATCAGGAACTACATCGGCGACCGCACCGTCCGCATCACCCTGCACGTGCGCACCACGGAGACCCCGGCGGACGTCATCGACCGCGGCACCGACGGCGTCGACATCAACCTCGCCAGCTACTACTTCGAGAAGTACGACACCGGCTACATCATGGGCATGCTCGCCCACGAGATCGGCCTGCACCCCCTCGCCAGCCGCGACGCGAACATCGCCGAGCAGGAAGAGGCCTATGAGGGCATGCCCCTGACCGTGCCGGGACTGACCGACCTCAACCCGCCGCGCACCATGAACAGCGCATCCGCGGGCCAGCGCGACCACATCATGGCCGCCTACCCCGCCACCATCCGCCACCGCCTCTACCGCGGCATCGTCATCGACATGGCGCAGGTCCTCGCCCGGCGTGCACGCGTCGGCGTGCCCGGGGCGAAGAACCAGGACGTGACCGACCTGTTCGACACCTACCTGATGGACCTCGCCTCCATCGCGGTCACCAGCGACTACCGGCTCAACGCCGTCAAGGAGCCCAACTACACCGCCCGCGTCTACAACGCCTACAAGGACCAGCTGCGCGACGCCCTCGGGGACGACACCGCGCTGAAGGACCTCCTGCCGTCGAACAAGACACTGTTCGGCGTCGCCCGCAACTTCACCCAACTCGCCACCAGCATCGCCACCAACAACCGGGGCGACAGCATCCAGCAGCCCGCCCCGGCCACCCCTGCGGCGTCGCCCACCTCCTCCGCGACCGGCCAGGCCCGCCCCCGGCTGCCGCACAGTGGCGACGACAACGGCGGCCCGGCGGCCACCGGCGTCGCGCCCCGCATGCCTCAGTCCCGGGACACCGGGCCCGCGGCCGCGGAGCCGGTGCTCGCCCCGTTCAAGTCGGGGAACTTCGAGTTCACCAACCTCAAGCACACGAACGAGAAGTACCGCGACAAGGCGATCCGCATCATCGAGCTGCTGCGCGGGCACGACACGATCCGCGCCTACGTGGGCGATCGGACCGTCCGCATCACCCTGCACGTGCGGACGACGGAGACCCCGGCCGACGTCATCGACCGCGGCTCCGACGGCGTCGACATCAACCTCGCCAGCTACTACTTCGAGAAGTACGACACCGGCTACCTCATGGGCATGCTCGCCCACGAGATCGGCCTGCACCCCCTGGCGAGCCGGAACACGAAGATCCCCGAGGAGGAGGACCTCTACCGGGGCATGCCCCTGCTGGTCCCCGGTCTGGAAACCCTGAAAGAGCCCCGGTTCATGAACACCGAGGGTGCCGGACAGGAGGACCACATCATGGCCGCCTTCCCGCACACCATCCGCCACGGCATCTACCGCGACATCGTCCTGACCATGGCCGAACGGCTCGCCGAGGATGCCCGCAACGGTGAGGAGGGGGCCAAGGCCAAGGACGTCACCGACCTCGTCGACACCTACCTGATGGACCTGGCCACCATCGCGGTGACCAACGACCGCCGCAAGGACGCGGCCTGGGAACCCCGGTACACGGCCAGGGTGTACAACGCCTACAAGGAGCAGTTCGCCGCGCTGCTGCCGGCCGGCAGCCCGGTACGCGACCTGCTGCCGGCGAACAAGAGCTGGTACAACGTCACCAACAACTTCCTCGGCCTCGGCGCCAGCTTCGCCTTCAACAACCAGGGCGACAGCATCCAGACCGCCCCCTCACTGCAGGGCGGCGACTCCGGTGAGACCCGCCCCCGCCTCGCCCCCGCGAGCGAGGACCGGGCGCCGTCGCACGCCACTCCCGGCGCTCCGCTGCCCCGCAGAGCACGCGACCGGCGTCCGCGGTTCGCCGTCCACTCGGGCTTCGACGCACGGCGGTTCACCTACGACGGAGAGCCGGTCACCGACCTCACCGTCCGCGTCGCCCTGCGCGGCCCGGACGACGCGGCCGCTCGGGTTCTCGCTCAACTCCAGGCGGGTGTGCACGAGTTCCTGAACGCCCCCGGTCACGTCCTGCCCGGCGGCGACCGCCTCCACGTCACCGTCGAGCGGGTCGACCCCACCGCCGCCAACCCCACCGGCCGGGCCCCGCACCTGACCGTGGACCTGGCCGGCCGCGACCGGACCATGGACCAGACGACCTGGTGGACGGACGCGGACGCCGTGCAGCTGGTGCACGAACTCACCCACCAGCTCGGCCTGCGCGACGAGTACCGCGACGCCGACGCCCCGCACCGCCCCCACGTCCCGGGGAGCCTGCTGGGCGACCTCGACGAGGCCCCCGAGGACCCCTCCCTCGCACCGGCCGGTCTGCGCGACCGCCATCTGCACCTGCTGCAGGCACTGATCGGCGAGGTGGAGCCCCGGCCCCGCCACGGCGAGCCGGACGCGGACCGGACCTGGGCGGAGACCCGCGGGGGAACCGCCCCGGTCCCGCGCTCCGCCGTCTGGGTCGACCCCGTCTCGCTGCCCTCGGCACAGGACGCCGCGGGCGGTACGCCCGGCACGGACGTGCCGGCCCGGATGCCGCGGAGCGCCGAGTCCGCGCAGCCGGTCCTCACCCCCTTCCGGTCGGGGAACTACGAGTTCACCAACCTCAAGCACACCGAGGGGAAGTACCGCGACAAGGCCGTCCGGGTGATCGAGCTGCTCCGGGAGCACCCGACCATCGGGGCCTACGTCGGCTCCCGTCCCGTCCGCGTCACCTTGCACGTCCGCACGACCGAGACGCCCGCCGACGTGCGTGACCTGGGCGACGAGGGCGTGCAGATCAACCTCGCCAGCTACTACTTCGAGAAGTACGACACCGGCTACCTCATGGGCATGCTCGCCCACGAGATCGGCCTGCACCCCCTCGCCTCCCGCAACGGGAACATCCCCGACGAGGAGTCGATGTTCCAGGACATTCCGCTGCCCGTGCCGGGCCTGG
This sequence comes from Streptomyces sp. NPDC085931, assembly GCF_044540565.1. Taxonomy (NCBI): domain Bacteria; kingdom Bacillati; phylum Actinomycetota; class Actinomycetes; order Kitasatosporales; family Streptomycetaceae; genus Streptomyces; species Streptomyces sp. NPDC085931. The sequence continues at coordinate 198,507 of NZ_JBITSK010000003.1, forward strand.
CGGACCTGGCCACGCCCCGCACCATGAGCACCACGGGCGCCGGGCAGGCCGACCACATCATGGCCGCCTTCCCCAGCAGCACACGGCACGGCATCTACCGGGACATCGTGGTGGACATGGCCGAGGCCCTCGCCCGGCAGGCGCAGTCGCGGGAAGAGGGCGCGAAGGCCTCGGACGTCACGGACCTCTTCGACTGCTATCTCATGGACCTGGCGTCCATCGCGATCACCAACGACTACCGGATGAACGCCGCGAAGGAGCCCAACTACACCGCTCGTGTCTACAACGCCTACAAGGAGTTGCTGGATGCCCGGCTGGCCGACAAGCCCGCCCTGAGGGCCCTGCTCCCGGCGAACAAGACCCTCTTCGGCGTGATCAACGACTTCCGGCGCATCGGCACCTTCATCGCCCTCAACAACCGCGGCGACAGCATCCAGCAGACCGACTCCCGCTGAGACCGGCGGTGGACGCCACCTGACACTGCGTCACGCCGTCAATGCTCGGCCACGAGTTCCTTCAGGGCGATGTTGAGGGCGAGGACGTTCACACGCGGCTCGCCCAGGAAGCCGAGCGTGCGGCCCTCGGTGTGCTCGTCGACGAGCTTCTGGACCCGGGCGGTGGGCAGGCCGTTCCGTTCGGCGACCCGGTGGACCTGGATGTCGGCGTACTGCGGGGAGATGTCCGGGTCCAGTCCGGAGCCGGAGGAGGTGACCGCGTCGGCGGGGATCCGGGACGGCTTCACCCGGTAGGTGGCGGTGGAGTTGTCCCTGACGACGGCGGCCCTGGCGTCCTTCACCCACTGGATGAGCTGCTGGTTGTCGCCCGCCCGGTTGGTAGCACCGGACAGGAGGAGCCGGTATCGGGTGTTGACGCTGTTGGTGCCGAGGCCGTTCCGCGGACGGCCCTGGAACCACTTCAGGTCCGCGGCCGGGGTCTGCTGGCCCGCCTTCAGCGGCAGGTCGTACGCCTGGCCGATCAGCGACGAGCCGACGACCCTGCCGTCCGCCGTCACCTCGGAGCCGTTCGCCTTGTCGTGGAACAGCCCCTGCGCGACGCCGGTGACGGCCAGCGGGTAGAGGACGCCCGTCACCAGGGTCAGCACGAGCAGGGCGCGCAGGCCCGCCCAGAGCAGCCGGGCGGTGTTCGATACGGAGTTGTTCATGGCCTTCAGCACGCTTTCGAGAAGTCACAGCCCGGGAATGAGGGAGACGAGCAGGTCGATGATCTTGATGCCGATGAAGGGGGCGACCAGGCCGCCGAGGCCGTAGACCGTCAGGTTGCGCCGGAGCAGCCGGTCCGCGCTGAGCGGCCGGTACCGCACGCCCTTGAGGGACAGCGGCACCAGGGCGATGATGACCAGCGCGTTGAAGACGACCGCGGACAGGATCGCGGAGTCGGGCGAGGACAGGCGCATGATGTTGAGCTTGTCCAGGCCGGGGTGGACGGCGGCGAACAGCGCCGGGATGATCGCGAAGTACTTGGCGACGTCGTTGGCGATGGAGAACGTGGTCAACGCGCCCCGGGTGATGAGGAGTTGCTTGCCGATCTCGACGATCTCGATGAGCTTGGTCGGGTTGGAGTCGAGGTCGACCATGTTGCCGGCCTCCTTCGCGGCCGACGTGCCCGTGTTCATGGCCACGCCGACGTCGGCCTGGGCGAGGGCGGGCGCGTCGTTGGTGCCGTCGCCGGTCATGGCGACGAGCTTGCCTGCGGCCTGCTCACGCTTGATGAGGGCCATCTTGTCCTCGGGGGTGGCCTCGGCGAGGAAGTCGTCGACACCCGCCTCGTCGGCGATGGCCTTCGCGGTCAGCGGGTTGTCACCCGTGATCATGACGGTTCTGATGCCCATGCGGCGCAGTTCCTCGAACCGCTCCCGCATCCCGTGCTTGACGACGTCCTTGAGGTGGATGACGCCCAGGACGCGGGCCCCGCGGGCGTCCTCGACCGCGACGAGCAGCGGCGTACCGCCGGCCTCGGCGATGCGGTCGGCGATCAGGTCCGCGTCGTCGGCGACGGTGCCGCCGTTGTCCCGGACCCAGGCGGTGACCGAACCGGCCGCGCCCTTGCGGATCCTGCGGCCGTCGACGTCCACGCCCGACATCCGGGTCTGGGCGGTGAAGGGGATCCACTCGGCGCCGACCAGCTCGCCCTGGTGGCGCTCACGCAGCCCGTGCCTCTCCTTGGCCAGTACGACGACGGAGCGGCCCTCGGGCGTCTCGTCGGCCAGCGACGACAGCTGCGCCGCGTCGGCGACCTGTGCCTCGGTCGTACCGCGGACCGGCACGAACGCGGCGGCCTGGCGGTTGCCCAGGGTGATGGTGCCGGTCTTGTCCAGCAGCAGGGTGGAGACGTCACCGGCGGCCTCGACCGCGCGCCCGGACATGGCGAGCACGTTGCGCTGCACGAGCCGGTCCATGCCGGCGATGCCGATCGCCGAGAGCAGGGCGCCGATGGTGGTCGGGATGAGGCAGACCAGCAGGGCGACGAGGACGACCATCGTCAGGTGGGTGCCCGCGTAGTCCGCCAGGGGCGGCAGGGTGGCGCAGGCGAGCAGGAAGACGATGGTCAGCGAGGCCAGCAGGATGTTCAGGGCGATCTCGTTCGGCGTCTTCTGCCGGGCCGCGCCCTCGACCAGGCCGATCATCCGGTCGATGAAGGTCTCGCCGGGTTTCGTGGTGATCCGGACGACGATCCGGTCGGAGAGGACCTTCGTTCCGCCGGTGACCGCCGAGCGGTCTCCGCCGGACTCGCGGATCACGGGCGCGGATTCACCGGTGATCGCCGATTCGTCGACGGAGGCGACGCCCTCGATGACGTCTCCGTCCCCGGGGATGATGTCACCGGCCTCGCAGACGACCAGGTCGCCGATCCTCAGCTCGGTGCCGGGCACCCGCTCCTCGCGGTCCCCGGCCAGGCGGCGGGCGACCGTGTCGGTCCTGGCCTTGCGCAGGGTGTCGGCCTGCGCCTTGCCCCGGCCCTCGGCGACGGCCTCCGCCAGGTTGGCGAAGACCACCGTCAGCCACAGCCAGGCACTGATGGTCCAGCCGAACCAGTCGCCGGGGTCGGTGAAGGAGAAGGCCGTGGTCAGCACGGAGCCGATCCACACCACGAACATCACGGGGGACGTGACCATCACCCGCGGGTCGAGCTTGCGCAAGGCGTCCGGCAGCGACCTGAGGAGCTGCCCGGGGTCGAACAGACCGGCGCCGACTCGGCCCTCGGGGGCCTTGTGCCCGGTGGGGGCGTCCTGGTGCGGGGCGAGGGTGGGAGTGGACATGGAGTCCTGCTTCTTTACGTGGGTGGTCATCACGCCAGCCCTTCGGCCAGCGGCCCCAGCGCGAGCGCGGGGAAGTACGTCAGCCCGGTGATGACGACGATCGTGCCGACCAGCAGCCCGGCGTACAGCGGCTTGTCCGTGCGCAGGGTGCCCGCCGTCGCCGGGACCGGCTGCTGCTCGGCGAGCGAGCCGGCCAGCGCCAGCACGAACACCATCGGCAGGAAGCGGCCGAGCAGCATCGCCAGGCCGATCGTGGTGTTGAACCACTGCGTGTCCGCGTTCAGGCCGGCGAACGCCGATCCGTTGTTGTTGGCGCCGGACGTGTAGGCGTAGAGGATCTCGGTGAAACCGTGCGCCCCGCTGTTGGTCATCGAGTTCGGCGGGGTGGGCAGCGCCATCGCGAAGGCGGTGAAGACGAGCACGAGCGCCGGGGTGACCAGGAGGGAGCAGGCCGCGAGCTTGATCTCGCGGGGGCCGATCTTCTTGCCCAGGTACTCGGGCGTGCGGCCCACCATCAGGCCGGCAATGAACACCGCGATGATCGCCATGATCAGCATGCCGTAGAGGCCGGAGCCCACGCCGCCGGGCGCGATCTCGCCCAGCATCATGCCGAGCAGGGTGATGCCGCCGCCGAGGCCGGTGAAGGAGGAGTGGAAGGAGTCCACCGCACCTGTCGAGGTGAGGGTGGTCGACACCGCGAAGATCGACGAGCCGCCGATGCCGAAGCGGACCTCCTTGCCCTCCATCGCCCCGTTGGCCAGTTCGAAGGCCGGACCGTGGTGGGAGAACTCGGTCCACATCATGAGCGCCACGAAGCCGACCCAGATGGTGCCCATGGTGGCGAGGATCGCGTAGCCCTGCTTGACCGAGCCGACCATCAGCCCGAACGTCCGGGTGATCGAGAACGGGATCAGCAGGATCAGGAAGATCTCGAACAGGTTGGAGAACGGGGTGGGGTTCTCGAAGGGGTGGGCGCTGTTGGCGTTGAAGTAGCCGCCGCCGTTGGTGCCGAGTTCCTTGATGGCCTCCTGGGAGGCGACCGCGCCGCCGTTCCACTGCTGCGCGCCGCCCGTGAACTGTCCGACCTCGTGGATGCCGGAGAAGTTCTGGATCACGCCGCACGCCACCAGCACGACCGCGGCGACGGCGGCGATCGGGACCAGGACGCGGACGACGCCGCGCACCAGGTCGGCCCAGAAGTTGCCCAGCTCCCCCGTGCGGGAGCGTGCGAAGCCGCGCACCAGCGCCACGGCGACGGCCATGCCGACGGCCGCGGAGACGAAGTTCTGCACGGCCAGGCCGGCGGTCTGCACGACGTGCCCCATGGCCTGCTCGCCGTAGTACGACTGCCAGTTCGTGTTGGTCACGAACGACACGGCCGTGTTGAACGCCTGGTCCGGGTCGATCGAGGCGAAGCCGAGCGAGCCGGGCAGGTGGCCCTGGAGCCGCTGGAGCGCGTAGAGGAACAGGACACCGACCGCGGAGAAGGCGAGGACGCCGCGCAGGTACGCGGGCCAGCGCATCTGCGTGTCGGGGTCGGCGCCGATGCCCTGGTAGATCCACCTCTCGACACGCAGGTGCTTGCCGGAGGAGTACACCCTGGCCATGTGGCTGCCGAGGGGTTTGTATGCGAGTGCCAGCGCGGCCGTCAGAGCGACCAGCTGGAGCACGCCGGCGAGTACGGGACCCATCTCGTGTCTCAGAACCTCTCCGGGAAGATCAGGGCGAGGACGAGATAGCCCAGCAGGGAGACGGCCACGACGAGGCCGACGATGTTCTCGGCGGTCACAGCTTCGTCACCCCCTTGGCGACGAGAGCCACGAGCACGAAACCCGCGATCGTGACGACGACGAAGGCCACATCGGCCATCGCGAACTCCTGGAGTGAGGTGCGGTCGGTAGGGACGAGTAGAGAAAACCGCACCCGTGGCCGGATCCGACCGGTCGTTGACGCCTCCCTGACGACACGGCCCACGCCTTTGACGCAACCCTGACGGCTGCGGATCGCGCCGGGAGCCGGGCGGTGCCCGTCAGTCGGTTCGGAGGCCGACCGCGAGGGTCAGTTCGAGGACCCGGTGCGGTGAGGCGAGATCCGGAAACAGCTCCCGCAGCTGCGCCATCCGGTACCGGACGGTCTGGGGGTGGACGAACAGCGCCGCCGCCACCGCGTCCCGCCTGCCCTGGTGCAGCAGCCACGCCCGCAGTGTCTCCTCCAGCCGCCGTGCGGTCGCGACGGGCAAGGTCCGCAGCGGTGCGAGGGCCCGGGCCCGCAGGTCCGCGAACGCGTCCGCGTCGGCGCTCAGCACCAGCTCGGGCAGGTGCTCCTCGGTGTCGCGGATGTCGCAGGACAGGGAGCGCGCGCGTACGGCGCGCGCGTAGGAGGCGGACGCACGGGTCCATGGCCGGGCGGGGCCGACCACGGCGGCGCGGTCGGTCAGCTGCCGCAGGAGATGTGACCGGTCGGCGTCGGGGACGAGGAGCACACCGGTGGAGTCCGGCAGATCGTCGAGGACGAGGGTGCTCGGGTCGAGCGCGCGGTAGGCGGGCCGGGCCTGGGCGGCGGGCAGCAGCACCGCGGTCAGGGAAGCCGGGGGCGGCCACCCGGCCCGCTGGGCGGAGGCCAGCAGCACGTCGGGGCTCGCGCCGGCGAGCAGGTCGCGGGCCAGGTGTTCCAGGTGGCGTTCCTGGGCCCTGCCCTGGGCGGCCAGTTCGTCGGCGTGGCCCGCGGCGCTCGCGGCGGAGAGCTCGTCGATGTAGGCGAAGGTCAGCTCGGCGAACTTGGCGACCTCGGCGGCGGGCAGTCCCGCGGGCACGGCGCCCGCAGCCAGGCATCGCCAGGCCACGCGGGCGCCGACGCGGTAGGCGCTGAGCAGGGCGTCCATCGAACGGCCGTCGCGGACCTCGCCGCGGCCCAGCTCGTAGGCCGCGTCACCGGCGTCGCCGCCGGTGGCCTTCCCGCTCGCGAGGTCCAGGTAGTGTCCCAGGGCGGTGCGGACGGCTCGGCGGATGGTGGCGCCCATGTGGCCCGACAGGGCGTTGGCGTAGGAAGGGACCTCGTCGATGATCGCCTGGACGACCTCGTCGGCGGTGGTCTTCAGCTGGGCCCGGAGTGCGGCGACCGTCGTCTCGTCCAGGGCCAGTTCACTGGCCCGCTGGATTGCATGGCTCACGTTTTGTTCCCTGCGAACAAATCGGCTGATCAGATTTATGTTCTGCGGTCAGGACTTTACGCCCTGAGGCACAGCAAGCTGGAGTCATGACGAGTACTGCCCTGCGCAGCAGGGCGTGGAAACTGCTGGAGATGGTCACGACGCCGCTGCTGCCGTCGGACTATTTGGACCTGGTCAGCCCGCTGCGTGCGGGCGCCGACCTGCGGGGACGCATCGAGGCCGTGCACCCGGAGACGGCTGACGCCGCGACCATCGTGATCAGGCCGGGACGGGGCTGGCGCGGCCACAGGGCCGGTCAGTACGTGCGGATCGGGGTCGACGTCGACGGGGTGCGCCTGTGGCGTGCCTACTCCCTCACCTCGCCGGCACACCGCCAGGACGGCCGCATCACGATCACCGTGAAGGCGATCCCGGACGGCAAGGTCAGCAACCACCTGGTCCGCAGGGCGCGACCGGGCACGCTGATCCAGCTCGACCAGGCGACCGGTGACTTCGTGCTGCCGCGGGCCACGCCCGCCAAGGTGCTCTACCTGACGGCCGGCAGCGGCATCACGCCCGTGATGGGCATGCTGCGCGACACCGCGTTCGACGACGTCGTCATGGTGCACTGCGCGCCACGGCCGCACGACGTGATCTTCCGCAACGAACTGCACGACCTGGCCGCGGGCGGGAAGCTGCGACTCACCGAGGTGCACACCGCCACGGACGGCGTCCTCGACCTCGCCCGTCTCGGTGAACTCGTGCCCGACTGGGCCGAGCGCGAGACCTGGGCCTGCGGGCCCACGGGCCTGCTCGACGCCGCCGAGGAGCACTGGGGCGCGCACGGCCTCCAGGACCGCCTGCACACCGAGCGCTTCCGCCCCAGCGTCGTCGTGACCGGCGACGGCGGCGAGGTCACGTTCAGCGCCACCGGCAAAAGCGTCGACGCGGACGGCGCCACGCCGTTGCTCGACGTCGGCGAAGAGGCGGGCGTGCTCATGCCGTCCGGGTGCCGCATGGGCATCTGCTTCGGCTGCACCACGCCGCTCAAGGCGGGCGCCGTCCGGGACCTGCGCACCGGCGAGATCACCGAGGCCGAGCCGGGCGTCCTCATCCAGACCTGCGTGTCCGCCGCGGCGGGCCCCTGCGACATCGAACGATAGGAACAGTTTGACCGCCATCGACCCCACCGCCCACCTGACCGCGGAGCAGATCGAGGAGCTCGGACGCGAGCTGGACGCGATCCGCGACGAAGTGATCGCCGGCCGCGGAGAGAAGGACGCCGCGTACATCCGGAAGGTCATCTCGGCGCAGCGCAAGCTCGAACTGGTCAGCAGGGGCGTGCTGCTGTTCTCGTTCTTCCCGCCCGCGTGGCTGCTCGGCACCGCCGGGCTGTCCGTGGCGAAGATCATGGACAACATGGAGATCGGCCACAACATCCTGCACGGCCAGTGGGACTGGATGCGGGACCCGAAGATCCACTCCACCACCTGGGAATGGGACCACGTCTCGCCGTCCGACCAGTGGAAGCACTCGCACAACGAGCTGCACCACAAGTACACGAACGTGATCGGCAAGGACAACGACCTCGGCTACGGCATCATGCGCGTCGACGAGGACCAGAAGTGGCACCCGATCCATCTCGGCCAGCCGCTGTGGAACTTCCTCAACGCCTGTTTCTTCGAGTACGGCATCGCGGCGTACGACCTGGAGCTGGGCAAGAACCTGACCAAGCGCCGGCGCAAGAACCCGGAGTTCCGCGCGCGGGCCAGGGCCGTGGGCCGCAAGATCCGCAAGCAGGTGCTCAAGGACTACGTGATCCACCCGCTGCTGTCGGGCCCGTCGTTCCTCCCCACGCTCGGCGCCACGTTCACCGCGAACCTGGTCCGCAACATCTGGTCCCACTCGGTGATCATGTGCGGGCACTTCCCCGAGGGCGTACAGGTCTTCGAGCGCCGGTCGATCAGGGGCGAGACGCGCGGCCAGTGGTACCTGCGCCAGATGATGGGCTCGGCGAACATCAGCGGCAGCAAGGCCATGCACTTCATGACCGGCAACCTCTCGCACCAGATCGAGCACCACCTGTTCCCGGACCTGCCGAGCAACCGGTACGCCGAGGTCGCGGTGAAGGTGCGCGCGCTGTTCGAGAAGTACGAGCTGGAGTACGTCACCGGGCCACTGCACAAGCAGGTGTTCTCCGCCTGGCACAAGGTCTTCCGGCTCTCGCTGCCCAACAGGAAGCCCAAGGTCACGGCACCGGTACTGCCTGAGCGTGAGCAGGAACTCGTGGCGGCCTGACGCTCGGCACCGGCCGGATCTCCCGGCCGTACGGCGGCAACTGGGCCCGGCCCGTGACGAGGACGAAGTCCGGGGCCGTGACCTGATGGTCTCGGCCCCGGACCGTCAAGGGGGCAGCGGGGTGGCCGTCCTCGTCACAGCAGGGTGTACACGCTGTCGCTCACCCGGCTCCGGCGCGGGGGCCGGGTGCCCTTGAACCAGGTCACCCAGGACTGCGGGAGCGCGTCGCGGTCCAGGACGAAGTCGTCGAGCACCAGGCAGTCGATGTCCGACCGCAGGAAGCAGAGCAGGGCGTCGACGGGGGTGTGGACGATCGGTTCTCCCCGCAGGTTGAACGACGTGTTCAGCAGCAGCGGGCAGCCCGTCCGGTCGGCGAACGCGCGGATGAGGCGGTAGAAGCGCCCGTTCGTCGCCTCGGTGACGGTCTGCACGCGGGCCGACTTGTCGACGTGGGTGATGGCCGGCAGCGACAGCGGCGACACGACCTCGCAGGTCTCCAGCATGAACGGCGACTCGTGGTCGAGCCGGAAGTGCTCGTGCGCGTGCTCGGCCAGCACGGCGGGCGCGAACGGCCGGAACGCCTCGCGCATCTTGACCGAGGCGTTGATCCGGTCGCGTGTGTCGTCGCCCCGCGGGTCGGCCAGGATGGACCGCCCGCCGAGCGAGCGGGGCCCGAACTCCTCCCGGCCGTGGTACCAGCCGATCACCTTGCCGTCGGCCAGCCGCCCGGCGACGGCATCGAGCAGTCCCGCCTCGTCCCCGCGGAAGTCCGCGAAGTTCTGCCCGCCGTACGCGCCGAGCAGCCGGGCGATGCCGTCGGAGTCGGTGCCGGAACCGAGGAGGACGGAGGTCAGCCGGTCCTGCCGGGGCCGCCGGCCGGTCAGGCGCTGGTGGGCGACGGCCGCGCAGCCGAGGCTGCCGCCCGCGTCGCCGGCGGCCGGCTGCACGAACACCCTGGCGAAGGGGCCCTCCTCCACGATCCGGCGCACGGCGACGACGTTGAGGGCCACGCCTCCGGCCATGCACAGGTTCTCGCTGCCCGACATGCGGTGGGCCTTGTCGACCATGCGCAGCAGGGTCTCCTCGGTCACCACCTGGATGCTGCGCGCGAGGTCGTGGTGGACCTTGTCGATCGCCGACTCCGGCACCCGCGGCGCCACGCCGACCAGGGACGTGAAACGCTCACCGAGCATGCCGTCGGGGTTGGTGAAGTCGAAGTAGTCCAGGTCGAGCCGGAACGACCCGTCCTCGGTGACATGGACGAGCCGGCCGATCTCGTCCCGGAACCGCGGCTCGCCGTAGGGGGCGAGGCCCATCACCTTGTACTCGCCCTCGTTCACCTCGAAGCCGAGGTAGCCGGTGACCGCGCTGTACAGCAGGCCCAGGGAGTGCGGGAACTCGACCTGTTCGGCCAGTTCGAGCGAGGCGCCCCGGCCGATCCCCCAGCTGGTGGTGGCCCACTCGCCGACCGCGTCGACCGTCAGCACGGCGCTGTCGTCGAAACCGGAGAAGTAGTAGGCGCTCGCGGCGTGGGAGAGGTGGTGGTCGACGAACTCGACCCGGCCGTCCCAGCCCAGCAGGTCCCGGATCTCCCGCAGCGGCCGGTCGGCGTCCAGCCGGTACAGGGCGCTCGCGCTGCTGTCCGGGAAGGCCGGCAGTCCGGTCCACAGCTGGCGGTGGAGCTTCTTCGCCGGGTCCTCGTAGTAGGCCACGCAGTCCACGTCGGTGATGCGCAGACCGGCTTGGTCCAGGCAGTCGCGCACGGCGTCGATGGGCAGGTCGGGATCCTGCTTGCGCCGGGTGTGGCGCTCCTCGTGGGAGGCGGCCACGAGTCGGCCGCCGACCAGCAGCGCCGCCGCCGAGTCGTGGAAGTGGGCCGAGATGCCGAGGATCACGGGCCCGGAGGGCTCGGTGGGCTCCGAGGTCGGCGTGTTCCGGGCGCTCATCGCGGCTCTCCCTGTCCGGCGGTGTGCGGTTCCGCCATCGCGACGGCGATCTTCCGGTCGCCGGTGAAGGGCTCCCGGCCGTGGCTGGCCAGCATGTTGTCCACCACGAGGATGTCGTCGCGCTGCCAGTCGAAGCGGACCCGGCAGTCCGCGTAGCAGGCGCGCAGGTGGTCCATCACGTCGTCGGGGATGCGCCCGCCGTCGCCGTAGTACGTGTTGGTGGGAAGGCCCTCCTCGCCGAACAGGGCGAGCAGGCCCTCCTGGACGTCCTCCGGGAGCGTGGTCACGTGGAAGAAGGTGATGTGGTTGAACCACACCTCCTCGCCGGTGTGCGGGTGGCGGTGCAGCGCGTCCCGCACCACGCGGGTGCGCAGCCCGTCCTCGCCGGTCCACTCGGGGATCAGCCCGTGTTCCTTGCAGTAGGCCTCCACCTCGGCCCGGCTGTCGGTGCCGAACACCTTGGGCCACGGGACGCCGAAGTTGGGGTGGTAGTTGCGCACCAGACTCCAGCGCCGGCGCGCGAACTCCTCCCGAACCGCGGGGTCGATCGCCGCGTACAGCCGCCGGGTGTCCGCCAGCGGCGTCGATCCCAGCGTCTCGGGCGTGCGCAGGCAGTAGAAGTACAGCGTCATCGGCCAGGTGTCCTGGTAGGAGCACTCGTTGTGGAGGAAGATCTCCTCCTCGGCCGGGTGGTCGGTGGACGTGTACACATTGCCCTGGATCGAGGTGCGCGGTGAGGAGGCCTCGGTGTAGGTGAGCGTCTCCCCGGACAGCGCGTCGACGGCCGACTGCAGTCCGTCGACGCCGTCGACGTCGAAGCCCCGGAAGAGGAGCGCGCCGTGGGTGTGGAGCGCCGAGCGGAGTTCGTCACGGTCGTGCTCGATGAGGTCTACGAGGTCGGTGGTGGAACCTGCTTCCACCACCAGCGGCAGCGCTGCCGACGCGGACATACGGTCTCCTGACATAGCGGTGTTGCGGGCGGGCAGAGGGGGTCGGACGGGCCGGTGCGGGACGTCGGGGCGGGCGGCCGTCTCCCCGGTGGGCCTCAGGGTCCGTCGGTGGCCCTCGAGGTCCGTCGGTGGGCCTCAGGGTCCGTCCGTGATCCGGTCCGCCGGACGGGCCGTGGCCGTCTGGTCCAGGAAGGGGGCGTCCGACGGCGACAGCGGCCGCAGGTCCGTCACCCAGGTCGCCCGCGCGTCGAACCGTGCGAAGAACGGCCGCCCGACGACGTCCGGATCCCTGGCCTGCAGATAGCGCAGTGCGAGCGCGGGCTGTCCGGCGATCTCCGTCACTCCGTCGACGACCACCTTCCCGCGGGTGGCGGACATGGACGGGCCGCGCACCGTGCGCGCCAGCCCGGTCACGGACGACAGGGCCTCCCGGTAGATCTGCCAGGCGCGGACGAGCGGGACCTCGAAGTACTGGCGCGGTCCGGTGTCACGCTCCACGAACATGTAGTAGGGCACGGCGTCGAGGGCGACGGCCCGGGTCCACATCTCCCGCCAGACGGCGGCGTCGTCGTTGATCGACCTGACCAGCGGCGCCTGGGTGCGGATCACGGCACCCGTCGACCGGATCCGCTCGATCGCGCGCCGCACGGGCTCCGGGTGGAGCTCGCGGGGATGCGTCACATGAGCCATCACCGCGAGGTGCCGGCCGCTTCCGCGGACCTCCTCGAACAGCCGCAGAAGGTCGTCGGCGTCCTCGTCGTCGGTGAACCGGTAGGGCCAGTAGGTCAGGGCCTTGGTGCCGATCCGGATGGTCCTGATGTGCTCCATTCCCGGGGCCAGGAAGGGTTCGACCGCGCGCCGCAGGTGGCCGGTGCGCATGATGAGCGGGTCGCCGCCGGTCACCAGGATGTCGGTGATCTCGGTGTGGTGCCGCAGGTAGGCGGCGAGCGCGTCGGCGTCGTCCTTCTCCGCGGCCATCTTCAGCTCGGGCACCCCGACGAACTGCGCCCAGCGGAAGCAGTAGGTGCAGTAGGCGTGGCAGGTCTGGCCCTGACGCGGGAAGTACAGCAGCGTCTCGTCGTACTTGTGCTGTACGCCCGAGAGCCGCTGCCCCCGCCACCGGGGGACGTTCTGGTCGGTCTGGCCCGCCGGGTGCGCGTTCATCCCCGCGCGGATCTCCCGCACGACCGGCGCGAGACGGGCGGGTCCGGCCTCCTCGCGCAGCAGGTCCGTCACGCTCTTCAGCTCGTCGGCGGCCAGCATGTCGGGCTGCGGGAAGACCAGCCGGAAGACCGGGTCGTCGTGCACGTCGTCCCAGTCGATGAGCTCGTCGACCACGTACTGGTTGGTCCGGAACGGCAGGACCGCGGCCACGGCCCGGATCTGGAGCCTCGTCTCGGGGTCCGCCCCGCAGCGGTCCAGCAGCGCGTCCAGGTCGCGTGCCGAGTACGCCCGGAAGCGGGGCGGGGACGTGTCGTTCATCCGCGCTCCTCCTCCTGACCGGCGGTGCCCGGCGCGACCGCGCGGGCGATCTCCCCGGCCGTGACCGCGGCGTGCGAGGGCTGGACCAGGGTGAAGTGGTCGGCGCCGGGCACGGTCCGGGTCTCCACCGGCGTGCCCAGTGCCTCCTCCCAGCCGAGGGCGGGGGACGTTCCCTCCGGCCGTGTCTGGTCACCGGCGAGCACCAGCGTGAGCCGGGTGTCCCTGAGGCGGGCGCGCCGCATGCGGTAGTTCACCAGCGCGGTGGCGTTGGCGTCGAACACCGTGAACCTGCGGCGCAGCGACTGCTGCTCCTCTCCGGCCGCCGGCCGGCCGCCGCCGAGCAGCGCGGCGTCGACCCGCTCGCCGGTCATGCGCTCCAGGTCGCGGGCGAAGGACGCCACCCGGTCGGCGACGGGTCCCGCGAAGTGCTCGAAGGCCTTCGAGCCGGGCGCGTAGCTGTCCAGCAGCACCAGGGAGCCGGTGCGCACCCCCTCGAAGGAGAGCTGGCGTGCCATCTCGTAGGCGACGGCGCCTCCCATGGACCAGCCCGCGAAGTGGTAGGGGCCCTCGGGCTGCACCTTGAGCACCTCGTGGAGGTAGGCGGCCGCCATCTCCTGGATCGAGGTGAACACGGTGCCGCCGTCCAGCCCGGGAGAGCGGACCCCGATCACCGTGAACTCGGGCGGCAGCGCCGACGCCACGTCCCGGAAGCACAGCACGTCGCCGCCGATCGGGTGCACGAGGAACAACCGGGGTCCGCCCGCGGCTCCCTGACGCAGCGTCAGCAGCAGTTCGCTCGCCTGCTCGTCGGACTCCTTGCGCAGTTCGCGTACGGACGCGGCCAGACGGTCGACGCTCGGTCCTTCCAGGAGCTTGCGCAGCGACAGCGACAGGCCGGTCTTCTTGCGGATCCGGGTCAGCAGGATGGTGGCGAGCAGGGAGTGCCCGCCGACGGCGAAGAAGTCGTCGGTGACGCCGAAGTCGTCGTGGCCGAGGAGTTCGGACCACATGGACCAGATCAGGGTCTCGGTGTCGTCCCGGGGCGCGACGCGCTCCTGAGCGGCCGGGGCCGAGGCGCCCTTGAGGGAGGACCGGTCCAGCTTGCCGTTGGGCAGCAGCGCGAACCGGTCGACGAAGAGGAACAGCGAGGGCACGACGGCCAGCGGCAGGCGCTCGCGCGCGTGGCCGCGCAGTTCCTCCGTGGTCAGCGCGGAGCCGGGGGCGCGCACGACGTAGGCGACGAGCGAGCCGTCCGCCTCCTTGTCCGCCTCCACGTGGACCTGGCGCACCTGCGGATGGGTGGTCAGCTCGGCCGCGACCTCCGCGGGATGCACCCGGACACCGCGCACCTTGAGCAGGTCGTCACGGCGCCCCTCGACGTGGATCTCCCCGAGGGCGCCGACCACTGCGAGGTCTCCCGTGTGGTAGACGAGGTCGTCCGGGTCGTCGGAGAACGGGTTGGGACGGAAGTTCGAGGCCGCGCGGGCGTCGTCGAGGTAGCCCAGGGTCCGGTACGGCGTCCGGATGACGATCTCGCCGCGTTCGCCGGGGCCGCGGACGGAGCCGTCCGCGCCGAGGACGACGGCCTGGGCGCCGGGCAGCGGGCGGCCCACGGGCACCGGTCCGGTGTCCTGCTCGGCCGTCACCCGGTGGAACGTCTTGATCATGGTCGTCTCGGTGGGCCCGTAGAAGTTGACGACCTCGGTGTCCGGGCCCAGCAGCCGCTCCCGCAGTTCCTGGACGAGCCGGCCGGTGAGGGGTTCGCCCGCGAGGCAGAGCAGCCGCAGGCCGGCCAGGGGCGCCGTGGCCCGGTCGGTGTCCCGCAGCCACGACGCCGCGACGCTGGGCGTGGTGTGGACGACGGTGACGCGCTCGCGCTCCAGCCAGTCCACCATCCGCGCCGTGTCGTCCAGGGCGCTCGCCGGCGGCAGGCACAGGGTGGCCCCCTGGGTGAGCGGCACGAGGACGTCGCGCAGGACCGCGTCGAAGGAGAGCGTGGTCAGCTGCGCCACACGGTCCCCGGCGTGCACGCCGAACTCCGTCGTCTCCCAGTCGATGAAGTGGTCGAGGCCGCGGTGCGATCCGACGACGGCCTTGGCCTCGCCGGTGGTGCCGGACGTGAAGAAGACGTACGCCGGTTCCAGGGGCCGGGCGGGGACGGGGCGGAGCGGCCCGTCCCCGCTCTTGGCGAGTTCCTCGAAGGTCACGCGCTGCGCGGTGGCGTCGCCGGGCGCCTGTGCCGCGGTCGAGGGCTCGGTGAGCAGGATCTGCCGGACGCCGGCCTTGGCCACCATGGCGGCGCGCCGCGGTTCGGGCAGCCCGTCGTCCAGGAGCACGGCGGTGGCGCCGGCGCCGAGCGCGGCGACGAGGGCGGCGACGGTGGCCGGCGACTTGCCGCCCAGCACGCCGACGCGCTCCCCCGCCGGGATCCTCTGCGCGGCGCCCGCCACCGCGGCGGCCAGCTGACGGTAGGTCACCTCACCTTCCGCCCAGGAGAGGGCGACGGCGTCCGGGGTGTCCGCTGCCCGGCGCCGGAACCGCTCGGCGACGGGGACGAGGTCCCGCGCGGGAAGCGGCTCGGCGAAGGGGTGGCCGGCCCGGCCGGAGTCGGCCAGCGGGCGCGCCGGCTGCTCGGCGGCGAAGCGGAGCAGGCGTGTGAACCGCTCGCCGAGCGCGGCCGCGAACTCGGGCTGGACCGTGTCGGCGTCGTACTCGAAGTCCAGGACGGTGCCGGACCGCGTGGGGCGTACCACCACGGTGAGGTCGAACTTGGCGGTGGGTGCCGTGCCGGAGCCGTCGCCGGCCTCGGCGACCACGTCGACCGGACGCAACAGGGCTGCCTCGCGCGGCAGTTCCTCGCGCGGCGGCATCCGCAGCATCACGTTGAACAGCGGGCTGCGGTCCCCGTCCCGGGCGGCGGCGACGGCCTCGACGACCTGCGCGTAGGACACGTCCCGGTGCCCCGACGCCTCGACGAGCGTCGACCTGACCCGGGCGAGTGCCTCCTCGAACGTCGGGTCGCCCGCCATGTCGAAGCGGTAGGCGTGCGTCCGGACGAAGAACCCGACGACGTCCTCGAACTCCTCGCGGTCCCGGCCCACGCTGTCGCTGCCGATGACGACCCGGTCCTGCGCCGCCGCCCGGGACAGGACATGGGCGAGGACGGTCATCATCGCCATGTACTCGGTGGCCCCGGACCTCGCGCACAGCTCGGCGAGGCGGTCGGTCACCTCGCGGGCGACCGGGAGGCGCAGTACCCGTGCCTGGTGCGGCCGTTCGCCGGGCACGGGACGTCCCCACGGCACGTCCGGGGCGGGGGTGCCGGCGAGCAGGTCGCGCCAGTAGGCCAGGTCGGCCTCGGCGCGCTCGCCGGTCGTCCGGCGCGCACGCCAGGCCGCGTAGTCGCCGAACTGGAGCCGGGACGTGCCGCCGTCCAGGTGCGTGTGCCGGTCGGTGCCGGCGAGCAGTTCGTCGGCCTGCTGGGCGACGAGGCTCCACGACACCCCGTCGCAGCACAGGTGATGGACGGTCAGGCCGACGAGGAGCTCGTCGGCCGCGACGCGGACCGTCCGGACCCGTACCAGGGGGCCGGCGACCAGGTCGAAGGCGTCGGCGGCCGCCTTCGACAGGGCGGCCAGGCCCGACGGCCGGTCGGCCACGGCCGGCAGGGCGGCGAAGTCGACGGCGGCCTCCCCCACGGACTGCACGGGGCGCCCGTCGACCTCGCGGAAGCGCAGTCGCAGCGCCTCGTGGCGGCGGCACACCGTGAGGAAGGCCGCGCGCACGTCCTGCTCGTCGATGCCGGTGGGCAGCCGGAACACGCCGGCCATGTTGTAGGCGGAGCTGTGCGGGTCCAGCTGCTGGAGGAACCACAGGCCCTCCTGCTCGGGGGAGAGCGGCTGGTCGGCCTCGCGCGGGACGGGTACGGGCGCCGGTTCCTCCTCGGCCGCGGCGCCCTGCCGCAGCGCGTCGTCCACGGCCTGCGCGAGGGTGGCGATCGTCGCCGACCGGTACAGGGTCGGCAGATTCAGCTCCGCCTCGAACGTCCGGCGGATGCGGGCGAGGAGCCGGGCCAGCATCAGCGAGTGGCCGCCGAGGTCGAAGAAGTTGGCGTGCCGGGAGGTGATCTCCTTCTTGAACACCTCGGACCACAGCGCGGCGACGCGCCGTTCCGTCGCGGTCCACTCGCCCTCGTCCGCCGCCTCCTCCTGCGGCTGCTGCTCGGCGGTGTCGTCGGGGTCGGGGAGCGCGGCCCGGTCCAGCTTGCCGTGGCCGGTGAGCGGCAGCCGCTCCAGGAGGACCACCCGGGCCGGGACCATCGCGTTGGAGCCCGCCGCGGCCACGTGCCGGCGTACGGCGGAGGCGTCCACGTCCGCGCCGTGGGCCGGGACGACGTAGGCGACCAGGACGGGTCCGTCGTCCCCGGCGCGGACCACGACGGCCGCGTCCTCGACCTCCGGCATGCGGGTGATCACCGCGCCGACCTCGGCCGGGTGCACGCGCACGCCGAGGATCTTGACCTGGTCGTCCACCCGGCCGTGGATCTCCAGGTCGCCCTGAGGGCTGATACGGCCCAGGTCGCCGGTGCGCTGCACCAGGTCGGTGGGGTCGTCGGGGTTGAGCGGGTTCACCTCGAAGAGCGGGGCCTCCCCCGCGGCCGGGCGCCAGGTGCCCCGGGTGAGGTGCGGGGTGCGGATCAGCACGTGGCCGGGTTCGCCGACGCCGCACCGCCTTCCCCGGTTGTTGACCACGAGCAGTTCGGCACCGTCGATGGGCTTGCCCACGGGCAGGATGCCCGCGGGGACCTCGCCGTCCGGAACGGGGTACCAGGCCTTGAGGATGGTGGCCTCGGTCGTCCCGTAGAGGTTGACGAACCGCGTGCCGGCGTCGCCGGTCGTCTTCCGCCAGCGGTTGACGAGGCTGCCCGGGAGCGGCTCGCCGGAGAGGCAGACCAGACGCAGCGCCGGGAAGCCCGCACCGGCGGGCTGTTCGGCCAGCAGCGCGGAGAGCACGCTCGGCACCGTCTGCAGGACGGTCACCTCGTCCTCGCGCAGCCAGGCGAGCACCCGCGCCACGTCGACGAAGGGCCGGTCGGTCGGTGGGAGGCACACGGTGGCGCCTCCGATGAGCGCCGGGAACAGGTCCTTGAAGACCGCGTCGAAGGTGAGCGCGGCCGTCTGGGCGACGCGGTCGCCCGGGCCGATGGCCAGGGCCCGCTGTTCCCAGGCGCAGAAGTGGGCGAGCGCCCCGTGCCAGCCCAGGACACCGCGGGGCTCGCCGGTGGTGCCGGAGGTGAAGCACAGGTACGCGTCCGCGGCGGCGGCCACGACGGGCAGTTCCGCGTCCCCGGCCGGCGACCGCTCCAGCTCGGCGAACCGGACCACCGGCGTGGAGCCGGCGTCCGGCTCCGCCGCCTGGCCGGTCGTGTCGACGAGCAGCGAGGGGCGCGCCCGGTCCAGCACGTCACGCGTCCGGCCCTCCGGCTGGGTGACGTCGATCATCACCAGGACCGCGCCGGCCCGCAGGACACCGAGCATGGCCACGACGGTCTCCGGCGACCGGCCACCGCGGACCGCCACCACGTCCCCGGGGGCCACCTGCCGTGCCCGCAGCGCCCGAGCCGTCGCGGAGAACCGCTCCACGAGTTCCTGGTACGTGTGGGACCGGGTGCCGCGCACCAGTGCGACGGCGTGCGGGAGCCGGGAGGCCGTGGCCTCGATCAGGGCGGGGACGGTGGTGGTCTCGACCAGGTGCCGTGACGGCGTCGTCGACGCGGTGGGGTGGTCGTCGGCGTACGTCATCTCAGTGTGAGTCCAATCGTGTGGTCGTCAGTGCCCTGGGGGCCGGTCAGAGGGCTATCTCGTCGACGTACGCGTCGGGCTTGTCCATCGCGGCCTCGATGAAGGAGGCGAGCTGGCGGGCCATGAGCGCGGCGCGCTCGGCGGAGATACGGCCCCGGGCGTACACGAGACGTGCCTCGTAGCCCTCGGTGAGCGGGAAGACCTCGAACTTGAGGTCGTAGTGCGTGTGCCGGGGCGGGAACTGGTGGACGCGCACGGTGACGTCGCCGGCGCGCCGTTGCCAGTCCGGCATGTTCTGGAAGACGAACAGGTTCTGGAACAGGGGCAGCCGGTCGGCGCCCCGGGCCCCTCTGACCTCGGCGACGATGCGCTCGATGGGCACCACCGCATGCCGCTGGCCCGCCAGGACGGAGGTGCGGGCGCGCTCCAGCACCTGGGCGATGGTCGCGTCCTCGTCGATCTCCAGCCGCTGCGGGACGGTCGTGACGAAGTAGCCGGCCAGGCCGGCGACCCAGGGCGGGGTCCGGTTGGCCATGGGGGTGCCGACGACGACGGTCTCCTGGCCGGAGAGCCGGGCCAGCCAGGCCGTGTAGCCGGCGAGCAGGGCCATGAACTCGGTGATGCCGTGGTCGCGGCACAGGCTTTTCAGCCGGGCCGGGAAATCCGGCGACCAGGGCAGCGCGACGCTGTCGGCGGGCACGCTGAGGCTGGGGCCGCGCGGTTCGTCCACCGGCAGGTCGAGCCCGTCCGGCGCGTCGGCCAGCACGGTGCGCCAGTGCCGCAGCGATTCCTGGACGGCGGCCCGGTGCTCCGGGCGGGTCTCCTGCTCGCGCTGCCAGGCCGCGTGGTCGACGATCTGCAGCCGGGCGTCTGCGAGCGCGCGGTCCGGTTCGGACAGCAGCCGGCTCAGCTCGTCGGTCAGCAGCGACCAGGTCCAGCCGTCGGCGATGATCTGGTGGGTGACCATCACGAGCAGGTGGTCGGCCGGGCCGAGGCTGACCCCGTGGGCCCGCAGCGGTGGTCCGGCGGCGAGGTCGAACGGCTCGTACGCCGCCCGTGTCACCCATCGGCGCACGGTCGCAAAATCCCCGGCCGTGCCCGTCTCGTCGGTCCACTCCAGGGGCGGGGGCTCGGTCCCGACGACGGCGCGCGGCTCACCGTCGACGGAGCGGAACGTCGTCCGCAGCACCTCGTGCCGCCGCACCAGAGCGGCGAACGCCTGCGCCACCCGCTCGGCGCTCACGCCGGTGATCCGGAACGCGGTGGGAGCACTCATCGCGGTGCTCCCGGGCTCCAGCTCCTGGAGGAACCACAG
The DNA here is from genome assembly GCF_044540565.1 of Streptomyces sp. NPDC085931. NCBI lineage: Bacteria > Bacillati > Actinomycetota > Actinomycetes > Kitasatosporales > Streptomycetaceae > Streptomyces > Streptomyces sp. NPDC085931. Next base: position 218,724 of record NZ_JBITSK010000003.1, read on the forward strand.
GCGTTCCTGGTAGCGGTTGAGCGGCAGCCCACCCGCGCGCGGCACCCGCGACGGCACCGGATCGGTGTCCTTGCCGTCCTCCGCGGCGGCGGCCAGCAAGGCGCGCAGCCGGTCCAGGGTCGGTTCCGCGAAGAAGTCGGCCAGGGAGACGGTGGAGCCCCACTCCTCGGCGATGTCGGCGAGCAGCCGCACGGCGTGCAGCGAGGTGCCGCCCGCGTGCAGGAAGTGCGGTTCGGTGGTGCCGAGCACGCCGGCCCACAGGCGCTCCAGCGGGTCGGCGCCGGTGGCGGCCTGCCCGCCGTCGTCGGACCGCTCCGCGAGGAGCGCGTGCAGTGCCGCCACGTCGGCCTTGCCGTGCGCGGTCTTCGGCATCGCGTCCACGGGGGTGAGGCCGGCCGGGACCGAGCCGGCCGGCAGGAGGGCCAGCAGGTCGTCGCGCCATCCGGACCACGGCACACCAGGGGCCAGGACGGCGAAGGCGTGCAGGCGTGCGACGCCGGCCGCGTCGGCACGCGTCACCACGACGCACTCCTCCACGTACGCCAGCGACTGCAGGGCGGCTTCCACCTCGCCGAGTTCGATGCGGACGCCGCCGATCTTCACCTGGCGGTCGTTGCGTCCGTGGTAGAGGTACGCCCCGTCCGGACGCCGGCTGGCGAGGTCGCCGGTGCGGTACATGCGGCGGTCCGGGTCGGCCGGGTGGGGCACGAAGCGCTCGGCCGTGACCTCGGGCAGGTTGAGGTAGCCACGGGCGATCCCCACGCCGGCGATGCACAGTTCACCGACCTCGCCCTCCGGCACCGGGGTGCCGTCCTCGCCGACGACGAGCAGCTCGATGCCGGTGATGGGACGGCCGATGGGCACCGGCTCGGTGGGCGAGGCGTCCGCGGCGCACGGCCAGTGGGTGACGTCGACGGCGGCCTCGGTGGGGCCGTAGAGGTTGTGGAGTCCGGCGTGGGGCAGCCGCTCGAAGAACCGCCGGGCCAGGGACGGACCGAGCGCCTCGCCGCTCACCATGACCGAGCGCAGCCGCGGGCAGTCCCCGGGCCGCACCCGGCGCAGGAACTCCGCGAGCATGCTCGGCACGAAGTGCGTGACGGTCACCTGACGCTCCGTCAGGAAACGTGCCAGGTAAGCGGGGTCGCGGTGCCCGTCGGGGGCGGCGAAGGCCAGCTCCGCTCCGGCCATCAGGGGCCAGATGAACTCCCACACCGAGACGTCGAAGGTGTACGGCGTCTTCTGCGCGACCACGTCCCCGGGCCCGATCGCGAAACGATCCTGCATCCATCGCAGGCGGTTGACGATGGCCGCGTGCTCGATCATCACGCCCTTGGGGCGGCCCGTGGAGCCCGACGTGTAGATGACGTAGGCCAGATGGTGCGGCGCGGCCCGGTCGATCGGCGGCGCCTGGCCGGGCCCGGGGTGGGCGCGGGGGGTCAGCCGCGGCACACCGCCGTCGGCGAGGGACCACAGCCGGGACGACTCCTCCGCCACGACGGCCGCGGGCGCGGCGTCGCGCAGCAGGGCGAGGATCCGCCGGTCCGGGTCGGTGGTGGACAGCGGCAGCCACGCCCCGCCCGCCCGCACGACCCCGACGATCGCCACGGCCAGGTCGACGGAGCGCTCCAGCTGGAGGGCGACGATCCGGTCGGGGCCCACCCCCGCCGCCACGAGCGCCTCGGCCAGGGCGGCCGAGCGGGCGTCGAGTTCGCGATAGGTGAGGACCTGCCGCTCGTCGCTGACCGCCCGTGCGTCGGGCGTCCGGCGGAACTGCTCGACGAGCGCCGCGCCCAATGAGTCCGGACCGGTACGACACACGGTGCTGTCCCCCTCGTGAATACCCTGCCGGCGGGCGGAACAAGATCGCCCCAGCGATACACGAGAGGGGACTGTGGCACATCGAACGGGATTTAGGAAGATCCGCATTTGGTCAAGGAATCTTTCCTTGCGTTGATCAACTGGTGATGTAATCTGCCTCAGTCCCGGCCGCGGCAACGCGCCGCACCAGGGCGGATGTTGACGTTTTGACGAAATGCCGTACCGACTCCGGAAAGGGTGTTGACGGTGTGTGGACTCGCGGGCTTCGTCGGGCCACGGCACGATCCCCGGGCGGCGCGCGAAACACTTCACGCCATGAGCGCGGCCATCCGGCACCGGGGCCCGGATTCCACCGGATTCCATGTCGACGAGACAGTGGCATTCGCGTTCACCCGGCTGGCGATCAACGATCTCGAAGCCGGCGACCAGCCGATGTACGACGAGAGCCGGCAGATCGTCGCCATGACGACCGGCGAGATCTACAACTACCGCGAGCTGCGTGACCTCCTCGTCAGCCGGGGCCACACCCTGCGCACGCGCTGCGACACCGAGGTGATCCCGCACCTCTACGAGGAGTTCGGCCGCGACTTCGTCAGCCGGCTCGACGGGCAGTTCGCCGTGGTGCTCTACGACCACCGCGAGCAGCTCTTCATCGGCGCCCGCGACCACTTCGGCGTCACGCCGCTGTTCTACGCCCACCAGGGCGGCGAGCTGGTCTTCGGCTCCGAGGTCAAGGCCATGCTGGAGCACCCCGCGGTGCCGCGCCGCGTCGACCTCGTCGGCCTGGACCAGGTGTTCACCCTGCCCGGACTGGTGAGCCCGCGGACCATGTTCGAGGGCGTCCACAGCGTGCCGCCCGGCACCGCCGTCGAGTTCCGCCCCGGCGACCGGCCCAAGGTCTGGACGTACTGGGACCTCGCGTACCCGCGCACCGACGCCGACGTGGACCGCCACGACGAGGCGTACTACGTCCGCAAGGTCGAGGACCTGCTGGTCCGGTCCGTCGAGAAGCGCCTGCAGTCCGACGTGGAGGTCGGCCTGTACCTGAGCGGCGGCCTGGACTCCTCCCTGGTCGGCGCGATCATGCGGCATCTGATGCCGGACGCCGAGATCCAGTCGTTCGCGGCGGCGTTCCCCGAGCGGGAACTCTCCGAGAGCGACTACCAGCGGCTGATGAGCGATGTCCTCGACACCCGCCACACCGAGCGTTTCGTGCACGGCGAGGAGATAACCTCCCGGCTGCGCGCGGTCGTACGGCACACCGAGTGCCCGCTGAAGGAGTCGTTCAACTCCGCGGCCCACGCGCTGTCCGAGGCCGTGCACCGCGCCGGAGTCAAGGTGGTGCTGACCGGGCAGGGCGCGGACGAGCTGTTCGGCGGCTACATCGGCTACCGCTTCGACCAGGTCCGGCGCACCCAGGCCGCGGGCGGCCTCACCGATCTGCGGGAGGCCAGGATGCGCGAGAGCCTGTGGGGGGACGAGAACTTCTTCTACGAACGCAACGACGCCGGATTCCGGGCCACGAAGGCGCAGCTCTACTCGGCGCGGGTGCGTGAGCGGCAGGACGACATCGACTGCCTCGGCCACCCGCTGGTCGACCGCGAGCGCCTGACCGGCCTGCACGATCTGCACCGCCGTTCCTACCTCGACCTCAAACTCCGGCTGGCGGACCACCTGCTCGGCGACCACGGCGACCGCATGGTGTTCGCCCACTCGGTGGAGTCCCGCCATCCGTTCCTCGACCGGGAGCTCGTCGAGTTCCTCGCGACCGTGCCGCCCGAGCTGAAACTCAAGGGCCTGGAGGAGAAGTACCTCCTCAAGCAGGTCGCCCGGGAGTGGATCCCGCGCCGGATCGTGGACCGCGAGAAGTTCGGCTTCACCGCGCCGGGCAGCCCGCACCTCATCCGGCAGGACGACCCCGCCGTCGAGGCCCTGCTGTCCCGCGAACGCATCGAGGCGGACGGCTACTTCGACCCGGACCGCGTCGAGCGGCTCGTACGCGAGTACGCCACGCCCGGGTTCCGCATCAACGTTCCCTTCGAGACCGACCTGTTGATGACCGTACTCACCTTCAACCTGCTCCTCGACCTCTACGACCTGCCCGCACACTCCGCCTGACGGCAACTCAGGCGGGCACCGGGCAGGCAGCCCTGCCCGGACCCACATCGCCAGGGGGACAACGGATGCCGCCGACCGATCCGACACACAGCATCACCGAGCGACTGAGCCGCTTCCTGTCCGGGCCGGAGGGAACCCTCGCCCTGGCCCGGATGCAGGTGCTGGGCCGACCCGTCGAGCGCTCGACGGAGCTGACCGTGCCCGCCCCGTCGGGAACCGGGGTGGGCGTGTGGCGCCTGACGGACGGGCAGTTGCAGCGGGACACCGCGCGCCGGGACGAATGGCGCTACTGGGCCGACCTGCCGGAACTGCCCCTGCGCCCCGGGCACCGCCGTGTCGCCGTGCTCGGGGAGTCCGCGACCCGCGGCTACTTCTTCGACCCGGCGTACTCGCTGGCCGGCCTCGTCGGCACCGCCCTCGACGGCACCGACGTGGACGTCCTCGACCTCGCCCGCACCAACTGCTCCCTGGCGGAACTCCTCAAGACGGCCGCCGAAGCCCTCGCCCTCGGCGCCGACGCGCTCGTGATGCACGCCGGGAACAACTGGAACAACGTCGACCCGACGCCCGTGGAGCGCCACGAACTGGCCCTGCTGCTCGAAGAGGGCGGCTTCCCGGCGGCCGCGGCGGCCTTCCGGGGCCTCGTCACCGAGGTCGCCGCGAGCGCCCTGGACCTGCTGCGCGCACGGGCGGGCGACGTCCCCGTCGTCCTGGTCGTCCCGGAGTTCAACCTGGCCGACTGGACGGACGAGCCGATCCTCGACTGCCCCGCCCTGCCCGCCGGACGGATGCGGCGCTGGCGCGGCGCCCGGGACGAGGCCGAGCGGGCCCTGCGGGACGGCGACCTCGCCGCCGCCCGCACGCTGGTGGCCGAGATGACCGCGCTCGACGGCGGCTCCAGCCCCGTCTCGCACCGCCTGGCGGCACGCTGCGCCGCCTCCCCCGAGGAGATGCTCACCGCGCTGCGGGCGGCCAAGGACGCGGTGGTCAGCCCCTTCGCCATCCACTCACCGCGCACCCTGGCCTCCGTGCAGGAAGTGATGCGCCGCAAGGCCGACGAGGCCGGCTTCCACCTGGTCGACCAGGCGGCCCTGTTCCGGGAGGGCGACACCGGCGCACCCGGCCGCCGGTACTTCCTCGACTACTGCCACCTCACCTACGACGGCCTGCGCACCACGGCCCTGGCCGTGGCGGAGACCCTCGGCACCGCCCTGGAGCTGCCCGGGCGGCCGGACACCGGCGGCGTACCGGAACGGGCCGCCGCCGACCGGCTCGCCCTGGCCCATTTCCTCGCCGCCGTGCACAACGCCCACTACGGCCAGCCCGAGGACGTGCTGCGCCACCACCTGACCCGGGCACTGGAGGCCGACGCCTCGGTCGCCGACCGCTTCGAGGACTACCTGGACTACCAGACGAGGACCGCCCCGAACTGGATGTGCTCCTCCTACGAACGCTCCACCCAAGACCCGGCGTTCCGGCGGTACATGGTGGTCGGCGACGGCCGGCTCAACGGCAAGCTGGCGGACCACGCCCTGCGCGAGGTCATGCTCGACGTCCTCGACAGCAGAGGCGTCCAGGCCCGGCGGCGCTACGAGGACCTGCTCGTCGCCGAACACAGCGGCAGCACCGACCTGCTGGCCGACGCGAACCTCGCCACGACGTTCAACGAGCGCCGGGAAGCCGGCGTCGGCCCCCGGGTGGCATACCTGCGGGCGAGCTCCCCCCGCACCCGTTCCACCCTGGTCGTCGACGAACCGGCCCCGCTCGTCCTCGAAGTGACCTGGCGGCTGCCGGCCGACGTGCCGGCCGCGTCCGTGACGCTCGCCGTGAACGGACACACGGTGGGCACGGCCGAGGTGGGCACGGCGTGGACGACCGAGGAGTTCACCGTGGCCCCGGATCTCCTGCGCCGCGGACGCAACACCGTCGAGATCCGCTGGCCGGACGGGGGCGACGGCACCGACGCGCTCGTCGCCGGGGCCCCGGCCCGCCTGGAGTGCGGCGAGAACGTCCCCGGTCACCCGGTCCACGGCCACCTCCACGGCTGGTCCGCGACCCGGACCGTACCCGCCGCGGTCTGACCGCCCCCGCCGAAAGACAGGAGAGTCCCCTTGCGCTTCAGCGTCATGTTCTTCGCCTCCGGCGAGGCGGCCCCGCAGGAGACGTGCCGGACGGTGCTGGAGACCAGCCGCTTGGCCGACGCACACGGCCTGGACGCGGTGTGGACTCCCGAACGGCACTTCGACCAGTTCGGCAGCGTCTTCCCCAACCCGGCGCTCACCAGCGCCGCGCTGGCCACCGCGACCGAGCGCATCCAGCTGCGCGCCGGCAGCCTGATCTCGCCGCTGCACCACACCGTGCGCATCGCCGAGGACTGGTCCGTCGTCGACAACTGGTCGTCCGGCCGTGCGGCGGTCTCCTTCGGCTCCGGCTGGAACGCCAACGACTTCGTGCTGGCCCCCGACGCCTACGCGTCGCGGCACCAGGTCATGCTGGAGCAGATCGACACGGTGCGCGCCCTGTGGCGGGGGGAGGAGGTCGAGCTTCCCAACGGCACCGGGCAGCCCTTCGCGGCCCGCCTGCATCCCAGGCCCGTCCAGCCGGAACTGCCCGTCTGGATCACCTCCTCGGGCAACCCGAGGACCTTCCAGGACGCCGGGTCGCGCGGCCTCAACGTGCTGACCCACCTCATCGGCCAGAACCTGGAGCAGCTCGCCGAGAAAGTCGCTCTCTACCGCAAGGCCCGCGCGGACGCCGGCTTCGACCCGGCCACCGGGACGGTCTCCCTGATGCTGCACACCCACCTGGACACCGACCCGGAGGCCGCCGAGGCCCGCAGCCGCGCGCCGTTCCGCGACTATCTGCGCTCCGCGGTGAAGCTGGAACTGCGGGCGGCGCAGGGCGGCGGCACCATCAGCGGCGGGCACGTCCTGCCCGACGACGAGATACCCGAGGACCTCCTCGACGAGTTGCTGGACGCCACCTACGAGCGCTACCTGGAGAACGGCTCCCTGATCGGTTCCCCGGACACCTGCCGGGGCATGGCCGAGCGGGTGGCGGCGGCGGGTGTCGACGACATCGCCTGCCTGGTCGACTTCGGCGTGCCCAGCGAGCGGATCCCCGCGGTGATCCCGCTGATCGCCGCCCTCGCCGGCGACCGCGGCACCGGACGTGAGGTCGTCGAGAGTGAGCACTGACCTCGCCCGCTGGGCACGTCTGCGCGATGTGCTGATGCTGCAACGGCGTGAGACCAGACTGCTGCTGGCGAGTGTGACCGCCGACTCCTTCGGCACCGGCATCTTCACGGCGACCTCGGTCCTGTTCTTCACCACCGTCCGCGGCTTCAGCGTCTCCGCCGTCGGCCTGGCGATCTCCCTGGGCAGCCTCTGCGCGTTCTTCCTCGGCCCCCGCATCGGCGCCCTCGCGGACCGGGTCGGGCCGCAGAAGGGCCTCATCGTGCTGTTCGGCGTACGGGCCGTGGGGTACGGCCTGTACCTGCTCGCCGAGCAGTACTGGCTGTTCGTGGTGCTCGCCTGTGTCGTGACCACGGCCGACCGGGCGAGCCCCGCCATCAACCAGGCCCTGATGGGCCGGCTGTTCGAGGCCAAGGACCGGGCGACGATCCTGGGCACCGTGTTCTCGGCGCGCAACGGGGCGATCGTGCTCGGCTCGCTCGCCGCCACCCTGCCCGTCGTCACCGGCTCCAGCGCCCTGTATCTGGTGGGCATCGGGATCAACGCCGCGTCCTTCATCGTCGCCGCGCTCCTCGTGGCCCGGCTGGACGTCCCGAAGGCGGAGCCCGCGGCCCCCCGGCAGGACAAGGAACGCCGCGGCGGCGGGGCCTCCCCCCTGCGCGACCGCCGGTACCTGGCCATCACGGTCGTCAACGGCGTGGCCCAGACGCACAACACGATCCTGTCCCTGGTGCTGCCCCTGTGGATCGTCCACGCCACCAGCTCCCCCAACTGGAGCCTGACCGCGCTGCTCGCCCTCAACGGCGCGCTGGCCATGGCGGCCCAGGTACCGGTGAACCGGATGTTCGCCGACTTCTCCGCCGCCCTGCGCGCCTCGGCGCTCGGCGGTGTCGCCGTGTGCGCCGCGTGTCTCGCCTACGCCGGGGCCGGGGCGGTGGGCGACGCCTGGGTGGCGCTCGCGGTCCTCGTGGTCGCCATGCTCGCCCACACCGCCGGCGAGAGCCTGTTCATCGCGAGCACACCGCTGTCCTTCGAACTCGCGCCGAAGGAGTCGCTCGGCCGGTACCTGTCCTTCTACAACCTGGGCCGGGTGGGCCAGGACCTCGTCGGGCCGCTGCTGATCGTGGGACCGCTCGTGGACCGGGGCACCCCCGTGTGGCTGCTCGTCGGCGTGGTCGTGCTGCTCGGCGGGCTCGTGCCCTGGGCCCTGCTCAAGGACGACGCCCTCGCCGTGGACGGACGGTCGGCGCGGTGAGCGCGGTCACCTCCGGGTACCGGACCGCGACGCCGGCCACCGCTCCGGTGGCCTCCGGCATCGTCGGTGTGCTCGGCGGCATGGGACCGGCCGCCACGGCCGACTTCTTCGCCAAGCTGGTACGGGAGACGCCCGCCGCCAGTGACCAGGAACATCTGCGGACGCTGGTGTGGTCCGACGCCTCGGTGCCGGACCGCACCGACGCGATCCTGTCGGCCGGACCGAGTCCGCTCCCCCGCCTGCTCGAAGGGGTGCACCTGCTCCAGTCGGCGGGGGCCGCGATCATCGCCATGCCCTGCAGCACCGCGCACGCCTTCCTCCCGGAGCTGCGGCGGGCCTCGACGGTCCCCATCCTCAGCATGATCGACGCCAGTGTGCGCCGGCTGCGCGCGTCCGCGCCGGCGGTCTCCCGGGTGGGGCTGCTCGCCACCACCGGCACACTGGTGACCGGCCTGTACCAGGAGGGTCTGCGCGAGCAGGGCATCGACGCGGTCGTCCCCCCGCCGCTGCTGCAGCAGCGGTCGGTGATGCGGGCGGTGCGGCTGATCAAGGCAGGCGAGCCGGAGGTCGCCGCACAGGCACTGGCCCCGGCGGTGAGAAGCGTCGCCGGGGCCGGAGCGGGCATGATCGTCGCAGCATGCACCGAACTCCCCCTGGTGCTCGGTCACCAGGCCGAGAACCTCCCCGTCTTCGACACCACCACGGCACTGGCCCGGGACGCCGTGGCCCTCGCCCGGCGTCTGTCGCGCCCCGACCACACGAAGGAACGACCATGAACACGCGTGTCTGCCTCGTCTCGCCCAAACCACCGATGCTCGAACGGGCCAGGCGGCTGAAGCTGGACGTGGTCTGCGTGTACACCCCCGAGGAGTTCCGCAAGCTCCCCGCCGACGCCGTGCACGACGAGGTCTGCCTGGTGCTCCGTCACCCGTCCGACCCGCAGGAACTGGTGGACTCGGTGCGCGCGCTGCACGACCGTTCGCCGTTCGCGGCCGTGCTGACCGTCCAGGAGGAGGGCGTCATCACCGCCGCCCTGCTCAACGACGCGCTCGGCCTGAACGGTGTCTCCTCCGAGACCGTGGCGCTGCTGACCGACAAGTGGCGCATGCGCCGGCACACCGCGGAGCGCGGCGTCAGCGCCGTGCGGGCGGCTGTGGCGTCGTGCCTGGAGGACATCAGGGAGTTCGGGGCGGCCCATGGCTACCCGTTGATCGCCAAGCCGTTGGGCGGCTCCGCGAGCATCGGCATCCACAGGATCGACAGTGCCGAGGCGGCCGAGTCCGCGTACGCCACGCTCAGCGGTCTCGACCTGAAGCAGTTCCTGCTGGAGGAGTACCTCGAAGGCCCGGAGATCAGCGTGGACGCTCTCTCCTTCGACGGGCGCCATGTGCCGATCGCCATCGCGGACAAGATCACCGGCACGGGATTCGTCGAGTTCGGACATGCCATCCCCGCCCAGCTGGACCCTTCCGTGGAGGAGGAGGTGTGCCGCACGGTGTCCGACTTCCTCGACGCGGTCGGTCTGCGCAACGGCCTGTCGCACACCGAGCTGAAACTCACGCCGGCCGGGCCCCGGGTGGTGGAGAGCCACAACCGGCGCGGGGGCGACCGGATCAACACCATGACGCACGCCGTTCACGGCATCGACCTGGAGGAGGCCGGCCTGGCCTGGGCCGCGGGTCTGCTCCAGCCGCTCACCGAGCGTCCCGCGGCGAACGGCGGTGCGGCCGTGGTCTTCTTCGAGGCGGAGCCCGGCCGCCTGGTCGCCATCGAGGGCGCCGATGAGGCGCGCGCCCACGCCGGTGTCGTCGAGTTCCACCTCAACTTCCAGGTGGGCCAGCTCATCCCCCGGGTCCGCTGGTCGCTCGACCGGGCCGGGTACGTGGTGGTGACGGCCGAGACGGCCGGGGCCGCGCGGGAACTGGCCCGGTCGCTGGCCTCCCGGGTGCGGTTCGTGACCGAGCCCGACCCGGCGGCCGAGGAGGACGGTGCGCAGGGGCTTCGCCGCTACCGCGACCTCGTGGCGGAACTCAATCAGGTCCCTCACGTCGATGCCCTGACGTGAGCAGCTGACCGTCGAGCCGGGCAGGGCGCCCCCGTTGCGGGAGTCGCCCTGCCCGGCTCGTTCCCACGTCGACCCGCGCTTGTACGATCCGCAACCGGGTGTGGTCCTGGTCGATTTCGGCGGCGCTGATGACCGCCCTCACCAACGCGTCGGCAGGAGCGCCTGCTTCGGCGGAGACCCAGGGTCGGCGTACGCCTGACCGTGCGGGCCGGCGCCGAGATCACCTCACTCGGCGGTTCCGGCGTGCTGTGGGGTCTGGGCGAGGACGGCGGCCCGGGCGGCCGTCTTGGCGGCGTCGACGACCGCCCGGTCCTGCAGCAGGCGTCCGGAGGCCAGGGCGCCGTCGATCAGCAGCCCCAGATGTGCGGCCAGCGCAGCCGGCTCCGCCGCTCCCGCGGCTCCGGCGAGGTTGGTCAGCCACTCCTGGCGGCGCCGGGTGTGGGCGACGGTGGCCTCATGGGCCTTCGAGTCGAGTTCGGCCTCGACCGCGGCGCTGATGAAGGGGCAGCCGAAGAATCCGTGGCGGTCGAAGGACGCCAGCAGCGCGTCGAACAAGCCCACCAACCGCTCGGCGGGGTCGGCCCCCGCCGCTTCGGCCGCCGCCTGCAAGCGCCCCATCCACGACTCGTCCGTGCGCCGCAGGTAGGCGGCGATGAGTTCGTCCTTGGTGCGGAAGTGTGCGTACAGCGTGGACTTCGCCACCCCGGAATCGGCGATGACCTGGTCCACCCCCACTCCCCGCAGTCCGTGCCGGTGGAAGAGGCCTGCCGCCGTCTCGAGGATCTTCTGCTCGGTGTTCGTCTTGCGTACGCGCGTCGCCATACAAGACAGACTAGTCCGTTCCTCTCGGCGCTTCCGGCCGCTGCTCCCGACCTCTGTTGCCCCTCTTAATCGAACGGACTAGTCTGTCTGATTAGCCGGGTCGCCCCGGCACGGGAACGACGGACGGAAGAGGGTGCTGTGATGCGTGCGGTGGTGCTGGAGAACGTCGCCGGCCCGCTCGAGATGCGGGAGATCGACCGGCCGACGCCCGGGGAAGGGCAGGTGCTGGTGCGGATCCATGCCAGCGGCGTCAATCCGCTGGACATCAAGATCAGGGCGGGCCGGGCACCGCACGCCCGGGTGCGGCCACCGGCCGTGCTGGGCATGGACCTGGCCGGCCAGGTGGTGCGGACAGGCCCCGGAGTCGACGGCTTCACGGTGGGCGACGAGGTGTACGGCCTGACGGGAGGCGTCGGTGACCTGCAGGGCTCGCTGGCGGAGTACGCGGCGGTCGACGCCCGCCTGCTGGCCCGCAAGCCGGCCACGCTGTCGATGCGTGAGGCAGCCGCTCTGCCGCTGGCCGTGATCACGGCCTGGGAGGGCCTGGTGGACCGCGCCGGTGTACGGCCCGGCCAGAAAGTCCTGGTGCAGGGCGGCGCGGGCGGCGTGGGCAGCGTCGCGGTGCAGATCGCCGCCGCCCACGGCGCCGAGGTGTTCGCCACCGCCTCGGAGGCCAAGGCGCCGCTCGTGCGGCACCTCGGGGCGGTACCGATCGACTACACCACGGTGCCCGTGGACGAGTACGTCGCCGAGCACACCGGCGGTGCCGGTTTCGACATCGTCTACGACACCGTGGGCGGCCCGGTCCTGGACGCCTCCTTCCAGGCGGTGCGCACCTACACCGGCCATGTGGTCAGCTCGCTGGGCTGGGGCACCCACGCGCTGGCACCCCTGTCGTTCCGGGGAGCCACCTACTCCGGCGTCTTCACCCTGCTGCCGATGCTGACGGGCCAGGGCCGGGAGCATCACGGTGAGATCCTGCGCGAAGCCGCGGTGCTGGCGGACGAGGGCAGGCTGCGTCCCCTGCTGGACGAGACCCGCTACAGCCTCGGACAGGTGGCGGACGCCCACCAGGCCGTGCAGAGCGGCACGGCCGGCGGCAAGGTCATCGTCGACGTCGTGGCGTGACGCACGCCGCGCGGCCTGCCGCACACCGGGCCCTCCCGCACAGGCCCGGGCCGGTCAGCGGCGGGAGGGCCGCCGGGGACGCCAGGGAGGCGAGGGCCTGCGCGCTGCGACTGCCCGGCTGCGCCGATCCCACCGGCAGTACAGCTCGCCATCCCCGCATCCGCCGTCGCCGAGGCGATCGGCTTCGCCCTCGACCAGCCGGTCACCGTGGACGTCAACGAGATCGTCGTACGCCCCACCGCCCAGGGCTGAGGGAGTCACGGACCCGGCGCGGGGGCCTTCACAGGGCCCCGGCGTCCCGGGCCGTCCAGACGCTCGGGTAGATCGGCCGGAAGCCGAGCTCGCGGCGGATGCGCTGGTTGGACATGATCCCGAACCACGGGTCGGGGTCCGTGAGGTCGTGCAGCCCGGCCGGTACCTCGACGCCGTTGAGCTGGTAGAGCTCGACCGTGGTGACGGGGGCGTCATCGGCGACGTTGTAGATCCGGCCGGCGATGCCCGGCGCGTACAGCAGACGCAGCAGCCCCTGGGCGACATCCGCGTGGTGGGCCATCTGCAGGCGCTGGTGGGGTGCCCAGCGGGCGGCCCAGTGCAAGGCGTTGGCCAGATGCGGGTCGCCCTCGCCGTAGACGAAGGGCAGCCGCCCGATGCGTACGTCCAGGCCGTCGAGCGCGAGCAGTCCGCGCTCGGCCTCCGCCTTGGACTCGGGGTAGGCGCCCCACAGCTCGCCGCCCGGCCGGCTCTCGTCCTCCTCGGTCAGTGGGCGGCCCCGGCCGACGCCGTACACGTTGCCCGTGCTGACCTGCACGAACCGCGCCACGCCCGAGGCCTGCGCGGCGCGGCCCAGGGCCAGGGCGGCGTCCCGGTTGACGGCCCACGCCTCCTCGTCCGGCACGCCGCGGAAGGAGGCCGCGATGTTCACGACGGCGTCCACCCCGGCGAGCGCCTTGCCGAGGGTCTCCTCGTCGCGCATGTCCCCGACGGCGACCTGGGCGCCGAGCTCCTGGAAGCGCTCGCCGCGGGCCGCGTCCCGGACCAGGACCCGCACCTGCTCGCCCGGCTGCCGCTGGGCCAGCAGCCTCGGCACGAAACGGCGCCCGACCTGTCCTGTCGTACCGGTCACCAACGTCAGCATGATGTGCTCCTCACGTGCTCGCCTGTCGTCGACGACCAGCTTCGGCGGATGCGGGGACGACCGGGAGAGCCCTTCCGATCAGGGGATCGGGAGTCCCTGGATAAGCCGGCCGGCCTCCCGCACCCTGGAGGGGTGAACCGAGCCGAACTCGCCGACTTCCTCCGCCGCGGCCGCGCCCGCCTGGACCCCACCGACGTGGGACTCACGCCCGGAGCCCGCCGCCGTACACCGGGGCTGCGCCGCGAGGAGGTGGCCCAGCTGGCCGGCGTGTCCGTGGACTACTACACGCGGCTGGAACAGTCCCGGGGCCCGCGCCCGTCCCGCCAGATGCTCACCGCGCTGGCCCGCGCCCTGCGCCTGACGGAGGACGAACGCGACCACCTCTTCCATCTGACCGGTGAACAGCCGCCGCGCCGGGAGGCGACCAGCACGCACGTGCGTCCGGGTCTGCTCCTGGTACTGGACCGGCTGCACGACACCCCGGCGATGGTGGCGACCGACTGCGGCGAGGTCCTGGCCCAGAACGCGCTGTCGCGGGCACTGAGCGGAGACGTCCTCGCCGGCCCGCCCCGGGGACGCAACATGATCCGCCGCTTCTTCCTGGACCCGGCGGCCCAGGAGCTGTTCCCGCCCGAGGACCGCCCGGAGCGCGCCCGCGAGCAGGTCGCCGGTCTGCGGGCGGTGGCCTCGGCCCGCCCCACGGACCCCGAACCCGCCGCCCTCGTCACCGAACTGCGTGCCGCGAGCGAGGAGTTCGCGCACCTCTGGGACGAGCACGAGGTCGCCGTACGTCGCGCCTCCACGAAGCGCTTCCGGCATCCTGCGGTCGGCGTCCTCGAACTCGACTGCGAGGTCCTCGTCAACTCCGAGCACCATCAGCAACTCGTCATCCACACGGCCCGCCCGGGCACGGAGTCGTACGAGCGCTTGCAGTTGCTGCGGGTGGTGGGGTTGCAGGTCCTGACACCGACGAACTCCTGAACGCGCGCACGGCTTTCGCATAGGCGAGCCGTCGTGCCGGTGCCGGTGGCTGATACCGACGGGCGGTGGCTGATGCCGGTGGCCTCGCCCGGTCAGATGAACGGGAGAGGGCGGGGTATCCGAGGAGACGACGCTGACCCGCTTCCCGTAGACGGAGGTATGCGCCGTGCTCTCCCTCAAGCGCTTACTCGACCGCAGTCTGACCGCGCAGGCGACCCTGATCTTCCTGCTGGGACTGGGTGTCACGGCCCTGTTCCGCAGGGACGAGCACCCGGCTGTCTGGGTGTTCCACAGCGCCCTCTACACCGGCGTCGCCATCGCGGTCCTGGCCGTCCAGCGCCGGCGGGCCGCTCGAGCCGTGGGCACCGACGCGGGCGGACTCGCCGATCTGAGCCGGAAGATCCGCCACCAGCAGGTGCCCCGGGACCCCCAGGAGCAGGCGGCCATGCGACGGCTCGTCGCCGAGCAGCTCGGCCAGCTGGAACGGGCGGGCAAGTGGCTGCCGTACTGGGTCCGCGCCATGGGCCTCATCGCGGTCGGCATGCTCGTCCTGGGCGCCGCCACCGGGTCCCTCACCTTCCCGGTCCTCTTCACACTCGGCATGGCACTGCTGTGCACCTGGGTCCTGTGGATGCGCCGCCGCTCCCTCGACCGCCTCCACAGGATGCGCCAGGCCCTGCGCGAGCAGTGACCGGCGGGACGGGACGAGGACGGTGGGCAAGTCCGCGAAATCGGTGGCCCTTTGAAGCGGTGAACTCGCGTGGCGGGGGTACCGACGGGGCAAGGCAAGAGGTTACGGCCCGGAAGGGTGACGATGGGTTCGATCAGTCAGTTGCGACAGCTCAGGGGCGTGTATGCGGGCGGTGTGGTGGCCTGGACGTTCTGCCTGCTGCTGAACCTGGTCCAACGTGACGGTTCGGCACGGCAGTTGGTGCTGCTGGTTGGGCTGCTCGCCGTCTTCCTCGTCCTGCTGCTCTGGTCGGCCTGGTGCCTCCGGGAGGCCAGGGCACACCGCAGGGTGAACCGTGCCGCACGCACGGCGAACGCACACGCCGAGTCGTCCTGACCCGAGCGGGCTCCACGAACGGGCCTCCACCAACGGGCCTCTGCGGCGGACCGGCCGTGGCTAGTGGCGGCGGGGCCAGTGCTGCGCGGAGGGGGTCGAGCATCGCTCGCCACTGCTTCGAATCCGCCGGGCCGACCCGGTTCGGGGCCGGCCCGGCCTCGTCGTCGAGGACGCGGGCGAGAGCCTCGCGGGCGATCAGGCACCTGGCCAGGAACTCAAGCCTCCGAGCGAGGGGTGCGTCCCTCGAAGTCTCGGCGTACCGCAGCGCCCTGGTCCTCGATCAGCCCACTCTCATCGGGGAATTCGAGAACCGTCCCGCAGTGGTTGCACAGTTTTCCGTCTTCGGCCGGCGCACCGCACGCCTTGCAGAAGCGGTTGCCCGTCTCGTTCTCGGTCCCCTGTGTCATGACTCTCCTGGGAGTGGTTCGACCTGTCGGATGTCCGAGCGCAAGTACCCGTGTCGCGGAAGGTGATACACCACGCCTGACCGGGATGCCGTGGGAACCAGGCGGGCCCGGCTGCCGGAACCTCCGCTCTGCGGCCGTCCGAGGCCCGACCGCCTTGCGTTCCCGGGGGTACGCCTACGGTTTTCGGGCCAGGCCGGCCGCGATGAGGTGTTCCCAGACCGTGAGCTCTCGTCCTTCGCCGCTGTTCCACGGAGCGTCGTCGGACTTGTCGGGGCGCCACAGGGGCGCCGCGACGATACCGGGGTCGAGGATCTCCAGGCCGTCCAGCAGGGAGGCGATCTCCGCGTCCGTGCGCCACCGGCCGCGCCCGAACGTCTGCTGCAGGACCTTCTCGGCCTCGATGGTCTCGGGGTTGTTGCCTGAGCGGAAGTGGCTGATGAAGAAGTGGCTTCCGGAGGGCACGTGGTCGCGCCAGTAGCGGACGATGCCGGCCGGGTCCTCATCGTCGTTGACGTGGTGAAGGATGGCGCTGAGGATGACGGCCACGGGGCGGGAGAAGTCGATGAGCTCCAGCGTGACGGGATGGGAGCGGATGCCCTCGGGGTCGCGCACATCGACCGCGACGACGCGGGTGCGGTCGTTGTCCTCCAGCAGTGCGCGGCCGTGGACCAGCACCTGGTCGTCGATGTCGACGTAGACGACTCGGGACTCGGGGGCGTGGCGTTGTGCGACCTGGTGGACGTTGTCCGCCGTCGGCAGGCCGCTGCCCAGGTCGATGAACTGCCGGATGCCGGTGGTCCGGGCGATCTCCCTGACCGCGCGGGTCAGGGCCGCGCGGTTGGCGAAGGCGATGGCCACCGAGCCGGGGAGGTCGCGCTTGAACACGTCGCCGACTTCACGGTCCACGGCGTAGTTGTCCTTGCCGCCGAGCAGGTAGTCGTACACGCGGGCAATGCTCGGCTTTCCCGGGTCGATGGAAGAACCTTCGTACGTCATGGCGGCCATTCTTTCCGGCGGCACGGCCTGCCCACCTCCGTTTTCCGCACTCCAGCCGGTCAGCCCGCGTCAGCGGCCGCCACCGCCCGGGCATCAGGACTGCCGACCGGCCCAGGCCGGGGACGAGATGGCGCAAAAGTGGTCAGTTCGAGGATGCGGGGCGCCCGGTGTCACGCCGGGCGCCCCGCGGGGTGCTGCTCCAGGGCGGGCGCCCGGTTTGTTCACGACGCGCCGCGGCTCCTACCGGGAGGTCGCGGCGGCCGCGGTGCGGGTGGCGCGCAGGCGCTGCGCGAGCAGGGCGAGGGCGCACAGCAGGGCGACCGTCGCCGCGTACACGACGAACGTCTGCCGCAGGCCCGCGTGGGTGGTGGCGATCCCGGCGATCACCGCGGGGATGCTGAAGGACAAGTACGAGATGACGAAGGCCACGGAGAAGAGCTCACTGCGTTCGGCGGGGCGGGCTATCCGCGCCAGGGTGCCGAAGCTGGCGAGCGCGGAGCCGCCGAAGCCGACGCCCGCTGTCGCGGTACCGAGCGCGGCGGTGACGAGGGAGTGCTCCTGAACACCGATCAGGGCGATGGCCGTGCCGGCGAGAAGGAGACCGGCGCTGGTGGCGAGGGTGCGTCCGACGGGCCAGCCGCGCAGGGCCAGGGCGGTGAGGAAGGCCGGACCGGTCAGCAGCGTGACCACGAGTCCACCGACGACATGGCTGGACAGGCCGAACAGGCCGGCGGCGACGGACGGGCCCAGGGAGAGGTAGAGGCCGCCGAGCGCCCAACTGGCGATGAGGATGGGCACCAGGCTCAGAAGGTCAGCTCGCAGATGGGGCGCGATGCGCAGGCGGGGCTGGAGGGAGCGGGCAGCACCGGGACGCCGCAGTGAGGTCTCCGGCAGTGCCGACAGGACGGCGCCTGCCACGACCAGTGCGGCCAGCAGCAGCACGTAGACGAGCCGGGTGGGGTGCGGCTCGTATTCCACGAGAAGACCGCAGCCCAGGGAGCCGAGCGCCAGGCCGAAGGTGGGCGCGGTGCCGGTGACGATCCCGGCACGGTGCGGGGCGTGGCTGGGGTTGAGGTCGGCCAGGGCGGCTCCGAGGGTGGTCATGGCGGCCCCCGTGGCGATGCCCTGGACCAGTCTCGCGATCAGCAGCACCCCGACGTCGCCCGCCGTGAGGAACAGGACCATGGAGACGGCTTCGAGGGCGATCGCGGACAGCAGGACCGGGCGGCGGCCGAGATGGTCGGAGAGCGCGCCCAGGACCAGCAGGGCCGCGATCATGCCCAGCACATAGACGGCGAAGACGGTGGTGAGAGTGGACGCGGAGAAGTGCCACTGCTCTTGGTAGACGACGTAGAGCGGGGACGGTGCGCTGGAGGCGGCCATGAACAGCACGAAGACGACCGCGAGGGCGGCGAAGGCGACGGGGTGGCTCAGCCGTCGCCGCCCCGGAACGGGTGCGGCGCCGCCCAGGGGCGAAGGCGGGGACGGCTGGAGCTGCGAAGGGACGGGTCCGGACATCAAGCGACTCCAAAAGCAGTGATCGATGCGTTAAGACGCTACCACTAACGCAATGATCAGTGCGATAATTTCTCCATGGCTGAATCGTCCACTCAGGCACGCCCCGGCGGTCGCTCCGCGAAGGTCAGGGCCGCCGTGCATCGCGCCGTCGCGGAACTCCTCGCGGAGGAGGAAGCCGAGACGCTGACGCTCCCGGCTGTCGCCGCCCGCGCCAAGGTGCACCCCACGACCCTCTACCGCCGCTGGGGGTCGACCGCCCAGCTGCTCACCGATGTCGCCACCAGCCGTTTCAGTGACGACCTGGTCGTCCCCGAGACCGGCTCACTCGCCGGTGACCTGGAACGCTGGCTCGCCGACGTCGCCACCGACGTCGCAGATCCCGACACGCTCGCCCTCATGCGGGCCACCATCGCCGCCGGACCGGCGGGCGGCTGCGCGTGCGTCGAGGATCGCCATCGCCAGCTCGGCGCCATCCTCCAGCGCGAGTTCGACCGAGCGGGATCCGCACCCGACGTGGAGAGTGCCGCCGACTTCCTGCTCGGTCCGCTCTACTACCGCGCGATCTTCACTTCCGAGCCGGCCTCCGCGGACTGGGCGCGCGGCCTCGTGGCGACCTACTTGTCGACACTTCGGACGTCATGAGCCTCGGGCCGGCCCGCCGCCACCGGTGGGTACGGTGTGCGGCTGCTGGTCAGCGGTCCGTGGCGGGCAGGTGCGCCAGGCCCGTGTCCGACATGATGCGGGCGACGGTCTCGTGCAGGGCGCTGCCGGCGCCGATGACGGTCTCGAGCCGGCCGGGCAGCAGATCCCGCGGCCGGTACCAGTCGCGCAGCTCTGTCTCGTCGACCGCGTCGGCGATCGGTTTGGTCGCGTGCCGGGCGAGGGTCTCCTCGAACGGCACGTCCAGGTAGTAGGCGTGGGTCGGTCCGCGATGGTCGGCGCGCAGTCGCGTGAGCATGCCGCCGTAGTGGTCGGCGTAGAGGATGCCCTCGATCACGACGTGGTACCCGGCGTCCAGGGCGTAGCGGGCGGTCAGGTCGATGAGGCCGATGTTCGCGGCGCCGGGGCGGTCGCGCTCGCGGAGCACGACGCGACGGAGATTGTCCTGCTCGACCAGGGCCAGACCGCGGCCGAACTTCTCCCGCAGACCGGCCGCGACGGACGACTTCCCCGAGGCGCTGTTGCCTCGCAGCACGACCAGCCGGGTCTCTTCGGTGCCCACCATCACGGACCTCAGGCTACCGACGGCCGGTCACAGCGATGGGCGCTGTTCGCCAGCCGCCGACGTCGCGCCATGAGCAACGGCTCAGCGTCTGTCGGGCTCAACGTTTCAACGTGAAGCTGAAGTCACCGCAGAGCGTGCCGCCCAGCCGGACCGCCGACACGAGTCTCCCTGCGGTGATCAGTCTGCCGACCTCGGCCCGTGGGAGGCCGCAGCCTCGAGCGATCAGCCGGGCGGGCCGGACCGGGATGCGTGCGGCGAAGCGCACCGAGACGTCGATGACCTCGCGGTCGATGTGGTCCGACCCGTTGGTGTCCAGACCACGCGTCCTCCCAGTCGAGGGCGATGTGGTTGCGGTGCCCGAAGGCAGGGTCCTGGAGCAACTCGGCCGCCAGCGTGGTGTCGTTGGCGTGCAGCCGGTTCAGCAGGCCGGGGCGTACGGAACGCACCGGGGCCCGCTCCAGGAGCGTGAGCTTCGCCGTCTCGCCGCATACGGTGCACAGGACGAGAAGCCAGGCATCGATGCGTTTGTGATGCGCGTTGACGCGGAACTTCCCGTCAGCCCTGGCACGCGATGAGGCGCAGGTGTGGCAGCGGCGGACGACGAGCGGCAGGCGGGTGGGCATGACCACCCAGTGAGTGACTACAGCCGGGTAGCAGTGTGGATCAGCCCGGCCAGGGCGCGCGAGCGGCTGTGCGCGGGCCAGGCGATGTGGGTGACGACGGGGGGCGCGTCGTCGAGCGGGACGGCGGCGTGTTCGGCCCACAGCCAGGCGCGGGCGGATTCGGGGAAGACCGCCGCGGTGCGCCCGAGAGCGATCAGCTGGGCCAGTTGTGTCTGGTCGTGGATCTCGGGGCCCGGGCCGGGTGGGAAGGTGCCGTTGCGAGACCAGCGGGCGAGCGGGAGGCCGGGGATGTCGCCGACCTCGGCCAGGGACAGGCTCTTGCGCGCGGCGAATGGGTGCCCGGCGGGGAGGATGGCGATCTGGCCCTCGGTCATCAGCTCCTCGCTGTCGAAACCGGCGAGGGTGTTGAACGGCGTGTGCATGAGCGCCACGTCCGCCCGGCCGTCGCGCAGCATCTCCCCCTGCTCGCACGTGCCGCTCGGCAGCACCTCGATCTCGGCGGCATCGGGCTCGGCCGCGTAGGCGTCGAGGAGTTTGTGCAGCAGCTCGTGGGACGCACCGGCCTTCACCGCCAGCACCAGCCGGTTTCCAGGGCCGCCCGAACCGTCGGCGCCGCCGGCGCGCCGCGTGCGGCGAGCTGCGGCGGCGACCGCGTCGAGGGCTGCGCGGCCCTCGTCCAGCAGCGTCTGTCCGGCGTTCGTGAGGGCGACACCGCGGCGGTTGCGCTGCAGCAGGCTGACGCCGAGGCGCCGCTCGAGCTGCTGGACGGCCCGGGACAGTGGTGGCTGGGCCATGCCGAGGCGCTCGGCGGCACGGCCGAAATGCAGCTCCTCGGCGACCGCCACGAAGTACCGCAGCTCGCGGGTCTCCAGCGTGTCCATGGCCACAGCCTACTTCGGTGATACCCGCCGGGTATGGCAGGTCACCGCATCGGTATTGGCTGCGCCGCTCGGGGTGGGGCGAGCATCGACGGCATGAGCGAAACCCTGAACACACCCTCCGCCCAACTGCCCGGCGGTACCTGGACCCTGGGCGATCTGACCGTCACCCGCTTCGGCTACGGGGCCATGCAGCTGGCCGGCCCCGGGGTCATGGGCCCGCCCGCCGACCGCGACGGCGCTCTCGCCGTCCTGCGTGCGGCGGCCGGACTCGGGATCAGTCACATCGACACCTCAGGGGCGTACGGACCGCGCGTCACGAACCGGCTGATCCGGGAAGCGCTGCACCCCTATCCCGCATCGCTGCACCTCGTGACCAAGGTCGGCGCGGTCCGTGATCAGCAGGGCGGCTGGCCGCCTGCCCGACGGCCCGAGGACATACGCCGCGCCGTGCACGAGAACCTGGAGGACCTCGGCGTCGACACGCTCGACGTGGTCAATCTCCGGCTCGGCGACGCTCAAGGGCCCCGGCCCGGTTCGCTCGCGGAGCCCTTCGAAACCCTCGTCGAACTTCAGCAGAAGGGCCTGATCCGGCACCTCGGGGTGAGCAACGCGACGGCGGAGCAGGTCGCCGAGGCGCGGGGAATCGCGCCGATCGTGTGCGTGCAGAACATGTACAACCTGGCCTACCGCCGGGACGACGCACTGATCGACGAACTCGCCGGCCAGGGCATCGCCTACGTACCGTTCTTCCCGCTCGGCGGCTTCACGCCCCTGCAGTCCACGGCGCTCTCCGCCGTGGCCGCCCGGCTGGACACGACGCCGATGTCGGTCGCCCTGGCCTGGCTGCTGCACCGGTCACCGAACATCCTGCTCATTCCCGGCACCTCGTCGGTGGCGCACCTGCGCGAGAACGTCACCGGCGCGGGACTCTCGCTCTCCAGCGAGGAACTCACCGAGCTGGACAAGATCGGCCACGGCGGCATGTCTCTGTGACAGTGGCCTGTCCGATCGCTGCCCTGTCCGGTCACTGACCTGTCTGATCGCCGACCTGTCTGTTCGCCGACCTGTCTGTTCGGATGATCAGTCGAGGGCGTGAGCGCGGCAGGTCCGCAGGATCTCCTCGGACAGGTCGGGCTGGACGTGACGCACGGCCCGGGCGAGCACCATCGCCCCGACCAGCGTGCTGAGCAGCAGCACGGCCCGTTCCCGTGCCTGGTCCGGGGTGATCTCCTCGTCCTGCTCACGGGCGAGTTCTGCCGCGAAACCCGTGAGATATCCCTCGACACCGGCGGCGTACGAGCTCTGGATCGTGTCGTTGTGCCGCCCGGCATCGGTGACCAGGGAGGCGGAGGGGCAGCCGCCGTCCGGGGCGTCGCGGTGGGCGACCGAGAGATAGTCGTCCACCACGCGCCTCAGCGGTGAGCCGGCGGGGTCGTCCCCTTGCGCCACGGCCTGCTCCAGGACGCCCAGCGACGCCTCGAACGAGGCGCTGCACACCTCGGCGGCCAGATCGTCCTTGGACGCGAAGTGGTTGTAGAAGCCTCCGTGCGTCAGGCCCGCTTCCTTCATCAGTTCCGCGATCCCGACGGCGTCGATGCCCTGGGCGCGGAACATGCGTCCGGCCGCCTCAACGATGTTCTGCCGGTTCCTGGCCTTGTCTTCCCTGGTGATCCGCGGCATGCCCGCCCTCCGGCATCGACTGTGTTTGACGGTTTCAAGGTTACCCCTCATCATTGTTTTAATGTTGTCCATCATTAAAAGGTGAGTGGAGAAGCCATGCGCACGGTGGTGCACACCCGGCTGGGGGAACCCGCCCAGGTACTCGCGCTGCGGGAGCAGCCCGACCCGCCGCGTCCCGGCGCCGGCGAGGTCCTGGTCCGCATGCTGGTCCGGCCGGTCCACCCGGGTGACCTGGTCGGTGTCGAGCAACTGCCGGGCCTGCCGGAGCAGTTGCCGGAGGCCCGGACTCCCGGGGTCGAGGGGATGGGGGTCGTCGAGAGCGTCGGGCCGGAGGTGCGCACGCTGCGTCCCGGCCAACGCGTGGCGGTCTTCCCGGCGCCGGGGACGTGGGCCGATGTGGTCGTCGTCGCGGCCGACCGGGCCGTGCCGGTGCCCGATGAGGTCAGCGACGAGACCGCCGCCCTGATGCTGGTCAATCCGCTGACCCTGCGCATGCTGTACCGCGCGCTGGAGAACGCCCTGCGCGGGCGGGAGGGCGCCGTCCTGCAGACGGCCGCCGGCTCCTCCGTCGGCCGTCTGGTCAGCGTGGCCGCAGTCCGGCACGACCTGCCCCTGATCAACCTCGTACGCAGCGAGTCCGGTGCCCGGAAGATGCGAACGCTGTACCCCACCCTGCCCGTCATCGCGACCTGCGACGACGACTGGCCGGAGCAGGTCCGCCGCCAGGCCGGCGACCGGGGCGTTCAGGTCGTCCTCGACTGCGTCGGCGGTGCCATGACCCGGGACCTCGTCGAGCTGCTCGCCGACGGCGGCACGTTGCTCTCGTACGGCCGACTCGGCTCCGGCAGCACCGCGTTGGAGCAGCTGCCACTCGTCCACCGGGCGCTGACCGTGCGGGGCGTGACCGTGCTGCACTGGATCGGCCGCACCCCGGAAGAGCGGGCCGAGGACGTCGCCTTCGCCGTGGACCTGGCCCGGAACACCCCGGAGCTGCTCGAAGTGGCGGCCAGCTACGACCTCGCCGACTTCAAGGCCGCCATCGAGCACGCCCGCCGCCCGGCCAAGAGCGGCACCGTCCTGCTCACCACACCACGGGCCACCGACTCCGGGCAGGGGGACGCCCGATGAGGATCGGAACGCTCGGAGCCGGCACCATCGCCCAGGCCGTCGCCCGGCACGCGATCCGCCACGGTCACGAGGTCGTGCTCAGCAACAGCCGAGGACCCGCCTCCCTGGCCCCGCTGGTGAAAGACCTCGGCGCACGCGCGACGGCCGCGCCCCCTGCCGAGGCCGCCGCCTCGGATCTCGTCGTACTCGCGGTCGGCTGGCCGCAGGTACCCGACGTGGCCGCCCAACTCCCGCCCCTGAACGGGAGCATCGTCATCGATGCCACCAACCAGTTCGCCTCCCCTCCCCCGAACGCGGAGATCGCCGACCTGGGCGACCTCACCGGAAGCGAATACGTGGCCTCCCTGCTTCCCGGCGCGCGCGTGGTCAAGGCCTTCAACGCCCTCTTCGCGCAGTACATCGCACCCGATCCCCGCCACGAGGCCGGGCGTCAGGTGCTGTTCCTCGCCGGCGACGACCTGGACGCCAAGAACACCGTGAAGGGCCTGACCTCGCAGTTCGGCTTCGCGCCGGTCGATCTCGGCACGCTGCGCGAGGGAGGCCGCCTCATTCAGCTCGGCGGGCCCCTGTCCGGCCTCCACGTCCTCAAGCAGGACTGACTCCACCCCCTGTTCCCGCTCCTCGTGTCCGCGAGGAGCACCCTCCGTCGCGAAAGAGACCTCATGTCCGACCCGACTCCGGCATCCGGTACCCAGCCCCTCCTGCAGCCCGTCCGGCTGGGCGCGCTCGAGCTGCCCAACCGTGTCGTCATGGCACCCATGACGCGCTCCCGCGCCACCAACGCGGAACTGGCCCCCACCGCCCTGCACGCCACCTATTACACGCAGCGCGCCAGTGCCGGCCTGATCGTCACCGAGGGGACCTGGGTCAGCCCGGACGCCATCGGCTTCATCCACGTCCCCGGCATCTACACGGACGCTCAGACCGCGGGCTGGGCCGAGGTCACCGCAGCCGTGCACGCCGCCGGGGGGAGGATCGTCTCGCAAATCGGCCACGTCGGGGCCGTTTCCCATCCCGACCACCTCGGTGGCCGGCTCCCCGCGGGTCCCTCGGCGATCAACCCGCAGGAGATGTCCTTCACCCCCGGCGGCCCCAAGGAGACGGTGACGCCCCGCGCCCTGACCGCGGCGGAGATCGCCACCACGATCGACAGCTACCGGAAGGCGGCCGCCAACGCCCTGCGCGCCGGCTTCGACGGTCTGGAGATCCACGCCCAGGCGTCCCACCTCGTGGCCCAGTTCCTCAACCCCCGCCTCAACCGGCGCAGTGACGCCTACGGCGGCAGCAGCGAGAAGCGGGCCCAGTTCCTCTTCGACATCGTGGACGCCGTCAGCAGCGTGTGGGGCGGCGACCGCGTCGGCGTCAAGCTCTCCCCCTACTGGCGCCACGAGCCGTCCTTCACCGCGGACGCCGAGGTGCTGGCCGACTACGACCTGCTCCTCAAGCGCCTCGGCGACACCGACCTGGCCTACCTCCATCTCCTGGGACCGGAGCCCGGCACGAGCACCGACGACGCCTTCACGGCGTTCGCCCGCTACCGCGCCCACTACAGCGGCGCCGTGATCGCCAACCTCGGCTTCACCCAGGCGAGCGGCAACGAGCTGCTCGAACGAGGGCTGGCCGACGCGGTTTCCTTCGGCGCCCCCTTCATCGCCAACCCGGACCTCGTCGAGCGGTTCGCGCACGGCCATCCCCTTACCGAGGGCGACCGCGACACGTACTACGGCGGTGACGAGAAGGGATACACGGACTACCCGACCGTGAGCGGCTCCCAGACCTGCTAGGCGACTCGCCGCCCCTGCTCGGGGGCCCGTTCGTGTCCCGTCTTCGCGCACTCCTCGGCCGGCCCTCGCAGCGACGCCGTCTCCGGATCGCCGCCCCGGCCCAACGCGAGGATCGCCGGCATGCCTTTGCGGGGCCGGTCACCGTGCACGCCCGCTCGGGAACACCCGGACGTCCGCCTTGCTGCACAATGCTTGCAATAAGGTCTCGGTCGCAGGAAGAGGAGGGGGTCCCGTGACCGTTGCGTCAAGCCCCGTCGTGCGCGTCCTGCACGGCGGGGACGTCCTTGCCCACGTCCACACTCTGCGCTCGGTCTACGTCGACGCCTACTGCGGACCGCCCTGGAACGAGGACGAGGGGAAGGCCGATGAGTTCGTCGCGCGCCTGGCGGAAGACACTCGGCGTCCCGGGTTCACCGCCGCCGTGGCCTCCGCAGGCGGGGAGGTGCTCGGCTTCGCCGGCGGGTGGACCACTCCCTGGCCCTTCCCCACGGACCGCTGCTATCCGCAGGCCGCCGCCGGCCTCGGTGCCCGGCGGGCCGAAGACTGGCTGTGCGGCGCCTTCGAAGTGGACGAACTCGCCGTCCGGCCCGGCGCGCACGGCACCGGGATCGCCGGACATCTGTTGCAGGCGGTGACCGCGGACGCCCCCGAGGGCCGCTCCTGGTTGCTCACCTCCGTCCAGGCACCCCGAGCGATGGCCTTCTACCACCGCCAGGGCTGGACGCAGGTCACCCACCCCTCCCCCGACGGCAACGGCATCGTCGTCTTCCTCGGCCCGGACCATCCCGCCCGCCACCTCGTCCCACCGCCGTCCTGAACCGCGACGCCGACCGGCCTGCGTCGGCGCCGCGCGGGCACCACCCGCTACGCCACCCGGGCGGCAGGCCATTGCCGTGGCTCGCGGAGCCGTAGCCGCCGTGGCCTCGGCTACCCCGACCGGAGAGCGCCCGGCACCGCCGGAGCCGCCGCCGCGCGGTACCTGCTGGGGCTCTGGCCCTTGTGGCGTTTGAACGCGGCGCTGAAGCCGAAAGCGTCGGCGTAACCGACGGATCTGGCGATCTGGGCGACCGTGAGGTCGGTGTCGATGAGCAGCGCCGCAGCCTCGTCCAGGCGGCATTCGGTGAGGTAGGCGAGGGGTGGACGGCCCATCAGCTGCGTGAAGCGCTTGGCGAACAGGGCCCGGGAGACGCCGGAGCGGGCGGCCAGCGAGGCCACCGTCCACGCCTGGGCGGGCTGGTCGTGGAAGGACCGCAGCGCGGGGGCGAGGACCGGGTCGGCGAGGCCCCGGTACCAGCCGGGCGCGTCGTCGCCCGCCTGCTCGAACCAGCTGCGCAAGGTGCACACCAGGGCCCAGTCGAGGAGCCGGTCCATCAGCGCCTGCGAACCGGCCGATTGCCGGGCCGCGTCGGCGGCGGCCGTCTCCAGCCACGCACAGACCTCGGCGTCCTCCTCGACCACCAGCAGGGGCGGCAGGGCACGCAGGAGCCGCTCGTGACGGTGGCCCGAGGCACGGTAGGCGCCCACGATCAACGCGGTCGCGTCCTCCGAGTCGGCGCCCCAGTGGATACCGCCCAGTTCCTGGGCGGCGCATGCGGTGCTCGCCGTGAAGCAGGCGATCTCGTAGGCGGCGTGAGGGCCGTGCACGTCGCGGGGTGGTCCACGAGGTGGAAGGGTTCGGGGCCGCGCACCAGGGCCGTGTCGCCCGCACCGACGGCGCGTTCGGTTCCGTCGGGCAGCAACAGGGTGCCACCGCCGCGCAGCACGCAGATCATGGTCAGTGGCGCGGCGTCGGCGAAGCGGATGGTCCAGGGCCGGGTCAGCACGGCACGGGTGACGACCGACCCCTCGGCCCGGATGCCGCTCAGCAGCGAACTCAGAGGATCCACGGAGACCACCGTAGACGATCGCCTATGTTCTGGAGCGCTTCTCCCATGGATCATCCATGCCGTCAGGGATGTACTGGACTCGTCGAACTGACCGAGACCAGCCGGGAGACACCGTGACGCAGCAGGACCTCAAGGGCAGGACTGCCCTCGTCGTCGTCGCACACCACCGCCCTGATTCCCTCACCGCGCACACGGCCCGCCGTGCCGCCGCCCGGCTCGAAGCGGCCGGCTACCGCGTCGACCTGCTCGATCTGCACGCCGAGGGGTTCGACCCCCGTATGAACGTGGCGGACCAGCCGGACTGGGGCGACAGGGAGAAGAGGTACTCCGACGAAGTGCGCGCGCACATGCGGCGCGTCCTCGACGCCGATGCCGTCGTCGCCGTGTTCCCGGTGTACTGGCAGAGCGTGCCCGCGATCCTGAAGGGCTGGATCGACCGGGTGTGGAACTACGGGTTCGCCTACGGCCGCAGCCGCCCTCGGCTCGCGGGCAAGCGGATCCTGTGGCTGGGGCTGGCCGGCGCCACTTCGGACGATCCCGTCGTGGCGGGGATGCAGGCCGTCCTCGACACCAACCTCAGCGAGAGCATCGCGTACTACTGCGGTTTCTCCCACTCCACCGTCGGTCTGCTCACCGACGCGGAGGAGCGCCCGCAGCGCATCGACGCCGCAGGGAACCTCCTGGTCGGCGAAGCGGTCGCGGGGGCCGAACGGGCCGCTCAGTACGCCGCGTTCGAGGCCCGTGCGCGGGAGTTCGTGGAGAAGTTCCTCGCGGAGGAACCCGCGGCGGCCTGACCCCGGCGGCGTGCTCGTGCTGTGTCACCAGCGGGCCGAACCCTGCCGGCGCGGGCACGAGTTGAGTGGATCTCCCTACGCAGGTGAGTACGCGCACTCACGTGGAAGCCGTGGCCGGCCCGGAGACTTGGGGCATGAGACCAAGCCCCTTTCCCGCCCGCTCGGTTGCCCGCCTCCTGCGCCGCCCACGGCCGCTGCTGGCGACAGCGACCGTCACCATGCTGGCAGTCACCGCGTGCGGCACCGAGCGGGCGGGCGCCGACAGGCCGGACAGTGGCTCCGCTCGCTCGGCGGGAGCGGAGCCCGAGGCGGCCTTCACGGAGATGCTGAGCCGGGTCGCGCAGCAGTGCCCGTCGAGCGCGTCGCCGGAGGCGCCACCGACCGGCCCCGCCCGGGCGCCGCGGACGGGGCCGGCTGACACGCTGCCGACCGGTTCGGCCGCGCCATTGCCCTCCGGTCCGGTGGAAACACCGCCGAGTGGCCCGGTCGAGCCGATCGCTCCCACGGCGGGGCCGGAGGTGGAGTTGAACGCTCGTGACTGGTGCGCGGGCATCCTCCATGAACAGCGCGTCGCGCAGGCACTCTGGTATCTGCCGCAGCCGACCCCCGCCAAGGTCAGGACGGTGCTGAACGACCTCGGTTATGTCGACGCACGCATTCACGACCTCAGGCAGTCCGGTCCGGCCACCCGGTTCCTTCTCGACCTGCGCGACCGCGGCGGACGACTCTGCCTGGACGGCTCGGCGGCCGCGAAGAGGACCGAAGTCGAAATGTGCGTGGCTCCCGCGTCCGGCCCGTTCAAGCCGGCGGAGTAGTGGAGGACAAGCGGTCGCTCACGCCTTCGGCTGTGTGAAGCGGATGCTGTTTCCGAAGGGGTCCCTGAGCCCGCAGTCGACCCCGTACGGCCGCTCGGTGGGCTCCTCGGTGAATTCGACGCCCTTGCCGCGCAGCGTCTCGTACGTCGCGCGGCAGTCGTCGGTGCTGAGGATGAGGTGGCCGCCCATGGCCCCCTTGGTGAGCAGGTCGCGGACCTGTTGCGCGATCTCCTCGGACAGGCGCGGCGGGCCGGGCCTTCGAGCAGGATCTGGCGCTCAGGGTGGCCGGGAACGCTGACGGTGAGCCAGCGCATGAAACCCAGGTCGGCGTCGGCGGCGACTTCCAGGCCGAGCTTGCCGACGTAGAAGTCGAGGGCGTCGTCCTGGTCGAGGACGTAGATCTGCGAGTGCGTGATAGCCGTGAACATGCCCATCACGCTACGGGCCGGGGCCCCGCCGTACTTATCCAGAACTGCTCAGTCTGCCGCGGGTCCTGCGGCCGGCCGCATCCAGGCCATGGTGAAGCAGGTCGGCACGTCCGAGGCGACGGCCTGCTTGCGGTACTCCCTCGGCGACCGGCCGACGATACCGCGGAACGTACGGCTGAAGGTGCCGGTGCTGCTGAAGCCGACCTCGAAGCAGATGTCGGTGACCGAGCGGTCGCTCTCGCGCAGGAGGAACATCGCCCGTTCGATGCGGCGGCGCTGCAGGTAGCGGTGCGGAGTCTCACCGAAGGTCGCATGGAACGTGCGCGCGAAGTGGGCCGGGGACACATGGGCGACGCGGGCCAGCGCCGGCACGTCCAGGGGCTGCGCGTAGGAGCGGTCCATCAGGTCCCGGGCGCGCAGCATACGGCGGTTGGTGTCGAGGGTGGTGCGCTTCACGGTGCCAGGAGATCACACGTTCGCCACGGGCGGGGAGACCGCGACCGGGCAGGTCCCGCCGGGAGCGGACAGCCGTCGACCGAGGGTGGGTCCGGCTCGTGCATCATGGCCTGGCCGATCCTCGCCTGACGCCACGCGGTCAGCGCCCGCGGTCAGGGTGTGGTGCAGAGGACGAGACGGTCGGCGTGACCGTGTGCGCCGAGGTAGCCCTCACCGACCGTCGCTCGAGCGCCCGGCGGGAGGGTGGAGCAGCGGCTCGTCGCGCCGTCCTGGTAGAGCACCGAGACGCTCCACGTATCTGCGCAGGTGTTCGCGGCGTCGGTGTACCGCCAGCTCTCGTACATCACGACGCAGGACGGGGCGGGCCCGGAAAGGCTCGGCTCCGCGGAGACCGGCCCAGCCCCTGCCAGCAGGAGACCCAGGGCTGCGACGGGTCCCAGTGTGAACGCCGGTATCGGCATCCCTCTCAGCATGGCTTCACTCCTCGGATGGCGCTGATGGTGTTCAAGTAATCGCGATTTAGGCCTTGTTGCGGCGCGAACCTAGTTCAAGAACCGAAGGTTTCAGCGCTTCGGCGAGGAGGCAAGGCAGGGAGACGGCTTCCGGACGCGGGCGTGCTTGCGAGCCCATCACGCGCACACCTGTGCAGGCCTTCTGACGCATCGTTCGCGACGCGAGTGAAACTTCAACACTTGCACGGAGGCGGGGTGATCCGTTCGGCTGCGGCCAGGCGATACGGCTGCGCCTCCCGGCCGTCTCCGTGCGGCAGTTGCAAGCACTGGCGCATGGCCATCTCCCGCCCTTTGGCCGTAAAGAGTTGGCGTAAAGAGTTGGCGTAAAGAGCCGGGGCGTCAGCCGGCGGAGGCCCATGTGGTGTCCGTCAGCCCGACCGGGTTGGCGGCCGGCACGATTCCGGAGTCCAGGACCCGTCGGGCGAGCGGTTCGAGCAGGTGGGCGAGGCGCGTGGTGGCGTCCGGGCCCAGCGCCTGCCACGGCCGGAGCGCCGCCGCGTCCGTGTCGGCTTCCATCCGCTGGTGAGCGGCCGCTCCGGCCGCTGTGAGCCGCCCCGCCTCGTCGATCCAGCCGCGCTCGCCCAACTCGGCCTGCGCCGCCCGCCATTCGGCGTCGCTCCACTGACGGATGCGTCGCTGGAACTCCGCGTCGGTCTCCCCCGTCGCGCTCTTGAGCACCAGCGCCTCGACCGGTCCCAGGTTCTGGGCCACCAGCACGGCGACATGGCCGTCGCCGCGGTGTTCGCGCAAGGTGGTCACCGCCTGCCAGAGCCGGACGTGGGGCCTGGCCGGGCGGGGCAGGGCCTGGTTGGCCGCGCCGAGCACCCGTCCGGCCGTGTCCGCGGCACAGGCGGCTTCCCACGCGAGGTCGGCGGCCTCGGCGAGTTCGGCGGACGCCAGGACCTCCGGTCCGTACAGGCCGGTCATCGCGGCGTCCACGGCCCGCTGGCGTGCCTCGATCACCTGCCGCGGGGAGGCGACGGACCAGGCGTCCGGCAGCGCCTTCGCCGCCCGGTCGGGGTGGAAGACGTAGAAGCAACCGGTGACGACCGAGGGGGGAACCGGCCCGAGGGGCGCCGCGCGCAGGGCGAAGTAGCCCGTCCAGTAGCCGCGCAGGCCGAGACCCTCCATGGCTTCGCGCACCTCGGGCGTGAAGTAGACCAGTTGGTGGACCGGCTCGAACCTCTCCCACATCACCCGTGCGACGTTGTCGATCATTACAGGTCCTCCCGGCTCGTCCTGGTCGGCTGCGGCGAACGCCGAGAGGCAGCATCCATCATGACAGCGGTCATAACAAGCCCTCGGCGTCCTCCCCCGCCTTACCGGACGCCTTGCCGCACCTATCGTTTTTCGATAAGTTCCTATCGCGTTTCGATGCGT
Source organism: Streptomyces sp. NPDC085931 (assembly GCF_044540565.1). Classification (NCBI taxonomy): domain Bacteria; kingdom Bacillati; phylum Actinomycetota; class Actinomycetes; order Kitasatosporales; family Streptomycetaceae; genus Streptomyces; species Streptomyces sp. NPDC085931. The sequence continues at coordinate 250,819 of NZ_JBITSK010000003.1, forward strand.
TTCGATCGAGAGGGAAGTGATGGGGAACTTTGCGCTGCTCGCGCTGCGTGCCGTGGTCGTCGTACTGCTCGCCGGGACACTGTTCGTGCAGGCGGTGATGGTCGCGCTGCTGGCCGATGGCTCGCAGGGCGGTGTGCTGGCGGACCGGCGGGTGCCGATCGTGCTGATCGTGGTGCTGGGCATCGTGGCGGCGCAGGTGGTGCTGGTCTGCGTATGGCAGTTGGCGGCGATGGTCCGGCGCGGGACCGTGTTCTCCCACGCCGCCTTCCGCTATGTGCACGTCGTGATCGGTGCCTTCGCCGCGGCGGCGCTGCTCGTGTTCGCGCTGGGTGTCGTACTGGCCCCGGGTGAGGCGGTGGCCCCGGGCATCGTGCTCCTGCTGGGCGGGGTCTGCCTGGCGGTCCTGGGAGTCACCCTGATCGTCTGGGTGCTGCGGATGCTCCTGGGCCAGGCGGTCGCGCGCGACGTCGAGGCAGCGCGGATGCGGGCAGAGCTGGCGGAGGTGATCTGATGCCGATCGTCGTCGACATCGACGTGATGCTGGCCAGACGGAAGATGTCCGTCGGCGAGCTGGCCGAACGCGTGGGCATCACCCCCGCCAACCTGGCCGTGCTGAAGAACGGACGCGCCAAGGCCGTGCGTTTCGCCACGCTGGCCGCGCTCTGCGAGGCGCTCCAGTGCCAGCCCGGAGATCTGCTGCGCTGGGAGGCGGAGGATCCGTTGCCCGGGGCCGCACACGGAGAGCAGGTCGCGGCGGCGGACGGGGCCCCGCGGGCGGGAGGCCGACGGTGAACTCGTTCGACCTCGGCGCCCTCGGTACCGATGCCCGTACCGACGTCCTGGTCGTCGGCGCGGGACTGGCCGGCCTGCACACCGCCACGCTCCTCGCCCGGCACGGCCACGACGTGCTCCTGGTGGACCGGCGGGCCAGCCTCTCCAGCGCGATCCGCACCACGGGGATCTTCGTCCGCAAGACACTCGACGACTTCCCGCTGCCGCCCGAGCACCTCGGGCCGCCGATCCGGCGGGTGCTGCTCTACCCGCCCGATCTGCGCCGCCCGGTCAGCCTGGTCAGCGCCCGCGACGAATACCGGGTGGGCGACATGGGGCCGCTCTACGCGAGCACGGCGGCCGCGGCGACGGCCGCGGGGGTGCGGATCGCCCTGGGCACGCGCTACGCCGGCCGTCGGGGCAGGACGTTCCACCTGATCGGTCGTGACGGGCCGGCGACGATCCGGGCGCGCTTCGTCGTCGGCGCCGACGGAGCACGCTCCGGCGTGGCCCGCGACCTGGGGCTCGACCGCAACCGGCACCTGCTGGTCGGCGCCGAGGAGGTCTTCGGCCTCGCCGGGCACGACCTCGACGACGAGCCACCGACGTTCCACTGCGTGCTCGATCCGACGCTCGCCCCCGGCTATCTGGCCTGGGTGGTCAACGACGGGCAGCACGCGCATGTCGGCGTCGCCGGCTACGGCGACCGTTTCCCGGAGGGACTCCGCGGTGCCCTGCGGCGGTTCAGCGCGTCGGCGCCCGGACTGGCCGGCGTCGAGCTACCCGACACGGTCGAACGGCGTGGCGGGCCGATTCCGGTCGGTGGTGTGCTGCGCCGTATCAGCTGCGCGGACGGGATCCTGGTGGGCGACGCGGCGGGTGCGGTCTCGCCCCTCACCGCCGGTGGCCTGGATCCGTGCCTGCGGCTGTCGGAGTTCGCAGCCGAGGTCCTCGACGACGCGCTGCGCACCGGTCGGCCGGACGCGCTGTCCCCCTACGACGGAGCCGCGCTGCGGGCGCGCTTCCAGGGGCGGCTGCTGCTGCGCAGAGGGCTGGCCCAGGTCCGCACACCGGCCGTGGCGACGGCGGCGTTCGCCCTGCTGCGCACCCGTGCGGGCCGGGCCGCGGCCGGCCGCGTGCTGTTCGGCGACAAGTCCTTCCCGCTCCCCGGCCCACAGCCCGCGCCCGCCCCGTCCGGGTGAGACGCCGGGCGACCGCACCGCTCGGCCCGCCGCTCCTTCGCCCTTCACTCGGTGGGACGGGAACGTGGCGTGAGACCTCCGGCCCGCCCCGCGGCGAACTGCTGCGGCACGGCCGGCGTCGGGGTGAGGCAGAAGACGCGGATACGCCGGTCGGTGCGGGCGGCGTAGGCGTCGTAGAAGGGGACGGCCAGCAGGATGCGGCCGCGGTGTCGTTCCTTCTCGTGGTCACCGAGTTCTCGTGCCTGGACCTGCCAGGTTCGTCCGTGTGCGGTGACCGTGGCCTGCGGGCGGAGCCGGAGGTTGGTGCTCCAGGCCGGATGGTGGGGGCGGCCGAAGTTGCTGCCGACGACCAGCCAGGTTCCGTCCGCGGCCCGGTGGGCGGCCAGAGGTGTGGTACGGGGCCTGCCGGTGCGGTGCCCCGTGGTGCCCAGGACGATCGTGTTCAGGACGAGCCGACTGGGCAGCAGCCTTCCCCGGGTCAGGCGGTGCAGGAGCAGATCGACGTGCGGCAGCACGTGCGGTGCGACGCGGAGCACGGCACGGTTCGTGGCGAAGCGGGCCAAGAGCGCGCGGAGCAGGGGGAGTTCCTTCACTTCGGCCACCCCACGGGCCGGTACGGCTCTCCCTGCGCGGGGCGCTGGTCGGGCCGGCCGGCGTCGGGCCAGGCCGCGCAGGCGCGTTCGGCCATCGCGGCGATGGTCAGGGCGGGGTTGCCGCCGAGGTTGCCCGGTACGGCGGACGCGTCGGTGATGTGCAGCGTCGGGTAGCCGTGGACCCGGTGGTAGGGGTCTGCGACGCTGGTGGCGGGGTCGCCGCCGATCGGGCAGCCTCCCAGGAGATGGGCGGTGACGGGGAGGCGCAGGGCGGTGTTCCACAGGAGTGCGGCCCGGCCGTCGATGTGCCGGGCGTAGTGGCGTGCCACGGTCTCGGCCCCGGGCAGGCGTACGGGTTCGGGACGCTCGCCACCCGGCGCGAAGGTCATCCTGCCGTAGCGATAACGGCTGGTCAGATGCGAGTCGCCGAGTTCCATGGCGAACAGCACCGCCGTGCTCCGGCCGAAGTCCCGCCACGGCGAGCCCGTCGGCCGGGCGAGCAGTGCGGCCGGGTGGAAACCGGGTCCGAGCCGGCACAGCTGGACGAGCAGGTCGGGTCCCGCCGGCAGGGCCGAGCTGATCGCCACGCCGGGCCCGACGTCGAACCCTTTGGCGGAGACGACGGCGAACACCTCGCGGTTGGTGCGCGTACGGGTGCCCAGGGCGTGGGAGAGCCGGGGCAGGTGCGGCCGGGAGCGGTGCAGCAGTTCCGCGGTGCCCCAGGCGCCGGCCGCGAGGACGACCTGGTGCGCCGACAGTACGGTGCGGCGTCGTGCGATGCCTGTTCCGGTCCGCGCGTGCACGACCCAGGAGCCGTCCGGTTGCGGCAGCAGGGTGCGGGCCTGGGTGAGGGGCCGGATGTCGGCCCCGGCCCGTTCGGCGAGGTGCAGGTAGTTGTGGTCCAGGGAGTTCTTCGCCCCGGTGCGGCAGCCCAGGACACAGCGGCCGCACGTGGTGCAGGCGGTCCGGGCAGGTCCTTGACCGCCGAAGAAGGGGTCCGGGCCGGTCGTGCCGGGCGGGCCGAAGTGGATTCCCACCCGGGTGGCCCGGGGAGCGGGCAGGCCGAGCGTGGCGGCCGTCCGGCCCAGGACGAGGTCCGCGGCCGACCGGTGCGGAACACGCGTGGTGCCCAGTATCCGTTGCGCCAGCGCATAGCAGGGTGCGAGTTCCGCTGCCCACCGCACGGCGGGGTCCCAGCAGGCCGAGCGGAAGACGTGGGCGCCGGGCCGGTGGTGGACCCCGGCGTAGACGAGCGAACCGCCGCCGACCCCGACACCCGACAACGTCGCGAGCCGGCGCCGCACCCGCAGCCGCGTGATGCCGTGCCAGCCGATCCAGGGCGCCCACACCAGGCGGTGGGCCTGCCACGCGGACGAGGCGAAGTCCGCCGGGCGCCATCGCCGCCCGGCCTCGACGACGGTGACGCGGTAGCCCTTCTCCGCCAGTCGCAACGCGGCGACGCTGCCGCCGAACCCCGAGCCCACGACGAGCACGTCGCACGAGACCGACACCCAACCACCCTTTCGTCACAGCCGGTAGGTTGTCGATCTCAATCTGTATCAGGCTTCGAGAGAGGGTTTGTGGCCGTTCCCGTGTCTGCCTCCGCCGTCCCGGTCGCTCCGGGCGCCGTGCCCCTGCTGGGGCACGGCTTCGCACTCCTGCGGGATCCCCTGGGTTTCATGGGGTCTCTGCACGCCCTCGGTCCGTTGGTGCGGTTGCGGGGCCCTGTTCTCACACCCGATGTCTACGTGGTCAACTCGCCGGAACTGCTCCACCAGGTCCTGGTGACCGACGCGCGCGACTACTCGCAGGCCCGGATCACCGCGGGGATCGGCTCCCAGTTCGGCGTCAGCCTGGTGATGGACGTGGCGTTCGACGGATTGACGCTCTTCACTTCGCACATGCGGCACCGCCGTGCCGTGCAGCCGGCCTTCCATCCGCAGCGGATCACCGCCCGCACACCACAGGTCCGCCGCGCCGTGCACGATGCCTGCGCCCACTGGGCCCCCGGCTCGACGATCCGGGTCGACCGGGAGATGGCCCGCCTCGCCTACCTCGTCAACGCCCGTGCCGTGTGCGGGAACACACCGGCGCTCGACCGGGTGACGTCCGCCCTCGCCCGGATGAGTTCCCGCACCACCGCGGGCATGTACTGGCGTCTCGCCCTGCCGCAGCTCGCCCCGCTGCGGCACGTCCCCGGGACCGGCGGGTTCCGGCGCGCCCTGAACAGCCTGCGCGCCGGCGTGACAGAGTCCGTCGCCCACCACCGCAGGCACGGCGCGACGGACGACGCTGTCGTCGCACAGCTGCTGCACGCCCGCTACACCGACACCGGCGAACCGCTGGACGACCGGCAGATCATCGCCGACACCCTGTTCCTGCTCTGGTCCGCGACCCACGCCCTCAAGGACGTCCTGCCCCACGTCCTCCACGAACTCGCCCGGCATCCAGCCGTCGAGCGGCGGCTGCACGAGGAGATCGACTCGGTCCTGCAGGGCCGGCCCGTGCAGGCCGGCGACCTGCCCGCGCTCGTCTACACCCGCCAGGTCGTCAAGGAGACCCTGCGGCTGCATCCCGCTCCCTGGATGCTCGGCCGGCGCACCCTCGTCCCGGTGCGCCTGGGCGGGGCCGAACTCCCCGCCGGAACGGAACTCGCCTACTGCACGTACGCGTTGCACCGCCATCCCGATGTCCATCGCGACCCGCTGCGCTTCGACCCCGACCGCTGGCAGCCCGACCGCGTGAAGGCGCTGCCGCGCTGCGCCGACATCCCCTTCGGCGCCGGGGTGCGCAAGTGCATCGGCGAGACCTGGACGATGAGCCAGCTCCTCACCGCCGTGGCCACGATCGCCGCCCGCTGGCAGTTGCGCGCCGTGCCGGGCCACCGCTACCGCCCGCGCGCCCGCATCGTCATCTCCCCGGGCCGGCTGCCGATGACCTGCCACCCCCGAGGACGAAGGGCCGGTCACCCGTGAAGGTCAACTGTGCGTCACGGCCGTAACAGGCCGCGGGACACGGCGTTCTGATGATCGTGAGCACACACCACGATGCCGTCGGCGTATCAACTCTTCCCCCCGGAACCGGAAGACGTCGCTGGCGGCGCTTCTGGCTGCTGCTCGCACCCTCCGCGCTCGCCACCACGGCTGTGCTCGCCCTGGTCGCACAGGGAGCCGTGGCCGCCTCGGCGAGTGCGTCGGGCCGCGCCTTCAAGGTCTCCGGCGACCGGCTGTCGGGACGGGGGTTCGCCGCGCTGCCCGGCGTCAACACCGAACCCGGCGGCGCGATGCATCCGGTCGTCGTGGTGAGCGCCCAGCAGGCCGAGCTGCGCAACCTGTGTGTCAGCGTCCTGGTCCCGACTCCGCTGGGTGAGATCACGCTGCGGGTGAAGGCCGGCACCGATGAGCCGGTGCGCGCGACCGGCCTGGTCGTCCACAGCGACCAGCTCAGCGGAGACATCCGGTTCGGCGACGTCCTTGCCCAGGCCACCGGTCCGCACCGCGACAATCCCGGCGGCATGGAAGCGAGCACGGACCGTGTGGTCGTGATCGGACCGAAGTTCACCGGCTGGCGCGGAACGGCGGGCTCCTTCCACCTCAAGGACATGAGCATGCGCCTGCTGCCGGGAGAACACGAATGCTTCTGACCACGCCCCGCTCCCGCCGCCCGGGACCGGCCGCGCGGCGTCGGCTCGCCGCCTGGAGCAGCACCCGGCCGTGCGGCTCGGCCCTGCTGATCATCACCGGCGGCACCTGGATGATCGCCCTTCCGCTCCTGGGCACTCCGATGGCCCTGCTGCAACCCGGCGTGGCCGCCAGCACCGGTCTCGGCGTCAGCCTGCCGCTGGCGCTGTGCGGCCTGGTCGCGCTGCGCTTTCCCCTGCTGCACGGCGTCGCCGGAGTCGCCGCCGTCGGCCTGGCCGTGCTGGCTCTGATCACCTGCAACCTCGGCGGACTGCTGCTCGGCACCATGTTCGGTGTGCTCGGCGGCTGCCTGGCCTTCTCCTGGACCCCGCCCCCTCCGGCCTCCGCACCCCGCGCACCCACCGCCTCCGGCCCCCGAGCCTGAGGGGTCTCCGGCCGCCGCCCCTGCGAGCCGTCCCCGCCTGCCGCCCCGTCCCCGTGCGGACGCCGCAGCGTGCCCGCACACCCCCCGCATCCAAGGAGCCACCGTTGTTCTCGGTCTACCGCAAGGCCGGCATCCGCGACCGTCAGCTGATCGCCGCCTACGAGGCCTGCCGCCGGATCACCCGGCAGGCCGGCGGCACCGAATACGCCGTCTCCCAGCTGATGGTGCCCGCGCTGCGGCCCGCGATGTGGTCCCTGTACGCCTGCGGACGCGTCACCGACGACCTCGCCGACACCGGCCCGGACGATCCGGAGGACCGCGCGGCCCGGCTGAAGCAGTGGGTGGCCGACCTGGAGGAGGACCTCCGTCAGGGGACCAGCGGCGACCCGGTGCGGTGCGCCGTCGTGCACACCCTGCACCAGTGGAACCTCCCCGCCGCCGGCTGGCACCGCGTCCTGGCCGCCCATCACCAGGACATCCAGGGGCGCCGGTTCGCCACCTGGGACGAGTGGAGCAGCTACTCGCAATCGGTCAACGCCGTGTACGTCATGCAGGGCGCCCTGGTGCTCAACGGGGCAGGGATGTCCGTCCCGGTCCGGTTGGGGCATTTCGACCTGAACGGGTGGACGGACACCCTGCGCAACCTGGTGGCCGTCCAAGGCCCGGCCGCCCCCGTCCCCTACCACGTGAAAGGTGTCGAGCTGCGCACCTGGCAGTTGTGGCTCGACGCGTTCAGCCTCACCGACACCCTCGAAGACCTCGGCCAGGACGCCGCCCAACGGCGCGTCATGCTGCCGGCCGAAGCGCTCGACGAGTTCGGTGTGCGTGCCGGGGACCTCCTCGCGGGCCGGTGCACACCCGCCGTACTGACCATGGTCAGGGAACTGGCCCTGCGGGCCGAGCGCTGGTTCACCACGACGGCGCCCCTGTCGGGCGGACTGCACCCGGCTCTCAGCGTCGGTCTGCAGACGGTCACCGCGCTGTGCAAGGCCCGCCTGGACGGAATCCGCCGGGCCCGCAACCCCCTGCGGCCCGGCCGGCCGGCACTGTCCCGCCTCGCCCGGGCGCGCGTCATGCTCCCCGCCCGGACCCGGGCCGCGCTGGCGTGGAGCCTGTGCCCGGTGTCCCTCGGCCATCACGCCCCGGCCCCGGACGCACCGACGAGCGCTGCCACACCGCCGCCGGACCCCGCCCCCGGCACCAGGCCCCGGTCGTCGCCGCCCCGGCCACCCGCACCGCATCCCTCCGGGGTCCGGCCGCCACAGCTGCCGGCCGACGGCTTGCCCAGGCATGTGGCGATCATCATGGACGGCAACGGACGTTGGGCCACCGACCGGGGCCTCCCCCGCTCGGAAGGCCACCGCGCAGGCCTGGCCGACGCGCTGACGGACGTGGTTCACGGTGCCCTGGAGATCGGGCTCGGCCACCTGACGGTCTACATGCTCTCCACCGAGAACTGGAAGCGCTCCGTGGACGAACTGAACGTGCTCATGGAGTTGCTCACCGGCTCCTTCGCCGCCCCGGACGACAGGGGCCTCGCCGTCGCTTCCATGGATGTGCGCGTCCGCTGGGCCGGAGTCGCGGCGGGCGTACCGCCCGAACTCGCCGCGGCCCTGAGCGCGCTGGAACGCGAGACGCACACGCGGACCGGACTGAACCTCACGGTGTGCGTCAACTACGGCGGCCGTGCCGAACTCACGGAGGCGGCCGCGAGGTTCGCCGTGGACGCGGTCGCCGGACGCGTCACGCCGTCCCGTCTCTCCGAGCGTGCCTTCGCCCGCTACCTGCATCAGCCCGACCTGCCCGACGTGGACCTGCTGATCCGCACCGGCGGGGAGCAGCGCGTCTCCAACTTCCTGCCGTGGCAGGCCGCCTACGCCGAACTGCACTTCACCGACACTCTGTGGCCCGACTTCGACCGACGGGACCTGTGGGCGGCACTGGAGGATTACGCCCGCCGCAACCGCCGTCACGGCGGCGTCCCGCACCAGCGGACCGACATCACGGCCGTTCATGCCGAGGAGACCCGGACGACCTGACGCACGCCACACCGATGGCCGCGCCATGCGCTCCATGTGCGGGCCTTCTTCACGGGCCACTTCGTCGGAGGGACGGTCAGGGCAGCGGCAGGATGTCGTGGAGGAGGGACGAGGACTGTGTCCACAGTTCTCGCTGGATCCGCTCGTCACGCCCTGCCTCGGGACACGGCAGCGGTGCGGCGTCACGTACCGAGAAGTAGCCGCCGCTGGTCCGGGCGAAGGCCGGGTCGGTCGCCAGACGCACGATGATCCCGGCGCCCTTGCGCGGATCCCCCACTCGGAGCAGTTTCAGCACACGCTCCAGTACGGCGGAGCCCGGCAGGTCCCGCCCCAGGCCGGTGACGTTGAAGCCCGGGTCGCAGCAGTTGACCGTGACGAGCCCGGGATCCAGGCGCCGTGCCAGCTCCTGCGTCCACATGATGGTCATCAGCTTCGTCCGCCCGTACCGGGCCATGGACTCACGCCGCGTGTAGGGGGCGGTGTCGCGCAGGTCCGTCGCCGGGGTGATGCCGTCCGCCTGCCGAGCCGCCTCCGAGGCCACGTTCACGATCCGTCCGGCGCCCGACGCCAGCAGCACGCCGGTCAGCTCTTGGGTCAGCGTGAAGGGTGCGAGATGGTTCACCACCGTCATCTCCGCCAGGCCCTCGGCCGTGACGCGCTGGGAGAAGGCGTGCAGACCCGCGTTGTTGACCAGTACGTCCAGCCTGCCGTACCGCGCGGCGATCTCCCTGCCCACCCGACGGGCCTCCGCCAGCAGGGCGAGGTCGGCCAGGAAGACATCGGCCCGGACGCCGTCCGTCACCTGCTTCAGGTCCTCCAGCAACGCCGCCGCCTTGGCCTCGGAGCGCGCCACGACACCCAGCCGGTAGCCGCGCCGCGCCAGGTCGAGGGCGGTGATCCGGCCCAGTCCGGAGGTCGCACCAGTGATCACAGCAAGAGGCCGAGCCATCGCCACTCCGTTTCCACATTTCCTGAGGTACCTCACGTTCTCTGGGTGCGACCATACTCGATGCCATGAACGAGCGCGACACAGCACCGAACGGGACCGACGCGGCCGACCTGGGACTTCGATTCCTGACCGTCGCCTACCGGACGAGGAGCGCGGTCGACCAGCACATGGCCGCTGCCGGACTGTCCCTGTCCCGCACGAAACTGCTCCAGCTGCTCGCGCGCGACGGCGCCATGCACCAGGCCGAACTCGCGGAAGCACTCGGTCAGGCACCGCGCTCGGTCACGCAGACCGTCGAGGCGCTCGAACGCCTCCGTCTGGTCACCCGCACCGCCGACCCCGCCGACCGACGCCGCAAGGCGGTCTCCCTGACGGAGAAGGGACACGAGGCACTCACCGTCGCCGAGCAGGCGGGCCGACAGGCCCTACGGCATGTCTTCGACGCCTTCGGCCCCGAGCAGTTGGCCGAGCTGGACACACTGCTCGACCTGATGCGCCTGCCCGACGAGGCTTCCCGGTAATGCGGTGGCCGTGGGCTTCGGGTTCTTGCTTGGATGCTCGGCGTGATGTCTGAGGATCTTGTGGGTGATGGTGATCGTCGTGCGCTGCTGAACCTCCTCGAGCAGTACTACGACGCGGTTCCCCGCACGGGCGCCCGGGTCGAGGACTTCGGGCCGCTGACCCTGTTCGTACGCGACGGGCAGGGGTGGCCCTTCTATGCACGGCCGACCCCGGGGTGGCCCGGAGCGGTGAGTGCCGCCGATGTGCACCGGGTCCGCGCCAGACAGCGGGAGCTGGGTGTCCCGGAGAGTTTCGAGTGGGTGGCGGAGACCACGCCCGCACTGCGGGCCGCAGTCGAGGAGGCGGGGCTGGCGGTGCACGAGCACCCCCTGATGGTGCTCGACCCCGCTGGGCCGGCTCCCGCCGTGCCAGAGAGGTCCGACGGCGTCGTCGTGCGGATGCTCGGATCCGGTGATCCCCTCCTGCCGAGCGCGCTGGCCGTTCCGCAGCTGGCGTTCGCCGAGCCCGGCACCGGGGTCGGTGCGGCCGGTCCGGCGGAACTTCGCGAGGCGGTGCTCGGCGGTACCGGCGACGGATCGGTGGAACGGGTTGTGGCACGCATCGAGGCCGGGCTGACGTTCGTCGCCGCCGCGGCTGAGGGTGGACTCGCCCTGTGCGCCGGTCAGCACCAACCCGTGGGCGCGGTCACCGAGATCGTGGGAGTGGGCACCCTGCCGACCGCGCGACGCCGAGGGCTCGCGCAGGCGGTCACCGCGGTCCTGGTGGCCGATGCCCGGTCACGAGGCGCTACGACCGTCTTCCTGTCCGCGGGCAGCGACGATGTCGCCCGCATCTACGCCCGACTCGGATTCCGCTCCGTGGCGACGGCACTGATCGCCGAGCCCGCCGAGTGAGCAACTTTCGCACCTCCTCGGTCATCTCAGTACGCGACATGGTCAGACGCGGGTAAGAGGGCCGAACGATGAACGCGGTACCGGTTGATGAGACGTCCGCCCAGGAGCCGGAAGGCGAGGAGCCTTCGGACAGCGGGCGAGAGGGGCGGGCGGACAGTTCAGAGGGGGCGCCGGAGGGCGCCGGCGGCAATCCCGCCGACGCGGACGCCGAGGCCGAGGCCGAGGCCGATGCTGACGCTGACGCTGACGCTGACGGCGACAGCGACGCTGATGTTGACGCCGCGCAGGCTCCGGCTCCGGAAGCAGAGCAGGAGGAGACCGGCTCTGACACGGAGGACTCCGCGCCAGAGGGGGAGCAGGACTCCGATCCGGAGGAGGAACAGGAGTCCGCGCCGAGGGCCGACGAAGTGGTCGCGGTGACACCGACTCGGATTCCGGCGACGATGCGGACGAGACCGAGGATTCGGACTCGGATCAGAACTCGGATCAGGATTCGGACCAGGAGTCGGATCACGACCGGGACGAGGACCAGGTCGTCCCCGTCCCCGAGGTGCCCTCCGAGTCCTCCGAGTCCTCCCAGGAAGCCGCTCCCCTTCCCGCACCCGCACCCGCACCCGCACCCGCACCTTCGCCGGAAGTGCGCCGCGTCGACACGGAGCCGGAGCAGACGCGAGAAGCCCCGCTCCCCCCGCTCGACCTGCTCGCGCGCCTCACCAACACTCCCCCTCCCCCCGAGACCCCCACACGGACGCTCGTACGGCGGATCAGGATCTGGACGCCGGTCCTCCTGCTGCTCGCGGTGGTGTTCATCGGCGCACAGGCCCTGCGGCCCCTGCCGGATCCCGCACTCGGTGCTGCGCGGACCTCGTACGTGCTGCCGGGCAGTTTCGAGATTCCCTGGCCGGATCACGGGCAGGGAGCCGTGCGCATTCCCGGCAGTGGCGAGATCGCGGTGTTCGGTGAGCAGAAGCCGGTACCGACGGCCAGCGTCGCGAAGATCATGACCGCGTACGTCATCCTCAAGGAGCATCCCCTCAAGAAGGGCGAGGAGGGGCCGCGGATCACGGTGGACGCCAAGGCCGTCGAAGAGGGGAAGGCCAAGCACGAGTCCCGGATCGAGGGTCTGACCGCGGAAGCCACGTTCAGCCAGCAGGACATGCTGAAGATGCTGATGATCCCGTCCGGCAACAACGCGGCCCGGCTGCTGGCCCGTTGGGACGGCGGCGGTGACTCGACAGCGGCTTTCGTCGCCAAGATGAACGCGGCCGCCGAGGAGCTGGGCATGGACGACACCACCTACACGGACCCGAGCGGGCTGGACCCCAAAACCGTCAGCACGGCCGTCGACCAGCTGAAACTGGCCGAGGCGGTCATGAAGTCCGACGTGTTCCGGGCGATCGTCGCCATGCCGAACGCCACGATCAAGGGCCTGCCCGAGCCGTTGTACAACAACAACGACAGCCTGTTGCTGGCCGGGTTGAGCATCAAGGGCATCAAGACCGGTTCCAGCACTCCGGCGGGCGGCACACTGGTGTGGGCCGCGTACAAGACCGTCGGTTCGCGAACTCCGTTGATCCTCGGCTCGATGATGGGGCAGCGGGTCGACGGGCCCGACCCCAATGCCACGAAGAGCCTGGAGCTGGTGAAGTCCAACAGCGAGAAGGTCGTCGCGGCCGTCCGCTCGGGTCTGCGGTCGGTGACCGTCGTGTCCGAGGGCGAGGTGGTCGGGCACCTGGACAACGGCTTCGGCCGGCGCACACCGGTGATCGCCGCGAAGGACCTCACGGTCATCGGTGTGCCCGGGCAAAAGCTGAGGGCCGTCCTGACGGGCCCCGGCGGGGCGCTTCCCCGCGCCGCGAAGGCCGGGACCGAGATCGGCACGCTGACGGTGGGCAGCGGGCCGCAAGCACCGTCGGTCCCGGTGACGGTACGCCGCCAGGTCGCGGAGCCCACGTTCACCGACAGGCTGTCCCGTCTCGGCTGACGGGTTCGTACGGTGGGTGAGCCTTCACTCGACGCAACGTCGGCCTTATGCCCCGCCGACCCCTCGTCCGGCTAAGTTCGAGGAAGGAGATGGAGGCATACTCGATGAGCCACCTCAAGGTGCGCGACGTGATGAGCGACGCGGTCGTGCGGGTCCAGGGCGGTACGCCGTTCAAGGAGATCGCCCATCTGCTGCAGGAGTACGACATCACCGCGGTGCCCGTGATCGACGAGCAGGATCGGCCGGTGGGTGTGGTGTCGGAGGCCGATCTTCTGCACAAGCTGCAGGGCGGGCCGGCAGACGGGGTCGCCGGGCTGTCGCAGCCGGCCAAGGCGGGAGCCACCGACGCGGCGGGGCTGATGACGTCACCGGCGCTGTGCGCGCGGGAGGACTGGAGTGTGGTCGACGCGGCCCGCGTGATGTCACGGCACGGGGTCAAGCGGCTCCTCGTCGTCGATGACGACGGCCGCCTGATCGGGGTGGTGAGCAGGAGCGATCTGCTGCGGGTGTTCCTGCGGGCGGACCAGGCGATCCGCCGGGAGATCGTCGAGGAGGTCCTCGTCAAGGCCCTGGGGGAGGCGCCCTCCGCCGTGCAGGTGGACGTGACGCACGGCCATGTCGTGCTCAGCGGGCACCTGGCCCGCACCGCGGTGCCCGTCCTGGAGGACATGTGCCGTGACGTCGACGGGGTCGTGGCCGTGGAGTTCCGCCCCGTGCGCACGGCCCGTCTCGACGAGCCGGTGGAGCCGCCGGCGCGCTCCGCCTGACTCCCGCACTCTCCTCGCCGAGGCGGGTCGTGCGACTCCGCGAGGGGCGGTCCGGTCCGGAGACCGCTCGGGCCCGGTGAGCGGTGCCCCGGTCCCCGCCACGCCCTGCACCGGCCCGGCCCTGCGGTTTTCTCCTGACCGCGCGCGGACCGTTTCCCACCCATGCCCCTCGTGACGTTCATGTACATAGACCCCATGCACGTGGGTGTACACCCCTCCCCCGTCATGCCAGGCTCATGACACTCAGTCGACCGGTGAACGGCCGCGGGAGCGTCGGGCCGCGGCCCCTGCCGGCCGCATGGCCGCCGCACGGAAAAGCAGGAGGGACGCGACATGGAAGGCAACGAGGACGGCAGCACCCCCGGGATCAGCAGGCGCGCGCTGCTCGGCAGCGCCGCGGCCGTGGCCGCCGTCGCCGCGGCGGGAAGCGCAACCGCGTTCGCCGCCCCGGCCACCTCCGCACAGGTGCCGCAGCTGTGGGACGAGTTCACGCGGGATCCGTACCGGCACGCCCAGATCCCGTTCGTCGGACGGGCGGGCTGCGGTGGCGGTGCGCGGCGGCTTCCCCGCCGGCCGGTGGTCGCCGACGTCCGCGACTTCGGCGCCGTGGCGGACGGCCGGACCGACTGCGCCCCGGCGATCAACCGCGCCATCGCCGCCGCCGGCCGGGCCGGTGGCGGCACGGTGACCCTCCCGCCCGGCACCTTCCGCATCGACGGCCTGGTACGCCTCGGCCATTCGCACGTCGTCCTGCGGGGCGCCGGCAGCGACCGCACGACGCTGTACGCGACGAAGAACCTCACCGAACTCATCGGCCCGTACGGCTCCCGGTACGGCGGGGACAAGTCGTCCTGGTCCTGGGCGGGCGGCCTCATCTGGCTGGCCCCCGAAGCCCGGTTCGCGTCGCTGACCGAGGCGATCAGAGCGCGGTCGTGGCCGTTCGAGGGCTGGACCGGCAACCGGCGCGACGAGTGGCGTACGCTCACCGCGCTGGAGGCCGCCCGCAGGGGTGATCGGACGGTCACGGTCACCGACCCGGCCGGTCTGCGTCCCGGTGCGCTGGTGCTGCTGCGCCTCTCCGACGACGCCGGGCACACCCTGCTGCGCCACATGGCGGGCGACGGTCCCGGCGCCGTCGCCTACACGTGGAGCGACAAGACCAAGCTGCTGTCCTACGTCCCGTACGAGTGGCCCGTCCGCGTCACCCGCGTCACGGGCCGCAGGGTGACGCTGGAGCGCCCCCTCCCGCTCGACGTGCGCCCCGAGTGGGATCCCCGGTTCACCACGCACGTACCGGAGTTGACCGGTGCGGGTGTCGAGGGCCTGACCCTGGAGGCGGTGGAGACTCCCCAGCGGCCCCACCTGCTCGATGCGGGTCACAACGGCGTCGTCCTGCAGTGCGCGTACGACTGCTGGGTGGACGACGTGACGGTCCGGCACACCGACAACGGCTTCGGTCTGGTGGCCGCCTCCGCCTGCACTCTGCGCCGCACCCGGGTCACGGGGCGAGGCACCCACCACCCGTACTTCTGCCGCGAGGGCTCGCACGACAACCTGATCGAGGACTTCACCATCGAGGAGCGCACCACCCCGGCTCCGGCCGGCACCCAGCTGCACGGCATCAACGTGGAGGGCCTGTCCTCGTACAACGTCTGGTCGCGCGGGGACATGCGGATGGGAACCTTCGACAGCCACCGCGGCATGCCGTTCGCCAACGTCCGCACCGACATCACTGTGAACAACAACGGCCGCCACGGTGGTGACGCCAGTGCCGGTCCGCTCTTCGGCGCCCGGTTCGCCCACTGGAACATCCGCGTCACCAACGGACGCGCGGGCCTGATGAAGATCGACGGCCTGGCCCCGTTCTCGGCGACCGTCGGCATCAACGAGGTCCGTGAGTTCGACCAGATCGACGTCCCCGACTTCGCCGGTGACCTGCACAGCCGTCTGGAGCTGTACGGCACGGCCGACGTGGTGCGCCCCCGCAACCTGTACGAGGCCCAGCGCGACCGTCACGCTCACCGGTGACGCGGGGCGGCACGACCCGGCCGGCCGGCGGGGGCGCGGTGCGGCCGGGCCCCGGAGGGCCCGGCCGGCCGGGTCAGCCCGTGTTCAGCGTCCACTTCTGGTTCGCGCCGCCGGTGCACGTCCAGATCTGGGCGGGAGTACCGTCGGCGGAGTTGTTGCCCGTCACGTCGAGGCACTTGTCCGCTCCGGTGTTGACCACGTCGTGGGTGGCGGAGTTGTACGACCACCGTTGCGCGGAGGTGCCGTTGCAGGTGTAGAGCTGCACCCTGGAGCCGTCGGCCGTCGAGGCTCCGCTGACGTCGAGGCACTTGCCGAGCGCCCGGACCGTACCGTCCGAACCGACCGTCCAGCGCTGGGCCGATGAGCCGTTGCACGTGTACAGCTGCACGGCCGTGCCGTCGGCGCTGCTGCCGCCCGCGACGTCCAGGCACTTTCCGGCGAGTCCCACGAGGGCGCCCGAGGCGCCGCCCGGGTTGCCCGACGGTGTGCCGGACCAGGTGAAGGTGGCGGTCGTGCGGGCGGGGAGCGTGTAGTGGAACGACTGGGAGCCCCAGTCGACCCGGACGGACCGGGCCGACGTGCTGCCGTTGTGCGCGATCAGCGCCTTGGAGCCGTCCGGGTTGCGCCACGCGACGTTGGGCACGGTGGTGCCCGCGGTGGAGGCGATCCGGTGGGCGCCGGGCCGGACGAACTTGGTCAGGTGGCCGGTGGTGTAGTACTCGACGGTGTAGTCCACCTGTCCCGCGCGCGGACCGCCCTCCTGGACCGTGATCAGGCCCGTGCAGGTGCCGCAACCGCCGTTGTGCGGGCCCATGTTCTGGTTCAGGGCCAGACTCCACTTGACCAGGCTGCCGCTCCAGTTGCGCGCGTAGTTGATGATGTCCGCCAGGTCCTCGTTGTGCTGGTTGCCGATCCAGGTGCCGCCGGAGTGCTCGGTGCTGAACTGGCGCACGTTCGGGTACTGGTCGTGCACCTGGCTGCCCACGGCGGGGTCTCCGGAGTAGCCGTGCCAGGCGATGCCGCCGAAGAGGGGGTCGTTGCGCACACCGGCGTCCGCCAGGATGGGGGCCCCGATGGCGGGGTAGTCCCCGTAGTTCCAGTCGTGGACCAGGACCTTGGTGTCGATGCCGGCCGCGCGGAAGGCCGGGTACACGTGATTCTTCGTGAACTCGATGAGCCCGGAGGCGTTCCAGCTCATGCCCGGGTAGTCCATGGCGGTGGGGTTGCTCGCCTGACAGCAGTTCGGCTCGTTCTGCACGGAGATGTAGTCGATGTCCACGCCGGCCGCCTGGTAGCTCTGGATGTACTTCACCAGGTACTGGGCGTACATGGGGTAGTACTCCCACTTGAGCCAGCCCATCTGGTCCATCCGGCCGTTGTCCTTCATCCAGCCCGGCGCGCTCCACGGAACGCCCTTGACGCGAAGGGCGGGGTTGAGCTGTTTGGCCTGGGCGGTCAGCAGGCGGACATGGGTGTCGTAGCCGTTGGCACCGAAGTCGCTGAGGTCGCAGCAGGTGTCGTCGAGGGAGACGTGGCCGGGCCGGGACAGGTCCGAGGCGCCGATGGGGTTGCGGACGAAGGACAGGCCGATGCCCTCGGTGGGCGAGAACAGGCGGCGCATCACGGCGTCCCGGGTCGACGCGCTGATCGCGCCGCCCCGCAGCAGGTGGGCGGTGGTGTCCGTGATGGACGCGCCGCCCCCTTCGAACTGCTGGTACGTGGTGGTCTCGTCGACGTTGATGGTCTGGTCGGCGCTGCCGCCGGTGGGGCCGAAGTTCACGGCGGCCTGCTGCGCGAGTCCGCGGGTGACATTGCGGCCCGCGGAGTCCGATGTCGTGGTGAGCCAGACGTCGACCCGCTCCCCCGCCGCCACGGCCGGTGAGGCGAGGCCGAGACCGGCGACCAGGGCGAGGGCCAGGAGCAGGACGGCTGTCGCGGCGCCCGGACGCCGCCGGGCAGGGGGCGTACCACGCAGGAACGGAAGTCTGAGGAGCAGGGTCATGGCATGACCTCTCTGTGGGGGGAGCTCACCCTCAATGGCATGCAACTGCCTTAAGTTAAGCCCTGATTAAACTGAGCGGACATGTACCCGTCAACACTCGGCGCCGCCCCGGACACGTGGACGCTCCCTGCCTGCGATCCGGCGGCCGGTGGCGCCCCGTTCCCGCTCCCCCCGGCCGGCCCGCCCCCCCTGGAGCCAGGGGCGATCCGCGGCCTGCGAAGATCAGGCCGCACAGGTGTCCGCCCCGTCAGCGTCGGGCGGCTGTGATCGGGGGGAGCCCGCATGACGACGATCGATGACTACCAACGGCGTTGCGAGCAGCTGTTCGTGGCCGGAGGACACGCGGCCGTGCGGCGCGCCGCCCAGGAGGGCCTGGGCCGGCTCGGCCCTCACCCCGACCTGTACTGCTGGCTGGCCCTCGGACATGCCGCCGAGGACGACGACGACCATGACGACGCCGCCGAGGAGGCCTTCCGGGCCGGGCTCGCTCTCGACCCCGACCACCTCGGTCTTCTGGCCGGCTACGCCGAACTGTGCCTGCGCGCGGACTCCTTCGAGTACCCCGGCCGGGCCGCGCAGGCCGTCACCCTCTCCGGACGCCTGAAGGAACTCGCACCACGGTCCGCCGAAGCCGACCGGCTCGCCGGTGCCGAGCGCTGGGCCCGCCGCGGCTACTGGGACGAGTTGCGGATGCGGGCGGCGGCCCGTGCGGTCGCGGGCCGCGACACCGAAGCGCAGGCGCGAACCCTCGCCGACGATCTCCGCCGAGGTGCCGGTACGGCCACGGAAACCGTGAACACGGTGGACCGCGACTCCGTCGTACGTGCGGCGACCCTGGAGGCGCTGTCCGGACCGTGGAATGCGCCCATGCGCTTCCTGGGGCGGCACCGCACGGCCGCGTGGACCATCAGCGGCATCCTGTGTTTCCTCACCAACACGGCCCTGCGGCAGAGCGGCGTCATCGACTCCTACAGCGCCTGGGGCCTGTCGTGGATCCTTCCGGTCCTGCTCGTCGACCGCCGTTTCGCCGCGGTACGCAAGGAAGCGGAGGCGCGACACGTCGCCGCTCTGGAGACGGTGCTCGCCGAACGGCGGTGAGGGCGGGGCGGAGCGGCCCGGGCACCTGTTCCTCGTGGCGCCCGGGCGGCCGTCGTCGGGAGTGGCGTCGCAGGGTTCAGGTGCCGGACGCGTCTAGGGCCTGTCGTTTGGATCAGGTCGCAGGAAAGTGACGGTGCCGTTCACCGCCGGGGAGCGTGGTCCGGTGCGTGCAGCTGCAAGGCGGAGGAGGGAGTCGACGCGGAGCGTCGGCGACCGACGACAACGCCGCAGATGCGCGTGCCGGACCGCGCGTCTGCGGCGTGATCCAAACGACAGGCCCTAGCACGGCCTGACGAACCAGACAGGGGTCCAGTTGTAGCTCGGCTCGCTGTAGGTGGCGCCGGGCGTGGTGAAAATGACGTTGCGGTTCTGGGCCTTGAACAGGGCGCGGGTGCCGGGGGTCTGGTGGTTGTAGTAGGAGCCGTCGCCGGTCCAGCCCTGCAGCGCGTAGTCCTGGCAGTGGTAGAACGCGAGCCGGTCGCCGAGGCCGAGTTGCTGACGGTACATGCAGAAGTAGCCGTCCTCGCACTCCCATTGGGCCGCCGCGCGGGTTCCGGTCGGCGTGCTCAGGTCGCGCACGGCCTTCTCCCCGGGCACGGTGACCGTCAGCGTGGCACCGTCCGCCAGGGCGATCTCGTTCGCCGCGACCTGACGACCGTCGTGGCGGGCGAGGTAACGGTCCACCTTCGCCTGGAGAGCGTCGGCCTCGCCCCGGCTGAGGCCGGCGGCGCGGGCCTGTTCCCCGAAGGCCGCACGGGACTGCGCCGTCCCCGCGGATGCCGGGCCGGCCAGGCCCACGGACAGCAGTGCCAGGGCGGCCACTGCGAGGGATGCGTACCGCTTGAGTAGGGACACGCGATTCCTTTCCTGCGGTGTGTGGTGTGGAGCGGAACCTACTCGCGCCGCCTGGCGGTGTCGTCCTGACACCTGTCAGGACGACACCGCCAGGCGATGCCCTGTCAGCGCTTCGGCAGGTCAGCCGCGCCGAGGCTCCCTAGGGCCACCACGGCCCGTGCGTGACCCGCGGTAGGCGGCGCGGCGGGTCGCGGCCAGGGCGCCGCCCGGCGTGAACGCGCGCACGCTGTTGAGGTAGGGGTCGAAGTCGGCGGTGTCCTCCTGCCCGACCGGCAGCGCGGCCCGCACCGTCAGCACCGCGAACCGCCGCCAGGACCGGTCGCCGGTCTCGGCGCACAGGTCGTAGACGAGGGGCCCGGCGGCCAGCGCGGCGGCCATGCTCTCAGGATCGCCCGGTACCGGTGCCTGCCGGGTCCGGCGGGGGAAGGCGGCCAGCAGCCGGGAACGCCCGGCCACCCGGTACGGGAGCAGGCTGGAGTACGGCCCGCGCAGCGCGTCGGCTCGGGGAAGCGGCAGATGCCGTCCGGCCCGGCCACGGCCGCTGCTGGTCATGAGCAGGTCGAGGGTGCGGCCCGGGCCGTCGGCGTCCGTCACGCGCACGGCCAGGCCCAGCCCGTCGGGCAGGCGCCGGGGCAGCCCTCCCGCGCGCGAGAGGCGGACCGTGACGGCCAGCCGCCGGGGGGTTTCCAGCCACGGCACGTCCCACGATCCGGCCCTGTCCGCCACCACCTCCAGTTCACCGATGCAGGTCAGTCCTCGGGGGTGCAGGGCGGGGGCGTGGCGCAGCCGGGCCAGCGCACGGAAGGCGGCCTCGACCAGTGCGGCGGGCCGGGACCGGGGCGACGGCCGCCCGGCGGCCGCGCGGACCACGTCGGTGGACGTGCCGGGCACGCTCATGACTCCGGCCGCCCGCCCGCGCGCTCCCCGGCGTCGGCCGCGCTGCCGGAGAAGGTGCTGGGAGTGCCCTGGCGGCCCTTGGGGGAAAGGTGTTCCTCGGAACTCGTGGGCACGCGGTGCAGCAGCCCGTCCGCCAGTTCGCCGTACTGGCCGGTCCGCTCCAGCGGCGGCGAGTAGGCGTGGATGGTGACCGTCGGGCCCGCCTCCGGCTCGCGGCGCATGCGGTGGATGAAGGTCTCGTCGAAGCAGAAGCCCTCCCCGGCCGGTACCCGGTCGCCCACCGGACGGTTCCCGAGCCGCAGATGCTCGTGCCGGATCGCTCCGCGTGCCACGTGCACGGCGCCGGCCGAGCGGTCGTGGTCGTGGTACCCGGTGTCGTGGTCGTCCGCCGTCCACTCCAGGACCCAGACGCCCACGTGCCGGTCGAGGAAGATCTCCGCGTAGCCGCGGTCGTCGGTGCGGTGTTCCAGCAGACCGGTCCACAGCTCCTCCGACCCGGCGACGGCGGCGGCCAGTTCCTGGAGCTCCTGGCCGTCGAGCGTCCGCCCCGGCGGGGAGAACGGCAGGGGTGCGTTCACCGTCCCCGCCTCCCGGTCCACCGGCCGCCACCGGCGGGGGCGCGGCGCAACCTGGCCGCGATCGATGCCGCCTCCACCGCGGCGTTCAGGAGGTACGTCGGCCTGAGCCGCCCCTCGGGGACACCGACCAGGTCGCCGGCCGGCAGCGTGGCAGCGGTGACCGGGCCGCTGCGGCGGGCGTGCCGGGGGCCCTCCGGACGGCCCAGGGCCAGGCCGCCGACGATGTTGCAGGCACCGTGCGCGGCGGCGACCGTCGCGCCGGGCACGGGACGAGAGCTCCTGCCCACGAGCGCCTCCCTCCATCGGGCGGCCCGGGTACCCGCGGTCCGGCCTGTCTACTCGGCCCCGGAACGGCACCGCGGCCCCCGTGCGCGGAACGGGCCGCGACCGGCCCGCCCGGGTGACCGTCAGCCGGTGCTGCGCGGGTCCTGGTCGGCCCGCCTGGTCCGCCGCACGGCGGCGACCGCGCCGAGCACCATGCCGGCCGCCACGATCACCAGCCCTCGCAGCCACACCTGCGCCTCGATCTGCGTGGCGAGCAGGACGCAGGAGGCGATGCCCAGCACCGGCAGCACGGTCGGGGCCCGGAAGTGGTCGGCTTCCCCCGGGTCGCGGCGCAGGACCAGCACCGCCGTGTTGACCATGAGGAAGACGACCAGCAGGAGCAGGACCAGGGTGGACGCCAGGGTGGCGACACTGCCCGTGAGCGCCAGGAACATCGCCAGCAGGGTGGTGACCGCGATCGCGGCCCAGGGTGTGCGACGGCCCGGCAGCACCTTGGTCAGTCCGGCGGGCAGCAGCCCGTCCTTCGCCATGCCGTAGGCCAGGCGGGAGGACATGATGCCGGTGAGCAGCGCGCCGTTCGCCACGGCGACCAGCGCGATGGCGCTGAACAGGCGGGTCGGCACGCCGCCCGCCTCCTCGACGACCTCCAGCAGCGGCCCGCTGGACCCGGCCAGCCGGTCGGTCGGCACCGCCGCGCTGGCGGCCAGGCCCACCAGCAGATACACGGCTCCGGCGGTGGCGAGGGCGCCGAACAGGGCGCGCGGGTAGGAGCGCCGCGGGTCGCGGGTCTCCTCGGCGACGTTCACCGAGGTCTCGAACCCGACGAAGGAGTAGTACGCCAGAACGGAGCCGCTCAGGACGGCCGCCGCCGCTCCCTTCTCGGGCGTGCCGAGCTGAGTGAGCCGCCCGGCATCGCCGTCGCCGCGCAGCAGCAGCCACGCGCCCAGCACGACGATGACGGCCAGCCCGCCCACCTCGACGACGGTGGCGACGACGTTGGCGCGGGTCGACTCCTTGATGCCTCGCGCGTTGACCAGCGCGAGCAGGGCCAGGAACAGCACGGCGACGAGCCCCACGGGCAGGGTCACGAAGGCCGACAGGTAGTCGCCGCCGAAGCCGCGGGCGAGCGCGGCGACGGAGACGATCCCGGCGGCCAGCATGCAGAAGCCCGCCACGAAGCCCGCGAAGGGCCCGAAGGCGCGGGTCGCGTAGTGGGAGGCGCCGCCCGCGCGCGGATACTTCGTGGCCAGCTCGGCGTAGGAGGCGGCGGTCAGCAGGGCCAGCAGCAGCGCGACGAGCAGCGGTACCCACACCGCTCCGCCGGCGTCGGCCGCGACCTGCCCGACCAGCACGTACACGCCCGCGCCGAGCACGTCGCCCAGGATGAAGAAGTACAGCAGCGGGGTCGTCAGCGCCCGCTTGAGCGCCGTACCCTCCCGTGCTCCGTCCTGTCTCTCCGCCAGCGCTTCGTTCCCGTTGTCTCTTGCCATACCGCCTCGTGTCCCCCGTCCCGGGCGATGCACGCTCGGCCACCGGTGGCAGCACGCGGGGGTCATACGACGGTTACCCATCGTGACAAGTGGGACAGCGGCTCCTGTTCGTGATCGGAAGCCGGTGACGGCGAGTGACGTCGGGCGGTGACTGCGTGTGCCGGGGCGGCGTGCGACTCCGCTGCGCCGCCCCGGTCGCTTCCGCGGATCTCCGTCGTTACGGACAGCTGGACGCGGTCTGGATCATGATGCCGGTGACCGTGTAGTTCGCGTTGAAGACCGCGGTCGTGTTGGGGTTGACGCACAGGGCCCCGGTCTGGCCGGTCGGGTTGTAGGTGTAGCGCAGGTAGACCCGGTCGTCGTTGCGGGTGTTGTGGACGTAGTCGGCGCCCCGGCTGTTGGAGCCGAGGTTCTGGTAGCTGCTGGTCACGTCCTGGTAGGCGGCCGTGGGCGCGCCGTTGTTCCACTGGGTGACGGTGGGATAGAAGCACACGCGGGGGTAGGCGCACCCGTTGTAGCTGTCCGCGGCGGCGCCGGGCGCCGTGGCGATCGCGGCGGCGGCCATGGCGGCCGAGGCCATACCGAGTGCGGCGACTCTGCGAGATGTATGCATGGCCGCGATACTTCCGGGCGCGCGGCGGTGCCCCCAGTGCACTTCCGGGCAGGCCGCGCCGGGCGTCTCGGGCGAGGCCCGTTCTGGCCGGTTCCCCGTCCGCTCCCCCTGCTCCCACCGCGTGCGCTCGCCCCGGTCACCGGCCCCACCGCCCTCGCCCTTTCCGCGAATGTCCGGAACCTCGACGGCGCGTGCGGCACATGAGGAAGCGGTGAACGGCGCGTGGGCGGAACCGGAGGAGTTGTCCGGCGAGTTCTCGACTGCGACTCGCCGGGGACGGACCGGCCGCGCCGGGCGGTCCAGCCGCCGGCCGCCGGGCAGCGGCCCCGCCAACGTCCCGACGAACGAGCGCAGTTGGTGTAGACCCTTCCATGATCAGGGGCTATGCTCTGCCGCACGCTAAGAGAGCGCTCTCAAGCATTGCTGTTCCACCCCCACCCTGCTGGAACAACGAAGGGTCACTCCCTTGAGACGCATCACACTCCTGCGCACCGGACTGTCCGCCGTGCTCCTCCTCGGCACCTGGGCGACCGCGAGCGCCCTGCCGGCGTCCGCGGCCGACGCTCCCGCCCGCTCCGCCCAGGCCCCGGCCTCCCCCGCGCTGCTGGACGCGATGCAGCGCGACCTGGGGCTCACCCGGCAGCAGGCGGTGACCCGCCTGGCCGCGGAGAAGACCGCCACGGCCGTCGAGCCCAAGGCGCGCAGCGCCGCCGGATCGGCCTACGCGGGCTCCTGGTTCGACGCCGACCGCGGCCGGCTCACCGTCGCCGTCACCACTGCCGCCCGGGCCGACGCCGTGCGCGCGACCGGGGCGAGCGTGCGCGTGGTCCGCCACAGCGCCGCGCAGCTCGACGCGACGAAGAAGCGGCTCGACGCCCTGTCCGCGCCCGACGGCGTGGGCAGTTGGCACGTGGACGCGAAGGCCAACACCGTCGTGGTGAACGTCGTCACCGCGCACCGGGACGACAACGATGTCCGATCCTTCCTCGACCGGGCCCGCGAGGCCGGACCGGTGACGGTGCGTCACACCGCCGCAGCGCCGCGCACGTTCGCGGCAGGCACCGTGGGCGGCGATCCCTACTACACCGGCAACGTCCGCTGTTCCATCGGCTTCTCGGTGCACGGCGGCTTCGTCACGGCCGGCCACTGCGGCAGGCCGAGCGCGGCCGTGTACGGCTGGGACCGGTCCTACATCGGCAACTTCCAGGGCTCGTCCTTCCCGGGCGACGACTACGCCTGGGTGAACGTCGGCAGCGGCTGGTGGACCGTTCCGGTCGTACTCGGCTGGGGCACTGTCCCGGACCAGCTCGTGCGCGGTTCCGCCGAGGCCCCCGTCGGAGCCTCGATCTGCCGGTCCGGCTCCACCACCCACTGGCACTGCGGCACGGTCCTGGCGAAGAACGAGACGGTCAACTACAGCCAGGGCGCGGTCTACCAGATGACCAAGACGAGCGTCTGCGCCGAACCCGGCGACTCCGGCGGCTCCTTCATCAGCGGTGACCAGGCGCAGGGCGTCACCTCCGGCGGCTGGGGCAACTGCAGCAGCGGCGGCGAGACCTGGCACCAGCCCGTCAACGAGATCCTCAACCGTTACGGGCTGAGGCTGCACACCGCCTGAACACCCGACAGCACGACCGAGCGGGTCCCGCCGGCGCCTTCCGCCCCCGGGGCCCGCTCGGGCTGTCATCGTCGACGGGGGGGGTGGTCAACGTGGCCGAGACGTTCGACGCCAAGGGTGAGGCGCTGTGCTGTGCCGCGGTGATACGCCTGGGCGGGGCGACGGGAGTGCTGGCCGCCCGAGCCGGCCTGACCGACGGCTACCGCCGGATCGTGGCGGGAGTGGAGAACATCGCGGCTTTTCTCGAAGGCCACCCGCTGGATCGCGATGTGGTGAGTTCGGCGTTCGCCGAGAACTGGTTCCTCGACGGCAAGTACCCGGCGCAGCTCCCCGGGCGGTCCTTCTTCAGGGCCTGGTCGGATGTCGTGTTCGTCGCGCTTGCGCTGACTTTGAGGGACCAACCGCAGATCACCGCTTCGCTCGGCATGGACTCCGCTCTGCGGGCCGCGTCCGCCTTGCCGTCCTCCCTCCATCTCCGCGCCTATGAACTGGCCTGTCAGCAGGAGGCGAAGGTTCAGCTCCGGGAGAGCGGCGTCGGCGAGCTGTGGGGGCTGGCCGGGAGGCAGGCCGGGCACTACCGACGCGTGGTGCGGCTAGCCGACTCCTGACGTGGTCGCGTGGTGGGTTGGGCATCGGGGTGCCCGGTGGGGAGCGGGCACGGGGGCTGGTCAGGGGGGCGAACGGGTGCGCTACCTTTTACCTCTGCTTGACCGCGATCATTCACTCACCCACGGAGTCGGCAACCCCATGAGCGACATCGTCAACGGACTCGGACGGGCCACCGCCTACGGCGGCCTGGGACTGGTTCTGCTCGTCCTCGGCATCGTCCTGGTCGACGTACTGACGCCCGGAAAGCTCGGCCGACAGATCTGGGAACAGCGGAACCGCAACGCCGCCGTGGTCCTCAGCTCCGCCCTGCTCGGCATCGGCGGCATCGTGTTCACGTCCATCTGGACCACCTACGAGGACTTCGGCAAGGGGCTGGTCTCCACCGCGGCCTTCGGGCTGCTCGGGCTGGTGATGATGGCCGTCGCGTTCCTGGTGGTGGACCTGATCACGCCGGGACGGCTGGGCGCGACGCTGGTCGAGACGGAGCCCCACCCGGCCGTCTGGGTCACCGCCTCCTGCAACCTCGCCGTCTCCGCCGTCATCTCCGCGTCCATCGCCTGACAGGGCTCGCGAACGGCGGCAGGTTCACCCGCCGGCGTTCGCGGGGACTCACCCTTCCTTCTCGGTGAACCAGTCGGCCAGGCCGCGGGCCGTGTTGTCGGGTGAGTCGAACCGGGGCATGTCGTCCGCGTGGGCCTCGGCGTCGCGGGCGAACATGGCCCGCTCGTACTCGGTGAGCGCCGTCTCGACGTCACCGGGGTACGCGGCGAGGGCCTGGCCGAGTTCCGCGCCGTCCAGCATGGCCAGGTTGGCGCCCTCGCCGTTGGGGGCGGAGAGATGGGCGGCGTCGCCGAGCAGGGTCACTCCGGGCACGCGGTCCCAGCGGAGCCCGGCCGGCAGGGCGTACAGGGGGCGCAGGACGGGCGCGGTGTCGGTGCCGGTGATCAGCGCGGTCAGTTCCGGTGCCCAGCCGTCGAATTCCCGCGCGATGCGCGCGGTGGCGGTGGCGGTGTCGGAGAAGTCGATCGCGGCGAACCAGTCCCGGGGCTCGGCCAGCCCCACGTAGGCGTGCAGGGTGTCGTCCTTCTCGCGGTGGGCGAAGATCTCCCGGCCCGGTGAGGGAACGATCAGCATGCCGTCGCCGACCGCTCGGGCGGCGTCCGGGTGCCGTGTTCCGGCGTCGAACAGGTAGGTCTCGACGACGGACTTGCCGATGTACTCGGGTGCGGCGGTGGACAGCAGGGGCCGGACCCTGGACCACGCGCCGTCCGCGCCGACCAGCAGGCCGGTGACGACGGTGCCGCCGCCGGCGAACGTCACCTCGTGACGCCCCTCGCCGAGGGCCCGGACACCGCTGGCCTTGTGCCCCCACCGCACGGTCCCCGCCGGGAGGGAGTCGAGCAGCACCTGCCGAAGGTCGCCGCGCTGCACCTCGGGGCGGCCGCCGGTGCCGTCGTCGGCCTGGTCGAGCACGACGGTCCCGTCCCGGTCGAGGATCCGCAGTGCCTGGCGGCCCTCCAGGACGACGGCGTGGAACTCGTCCGTCAGCCCGGCCGCCTTGAGTGCGAGCTGCCCGTTGTGATCGTGGATGTCGAGCAGTCCGCCCTGGGCGCGTGCCGAGGGGGAGGATTCGGCCTCGTAGACCGTGACGGGGATGTCGTGCACGTGCAGGACGCGGGCCAGGGTGAGGCCGCCGAGTCCGGCTCCGATGATCGTGACCGGGGTGCGCATGGTGACTCCTTCGGGACGGGGCCGCCCGGCGGGTTCCGTTCGGCCGTCACCGGAAAGGTGTCAAGTGCCGCCGACATGCCGCCGACAGCCGTCCGACAGCCCCGGGCGATCCCCGACAGTCCTCCGACGCGGCGCCGACACGATGGGGCGGCCGTGGCACCGGAGGGGCGTGCGGGCCGGTCGGTGCCACGGCCGTGGCCTCTCAGCGGAGGGCCGGTGCGGCGGCGCCCGACGTGGCCCGTGCCTGCCACTGGCTGGGGGTCATGCCGTACGCCTCGCGGAAGGTGCGGCTGAAGTGGGCCGGGCTGCTGAAACCCCAGCGGTGCGCGACGGCGGCCACGGTGATGCCGCCGCTGCGGGACCCGCTCAGTTCGCGCCGGCAGGAGTCGAGCCTGCGCTGGCGTACCCACCGGCCGACCGTGGTGCCGTCGTTCCGGAAGAGCTTGTGCAGGTAGCGGACCGAGATGTGGTGGGCGCGCGCGATCGACCCGGGCGACAGGTCCGGTTCCCTCAGCCGCCGGTCGATGTAGGCCCGGATCCGGGACAGCATCTCGTTGCCGGCCCTCTCCGCTTGCGACGCCTCCGGCGCGGGCTCCGTCTCCAGGAGTTCCATGACGAGGACGGCGACGAGGTCCAGGGCGCTGCGGGTGAGCCGGTCGCCGATCAGCGGCCTCGGGGACCGTGCCTCGGCGGCGAACGCGCACAGGACGTCCGACACCAGCGCGCCCGGGTGTCCGCGGCCCGGCACAGTCACCCCCAGAACGCGGTCCACGTCCGCCGCGGACAGTCCGAGGTCGCACCGGGCCAGGCGGAAGACCGTCATCCGGCAGTCGTCGTCGAACTGCGGGACGTCCCGCCGGTCCGGATCGCAGAAGACGAGGTCCTTCGGCTCCAGGACGACCTTGTTCCCGTCCCGGGTGGTGGCCGACGAGGTGCGGACGATCATTCCGAGGTACAGGAAGCCCTCGTCTCCCTCGTCCGGCACGGCGGGGACGATCGAGATGCCTGCGGACGGCGGGGTCGGCTCGGTCATAGGGGCTTCTCCACAGCGGCGCGGCGGACAGGGGGACGCCCCCCACCCTGGCAAGCGCTTCCTGTGCGGGCATCAGTAAGTTGACGGTCGGTTCCGCGGCCGGCGGGGCGGGACCTCCCACCGCCGCCCGGGCCGTGTGCGGAGCCGGGTTCAGGAAGGGCCGGCCAGCGCGTCCGCGAGGAAGTGGCCGCCCTGCCGGATCGCGGCCTGCGTGGGCGGGCTGTCCCACAGAGGGCTCAGGGAGACGAAGTCGTGCACCGTACCCAGGTAGCGCACGGCCGTGGCCGCCACGCCCGCCTCGCGCAGCAGACGGGCGTACCGTTCGCCCTCGTCCCGGACGACGTCCGCCTCGGCCGACACGATGAGCGCCGGGGGCAGCCCCGCGAGGTCCTCGGGGGTCGCCCGCAGCGGGGCGGCCGTCGGCTCGGCCAGCTCCCCCGCGTCGTCGGTGTACTGCCGCCAGTACCACTCGACGGCCGCCCGCGTCAGGAGGTAGCCGGACTCGAACTGTTCCGCCGACGCCGTGTCGCACTCCGGGTCAGTGAGCGGGTAGTAGAGCAGCTGCGCGCGGATGCGGGGGCCGCCGCGCTGCTTGGCCAGCATGGTCAGGGCCGTGGCCATGGTCGCGCCGGCGCAGTCCCCGGCCACCGCGAGTCTGCGGTCGTCCAGCCCCAGTTCGGCCGCCTGCTCGGCCACCCAGGTCAGCACCGCGTACGACTCCTCCAGCGCGACCGGGTAGCGGGCTTCGGGCGTGCGGGTGTACTCGGGCACCACGAACGCGGCACCGCTGAGGGCCGCCAGTTCGCCGATCGTCCGCGCGTGGGTCCGGGCGTCGCCGAGCATCCAGCGCCCGCCGTGCAGGTACACCACCACGGGCAGCGGGCCGGCCGGCCGCGCAGGCCGGAACAGCCAGAAGCCGACCAGGCCGGAGGGGCCCACGGGTGCCACCGCGAACTCGGCGTTCACGGCGAAGTCGTCGAGGGCCCGGCCCTGCATCTCCAGCAGGGCCTGGCGCCCGTCGGCCGGGCCCAGCTGGTGCAGGTACGGCGGCGCCGCCGAGGCGTCGACCAGCCGCTGGACCAGCGGGTCGAGGACGACGGCGGGCGGTTCGCGCCCGTCGTCGTGCGCGGGGGGTTCGGGGTTCACGCGGCTCCCTGCACGGTCACGGGTGGTCGCTCCATGGCCCCGCGCCGAGGGGTCGCGGCGGGGGACGCCTCCTGGTGCGGGGCCGCGGCGTGCGAGGCCGCGCCGCGGAAGTGCCGCCACCCTACTGCTCCTGACGGCGCTCTCACAGATCCTCGAAGAGCCCGCGGAGCTGGTTGCGGCTGCTGACGCCCAGCTTCGGATACACGTTGTAGAGATGGGAGCTGACCGTGCGGGGGGACAGCCGCAGCTGCTCGGCTATCTCCCGGTTGCGCAGCCCTCGCGCCGCCAGCCGTACGATCTCCCGCTGCTGCGCGGTCAGTTCGGCCAGCCGGTCGGTGGGGGCCGGAGCGGCGCCGGTGGTGACGCCACTGGCCCGCAACTCCACCCGTGCCTCGTCGGCCAGGCCCGTCGCGCCGAGCCGGGTGAACGACTCCAGCGCGGTGACCAGGAGCGGGCGGGCGTCCAGGGGGCGCCGTCGCCTGCGCAGCCACTGCGCGTAGTGCAGCCTGGCCTGTGCCCGCGCCGGCGGCCACTGGTCGCCCAGCGGGTTCACCGTGGCCAGCCGGAAGTGGTGCTCGGCGTCCTTGGGGGCACCGGTCAGCGCCGCGGCGTGGTGCAGCAGGAGGGTCATCCGCGTCGTCGGCTGCGGTCCCACCGCCGCGCGCACGGCCTCGACGACGGGTGCGGCCTCCTGCTCCCGGCCCGTGCGCCGGGCGGCCGCCGCGAGATCGGCGACCGACCGGGGGGACAGGAAGTAGTGCAGGGGGGTGCCGTCCTCGGCGAACAGGGACCGGAAGTGCCGGTAGGCGCCGTCGAAGTCGCCGGCCGCCGCCGCGGCGGTGCCCGCGGCCCGCAGGAGACGGGCGTGCGTGGCACGGTTCTCCTCCAGGCCGACCGCCGTCCAGGCGGAGTCGGCCGGGCCGCCGGCATGCTCGCCGCGCAGGGCCCGCAGCGTCGCCCGCAGGGCCTCGACGTCGCTCTGCAGGTGCGCCCACTGGTGCACGGCGGCCAACGCGGCGGCTCTGTCGAGGTGTTCGTCGGCCTCCGCCCAGCGGCCGGTGTCGATGAGCGCCGCGCCCACCGCCGCGAGGGAGGGCGCGGCCGAGCCCATGGCGCCGAAGGCGCTGAGCATGGCGTAGCCCTGCCGGTGCGCCTCGATGCACAGATCGGACTCGTCGGCGTACCAGGAGACACCGCCCAGGCCCAGCAGCCGCGTCATCTCGGCGACATCGGCCGCCGGTGCGCGCACGGCCGGCTCCGGCCGGACGCGCCGCACCAGCTCGGGCGCGCGCGTGGGGTCGGCCCCGGCCAGGGAGGCGGCCCGGACCGCGTCCGAGCTGTCGGTCGTCGCCAGCTCGGCGTAGGGCGTCTCCCCGCCGCCGGGCCGCGCATCCTCCAGTACGGCCGTGACCGGGCGCCTGATCTCGGGCAGGCCCGACTGGTAGCCGATCGCCGCGAGGATGCTGGTCAGGGCGATCACGGTCATGGCATTCCCAGGCGGCTCCGGCTCCAGGGCCCGCATCAGCACCGCGAACGCCTGCCGCTGGTGCCCGAACAGGGACAGTCCCATGCCGGCCCCGCAGGCCGCCATGCCCAGCAGGTCCCGGTCCTCGGTGAGCGCGGTGATCCGGTCGTACAGCTCGGACACCCACAGGGGGTCGCCGACGTTCTGGGCCGCCCGCAGCGCCTTGGTGTAGCGGCGCGCCCGGTCGGCCGGCTCCGGGCTGCACTCGGCGGCGCGTTGCAGCGCCTGGCCCGCCGCGTAGAAGCCGCCGCGCCGCTCGGCGAGTTCGGCGGTGTCCTCCAGGGCCGTGGCGACGGACTCGTCCTGGCCGACGCAGGCCGCGGCCAGGTGCCAGGCACGGCGGGCCGGGTCGGCGGTGAGGGCGGCCGCCAGATCCCGGTGCGCCTGCTGCCGGACGTGGGCCGGCGCCGCGTGATAGACACCCGCGCGGACCAGGGGGTGCCGGAAGTGCACCTGCCCGTCCATGACGGCCACCAGGCCGATCTCCTCGGCCGGGGCCCAGGCCGACAGGTCGGACCGGGCACCGGCGGCGGTCATGACGGTGGCGAGGTCCTCGCCCTGTGACGCGGCGGCGTACAGGAGCAGCCGCTGTGCCGTCTCCGGCAGAGCGCGCAGGCGGGCGGCGTAGAGCTCCTGGATGCGCTCGGTGTGCGGCAGGCCGCCGCCGGGCAGGGCGCCGGTGCCGCCCGTTCCGGCCGCGCGGCACAGTTCGATGATGGCCAGCGGGTTCCCGTCGGCCTGCCGCAGCAGTTCGATCCGTGTCCGGCCGGTGGGCGCGTGCGGCTGGGCGTCCACCAGTGCGGCGGCGGCCTGTTCGGTCAGGGGTCCCAGCAGCACGGTGGGCACGCCGGCCGGGAGACCGGTGGGGGCCGTGTGACCGCGTGCGGTCATCAGCACGGTCACGTCCTGCGCCGCGAGCCGGCGCATCACGAACCCGAGCACGTCGAGGGAGTCCCGGTCCATGTGCTGGACGTCGTCGAGGGCCAGCAGAACGCGCTGCCGGCCCGCGACGCCGCCGAGCAGGGTCAGGACGGCCGTGCGCAGCAGCATGGAGTCGGGCGGCCCGTCGTCCAGGGCGATCCCGAACGCCGTGTCCAGCGCCGTGCGCAGCCGGGCGGGCAGCGCTGCGGCATCGGCGAGGACGGGGAGCAGCAGTTGGTGCAGGGACGCGAAGGAGTGGCGCGACTCGGCTTCGATGCCCTGGGACGCGAGGACGAGCTGGCCGCTGTCCCGGGCGTGTTCGACGGCGGCCGCGAGCAGCCTCGACTTGCCGGTGCCCGCCTCGCCGAGCAGGAGCAGGGTCCGCTGTTCGGCGCTTGCCTCGACGAGGCCGATCACGTGGGCGAGCTCGGCCCGGCGGCCCAGGAGCGAACGGCCGGGCACGGTCGCGTGGTGGGTGCCGCTGCCCGCCGCCCCGGCGGGCCGTGCCGACGGAGCCGGCGCATCCCCCTCCGTCTGCGCCGGGGCGTCCGCGACGCTCACCGTTCCACGCGCCGCTGCACCCGGCGCCTCCCCGCGTCTGCCGCTTCTCTCGCCCACCTCCCCATCATCGTCACAGGAGGCCGTCGCGTATCACCCGGACCGGCTGATGTGCGGCGGACCCCGTGTGCTAGGGAGCGGCCCCTTCGTGCCGCCGGGGAGGGTGTCGTACGGAGCCGAGCGCCTGTGCGCCCCGTCGGCGCCCTCCCCGGCCGGGCCGGTCGGGCGCACGGTCGAAGACATGGGGGACGGCGAGGAAGCGTGTGCGGGTCGCGGGGACGGTACGGACTGCCCGAACGGGGAGGTGCTCGACGTGGCGGTGGAAGGTCCCCGGTGCGAGGAGTGCCGGCACTACTGGGAACTGGACGGGACGGAGCCGGCGCGCCGGACGGTGGAGGACGACGGGCCGACGCGGCCGGTGGGCTCCCCGGGCGAGGCGGGCCACGGCGACGCCGCGTAGCGAGGCCTTTCGGGCCAGCTTCTGCCGGGACCGCCTCGATGCCCCGGCCTGGGCGCTCCTGGCGCCCGGGGGCTTTCGCGGCGCGGTCCGGGGCGTTCGCGGCGTCCGTCCGGGGGCTTGCGCGGTTTCCGTTCGGGCTCTCCTGGCGTTCGGGGCCTTCGAGGCCTCCGCCCCGGCGCTGCTGGCGTCCGGGGGCTGTATAAGCCAACGCCCGCGCGTGGGATCGAGGCTTCCCTCCGGGTACGCCGTGCCGGGTCGGATGCGGGGCGGGCTCACGGTCGGTGGGTGTCGGCGAGGGTGACCGTGACGCCCTCCGCGAGGGCGGCGTCCTCCTCGTCCGCACCGGCCCACGCGACATGGCCGTCCGGGCGGACCAGGGCGGCGCGGACACCGGTCCACTCCCCCGGCGGCAGGCCGGCAGCGCCGCTGTGCACGTGCAGTCCGGGCCGGGCGAGCCGGCCGAGACGCCCGCCGGGGGTGAGGTCCAGCAGGAGGTGGCGGTCGACGCGCAGGAGCGCGAACAGGGTGGTGTCGCCGAGGTCGAGGTCGGGGGCGCGCGTCCCGACGAGCGGGTGGGCCCGGGGATCGGCCGGCGGGTAGGAGACGTCGAGTGAGCCGACCTTGGCGGCCAGTCGGTCGTTCAGGTCGGGCAGCGAGGTGATCAGCCGGGCGAGCAGACCGCGCAGGCTCAGCCCCTCCGGCGTGAAGGCGGTCATGAGGGCGACCTGGGCCCGGCTGGTCTCGGTGAGGTCGGCACCGACGGGGTGGCGTTCGGCGTGGTAGGTGTCCAACAGGCTGTCCGGGGCACGGCCGTTGAGCGTGGCCGCGAGCTTCCAGCCCAGGTTGGCGGCGTCCTGGATGCCGACGTTCATGCCGACTCCGCCGGCGGGGAAGTGCTGGTGGGCGGCGTCACCGGCGAGGAGGACACGGCCCTTGCGGTACCGCGCGGCCAGGCGGGTGGCGTTGCCGAAGCGGGAGAGCCAGACCGGTTCGCCCATACCGAAGTCGGTTCCGGCCATGGTGGTGACGTTCGCGTGCACTTCCTCCCGGGTGAGTTCGCCGGGCCAGGTGGTCGTCAGATCGCGAGGGGTGATGCCGACCATGCGGTGGATGCCGCCGGGCAGGGGCACGACCATGAGCGTGCCCTGCGGGCCGAAACGGCTGAAGCCGGGCGCGGGGGGCCGGTCGAGACGGACGTCGGCGAGCCAGCCGAACACGGTGGCGGGCGTGCCGGGGTGGTCGATGCCGGCCGTGGTGCGCACGGTGCTGCGGCTGCCGTCGCAGCCGACCAGGTAGGCAGCCCGGAGAGTGCGGGGTCCCTGCCCACCCGTGAGATGCACCGTGACATGGTCGGGTGTCTCGGTGAAGCCGGTGACCGCCCGTCCCCACAGGATGTCCGCGCCCAGGTCGAGAGCCTGCCGCTCCAGCAGCGCCTCGGTGCGCTCCTGGGGCAGGGCGAGGGTGTACGGGAAGGGGCTGGGCAGGCGGTGGAAGGCGAGCCGCGACTCCAGTACGCCGAAGTGGCCGCCGGGCAGGGGGACGCCCTCGCGGACGAAGGGCTCGTGCACACCGCGGGAGGCGAAGGTCTCCAGCGTGCGCGGGTGCACGGTCAGGGCGCGGGACCGCGGGTCCCGTTCCGTGCGGGGCTCGACGACCGCGACGGCGATGCCGGCACGGCGCAGTTCGCCGGCCAGCCACAGGCCGACCGGGCCTGCGCCGGCGACGACAACCTGGTACTCCACGGGCTTCCCCTCTCTCGGGTCTCGGCCCACGACCACGGAATGTTGGTCAGTGACCAAGAGCAGGCCTGAAGTAAACTAGGTCAGTGACCAAGAAGCAAGTGGGGGAAGAGGCCGGGAGCCAGCTCAGCCGTGCGGCCGTGATCGACGCGGCGCTGGAGGTGCTGGAGGAGCGAGGGCTGGACGGACTGTCGACCCGTGCGGTGGCCGATCGCCTCGGCGTCCGCATGAACACCGTCCTGTGGCATGTGAAGACCAAGGCGCGGATGCTGGAGCTGATGGCCGACGCCGTCCTCGCCGGCATCCGTTACGACGACCTGCCGGCCGAACCGGGCGCACGCGTACGGGACTTGGCCGGCCGTTACCGGCAGGCCCTGCTCGCCCGCCGCGACGGGGCCGCCCTGGTGACCGGCACCTACCCGGCCGAAGTCCACACGCTCCGCTTCGCCGAGCACCTGGTCGACGCCCTGCTGAAGTGGGGGGTGGACGAACGGCGGGCGGCGTGGACGGCATGGACGGTCGGCTACTTCACCCTGGGGCTGACCCAGGAGGAACAGGCGGCGCCCGCCAGGGGCGACGAGCGCTTGGCCCATGCCGTGACCGCCGGCACGCACCCGGCACTGTTCCGGTCCCTGACCCATTTGAGCCCGGAGTCCTTCGAGGAACGCTTCCGGTTCGGACTCGACGCGATCCTGTCCCCACCGCCCCGGTAGCGGGGCTCGTCGGGCCCGCGGCGCGAGGGCGCGGTGCCTCCGCAGCGGTCACGGAGTCCAGCACGGAGTCCAACCCCGGGGTCATGCGCGCTACTTGGCGTGCGCCGCCTTCTTGCCCTTCTGGTTCTTCCGCCCTTCACCCGGCGGATCGGCGGGGGCCTTCGCCCTGCCCTTGCCTGCCGCCCCGCCCTCACCTGCCGCCCCGCCCTTGCCCGCCGCCTTGGCGCCCGCAGCCGGCTGCACGGACGCGGGGGAAGCGGGGCCGGTGTGCGCCGGGGCGATCTCGCTGAGCGGCCGGGTGGACCCGGACGGGCTGCGCGAGGGCCGCGCCGGCGACGGGGAGGGTGTGCCGTCGGTGCGGGCCGCACTGTCGGAGGACGTGGAGGGGGCGGACGGATCGGGGGCGGTCGGGGCCGCCTCCGGCGACGCCCCGTCCGCGGCGTCGTGATGTGAGGAACCGTCGGTGGCCAGGAGCCCGGCGGCGACGAGCGCGGCCAGTGCCGCTGCCGCCCCCTGCACGCGGAAGCGGCCACGCAAGGAGGTGGAACGGGCAGCGTGCTGCGGGGTCTCCGTCGGTACGCTCGGAATCCGGGGGGCCTCCACGAACGGCGACGGGTTCCGGTGGGTGGCGTCGGTGCGGCCCCCGGCCGCGGGCGGGACCACGCTGAGCACGGGCCGGGCAGGGGAGGCGGCAGGGGGTGCCGTGGCCGTGCCGGCGAGACGGGCCAGAGTCCGGGCGCAGTCGGCCGCCGTGGGGCGATCCTGTTCCTCCAGGCTGGTCATGGCCCGCAACAGGGCGGCGAAGGCGTCGGGCAGGAAGTCCGGAAGGCCGGGGCTGCGGTGCAGGCGCGCGATGGCGGACTCCAGGGGACCGCCGTCGTATTCGAGCCGGCCGGTGACACTTTCGAGGAGGACCAGACCCAGGGCGTAGATGTCCGCGGGGCGGCCCACGGGGCGGCCGAGCACCTGCTCGGGGGAGAGATAGGCCGCGGTTCCGGTGAGGGCACCGGTGGCGGTGCGCGTGGTGGCGTCCAGCAGGCGGGAGATGCCGAAGTCCGTCAGGTGGGGGCGGCCGGAGGGGTCCAGGATGATGTTGGACGGTTTGACGTCCCGGTGGACGATGCCCGCCTCGTGGGCGTGCGCCAGGGCTTCGGCCAGCGCGGCGCCGAGCGTGGCCGCGGCCTCGCAGGACAGGGGCGCCTCGGCGATGCGGGTTTTGAGTGTGGGTCCGTCGATGAGCTGCATGACCAGGAAGGCCTCGCCGCCGTGGTGCCCGGCGTCGAACGCGGTGACCAGTCCCGGGTGTTGCAGCCGGGCGAGGATCACGGTCTCGCTGCGGAAGGCGTCCTCCGTGTCGAAGCCGGTGCCGGCGCGGAAGACCTTCACCGCGACCGGCCGCCGCAGCCGCAGGTCGACACCGCGGTACACGTCCGCCGCGCCACCCGAGCCGATGAGCGCATCCAGCCGGTAGCGGCCCGCCAGTATCCGGGCGCAGCCCCGAAAGGCCCGGGCGTCCCCCGCCTCGCGCAATCCCACCTCGTTCTCCCCACTCCGCACGTCGGCACCGCTCGGCGGCCCGCCGTCGACGGGCCGCCGAACGCAGGTACCCACCCGGCCGCCGCTTGCACATGATCCGGCCGACGGGCGGGCAGGGCGACCGCGCAGCCGACCGTCTGTTCGTGTACATGACAGCCGTCCGGACTCTTGCCCGGCACCGGGAACCTGCGCTACTTCTTGGAATCGTCAGGGATCGTTAGGAACGTTTCCTTTCAGTGAGACGCGGTCGCCCCACCCTGCCTGCCCGGCCGCGGAATCCACCCCCCTCTCCCCGATGGAGTGAGTCTGACCATGAGTTGGCTACGCTCGTCCCGTCCCGCCCTGCGCGCCGCCGGTGCCACCCTGGCGCTGGCCGTGGCCGCCGCCCTGCCCACGTCCGCCGTCGCGGCGGCGGACCAGGCGGCCCCCGCCTCGCCCCGGGCCGCCACCGTGCACGAAGCGGAGTCCGCCGCCGTCTCACGCGGCGTCGTCGAGTCGAACCACGCCGGCTTCACCGGCAGCGGGTTCGTCAACTACGAGAACGTCCAGGGCAGTTACGTCCAGTGGACCGTCCACGCACCGCAGGCCGGCCCGGCCGCCCTCACCCTGCGCTTCGCCAACGGCACCACCACCAACCGCCCCATGGACATCGCGGTGAACGGTGCGGTGGCCTCCGCGGGCCGGGCCTTCCCGGGCACGGGCGCGTGGACCGACTGGACCACCACCACGCTCACGGTGAACCTCAAGGCCGGCGCGAACACCGTCAGGGCGACCGCGACCACCGCCGACGGCGGGCCGAACGTCGACCACGTCTCCGTCGCCACCGGCGGCCAGTCAGCGGACACGCCCGCCGCCGTCAACGGACAACTGCGCGTGTGCGGGACCAAACTGTGCAACCAGTACGGCAAGCCCGTCCAGCTGCGCGGCATGAGCAGCCACGGCACCCAGTGGTACAGCCAGTGCCTCACCGGCGGATCACTCGACGCCCTGGCCAGGGACTGGAACGCCGACGTCCTGCGCGTGTCCACCTACGTACAGGAGGGCGGCTACGAGACCGATCCCCGGCGCTTCACCGACCTGGTGCACAGCCTGATCGAGCAGGCCACCGCGCGCGGCCTCTACGTGATCGTGGACTGGCACCAGCTGACCCCGGGCGACCCCCACCACAACCTCTCCCGCGCCCGGACCTTCTTCACCGAGATCGCCCAGCGCCACGGGAACAAGACCAACCTGCTGTACGAGATCGCCAATGAGCCCAACGGCGTGAGCTGGGCGAACATCAAGTCCTACGCCGAACAGCTGATCCCGGTCATCCGCCGGCAGGACCCCGAGACCCCCGTCCTCGTCGGCACCCGCGCCTGGTCCTCGCTCGGCGTGTCCGACGGCAGCGACGAGAACGAGATCACAGCCAGCCCCGTCAACGCCACCAACATCATGTACACGTTCCACTTCTACGCCGCCTCGCACCGCGAGGAGTACCTCGGCACCCTGTCGCGGGCCGCCGACAAGCTGCCCGTGTTCGTCACCGAGTTCGGTTCCCAGAACTCCGCCGGTGAAGGCGCGAACGACTTCACCATGACCAAGCGGTACATCGACCTGATGGCGGCGAAGAAGATCAGCTGGGTGAACTGGAACTTCTCCGACGACGAACGTTCCGGAGCCGTGTTCAAGCCGGGCACGTGCCACGCGAACGGCCCGTGGACCGGAACGGCTCCGCTGAAGCAGGCGGGGGTGTGGATCAGGGACCAGATCCGCACCCCTGACGACTTCCCGACCAGCTGACCCGGCCCCCGGCCCGGTCCCGCCCGTCGCACCAGGACGGGCGGGACCGGGCCGATCGCGGACGGCCCGCGCCCGGGACGGCTGCCACTTCCCCGCCGCCACCGCAGGGCCGGGGTCAGGGGCTGTCGCCCCGCCAGTCCAGGTGACGGTCGTCCGGCGCCCGGAGCGCGTACCGCGCACGGCCGCCCGGGCCGTGGGCCCCTATCTCCGTCGGGAGCGCCACTCCCTCGCGCAGCTCCCGCTCGGGGCGGCCGGTGACATCCAGCAGCAGCCCGTCCAGCGGGCCGCCGACCAGTTCTGCGTAGACACGGTCCGGCCGGGGCCCGGCATCGTCGTGGTCGGCGCCGTACACCCGGCCCCGCATGATCTCCGCCCAGTCCATGCGGGCCAGCATCGCACCCACCACTGACAACGCCGGGTCCGCGGCGGAGCGGCGTACTCCTCCTTACTCGGGGGTAGGCTCAGCGCATCCCCTTGTTATACATTCCGTCTAACAAGGGCCCGGGCGGCGACACGACCGCACGCCGCCCCTGACCCGTCACGCCCGGCGGCACACCCCCCGCCTCCGCGCGGACGGACGGAGGGGCCCTGTGGCCCGGACCGTGCCGGAGCCCTCGCGATCGCATGCGCCACGGACGGAGACGGTCCGTCACTCGAGACTGAGGAGTTGGGAGCATGGCAAGCAGCACCGCCCGGCCGCGCGTCGAGCACGACGCCCGGACCGGTGAAGTCGCCGGCCGACTGCTCGATTCGGCCGCGACACTCTCCTACGACCCCCTCACGGAGGTGGACTGGGAGACGCCGCTGGACAAGAACTTCCACGGCGCCAGCCCGGAGTGGAGCACGCTGTACGGGACCTCGTACTGGAACGAGCTGACCGATGCGCAGCGCAAGGAGCTGACCCGGCAGGAAGCCGCTTCCGTGGCCAGCACCGGCATCTGGTTCGAGATGATCCTCCAGCAGCTGATCCTCCGGGACGTCTACGCCAAGGACCCGACCGACGAGTCGGTCCAGTGGGCGCTGACCGAGATCGCCGACGAGTGCCGGCACTCGATCATGTTCGCCCGGGGCGCCCGGAAGCTCCAGGCACCGGCCTACCGCCCGCCCCGGGTCGCGGTCGAACTGGGCCGCGCGTTCAAGACCTTGGCGTTCGGCGAGGCCGCCTACGCCGCGATCCTCGTCGCCGAGGAGGTCCTGGACGTCATGCAGCGCGACTGGATGCGGGACGAGCGGGTCGTGCCGTTCGTCCGGACCATCAACAACATCCATGTGGTCGAGGAGTCCCGCCACATGAAGTTCGCGCGCGAGGAGACACGACGGCACCTGGCGAAGGCGGGGCCGGTCCGCCGGCACCTCCACGCGTTCGTCATCGCCGTGGCCGCCTACGTGATCGTGACGAGCATGGTGAACAAGTCCGTGTACGCCAACGCCGGGTTGGACCCCGAGCGGGCCATCTCCGAGG
Source organism: Streptomyces sp. NPDC085931 (assembly GCF_044540565.1). Taxonomy (NCBI): domain Bacteria; kingdom Bacillati; phylum Actinomycetota; class Actinomycetes; order Kitasatosporales; family Streptomycetaceae; genus Streptomyces; species Streptomyces sp. NPDC085931. Next base: position 291,283 of record NZ_JBITSK010000003.1, read on the forward strand.
CGCGTGCCAACGAGCACCACAAGGCGATGCTGCGGTCCAGCTGCGCCGGGCTGATGGAGTTCCTGGCCTCGGCCGGGCTGCTGACCAAGCCGGCCCTGGTGTTCTACCAGCGTGCCCACCTGATCTGACCGGCCCGCCGGCAGCGCTGTTCGAACAGAGCGGACCCCATGACCTACGCCATCACCCAGACCTGCTGCGCCGACGCCGCGTGCGTCGCCGTCTGCCCGGTCAACTGCATCCACCCCACGCCGCAGGAACGGGACTTCGGCAGCACCGAGATGCTGTACGTCGACCCCAGGGCGTGCATCGACTGCGGCGCGTGCGCCGACGCCTGCCCCGTGGACGCCATCGTCCCGGTGGACCGGCTGACCGGCCCGCAGCAGGCGTACGCCGAGATCAACGCGGCCTACTTCGCCGGCACCCCGGTCCCCGGTCCCGCCGAGGACAGCCCGAACTTCCACGCCTGGGACCGGCCGGCCTTCGACCGTGTCCTGCCCGCGGACTTCCGCCCCCTGCGCATCGCCGTCGTCGGCACGGGCCCGGCCGGCATGTACACGGCCCAGGACCTGCTCCTGCACACCAACGCCGAGATCACCCTCGTCGACCGGCTGCCGGTGACGGGCGGCCTCGTGCGCTACGGCGTCGCCCCCGACCACCCCGCGACCAAGAAGATCGGTGACACCTTCGCCCGCTTCCACACCCACCCCCGGGTGCGGATGCTGCTGGGGCTGGAGGTCGGGGAACACGTGTCGGTTCAGGAGATCGCCGCCCACCACGACGCCGTGGTGTACGCCGTGGGGGCCTCGGGCGACCGGCGGCTGGGCATCCCCGGGGAGGACCTCGCGGGCAGTCTGTCCGCCACGACGTTCGTGGCCTGGTACAACGCCCATCCGGACGTCGCCCCCGACGCGGTGGACCTGTCCGCCGAGCGCGTGGTCGTGGTGGGCAACGGCAATGTCGCCCTCGACGTGGCCCGCATCCTGGTCACCGACCCGGAGCGGCTCGCCGGCACCGACATCGCCGACCACGCGCTGCGTGCCCTGCGCGACGCCGCCGTGCGCGAGGTCGTGCTCCTGGGCCGGCGCGGGCCGGAGCACGCCGCCTGCACCCGGCCCGAACTGCTCGCCCTGACCCAGCTGCCCGGTGTGGACCTGGTCATCGACGACCACGACCCGCGCATCGGCCGCGCGATCGACGCGGCCGGACCCCACGAGGTCGCCGCGCTGCTGCGCGAGGTGCGACGCGAACAGGTCGACTGGTCGCGGCCGCCCGCCGCGGGCCGCCGTATCGTGCTGCGCTTCCACTCCGCGCCCACGGAGTTCGTCGGCGGCGACGGCGAGGACGACGCGAGGGTGCGGGCCGTGCGCGTCACCGGGGGCGGCGGCGACACGCTGCTGTCCGCCACGACGGTGCTGCGGGCCATCGGCTACCGGGGCACACCGGTGCCGGGCCTGCCGTTCGACGAGACGACCGGAACCGTGCCGCACGACAAGGGGCGGGTGGCCGGGCTGCCGGGCACCTACGTCGTGGGATGGATCAAGCGGGGTTCCTCGGGCGGCATCGGAGCCAACCGGGCGTGCGCCGCCGAGACGGTGACCAGTCTGCTCGCCGATGCCGTCCAGGGCGTCCTCCCCGCGCCCGGCCACCCCGCGAAGTCCTTCCCGCGCCTGGCACGGCGCCGCGCGCCGCAGCTGGTGGACGCCCGCGGCATGGCGGCCATCGACCGGGCCGAGCGCCTGCGCGGCGGGCGCGACGGCCGGCCACGCGCCAAGCTCGCGACCGTCGAGGACCTGGTCACGGCCGCCCGGCGCCGATCGGTGCGCTGACGCCGCGCCCGCGCACCGCGGCCACGCGTGCCACCGGCGCCACGGCGTGGCGCCGGTCCGGCGTCACTCGGCCGCCTCCCCTCGGCGGCGGGCCCGCATCCGTTCACCCGCTCTCGCCGCCTTGCCCATGAGCCGGTCCCGGCCCGCCGACCACAGCAGAGCCAGCGGCGTGACGACCAGACCGATCAACAGGGCCGGACCCCAGTCCATGCCGTCTCGCCGATAGCGCATGACCAGGACGACGCAGACATAGGCCAGTACGGCGATCAGGGCGTTCTTCAACGGTTTGGGCAGTGTCATGAGCCGTCAGGTGCCCGGGCTCACCGGGGACATGACGGAACCGCTCATCTCACTTGTCGCCGGGCGATCAGGTCGGGCGGACCGCCCCTCTGATCGCCGACTGGCCGGCGAAGAACACCGACTCCTCGCGGATGAGCGCTCCCGGGCCTGGGGCGTGAATCATCATGCCGTCGCCGCTCCAGATGCCGACGTGGCCGAGGTCGTCGTGGAAGAAGACCAGGTCCCCGGCCCGGACGCCGGCGAGCGGGACCTGCGCTCCTGCTTCCCACTGGGCCTGCGCGGTCCGGGGCAGTGTCACACCGGCGGCCTTCCACGCGGCCTGGGTCAGCCCCGGGGCGTCGTACGACCCCGGTCCGACCGCGCCCCAGACGCAGGGCCGGCCGAGCTGCTCCCGGGCGAAGGCGATCACCCGCTCGGCCCGGGTGCGGTGGCCGGCGTCCGGCGCGCCCCAGGGCATCCCCGCCACGGGCGATGCGGTGAGGACCGGGCCGGGTGGGACGGCGGGCGCGGTGAGCAGCACCGGAACAGGAGCCTCCAGAACAGGTGCGGCGAGATCCGGCAGGGCGGCGGGGTACGGGGCAGTGAGCGGGTCGGCCACCGCACCGGGCGTGGAGGAGGCGGTGAGCAGGTCGGCCACCGCACCGGGCGTGGAGGAGGCGGTGAGCAGGTCGGCCGCCGCACCGGAGGTAAAGGGGGTGGTGGTCTCGGCCGGCTGGGCGGTGGGGTACGCGGCGGTCACGTCCGTCGGGGGAAGGTCCGCGTAGGTCGCCGCCCCACCGACCGAGGGCTGCGTCGTGGTGTCGGCCGGCTGGACGACGGGGTACGAGGCGGTCACGTCCGCCGGGGGAAGGTCCGCGTACGTCGCCGCCCCGCCGGCCGGGAGCTGCGTGCGGTAGCCGTCCACCAGGGGGTCGGGGACGGCGGGTTGCGGGTCAGGCAGCGAGCCGGGATGCGCGTCGGACGCGGACGCGGGCTCGTACAGCGGCCACCGGGCCGCGTCATCGGTGAGGGCGGACCGGGCGCCGGTGGCCCACTCGTCCTGCCCCGACCGCCCTGCCCCGGCCAGTGCGACACGCTGGTCCGGGAGCGCGGGGAGGGAACCGGTCGTCGTCATCTGCGGCGACCCCCCGGGCAGCGCGGCCCGGTCCGCGGCGAGAGCGGTGGGCGCCTTGGGCGCCTTGGGCGCTTCCAGGGCGAGGGGCTCCGGGGCGCGTTCCACGGGGCGCGCCGCCCGGGGTGCCCGGTCGGGAGCCACGGCGGGCCTCCTGTCCGGCTGCGACGCGGCGACGGTGGGGCCCAGCTTGGCCCGGGCGGCGTCGAGCCACTGCCGGGCCAGGTTCCCGATCGCCGGCTCGGTGTCCTTCTGCGACCGGTCACGGGCGGCCGTGCCCCGCTGGCGCGGAATCATCGCGGCGGCGCGGGTGGCGTTGAAGGTGCCGGTGTCGCTCTCGGCGCGGTCGTAGAGGCTGTCGACGTACCGCTGGACCTCTTCGGGGGTCGGCCTCTCGCTCTCAGGCAGCATCGCGGGCACCACCGGTGCGTGCGGGCCGGGCCGAGCCGGTGGAGGCCTCCGGCGCAAGGGAGTTGCCCTTGCCGCCGCTGTCGGCCACTTCAGGGCGCGAGGTTCGTTCCGACGCCATGGACTGGCGCGCTCCTTCCGTCCGGGAGTGCACGGAACCGTCCGCCTGTCGATGGAAGTCGTGCACGCAGTGGCCAACTTAGCCAACTTGTGACTCTTCCGTGAAGATCGAAGCCCGAAACGCCCGATATGAGGTTGTGACCTTCGCCCCTCCCCCACCGAGCCACCGCAGCACGCCATTTGGACAGGGCCTTGACGTACCAGGCTGTGAAGCCTCACAGAGCTTCCGCCTGTCCGCCCGGGCGTGACGTCGGGGCAGCCGCCGCGTGACGGCCCGCTCAGGTCACCGGTCCGGCGCTGGGAGGAGCCGGGTCGTACGCGCCCTCCACGGTGAGGTCGCGCAGGCGCGAAGCGGCGGTGAGCAGGTCGCCGTGACGGGTGAAGAGGGCGTTGACGCCGAAGCGGAGCAGGTCGGGCGCGCGCATGTCGGCCACGACACCGCGCCCGGCCAGGGCGACGGCCAGTCCGTGGGCGTGGGGGTGGCGCAGGGTGACCTGGCTGCCGCGGCGGCCGGGGTCGGCCGGGGTGACGGAGGTGAAGCCCAGGGGCGCCAGGAGTTCCTCCGCGCACCGCAGGAGGAAGCCCGTCAGGGACAGGCTCTTGGCGCGGACCTGGTGCAGGTCGACGCCGCCGAAGGCGGTGAGGGCCGCTTCGAGGGCGAGCAGGGACAGGATCGGCGGGGTGCCGATGCGGGCGCGGGCGATGCCGGGCGCGGGGGTGTAGTCCCGTGCCAGGCCGAACGGGTCGGCGTGGCCGGTCCAGCCGGGCAGGGGCGTCTCCAGCGCGGCGTGATGACGCTGTGCCACGTAGAGGAAGGCGGGGGCGCCCGGGCCGCCGGAGAGGAACTTGTAGCCGCAGCCGACCGCGAGGTCCACGCCGAGGGCGTCGACCTCCAGGGGCAGGGCGCCGGCGGCGTGGCACAGATCCCACAGCGCGAGGGCGCCCGCGTCGTGAGCGGCCCGGGTCAGGGCCCCCATGTCGTACAGCTCCCCGGTGCGGAAGTCGACGGGCGAGTAGCTGACGACGGCGACCCGCCGGCCCTCGTCGGCGAGGAAGCGCGCGAGGTCCGGCGGCGGTACGTGCCGTACCTCAAGGCCGCGGCGGCGGGCGACCGCGTCGGCGAGGTAGCGGTCGGTGGGGAAGTGCCCGGGGTCGGTGACCAGCAGGGGGCGGTCCGGCCGGAGCGCGGCGGCGGCGTCGAGCGCGGTGAACAACTGCACGCTGGTGGAGTCGCCCGCGATCGTCTGCCCCGGCGCGGCCCCGATGAGCGTGCCGATGGCGTCGCCCACGCGCAGCGGTGCCTGCCACCAGCCGGCCGCGTTCCAGGAGCCGATGAGTCCGGTGCCCCACTGGCGCCGTACGACGTCCTCGAGGGCCGCCGGCACGGCGGCGGGCAGCGGGCCCAGGGAGTTGCCGTCGAGGTAGACGACGTCCGGCGGGAGCAGGAACCGTTCGCGGAGGGGGGCCAGGGGGTCGTCGGCGTCGAGCCGTGCGGCCTGCTCGCCCAGGGCGGTTGCGGCGGAGAGTGCGGTGGTCATCGGTGTGCGGCCTCCTCGCCCGCGCGGCCGGCGTCCGCCTGGGGGAAGGCGGCCGCCATGTTCCGGAGGGTGTCGGCGACCGCGCGGGCGCCGGGTGCTCCGGGTTCGATGAGGGTGTAGTGGCCGGTGCCGGGCAGGACGACCGTCCTGAGGTCCCGGTGCACGGCCGCGTAGTCGCTGAACTGGCTGAGCGGGACCTCCTCGTCGGCGGCGCCGTGCAGCAGCACGGTGGGGACACCGGTGGTCCCGGCGTCGCGCAGCAGGGTGAGGGGGTCGACCTCGGCCAGACGCTCGGTGAACTGCTCCTCGCCGCCGAGGAGTTGCAGGGCGGCGTCGTTGCTGAGGCGGTCGCGGCGGGTGGCGGTGAGGTCGGTGATCGGTGCGAGGGCGAGCACACGGGTCGGCAGGGTGCGGGTGTGCCAGCGGGAGCCTGGCGGCAGCAGGCCGCGGGCGGCGCACCACAGGGCCAGGTGCCCGCCGGAGCAGTGGCCCGCCAGGACGTAGGGCCGCCCCTCGGGCAGGGTGTCCACGATGCGGGCGACGTCGTCGAAGGTCTCGGGATAGCCGCCCGCGCCGCCGGACCGGCGGAAGCCCGGGAGCAGCACGCTGAAGCCCTGGGTGGAGAGCCAGGCCGCGAACGGGGTCAGGTGCATCCGGTCGTAGCGCCAGTAGCCGCCGTGCAGCAGGATCACCAGCGGGGCGTCGGGGTCCTCGGACGGCCAGGCGTCGTAGGAGTGGTGGGGGTGGTCCCCGTAGCGGCCGTGCACCGGTGCGAGGACCGGCTTCAGGCTCAGGACCCGCTGCTCCTCCTCGGCCGCGAAGGCGGAGATCGTCCTAGACGTCACCGCGCACCTCCCACAGTTCGGGGAAGACCGGCCGGGCCGCACGCTGCTCCAGCCAGGCCAGCCCGGCCGATCCGGCGCTGCCCGGCTTGGCTCCCATGGCCCGGCGGACCACCAGGACGTGGTCGGTGCGCCAGCGGGTGACGAGTTCGGCGATGTCGGTGAGCAGTTCGCCGAGTGCGAGGTGGGGGTGGTGCTGCGGCCCGGCGTAGACGTGCCGCCAGGCCTCCACCACACCGGGGTCGCTGTCGTAGGGGCTGGTCACGTCCCGTTCGCGGACGTGGCGCGGGACGGGCAGGCCCTGGCGGTGCAGGTAGGCCAGCACCTCGTCGTACAGGGACGGTTCGCGGTAGGTCTCGGCGAGCGCCTCGTGGACGGCCGGGTCGCCGCGGTGGGCGCGCAGCAGCCCGGCGGACTTGTCACCGAGGAGGAACTCCATGTGCCGGTACATCGCCGACTGGAAGCCCGACGCCCGGCCGAACGCGGCCCGGAAGCCGTTGAACTGGGCCGGGGTCAGGGCGGCGATGGGCGCCCAGGCGCCGCCGAGGGCGGTCAGCGCGCGGCGGCTGCGCACCAGCGCGTCCATGGCGGCGGGCAGGTCGTCCTTGGCGAAGGCGACCTTGGCCGTGCGCCACTCGTGCACGATGAGGGTGAACCACAGCTCCATCACCTGGGTGGTGACGAGGAAGCCCATCTCGTCCGGGGCCTCGGTGAGCGGCTGCTGCAGGGTGTTGAGGACGGACGCGTGCACGTACGTGTCGTAGGGACTGGCGCCCTCGAAGGGGCGGGTCAGGGTGTCGTCCGTGGCCGGCCCGTCGAGGGTGGTCGTGCGGTCGTTCATCACATCTCCTAGAGGTGCGGACGGGTCACACACCGAGGTGGGCGCCGCCGGAGGCGTCGATCCACTGGCCGGTCACCCAGCGGGCGTCGTCGCTCGCCACGAAGGAGACGACGTCCGCGATGTCCACCGGGTCGCCGAGCCGGCCGAACGTGGAGGCCTCGGAGTAGCGGCGGCGGATCTCCGGGACGGCGAGGGTGGGGTTGATCTCCGTCTCGGTGTAGCCGGGCGCGACGGCGTTGACGGTGATGCCGCGGGGGCCCAGCTCCTGGGCCAGGGAGAGGGTGAGGTAGTCGAGGGCGGCCTTGGTCATGGTGTAGGAGACGATCGCCGGGAAGGCGACGCGGGTGGCGACGGACGAGATGTTGATGATCCTGCCGCCGTCCCGGAGGCGGTCCAGTCCGCGCTGGATGATGAAGAACGGCGCCTTGGTGTTGATGGCGAAGACGCGGTCGTAGTCGGCTTCGGTCACCTGGGCGATGGGGCGGGGGACGGTGATGCCCGCGTTGTTGACGAGGATGTCCAGGCCGGCCGGGGCGTCCTGGTCCGCCAGGGCCTCGTCGAAGGCGGCCCACAGGGTGTCGGCGTCGCCGGGGACGCCGAGTTCGGCGTGTACGGGGAAGGCGCGGCCGCCGTCGGCCTGGATCTCCTTGACGGTCCGCTCGGCTGCCGTCAGGTCGTGGCCGTAGTGGACCGCCACGAGGGCGCCCTCGCGGGCGAGGCGGTGGCTGATGGCTCGGCCGATGCCGCGGCTGCCTCCGGTGACCAGGGCGGTCTTTCCCGCGTGGCGGTCGGTGGCGGTCATCGTGGGTCTCCTTCGCTGAGGGGTGGCGGGGCGGGCGGGTCAGGCGTCGAAGTCGAGGGTGAGTTCGGGGGTGCGGGGCCTGGCGCGGCAGACGAGGGTGTAGCCGGCGGCGCGGTCCCGTTCGTCCAGGGCGTGCTCGCCGTCCGCCGTCACCTGCCCGGACAGGACCTTCGCGCGGCAACTGCCGCAGACGCCCTCACGGCAGGCGTACGGCACGTCGGGGTGGCTGCGCAGCAGGGCGTCGAGCAGGGCCGGGTCGTCCGGCAGCACGGTGGCGGCCCGGCGGCGCCCGTCGAGCAGGGCGGTGACCCGGTACTCCCCCGCCTCCGGTGCCGGCGCGGCCGGCCGCGCCGGCACCGGCTCGGCGCCGTCGGCCGTGAACAGCTCCCAGCGGACGAGCGACGGGTCGGCTTCCGCATCGGCCAGGACACGCCGTGCGGTGGCGACGAGACCGGGCGGTCCGCACAGCGCGAACGTGGTGTCCGGGCCCGGGCGGGCGTCCACGGCCGCCAGCAGCCGGCGCACCCCGGACGCGTCCAGCCGCCGGGCGAGCGGCCCGCTCCCGCTCCCCCGGTCCTCCCGGGTCAGTACGTACAGGACGGTGAAGCGGTCCACGAACTCGTCCTTGACCTCGGCCAGTTCGTCGGCCAGCACGGCGTCGGCGGAGGTGCGCACCGAGTGCACGAGGCTGACGCGGCAGGCCGGGTCCCGGCGCAGGGCGTGGACGGCCATCGGGGCCAGGGGGGTGATGCCGGTGCCGCCCGCGAGGAGGACGTGGTGGGCGCCGGGCACCTCCGGCAGGGCGAAGGTGCCGGTGGGCGGCGAGAGTTCCAGCCGCGCGCCGACGGCGAGCCGGGTGGTGGCATGGTCGCCGAAGCCTCCCGGGCCGGACCTCTTGATCACCAGGCGGAGCGCCTCCGGTGTGCTCGGTGGCGGGCAGACCGAGTAGCTGCGGCGCAGTTCGGTACCGGCCCGGCGGTGCCGGACGACGACGTGCTGGCCGGGGTGGTGGGCGAAGACGTCGCGCAGTTCGGCGGGCACGTGGAGGGTGACGGCAACCGTGTCGGCGGTCAGGCGCCGGACCTCGGTGACGTCGAGGGTGTGCCGGCCGGTGCGGCGGCGGGAACCGGCCGGCGCCTGGTCGCGGAGGGCGGGCGAGGTGGTGTTCACGGGGTGCCTCACAGCGCGGTCAGGTGGGGGAAGGGCTCGCGGCACGCCGTGCACCACAGCACCGACTGGCAGCGGGACGGCCCGAAGGCGCTGTGCGGCCGGGTGGCCGTCGAGCCGCAGTGCGGGCAGGGCACCGCGCCCAGGGCGACGGGGACCGGGCCGCCGGGTGCCGGGGACACGGGTGGGGCGATGCCGTGCGCGGCGAGGGCGCGGCGCCCCTCGGGGGTGATGCGGTCCGTCGTCCAGGCGGGTGTGAGGACGTGCCGGACGCGGCCGTCGGGGTGACCGCAGGCGATCAGGACCTCCCGCACCGCCGCGGTGATCTCGGGCAGCGCGGGGCAGCCCAGGTAGGTGGGCATCAGCTCCACCTCCAGCACACCGTCGGCGCCGGGCGCGACGGAGTGCACCACGCCGAGGTCGCCGAGGCCGATCACCGGCAGTTCGGGGTCCGGGAGCGCGGCCACCCGCTCGCGCACCTCCTCGGCGGAACGGCGGGCCGTGACCGGTGCGGGCCCGCTCACCAGGTGCCTCCGGGGAACTGCCGCCGCACGGACTGCAGTTCCGCGATCAGCGGGCCGAACTCCTCGGTGTGCAGGCCCGAGCGGCCGCCGGTGGCCGACCAGGTGGGAGCGGGCACGGCGAGTCCCGCCTCTTTGACGACCTCGGTGACCCGGTCGAGCCACGTGTCGCGCAGCGCCGCCGGTGAGGGCACCGTGCCGGAGGCGGCCAGGCGGCGCGCGACGTCGTCCTCCTCGAAGAGTTCGCCCGTGTAGGGCCACACCCGCTCCAGGGCCCGTCGCATGCGGCGGGTGCTCTCCGGGGTGCCGCGTCCCAGCGTCACCGTCCAGCGGTCGGCGTGCAGCCGGTGGAAGGCGACCTCCTTGGCGGCCCGGACGCCGAACGCGGCGAGTTCGGCATCGGCGCTGTGCGCCAGGGCCTCGTAGTGGAGGACGGCGTAGTGGGTGTAGGCGAGTTGCCGTGCCACGGTCACGGCGAAGTCGCCGTTGGGGAGTTCGGTCAGCAGGGCGTTGGTGAACTCGCGCTCCGAGCGGGTGTAGGCGAGGTCGTCCTCGCTGCGGCCGGACCCGTCGAGGCGTCCGGCGCGGGACAGGAGCGTGCGGGCGTGGCCGATGAGGTCGAGGGCGATGTTGGACAGGGCCAGGTCCTCGTCGACGGTCGGCGCGCGGGTGATCCACTGGCACAGCCGCTGGCCGAGGACGAGGGCGTCGTCGCCGAGGCGCGTCAGGTGCCGGGCCAGGTCGGGATCGGCGGCGGCCGGCGGCTCGCCCGGCGGGCGGCCGGGACGCACCGCCGCGACGTCACTCGTGGTGCTCACCTTCGGGGCCTTTCTCGGTCAGCGGCGCGTAGTGCTCGGGGTAGCGGTACGGCTTGTGGCGGGCGCCCGCGAAGTACGGGTCGCGTTCGTCCGGGGAGGCCGTGTGCACGGCGTCGGAGCGGACCACCCACAGCGACAGGGGCTCGCCCCGCCGGGTGTACAGATCGCGGGCGGCGGCCAGGGCCGCGTCCGGCCCCGCGGCGCGCACCGAGCCGACGTGTTGATGGGCCAGGCCCCTGCGGGCCCGCAGGAACACCTCCCAGGACGCCGGCGCGCCTTCCCGTGCCGCGCTCATGCGGCCGCTCCCGCCGGCTCGTCCGTCCTCGCGGCGTATGCGACGGCGGCCTCCCGGACCCAGGCGCCGTCCTCGTGCGCGGCCAGGCGGTGGGCGATGCGCTGCCGCGCCCAGTGCGTGTCGTCGCCCAGGGCGCGGCGGTAGGTGTCCCAGTCGACGGGCGTGAAGTCGTAGTGGCCGCGCTCGTCGTTCCAGCGGATCGCAGGGTCGGGCAGCGTCAGGCCGAGGCGTTCGGCCTGCGGGACGCAGGTGTCGACGAAACGCTGGCGCAGTTCGTCGTTGGTGTGGCGCTTGATGCCCCAGGCCATCGCGCGGCGGGAGACGGCCGCTCCCAGCGCGGCGGTGCGCGCGTCGGCGCCGCCCGCCTCGGTGTCGGGCGGTCCGAACATCAGCGCCACGGCCGGCAGCCACCAGCGGTTCACCGCGTCCTGTGCCATCTCCTTCTGCTCCGGTGTCCCCTCGCACAGGGCGCGCATCAGGTCGTAGCCCTGCCGCACGTGGAAGGCCTCCTCCTGGCAGACGCGGCGCATCGCCCGGGCGTAGGGCCCGTAGGAGGTGCGGCACAGGGGTGCCTGGTTGATGACGGCGGCGCCGTCCGTCAGCCAGGCGATGGCGCCGGTGTCCGCCCAGGTCAGCGCGGGGTGGTTGAAGGTGGCCGAGGCGCGCTGGCGGCCGTGGTGCAGGGCGTCCAGCAGGTCGGCGCGGTCCACGCCGAGCGTCTCGGCGGCGGAGTACAGGTACAGGCCGTGGCCCGCCTCGTCCTGGACCTTGGCGAGCAGGACCGACTTGCGGTGCAGGGAGGGGGCGCGGGTGAGCCAGGCGCCCTCCGGCTGCATGCCGATGATCTCGGAGTGCGCGTGCTGGGCGATCTGGCGGACCAGCATGCGGCGGTAGCCGTCGGGCATCCAGTCGCGCGGTTCGATCGTCTCGCCGTCGGCGATGAGCGCGTCGAAGTGGGCGAGCAGCTCGTCCTCGTCCGGGGCGGCCGCAGCGTCCGCGGTGGCGGGGGTGGCGGGGGTGGTGGTCGGCGCGGTCACCGGGCACCGCCCGGGTGTCCGGTGGCCGTCGCGGCGGTGCCGTGCTGCGGGCACCGTCCCGGGGCCCGGTCCCGTACCGGCTGCCTGGGCACGCGCATCACTCCTTCGGCTGGGGAACCGCCCGCCGCGGGGCCGGGCGGAGCGGGTTGCTTCGTTGCGGTAAGAGGCCGCGGGCGTGGCCCGGCTATCCCCGCCGCGTCGGGTTCGGGCGCGTGACAAAGCTCACGGCAAGGCCCGGGGAGTGGGGTCGCCCGCGGCCGCCTCTTGAGGAGGTGACAGTCGTAGACCGCGGCGGCCGGCACGCCGGGGCGAAAGGGGAAACCATGAGCACCATCAGGGAGTTGCTGGTCGAACTCACCGGCACCGTCGAGTACGCCGACCGGATCGGCGACGACGCCGACCTGGCCGCCAGCGGCATCGACTCCGGGGACCTGGTGCGTCTCGTGCTGCTGGTCGAGCAGCGGCTCGGCGTCGAGATCACGGCCGAGGACATGGAGGAGCTGCGCACGATCGGCGACTACGAGCGTTTCGTGGCCGAGCGCACGGTCGCCGGCGCGAGCGGCGGTGCGTGATGTGGCTGACGCAACTGCTGGAACGCAACCGCCAGTGCCGGCCCGGCCGGACCGCGCTGGTGGACGAGGAACGCAGCGTCACCTGGGCCGAACTGCATGACCGTACGCTGCAACTCGCGCACGGGCTGGCCGACCTGGGGATCCGGCGGGGCGACCGGGTGGCCGTGCTGTCCAAGGACCGGATCGAGGTCCTGGAGAGCTACTTCGCGCTGGCCCGGCTGGGCGCGCTGTTCGTGCCGCTGAACCACAGCCTGGCCGAGCCCGAGGTCGCCGGGATCGTCGAGCGCGTCGGCGCGGTGGCCGTCCTCGGTGAGTCCGAGCTGCTGGACCGGCACACCGCACTGCCGTCCTCGGTGCGGATCCGGGTGGCCTTCGACAAGCCCGCCTTCGCGGCGCTGGGCACGCTCGCCGCCGAGCGGGAGCTGCCGGACGTCGCCGACACGGACCCGATCGCCGTGCTGCACACCTCGGCGACCACCGGGCAGGCCAAGGGGGTGACGGTCGACAGCGCGTCGTTCCGGGCCATCGCCCTGGGCTGGCTGGTGATGGCCCGCCCCACGGACGACATCGTCATGGTCAACTGCTGCCCGCTGTACCACGGCAGCATGGTCGTCTCCCTCACCTACCTGGCGGCGGGCGCGACGGTCGTGCTGATGCCCGGGTTCACCCCGCAGCGGGCGCTGTCCGCGGTGGAGACGCACCGCGCCACCCACATGTGGCTGGTGCCGCAGATGCTGCGCTTCATGCTCCAGGCGAAGGCCTCCCAGCGCACCGACCTGTCCTCCCTGCGGGAAGTGCTGTACGGGGCGGCCCCGATGCCGCTCGACGTCTACGCCGACGCGGTGGAACGGCTCGGATGCGGCTTCCGGCAGGTGTACGGCATGACCGAGGTCGGCGGCCCGTTCGTCACGCTCGGTCCCGACGAGCACCCCGCGCCCGGGGACGTCACCGCCCGCATCCCGTGCGGGCGGGTCGTGCCGGGCATGTCCGCCCGCGCCGTGGACGAGACCGGGCGGGAGCTGCCGCCCGGCGAGATCGGCGAGATCGTGGTGCGCGGGCCGGGCGTCATGCAGGGCTACTGGAACGACCCGGAGGCCACGCGGGAGATCACCCGGAACGGCTGGATCAGGACCGGCGACCTCGGCTTCATGGACGAGGAGGGCCGCATCAGCCTGGTGGACCGCACCAAGGACGTGATCATCCGGGCGGGCCAGAACGTCTACCCCTCGGAGATCGAGCGCGCCCTGATGACCCACCCGGCGGTCCGGGACGCGGCGGTCGTCGGCATGCCCGACGAGGACTACGGCGAGGTGCCGCTGGCGTACGTCGCCCTGGAGCCGGGCGCTGAGCCGGGCACGGCGGAACTGCTCGCGCATGTCGCGGGGCTGCTGGCGCCGTACAAGCGGCCGCGGCGGGTCGAGTTCATCGAGCAGGTGCCGCGCAACCCCGCCGGGAAGATCATCAAGAAGCTGCTGCGGGCGTGAGCGCGTGCGGCGGCGAACGGCGATGACCGGGAGCCCGATGCGACCCGGGCCCACCGGAACGGAGCACGGCTGGACGCCCGGAACGGACACGGAGTCCTGGCGGACGGCGCAGGACGAGGGGCGACCGGGGGCTGCGACCGGAGCGCCGGCGGGTACGGCCCGGGCCGGTGCGGAGCCCAGGAGGGCTCGGGCCGGTGCGCAGCCCAGAACGGCCCGGGCCGGCGCAGAACCCGGGGGGCGGGCCCAGGCAGATGGCCCCGTGGGGCGGGCCCAGGCCGGTGCAGGACCCGTCGGGCCGGCCCAGGCCGATGAAGAACCCGTCGGGCCGGCCCAGGCAGATGGAAAACCCGTCGGGCCGGCCCAGGCAGGTGCCGAACCCACATGGGCGGCTCAGGTACAGGTGAAGTCCTCGTGGGCGGCTCAGGTGCAGGTGAAGCCCTCGTGGGCAGCCCGGGCACGGGCCGGCGTCGCGCGGACGACGCATGCCGGCGAGGACGCCGGGAGGGCGGCCGCCGCGCGGGTTCCGGCCGGTGCGGAATCCCTGGGGACGGCGTCGGGGGACGGGGAAGCACTGTCGACGGTCGAGGGCCTGGTGGCGCTCGGGCCGCTCCTGGCCGCTGCCGGGCTCGGTCTCGGCGTGGCCGCCGTGTCGGAGCCGGGGCCGGAACCGGCGGGGCCCGCCGAGGCGGCCGCCGCCGCGGCGATGCCGCCGAGGCGCCGGCTGGAGTTCCTGGCCGGCCGGCGGGCCGCCCGGCGGGCGCTGCGTGCGGTGGGGCTGGACTGCGGGGAGATCCCGCGCAGGGGGCGCCTGCCGGTGTTCCCGCCAGGGCGGGCCGCGTCGATCTCGCACAGTGCCGAGATCGCCGTCGCCGTGGCCGCTGCCCCCGGCCGGGGCCTGCCGGTCGGCTGCGACCTGGAGCTGCGGCCCCTCCCCCGCGAAGCGGCCCGCCTGGTGCTGTGCGAGGACGAGGAGTCCCTGCTCACCGACGCGGGGCTGCCGCCCGGTGCGGGCGCGGCCGGGTCGGTGACGGCGTTGTTCTCCGCGAAGGAGGCCGCGTGGAAGGCCCTCACCGTGATCACGGCTGAGGGCCGGGAGGGCCCGGCGGGGAGTCTGCGGGAGTTGCGCGTCTCACCCGGCGGGGAAAGTCTGCGTGTGTGCCTGCGCGCCGAGCCCGCGCACGCCGTGCGGGTGCGGGTCGTGCGCGTCGGTGCGGGAGTGTTCAGTTACGTCACCGGCCGGGCCGGCACCCGCGACTGAGCGGACGCCGCCCGTCCCCGGCGCACCGGGGACGGGCGGCGCTGCGGTTCAGCGCTCCGGCGTGCCACCGTCCCGGTAGGAACGCCGCACCGCGTCGGCCGCCTTGTCGGTCTTGGCGTCGTACTTGTCGCCCGTCCGCTCGTCGACCATGCGCTCGGCGCCCGAGACGCCCTTGTCCGCCTGGTCGGGGTGACCCTTGGCCATCTGCTTGGCCTTGTTCATCATGTCGCCCAGCTTGCCCATGGGGGTACCTCCGGGAGGTCCGTGTGCGTCGTACCCCGCCGCAGGTACCCCTCTGGCCGGGCGTGAATCACCCGCGGTCGCCGACCCTGGCGGCCATATTGCCCGCCGGGTGGCGGTTGTCGTGGATGAGCTGGTGCGCGAGGCCGATCTCGTCGAAATCGAAGGTCCGGGACAGGCAGGGGTCGATGATTCCCTGGTCGATCAGCCGCGTCACCTCGCGTGCCTCGCGGGCGGTGGCGACGTGCGAGCCCTGCAGGCGCTTCTGCCGCATCCACAGGAACCGCAGGTCGACGTCGCCGTTGTAGCCGGTGGTGCCGCCGCACAGGACGACCATGCCGCCGTTGTCGCACAGGTACAGGGACGTGGGGATGGTGTCGGCGCCGGAGTGCTCCAGCACGATGCGCGGGCTGCGGCGCTCGCCGAGCACGTCCCAGAAGGCCCGCCCGAAGGCGCGGGCCCCGGACAGCCAGCGGCCCATGGCCTCGTCGTCGGAGGTGTCCGGCAGCCGCCCCCAGTGGTCGAACCGCCGCCGGTCGATGAAGCCCTCGGCGCCCAGCTTGAGGCAGAACTCACCGCGTTCCTCACTGGAGACGACCGCGACGGGGATGCCGCCGACGTGCCGGACGAGCTGGATGGCGATGCAGCCGAGTCCGCCGGCGCCGCCCCAGATCAGCACCGGGTCACCCGGGCGCACCGTGTGCGGCTGCCAGCCGAACAGCTGGCGGTAGGCGGTGGCGGCGGTCGCCATGTAGCAGGCGGCCTCCGCCCACGACAGCCGGGCGGGCTTGGGGTGGAGCATGTAGTCGTCGACGACCGCGAACTGGGCGAAGGAGCCGTAGTTCTCCTCGTAGCCCCACACCCGCTGGCTGGTGGACCAGGTGGGGTCGCCGCCGAGGCGGATGTCCTCGGCCTTCTCGTCCCAGCGGTTGGCGAGGACGACCACCTCGTCCCCGAGCTTCACCCCGCGCACGTCCTCGCCGACCGCCCAGACGATGCCGGACAGGTCGGAGCCGCCGATGTGGAAGTCCTCGGTGGCGCCCGCCTTCTGCCGCGCGGCGATCACGTCGAGCGGCGAACCGAGCGCCGCCCAGACGTTGTTGTAGTTGATGCCGGCCGCCATCACCTTCACCAGGACCTGGCCGCGCCCCACGGGCGGGACGTCGACCACCTCGGTGCGGAAGGCGTCGACGGGCTGTCCGTAGCGCTCACGGCGGATGAGCGAGGCGTACATCTTCTTCGGGGCGGTGCCGATCTCGGGCGCGTCACCGAGTTCGTAGAGGTCCTGGGTCGCACTCACGCTGGTTCTCCTCGACGCGGGTTCAGGGGGAAGGGGAGGTGGCGGCCCGGTCGCCGAGACCGCGCAGGGCCTTGGCGACCGCTTCACCGATACGGGCGATCGGTTCGGGTTCGGTCATCTCGTAGTGGCCGCAGGGCACGTGGTGGTCGTGGAGCGTGCCGTCGACGTAGGGCCGCCAGCTGTCGGCCTTGCCCGGCAGGACCGCCAGATCCGCCGGGAAGTCGGTGGGCTGCTCCTCCGCGGCGCTGAAGAACAGCACGTCGCCGCGGTAGACGCCGGGGGTGAACTGTGGCGCGATGCGCAGGTTGTTGCGCATGACGGCGGCGATGGCGGCGGCCTCGGCGCGGGTCACGGGGACGCTCGACGGGTCGGCCGTGACCCGGGCGTCGATCCGGTCCAGGACGGTGTCCACGGACGCCCCGTCGACCGCGAGCCCGGCCACCCTGGACAGCAGGGCGGCGACCTGGCGTTCGGCCGCCTCGGGGTCGTGGACGGTGCCGTGCGGCTGGGGGGCGTCCAGCATGGCGAGGAGCTCGACCTGCTCCCCGTCGCGCTGGAGGGCGCAGGCCATGGCGTGGGCGACGAATCCGCCGTAGGACCAGCCCAGCAGCCGGTAGGGGCCGTGGGGTTGCACCTCGCGCACCAGGTCGAGGTAGTGGGCGACCATGGCGGCGGCGTCCGGGGCGGGCGGCCGGGTGCCGTCGAGGCCGGCCGCCTGGATGCCGTGGACGGGCTGGTCACCGCCGAGGTGGGGCAGCAGCCCCGTGTAGCGCCAGGCGATGCCCGCGCCGGGGTGGACGCAGAACAGGGGCGTGGCGGTGCCCTCGGCGCGCAGCGGCAGCAGCGGGCCGAGCGCGGTGGTGGTGCCGTCCGGCGCCGTCTCGGCCGGCTGGTCGGCCGAGGCGAGGACCCCGGCCACGGTGGGCGCGGCCAGCAGGGTCGCCGCCGGGACGTCGAGGACACCGGCCTGGCGCAGCCGGCCCGCCAGCAGCACGGCGCGCATCGAGTCGCCGCCGAGGTCGAAGAAGTTGTCGTGCAGGCCGATGCCGCCGATGCCGAGGGTCTCCTCCCACAGCCGGGTGACCTCGCGTTCGCGGTCGGTGCGCGGCGGTACGTGCTCGGTCGTCAGCCGGGGCCGGGGGGCGAGGCCGGCGTCCGCGGCGGCCGGGGTGTCGTCGGACGCGGCGGGGTCCGTCCGGGCGCCCGGCGCGTCGATCCAGTGGCGCAGGCGTTCGAAGGCGTACGGGGGCAGCGGCACCCGCCGGGGCGAGCCCGGCACCGGGGGCAGGGCGCTGTCCACGCCCGCGCTCCACAGCCGTCCCAGCGCCTCGGCGAGGACGAACCCGTCGGACGCCTCGGCCTTGGCGTGCCGCATGGTGGTCACCGTGACCGGCGCCGCGTCGGTGAGCCGGCCGGTGGCGAGCTTGGTCAGGGTGTCGCCGGGCCCGATCTCCACGAGGACGGGGCGCAGCCGGTCCCACAGGGCGGTGATGCCGTCGGCGAACCGGACGGTGTCGCGGGTGTGGTCGATCCAGTGCCGTACGGAGGTGGCCTGGGCGTCGGTGATCCAGGTGCCGGTGACGTTGGTGACGTACGGGATGCGCGGCGGGCGCAGGGTGACTTGGCGCAGGTGGGTCTCGTAGGCCGGCAGGACGGGGTCAAGGACGTGGGAGTGGGCCGCGACGGGGATGCGCAGGCGGCGGAACGGGACGCCGCGGCGGGTGAGTTCGGCTTCGAAGCGGGTGACGGCGTCGAGGTGCCCGGCGACGGTGCAGGCGCTGGGGCCGTTGACGGCGGCCAGGGACAGGTCGGCGTCGAGCAGGGGCCGGATCTCCTCGGCCGGGGCGGCGACGCCGACCGTGGCCCCGCCGGCGGAGCTGATGAGTCGGATGCGTTCGGTGACCAGGGGCAGCATGTCCGCCAGGTCGATGACGCCGGCCAGGCAGGCGGCCGTGTACTCGCCGAGCGAGTGGCCGATCAGCGCGTCGGGGCGCACGCCCGACTCCATGAGGGTGCGGGCCAGGGCGTACTCGGTGACGACGAGTCCGAGGAACGCGCAGAGGTCGTCGGGCCGTTGCTCCTCGAAGAGGGCGGTGCGCAGGTCGGTGCCGAGGACGGGCCGCAGGATGCGGGCGCACTCGTCGACGGTGTCGCGGTAGACGGCGTGGTCGCGGTACAGCTCCTTGCCCATGCCGGGGTACTGGGTGCCGCCGCCGGGCAGCAGGAACGCCACCCGGACCGGGTCGTCGGTCAGCGGCGGGGTGGCAGGGGCGGCGGAGCGCAGCGCGTCGAGGGCCTCGGCGCGGGAGGCGGCCGAGACGGTGAGCCGGTGGCGCAGCGCGGGCCGGTCGGTGCGCAGGGAGTGGGCCACGTCGTCCAGGCGCAGCTCCGGCCGGCGCTCCAGGTGCCGGGCGAGTGCCTCGGCCTGGCCGCGCAGGGCTCCGGCGGTGCGCGCCGACAGCGGCAGCACCACGCGGCGCTCCTCCTCGGGCGGGCGCGGCGCGGCGGGTGCGACGCGGGGTGCCTCCTCCAGGACGACATGGGCGTTGGTGCCGCCGATGCCGAAGGCGCTGACGGCGGCCCGGCGGGGGTGCTCCCCCTCGGGCCAGTCCTCCAGGGCGGTGGGCACGCGGAAGGGGCTCGCGTCGAAGTCGATGAGCGGGTTGGGCCTCTCGAAGTGCAGGCTCGGCGGGATCTGCCGGTGTTCCAGGGCCAGGACGGCCTTGATGAGTCCGGCGATGCCGGCGGCGGCTCCCAGGTGGCCGATGTTGGTCTTGACCGAGCCGAGCGCGCAGAATCCGGTCCGGTCCGTGCTGTGCCGGAAGGCCTCCGTCAGGGCGGACACCTCGATCGGGTCGCCGAGTTTGGTGGCGGTGCCGTGCGCCTCGATCAGGCCGATGGTGCCGGCGTCGACCTCGGCCTGGGCCTGCGCGGCGAGGATGACCTCGGTCTGCCCGGCGGCGCTGGGGGCGCTGAAGCCGACCTTGCGGCGGCCGTCGTTGTTGACGGCGCTGCCGCGGATGACGGCGCGGATGCGGTCGCCGTCGGCGAGGGCGTCCTCCAGTCGCTTGAGGACGACGGCTCCCACTCCGTCGCCGGAGGAGGTGCCGGCGGCGTCCGCGGCGAAGGCCCGGCAGTGCCCGTCGGGTGAGAAGGGCCCGTCGGGCACGTGGCGGTAGCCCAGGACGGCCGAGGGGTTGAGGGAGACGGCGGCGGCGAGCGCGGTGTCGCAGCGGTGGTCGAGCAGGTCCTGGCAGGCGGTGTGCACGGCGACCAGCGCGGTGGAGCAGGCCGTCTGCAGGGACACGCTGGGCCCGGTGAGGCCGAGTTCGTAGGAGATGCGGGTGGCGAGGGTGCCGAGGGAGTTGGCCGTGGCCGCGTGGACGAGGGCCACCGAGCCGGGCTGCCCGGCGAAGCGGGGGTGGACGTGGGCCGGGTAGTAGCGGCTGTCCCCCGCCCCCGCGTACACGCCGAACGCCTCGTCGGACCGGTCGGCGCCGAGGCAGCCGGCGTCCTCCAGGGCGTGGTAGGCCGTCTCCAGCAGCAGTCGCTGCTGCGGGTCGACGACGGCGGCCTCGGCGGGGCTGTAGCCGAAGAAACCGGAGTCGAAGCGGTCGATGCCCTCGACGACGGACACCTTGCGGATCAGTGACGGGTCGTCGAGGTCGCGCGGGTCGCCGCCCGCGGCGAGGAACTCCTCGTCGGTGACGGGCCGTACGGACTCCCGGCCGGCCGCGAGGTTGTCCCAGAAGGCGTCGAGGTCGTCGGCGCCGGGGAAGCGGCCCGCCATGCCGATGACGGCTACGGCGGGGAAGTCCTCGTCGAGGGGTGCGGTGGTGTCGTGCACGGCCTGTGCCTCGTCCTCTCCCGGTTCGTGGGTGTGCGGTGTGCCGTCGGCCCGCTCACGCATGGCCGCGGTCCTTGCCCTGGCGGGCGGTGCGGCGGGCGCGGGCGGCGCGTTGCCGGCGGGCTTGTTCCCGGGCGCGGTCCAGGCCGTCGCCGGTCTCCGGCCGGGAGGGCGCCTCGGCGTCCGGCACCGGGCCCGCGCCGGTGGCCGACAGGTGGCGGGCCAGGTCCCGGACGGTGGGGTGTGCGAACAGGTCGACCACCGACAGGTCGCTGCCGAACGCGCGGTTGACGGCACTCTGGGCGGTGACCAGGAGCAGGGAGTTGCCGCCCAGGTCGAAGAAGTTGTCGTCCAGGCCCACGCGGTCGCGGCCCAGGACGTCGCACCACACCTCGGCGAGCCGGCTCTCCAGCCGCCGCAGGCCGTCTTCCGTGCCTGTCTCGTCGGGGCGGGCGCTCGTGCCCGCCGAGCGCAGCGTCCACCCGTCGTCGGACAGGCCGGCCGCGCGGGCGCGGCCGGTGACGGCGCGGTACAGGGCGCCGAGGTCGGTGCCGTCCTGCAGGCCGACCCGCGCGGCCAGGCGGCGGGTCTGGCGGACGGGCGCCACGACGTGGCTGCGCACCCAGGGGGCGGTGCGGTCGGCGCCGATCAGCAGGTGCGGCTCGTCGAGGGTGCGGGCGAGGTCGAAGGAGCGCAGCGCGGCGGGAACGTCGAGCAGCCGGTAGCCCCGGGCCTCGGTGAGCGCGGTGAGACCGTAGCCGCGGCTCATGCCGCGTTCGCGCCACATGCTCCAGGCGAGCGACTGGGCGGGCAGGCCGAGGCCGCGGCGGTACCCGGCGAGGGCGTCCAGGTAGGCGTTGGCGGCGGCGTAGGCGGCGTTCATGGCGCCGCCGAAGAAGCCGTTGACCGAGGAGAACATGACGAAGGAGTGGACCGGGTGGTCGGCGGTGAGCCGGTGCAGGGTCCACGCGCCGCGCACCTTCGCCTCCAGCGCCCGGCGCCAGGTGGGGCCGTCCAGTTCGCCCACGGGGCGCTCCACGAGCGTCCCGGCCAGGTGCAGCACCGACGTCAGGGGCACGCCCCAGGCTTCGGTGGCGGCCTCGACCGCGGCGCGGACCCGGGCTTCGTCGGTGACGTCGGCGCGGGCGTAGCGGACCTCTCCGCGGTCGCGCAGCCGCGGCAGGGCGTGGGCCTCGTCCTCGGGGGTGCGCCCGAGGACGAGCAGCCGGGTGCCGGGGGTGCGCAGCAGGTGGGCGGCGATCTCGGTGCCGACGCCGCCGAGGCCTCCGGTGAGCAGGGTGAAGCCGTCGGGCGCGGTCGGCTCGGCGCGGGGCGGGCTGTCGGGCAGGGCGGCCAGGCGGCGTTCGTAGCGCAGTCCGTCGCGGTACGCCACGTCCGCGCCGTCCGCGCCGGCGGCCGTCTCGGCCGTCAGGAGGGCCAGCGGGTCGGTGCCGTCGTCCGGGGGCAGGTCGAGGTGCCGGGTCCGCAGCCAGCCGCACTCCTCGGCCAGCGACTTCAGCAGCGCTCCGGCCAGGGCGTGGGGCGGGGAGGGGTGGTCGCCGGGGCGGACGGCCTGGGCGCCCGCGGACACGTGCACCAGGTCCACGGGGCGCTGCCGGCCGGGGCGGGCGATGAGGGCCCGGGCGAAGGCGAGCAGCCGCTCCGCACCGGTCGTGTCCTCCGGCGCCGTCCGGGGGCCCGCCCGGAGTCCGTCGAGGTGGAGGACGGCGTCGACGGGCCGCTGGTCGTGCTCCAGCCGGTCCAGCAGCGCGGCGTAGTCGGACTCCTCGGCGGGCCGGACGCGGTAGTGCGCGGCGTCGGTCCGGGTGTACGACGGTCCTTCGCAGACCACCGTGCACAGGCCCCCGGCGGAGCGCAGCGCGTCGGCGAGCCGTTGGGCGAGTGCGCCGGCCCGCGGGTCGCCGCCCGCGAGGACGAGGGTGTGCCGGCCGGACGTCGTGGGACGGGCGGCGGGGCGTTCCGCGCGCTGCCACACCGGGCGCAGGAACCAGTCGGGGACGGTGGCCGCGGTGCCCAGCAGCAGTTGGGTCCGGCGCACCTCGTCGTCGAAGTCGCCCGCCTCGAAGCTCTTGCGCAGCCGGGTGCGCTGGATCTTGCCGATCTCCGTCTTGGGGACGGCGTCCCGCGCCACGGGGATGAGGAAGGACGGGCTGACGCCGATCTCCCGGGTGACCTTGCCGGCGATCTCGCGCAGGGCGCGGGCCGGGTCGGCGGTGGCCTCCGGGGTGAGGTGCAGGAACAGGGCGAGTTCGTCGGTGGGTGACGAGGGATCGGTGCGCACCGCGACGGCGGCGGTGAAGCTCCGCTCGGCGTACGGCAGTTCCTCGACGCAGGCCTCGATCTCGTGGCTGTAGTGGTTCACGCCGTTGACGATGATGACGTCCTTGGCGCGGCCGGTGATGTAGAGCTCGCCGTCGCGCAGGAACGCCAGGTCGCCGGTGTCGAACCAGCCGTCGTCGGTGAACGCCTCGGCGTTGGCCGCCGGGTTGTCGTGGTAGCCGCCGGTCACCGAGGTGCCGCGGACCTGGAAGCGGCCCGCCTCGCCCTCGGTGAGGACCGTGCCCTGCTCGTCGACGATCCGCATGGCGAAGCCGGGGTAGGGCCGGCCGCAGCTGACGAACGTCCCTTCGCCCGGGACGGGTTCGGCGGGCAGGACGGCGTCGGTGACCACGGAGCAGGTCTCGGACATGCCCCAGCCGGGGTGCATCACGTCCTGCGGCAGGCCGAAGGGCTGGAGCGTGTGCAGGAACGCGCGGGCGGCGGAGGCGACGACGACCTCACCGGCGTTCATGACCAGCCGCATCGGCGACAGGTCCCAGGCGCGGCCGGTGAAGCGGTGGGCCTGTTCGGCGAGGAGCCCGAAGGCGAAGTTGGGCGCCCAGGTGACGGTGACCCGGTGCCGGTCGGCGAGGTCCATCCAGCGCAGCGGGTCCTGCAGGATCCAGGAGGTGGGGGCGTGCACCTGGCGGCAGCCCAGGTACACGTCGCGCAGGTGGAACATCACCACGCCGGTGACGTGGTCGAGCGGGATCCAGTTCAGGGAGACGTCGTCGGCGCCGAGGCCGTTCATCTGCTCGGTGGCGGCCGAGCGGGTGAGCACGTTGCGGTGGGTGAGCCGCACCGCCTTGGGCAGGCCGGTGCTGCCGGACGTCATGAGCATCAGCAGGAGGTCGTCCGGTTCGGCGGGGTGCCAGTCGTGGTCCTCGGGCGCCTCGCGCAGGGCGTCGGCGGTGGTGATGCGCGGCTCGGGCCAGTCCTGCCGGGCGGCGACCGCGCGCAGAGCGGCCTCGCGGCCGGCGGAGCACACGATCCAGGGGCGGCCGAGCATCCGCCAGATGCCCTCCAGCTTGGTCAGCGCCGCGGACGGGGTGTCGTAGGAGGCGGGGACGGTGAGCGGGACGGCGACGAAGTCGCCGAGGACGCAGCCCCACAGCACGGCGAGGAAGTCCTCGGTGACGTCGCACTGGAGGATGACCTGGTCGCCCGGGCGCAGCCCGGCCCGGCGCAGTCCGGCCAGGACGCGGGAGGCCTCGGGGACGAGGGACGCGTAGGTGCGCCGGTGCTCGCTGCCGTCGGCGTGGACGTGCACGATGTCGCCCCGGTCCCGTGCGGCGGCGCGGCGCAGGGCCTCGGCCCAGCTGGGCACGGACGGCTCGGCGAGGGCGGGGCCCTCGCTGACGGCCGGAACGCCGGAGGCCTGCGCGGTGCGGGCGGCGGGGGCGGCCTGGGCGGAGCGGTCGGGCAGTCCGGTGTGGCGGCGGTCCAGTTCCTCGGGGGCGTTCTCCACCGACACGTCGACCGTGGTGACGCCGGGCAGCGGTGCGAGCCGCTCCCGCCAGGTCCGGGCCGCGGTCGCGTCGACGGCGGGCAGGGCGCGCAGTGCCGCGCCGTCGACGGTGCCGTCCTCGGCCCGGGGCAGGGCGTTGACCGCCGTGACGCGGACGGAACCGTGGCCCGCGCGGTGCAGGAACTCCTCGACGCGTTCGGCGGCGTCGGACCGCCCGGGCACCACGTACAGGCGCGGCGGGGTGTCGCCGCCCGCGGGCAGGGCGTGGGCGGCGCGGATGCCGGGCACGGACAGGGCCGCGTCCTGAAGGACGGCGGGGTCGGCCGCGGCCGGGGCGGGGGTGCGCTCGGGGAGCGCGGGCAGGTCCCCGAGGCGGGTCCCGGGGTCGGCGCTCACCGTGCCGAGGACGTCGTGCAGCGCGTGGGCGAACGCTTCGGCGGTGCCGGCGTCGTAGAGGTCGGTGGCGTACTCGACGTGCAGGGTCAGGCCGTCGGGGCCGCCCTCGGGGTCGTGGCGCTCCAGGACGTCCACGAAGAGGTCGAACTTGGCGGTGCCGGTGGCGGTGGGCCGCAACTCGGTGCGGTGGCCGTCGAGTTCGAGGACGGCCGGCCTGTTGTTCTGCAGGGCGAGCATCACCTGGAACAGGGGGTGGCGGCCGGGCGTGCGGGGCGGGTTGAGGTCCTCCACCAGGCGGTCGAAGGGCAGGTCCTGGTGGTCCAGGGCGGCCAGGTCGGCGGTGCGCAGCCGGGCGAGGAGGTCGCGGAAGGCGGGATCCCCGGAGGTGTCGGCGCGCAGCACCAGGGTGTTGGTGATCAGGCCGATCAGGGGGTCGAGGCCGGGTTCGGTGCGGCCCGCCACGGGGGTGCCGAGGACGATGTCCTCGCCGGCGCCGCAGCGGGTGAGCAGGGCGCTGACAGCGGCGTGCAGCACCATGAAGAGGCTGGCGCCCTCACGGTCGGCGAGGTGCAGCAGGGCACGGTGCAGGGCGGCGTCGACGGCGAGTTCGACGTGCGCGCCGTCGCCGCGCGGCGCGGTGGGCCGCGGCCGGTCGCCGGGCAGGGTGCACTCCTCGGGCAGGCCGTCCAGCACGGTGCGCCAGTGGGCGGTGAGCCGTTCCAGCCGGCCGGGCCCGTCCGGTCCGGGGGCCAGCAGGGCGCGCTGCCACAGCGCGTAGTCGGCGTACTGCACCGCCGGCGGAGCCCAGTCGGGTGCCCGCCCCGCGCGGCGGGAGGCGTAGGCGGCGGACAGGTCGGCGGCGAAGGGGCCGAGCGACCAGCCGTCGGCGGCGGCGTGGTGCAGCACGAACAGCAGGACCCGTTCGGTGCCGGTGCCCAGCAGCCAGGCTGCGAGAGGGCTTTCGGCGGTCAGGTCGAAGCGGCGCCGCAGCGCGGCGGTGACATGGGCGGCGGCCTCCGCTGCGGGGCAGTCGATCCGCCGCAGCACCGGGCGCAGCTCTCCCGGCGCCAGGATGCGCTGGTAGGGCACTCCGTCGTGCTCGGCGATCACGGTGCGCAGACTCTCGTGCCGGTCGGCCAGGTCGCCGAGGGCCGCGTCGAGCGCCTCGGCGTCGAGGCCGGGCCCGACGGGGACGAGGAGCGGGATGTGGTAGGTGGCCGCGCCCTCGTCGAGCCGGTTCAGGAACCACATGCGTTCCTGCGCGAAGGACAGCGGCACGCGCTCGGGGCGCGCGGCCTCGCCGAGGACCGGCCGGGGCAGGGCGTCCTGCGCCCGTACGGCGAGCCGCAGGGCGAGCGCGGCCGGGGTCGGCGTCTCGAACAGGGCGGTGATGGGGATCTCCGCGCCGGTCTCGTGCCGCACACGGGCCAGCAGTCGGGTGGCGAGCAGGGAGTCGCCGCCCAGGTCGAAGAAACCGGCGTCCACCCCGACGGACTCGTGCGGCAGCTGCAGCACGTCCTCGAACAAGGCGCAGACCAGGGCCTGTTCGGGTGTGGTGGGGCGGGTGCCGGACGCGGCGGCGGTGAAGTCGGGGTCGGGCAGGGCCTGGACGTCGAGCTTGCCGTTCGCGGTCAGCGGCAGGGCGTCCACCGGGACGCAGACGGCGGGGACCATGTGCTCGGGCAGGTGGGCGGCGGCGTGGGCGCGCAGGTCGGCGGGGCTCGCGGGCGCGTCGCCGGAGGGGACGGTGTAGGCGACGAGGTGCAGGGCGCCGTTGCCGGCGTGGCGGGGCACGACGGCGGCGCGGGAGACGCCCGGATGGGCGGCGAGGACGGCCTCGATCTCGCCGGGTTCGACGCGGAAGCCGCGCAGCTGTATCTGGGCGTCGGCGCGGCCGAGGTAGTCGAGGGTGCCGTCGGGGCGGCGCCGGGCGAGGTCGCCCGAGCGGTACATGCGGGTGCCGGGCGGGCCGTAGGGGTCGTCGAGGAAGCGTTCGGCGGTCAGTTCGGGGCGGTGCAGGTAGCCGGTGGCGACACCGGCGCCGGAGACGTACATCTCTCCGGTCGCTCCGGGCGGCACGGGGCGTCCCGCGGCGTCCAGCAGGTGGACCCGCAGGTCGGCCAGCGGAGTGCCGATGACACCGGCGCGGCGCGGGTCGTCCAGGTCGGCCGCGGTGAGCCGGTGGTGGGTGACGTGCACCGTGGTCTCGGTGATGCCGTACATGTTCACCAGCGCCGGGCGGTCCAGGCCGTGCCGTTCGGTCCAGGGGCGCAGCCGCGCCGGGCGCAGGGCCTCCCCGCCGAAGACGACGTAGCGCAACGCCCCGGCGTCGCCCCCGTGTTCGGCGTCGGCGTCGACGAGCTGCTCAAACGCGGACGGCGTCTGGTTGAGCACGGTGACGCCCTCGCGGTGCAGCAGGTCCAGGAACTCGCGCGGGGAGCGGCTGACGGCGTAGGGCACGACGACGAGCCGGCCGCCGTGCAGCAGGGCGCCCCAGATCTCCCACACGGAGAAGTCGAAGGCGTAGGAGTGGAACAGCGTCCACACGTCGTCGGCACGGAAGTCGAAGTGCTCGGCCGCGGCGGCGAAGAGCCGTACGACGTTGGCGTGCGGCACGGGCACGCCCTTGGGGCGGCCGGTGGAGCCGGAGGTGTGGATGATGTAGGCGGTGTCGGACGGCCCGGCCGGGCCGTGCCGTTCGGCGTCGGTGAGGTCGGCGCCGGAGCGGCGGGCGAGGTCCGCCGTCACCTGCGGGTCGTCCAGCAGCACGGCGGGGACGGTGGCGTCGGCGAGGTGGGCGTGGGCCTGCTCGGTGACCAGCACCACGGGGGCCGCGTCCTCGACGACCAGCCGCAGCCGCTCGGCCGGCTGGCCGGGGTCCAGGGGCAGGTAGGCGGCGCCGGTCTTGAGGACGGCCAGCAGGGCGGGCAGCAGCCGCAGGCCGCGTTCCAGGGCGAGCGCCACGACCCGGCCGGGCCCCGCGCCGTGCGCGGTCAGCAGCCGGGCGAGCCGGTTGGCCTCGGCGTTGAGCGCGGCGTACGTGAGCCGTTCGTGCCCGTGGCTGACGGCGGTCCGCTCGGGCCCGGCCGCCACCTGCGCCTCGAACAGTTCCGTGAGGGTCCGCTCGGCCGGGAAGGTGCGGACGGGCGTGTCGCGGGGGTGTTCACCCGGCAGCAGGACGTCCAGGTCGCCCAGCGGCGTCACCGGTTCGGCCGCGGCCAGCCGGTGCAGCACCGCGAGGAACCGCTCGCGGTGCAGGGCCAGTTCGTCCTCCTCGTACAGGGCGGGATTGGCGTCGAAGGCCAGCCACAGGCCGCCGCCGCGGGGTCCGGGGCGCACCGAGATCTGGAAGTCGTCGACGGCCCCGCCGGACAGGTGGTGCCAGGTGGTGGGGTGTCCGGCGAAGACCGGGGACTCGTCGAACGGGACGATGTTGAGCACCGGTCCGTACAGCCGGCGCCCGGTGCCCAGCAGGCCCAGGTCGCGGCGGAGGAACTCGCCCCGGTAGCGCTGGTGGCGGCGCAGGGCCTTCAGTTCACCGGCGACGGCGGCGACCAGCTCCGCGACGGGCGTGCCGGGGCCGGCCGCCACGCGCAGCGGGAGGACGTCGGAGGCGGTGCCCGGGGTGCGCAGGGCGGCGCTGCCGAGGCGGCTCATCGTGGCCAGGCCCAGCACCAGGTCTTCGGCGCCGGTCATCCGGTGCAGGTAGGCGGCGGTCGCGGCGGTCAGCAGGTCGGTGCGCCGGACCCCGAGGCGGGCCGCCGCGGCGTCGAGCGCCTCGGTCTCGGCGGGCGTCAGTTCGGCGGTGCGGCGCAGGAAGGGCGCCGTGGGGGCCGCCGTGCGGGAGGTGAGCCGGGCGGGCTCGGGCAAATCGGCCAGGCGCCGCGCCCAGTGGTCACGGTCCCGGGCGTGCCGTTCGGAGGCGAGGTAGGCCGCCTCCTCCTCCTGGAGCCGG
Organism: Streptomyces sp. NPDC085931; assembly: GCF_044540565.1. Lineage (NCBI taxonomy): Bacteria > Bacillati > Actinomycetota > Actinomycetes > Kitasatosporales > Streptomycetaceae > Streptomyces > Streptomyces sp. NPDC085931. Next base: position 319,769 of record NZ_JBITSK010000003.1, read on the forward strand.
CTGACCGGTGCGAAGGCGCTGGGCTCCGGCTCCCGCCCCTGCGCCAGGGCGTTGTAGGTGTCGGCCAGGCGGCGCCCGAGGAGCTTGTAGCTGTAGCCGTCCAGGAGCAGGTGATGTGCCCTCAGCAGCCACAGGTGGCGGTCGGGCGCCAGGGTCAGCAGGGTGTGCGCGAAGAGGGGGCCCTTCTCCAGGTCGACGGGGGTCGCGAGGTCGGTGCGGACGTGCTCCCACGCGGCGGCCTCGGGGTCCCCGGCGCCGCTGACGTCGACCCGGTGCAGGGGCCAGTCGTCCGCGTCCGGTGCGGGGTGGCAGCGGGGCCCGTCGTCGGTGTCGGCGAAACGCAGGGCGAAGGTGTCGGCCTCGGCGACGACGCGCCGCAGCGCGGTCTCGAACAGGGCGGTGTCGAGGGGTCCGTGGATCTCCACGGCCTCCGCGGTGTTGTACGCGGCGCTGTCCGGTGCGAGCCGTCCGGCGTACCAGAGCCCTTCCTGGGCTCCGGACAGCGGTCGACGTGCGTCCTCCTGGAGTGACATAGCGCAACCCTCACGTGGCAAGCCGTAGATGTCCCGGACGGCGAAGGCCCGGCCGGATCGGACGGGTGCGGCCGCCCCCGTGCCGCCCGCGCGTGTGGTGACGCGCCGGACCGCCGGCCCGCGGGGCGGGGAAAGGGACCGCACGACGAGGTCAGGGGGATCACGTCACCCGCCCCGGTTTCACGGCACAGCACGGTGCTGCACCGGCAGCGGCGGGGTCAAGGTGAACCGGTTTCAGGGGCACCGATTCAGGGGTTTCCCTGGAGTTCGGGGTGCCGGGGAGTGTGCGTCGGGACGCATCTTCTAGGGAAATCACGCGATTTCCCCGCGCGCCGGGCCCTCGGCTGGATTCGGCCACTGTCGGCCGTGCACTCTCGAAAGGCCCCCGGCCTCCCCGCGGACCGCCGCGGTGGCAATTGTGTCCCGGGACCGTGGATTTCCGGAACGAACGACGGAAAGAAGGCTGACGGCATGCACCGTGTGCTGTGTCCGGTCGAGACGCTCTACGTGGGCCAGAGAAGCAGGGCCGTGCTGTCCTGCACCCTGCGTGGACCGGTGGACCTCGCGGCGCTGTCCGCCGCGTTCGACGCCCTGACGGAGGCGAACCCGCCGCTGCGGTCCCGCATCGAACAGGACGGCGGCGGGCACGTGCTGCGCCTGCTCGGCGAGGACGAGCGGCCCCGGCTGATCACCCGGACCGGCGACGAGGAGGAGGCCTACGCGGCGGAGCTGAACAGGCCGCTGCCCGTCGGCGGCCCGCTGAGCCGTGCCGTGCTGGTCAGCGCTCCGGACGGGCGGAGCCACCTGTTCGTGCTGGTGATCGACCACACCATCGCCGACGGCCACAGCAGCATCGAGGCGCACAACGCGCTGTGGGACCGCTACCGGGCGCTGGTCGAAGGCACCAGCGACGGCACTGCCGACGGCACTGCCGCTTCGGAACTCCCGCGCTGGCCCGAGCCCGTGAGCCGGCTGCTGCCTCCGGCCGACGAGGCCGACACGGCGAAGTACCTCGACGGCCGGCTGGAGGAGATCCGGCGGCACCCGGTCGAGCTGGTCCCGTACGACGCCGCCGGCGGTGAGGGTGCCGCCCCGGAGGGGCGCATCGAGGTCCGTCGGCTGACCCTGGACGCGGACCTCACCTCCCGGCTGCGCGGTACGGCGCGCGCCTCGGGTGTCTCCGTGCACGCCCTGATCGCCGCGACGCTGCTGGCGACGGCCCGGCGGCGCCTGCCCGGGGACGACGGGGCCCGCACGCTCGGCTGCCTGTCCCCCGTCGACCTGCGGACGCGGCTCACCCCGCCGGTGCCCGCCTCCGACCTGGTTCCCGCGGTCACCACCCATCTGCAGACCGTGGAGGTGTCCGCCCGTGCGGAGCCGCTGGAGCTGGCCCGTGCCGTGCACGCCCGGCTGGGCGACTTCCTGGCCCGCGGCGACCACTTCCACGAGATGCGCATCACGCCGGAGATCCCCCGCAATCCCGCGCTGCAACTGGCCACGGTGATCGCCACGAACATGGGCGTGGTCCCCGGTCCGCGGCTGCCGGACGGGCTGCGGGCGGCCGACGTGCGCCTCGTTCCGGCCCGCGAGCACTACTTCCCGCAGGCGGGACGCAGCCCCGTCATGGCGTGCGTGGTCTCCTTCGAGGGCCGGCTGTCCATCGAGTTCCCGCACTCCACCGCCTGCTACAGCCCGTCCTTCATGCGGGCGTTCCGCGACGACGTGCGCGCCGGGCTGCTGCGTTTCACGGACGCGGTGGAACCGGGGCTCGCCCACACCGCCGGCTGAGCACCGCCCGTTCGCCCTCCCGACCCCCGCCCGCCCGGCCGTGTAAGGAACCCCTGTCCGCCATGACGACCGTCAGCGAACTGCCCTCCCCCCTGACGCTGCTCCCCCGGGCCCAGGCCGGCGACGAGCACGCGATGAACCACCTGCTGACCGCCATCACGCCCTACGTGGCGCGCATCTGCAGGTCCATCACCCACGACGACGGTGCCGACGCCACGCAGGAGGCGCTGCTCGCCGTCTACCGCGGTCTCGGTTCCCTGCGCGAACCGGCGGCGTTCTACGGCTGGGTGCGCTCGGTGACGGTCCGCGAGGCCATCCGCACCGCCAGGCGCTACGGCGCGGAGAGCTGCCGCTCCGAGGTGGACTCGCAGGAGGAGGCCAATCCCCTCGACGCGGTGCACATCAGTGATGTGCTGGAGCGGCTGTCCCAGGCGCACCGGCAGGTCCTCACCCTGCGCGCCTACGGGCTGAACGAGGAGGAGATGGCCGAGGTGCTCGCGCTGCCCGTGGGCACCGTCCGCTCGCGCCTGTTCCGGGCCCGCCGCCGGTTCCAGGAGGCGTGGCAGCCCTCGGCGGCGTGAGGCCGGCGCCCCTGCCGGGGCGGGCCGGTACGACGGCGGCCGTGGCGGAGTGTCTCCGCCACGGCCGCCGTCGCGGGGCTCGGCAGGCCCCGGCTCCGCACTACCGCACGCGTTCCGCAAGGACCCGCGGGGGCCACTGGCCGGGGGCGAACATCCCGAGGGCGTGCGCCCGCGCCACCAGGGCGGGCCGGTTGGGGGCGTCGAAACGCCGCAGCATCTGGCCGACGCGGTATTCGATTCCCTGACGGCTCAGATAGAGACGGGAGGCCAACTGCACCGTGGATTCACCACTCGCGACACCTTCCAGCACCTGCGCGTCGAGGGCGCTGAGTACGGGTCCGCCGCCGGCCGCCTCTTCGATCCGGCGCAGAAAGACGACCAGGCCGACGATTTCACCCGTGGGCTGTGCGACGGCGATCGCGCTGATTTCGGCCGGGAATTCACGGCCCGCTCCGTCGCGGCCCGTCACCCTTTCCCTGAATCTCCGGCAACGCCCGGAGGAAAGCGCGGTGAACTGTTCCCGCAATGGTCCGGGAATCGGGGAACGGAGGAGTTCGAGCAGGCCGCGTCCGCATATCTCGTCGGCGCTCAGGCCGAATTGGCGGGCGAATTCCGGTTCCGCGGCCGTGACGGCCAGCGTCCGGGGGGAGACATGGGCCGTGCAGGCGGTCTCCGCGGTGGCACCGTCCGGCGCGCCGATCAGGTCACGGCGGACCGGCACGGCCGCGGCGGCGGTCTTCTTCTTACGGGGCGAGGCGTCGGGGAAACTCGTGGTCGCCACGGACGTACCGTCCTTCTTCCTGCGCGTGGGGGGCTGGGAAGGGTGTGCGGACGCGGAGCGGACCGATGCGCTGTGCCAGGGTGCGGGCGAGCGCCCGGTGACGGCGTGCCACCTCGTCGGTGGCCGGGGCCGGGTGTCCGCGTCGTTCCGGGCCGGCGGCGGGCGCCGGGTCCCCGGGGCGGGTCGGGGTGAGCTGAGGAGGCGGTGCCGAGGCGACCGTCGTCCGGGTCACCTGGATAACGTTGTCATGACCACTCGATCCCGCGGCGCGGTCCCGTCGGCGGACGACGCAGCGACCGGGCGGGCGAACCGTAAGTCCTGCCGTGGCGAGAAGCCCGTACGGGCAGTGCGCGGCACGGAAACCTCCACGATACGGAGAGGGGGTTCGTTTGAGGGGTCGCCTTCGAGACTAAGCGGAGGCAACCCCTGAGGCAAGAGTTTGTCAGGTGAACTCGGCAACGCGTCAACTACCCTGCGACCGGGCCCATTTCGGGCACGGAGAACCCCCGATGCAAACAATCCCGGCGGAGTGGCGGCACCGCCTCCGTAATGCGCCGCCGGCCTCGCAACACGGCTTGTCGCCCCGTGCCGCGCTCCCTAAAGTGTGGACAACTCACGCGCCCGTTCGGGCAAACGGAACCGCGGATACCGTGCCGGCCGGGCCACCGAACCCGAGGAGGGAGATGCTGGATCAGCCGCAGTTCGGCCGTCGGCTGAGGAGGCTGCGTGCCGCGCGGGGCCTGAGCCAGGCCGATGTCGCCGGCGACGGGATGTCGACGGGGCATCTGTCCCGTCTGGAGTCCGGTGAACGGCGGCCCACGGAGCGGACCGTGGCCTATCTCGCCCGGCGGCTCGGGGTGGACGCCTCGGCGCTGACCGGCCCCTCGGACGGCAGGTCCCTGACCGCGGTGCTGGCGTCCGTGGCCTCGGCGCCCGCGGGTTCGGACGGCACGGAGGTGCTCGGCCGCGCGGTCGAGGAGGACCCGGGCGAGGATCCCGCCGCCCGCTGGCAGGCCCTGTGGCTGCTGAGCCGCGCCGCGGGCCGCGACGGCGACTACGCGCTCGAACGCGCCCGGCTGCTGGAACTCCTGGAACTGAGCCGCGTGTTGGAGGCACCCGACCTGCGGGCCAGGTCGCTGGTGCGGTACGCCCGCTGCAGCCGCGCCCTGGGCGATGCCGGCGGCGCGGAACCGGCGGCCGTGGAGGCGCTGTCCGTGGCCCGCGCCGCGGAGCTGGGCGTGCCCGACACCCTGGCCGCGCTCACGGTGCTGATCGGCGTCGAGACGGAACTGGGCAGGTGGGAGGCGGCCTCCCGGCACGTCGCCGAGATGGAACGCGAGCTGCTGCCCGGGGCCCCCTCCGCCCTGGCGGCCGAGGCGTTGTGGGCGGCCGCCGAGGTCAGCGACCGCCGGGGCGACGAGGCGACCGCCCTGGCCCGGCTGGACACCGCCCTGGGCCTGCTGGAGGGCGGGGACGACGTGGCCCTGTGGGCCCGGCTGCGGGCCGCCGCCTCCGCGACAGCGCTGCACATGTCACCACCCCGGGCGGCCGCGGCCGAGCGCTGGCTGGCCGAGGCCGCCCCCGTCCTCGGCCTGATCGGCACGCCCGCGCAACTGCAGGAACTGCGCGTGCTCCAGGCGCACCTCGCGTTCGCGCAGGGCCGGCTGGACGACGCCCGCGCGCTGTGCCGGGCCGTGCTGTCCGAGGAGCACCTCCGTCTGGCCCACCGCGAGCGGGTGCGGCTGTCGGTCCTCGACGGCCGGCTCGCGATCCTGGCGGGCCGCGTCGAGGAGGGGGTCGCGGCCCTGGAACGGCTGGCGCGTCAGGCGACCGAGGCCGGCAGCCGCGATCTCGCGGCGCACGTCTGGCAGGCCCTGGCCACCACCCTCGCGGCGCACGTCCACTCCCCCCAGGACGGCCCGGCGCCCGGCGAGGCCCGGCCGGACGGGCGGGTCGTGGGCCGCCGGCCAGCATGAAAGCCGCTCCGGCGGGGCAAACGGAGCCTCTGACATGGGGAGGAAGCCGTGACGACGACGAAGCAGCCCGCCGGGCCGGAAGGCGAGAACACCACGTGCGCCGCGCAGCAGGACGGCCCGGCGAAGAGAACCGGCGCCGAGGAGGAGGAGACGCCGCAGGAACGCGTCAACCGGCGCTGGAACGAGATACTCCAGGAGACCCGGGTCACCCAGACGGGTGTGCAGATCCTCTTCGGCTTCCTGCTCAGCGTCGCGTTCACCCCGCTGTTCCGGGAGCTGGAGACGCTGGACCGCGCCATCTACGTCACCACCGTCGTGCTCGGGGCGGCGTCCACCGGGACGCTCATCGCCCCCGTCTCCATCCACCGGTTCCTCTCCGGTCAGCGCATGAAGGACGAGGTGGTGGAGACCGCCGGGCGGCTGATGATGTGCGGCATGGTCCTCCTCGCCCTGACCATCGGCTGCACGCTGCTGCTGATCCTCCGCTTCGTCCTGCCCGGCGTCTTCGCCGAACTGCTCGCGGCCGCAGTCATGCTCTGGTTCGGCCTGTGCTGGTACGCCCTGCCCCTGTACCTGCGCCGGCGCGGAGAACGCCGCTCGCGCGCGACGAACACCTGAGCCGGGCCGGACGGGCCCGGCATCAGGCCGCCTGCCGGGCTGCCCCCGCCTGGCCGGCGGGGCAGCCCGGCTCACGGAGTGAGCGGTCCGGCTAGCCCGCGGGGACCGTGTCCTCGAAGGTGGTGCCGGCGGAGCGATAAGCGTTGATCTTCGCGGTGACCTGGGCCGGGGTCAGCACCTGGTCCTTGACGTGCAGGACGTAGTCGACCTGCTCGTCGTAGGCGCGCGGAGTGGTGCTGGTCTGGCCCGCCAGGTCGATCAGCCACTGGTTGAAGTTGATCGACATGGGGCGCTCGGGCAGGTAGGCGGCGTCATGGGTGCCGAAGAGCTGCCCGTCGACGTAGTACTTGATGGTGCTGTTGTCGATGGTGAGCACCAGGTCGTGCCAGCCGGCGTAGCTCTGCCGGGACTCGGTGTGCTGGTTGACGGCCTGCCACGGGTCGGGGTTGTAGGTCTCCCAGGACGTCGTGTAGAGGATGTTGGCGGGCTCGCCCCAGCCCCCGTTGGGCAGGTACTCGAAGTCGTACTCGGCGTAGTCGTCGGCCATGGGGGCCTTGAGGTCGTTGATGGTGAAGAACGTCTGGACGAGGCGGTCGCCGTCCGGGCCGGACACGGGTGCGTCGGAGAACCGGACGCGGGCGGCGTAGGTGCCGTTCTTGAACTTGGTCGCCTTGGTGAGCACTTCGGTGTGCTTGGTGGACTCCGGCGTGCCGGCGGTGGAGGTCCGCAGGTTCATCACGGAGTTGCCGCCGGAGGCCGCGAAGGTCACGTTCTCGGGGGCCCAGGTGGCGCCGGGCACCCCGGGGCCACCGGAGTTGGCCCGCACGCTCCAGCCGTTCGCGGAGATCCTCGGGTCGCTGGAGCTGGTGTAGTTGAAGTCGTCGAAGAGGCTCTGTCCGCCGGCCGGGGGGTCCGTGGGCGGGTCGGTCGGCGGGTCGGTCGGGTCGTTGCCCTCGGGTGCCGTCCCCCACACCGTGGTGCCGGAGACCTGGGCGGTGACCTTCGGCCAGTCCGCGTACGTGGTGCGGGTGGCGCTGAAGGAGTAGTCGTCGCTCTGCCGGAGCGTCTGCCAGTCGGTGCGGTGGAAGCGCAGTTGCATGTCCCCGGTGTCGGAGCCGGGGGCGAGGCTGCCGGCTCCCGCGGTGAAGCCGATGTCGAGGTAGCGGTCGGCGGTGGCCGTCGGGCGGGCGAGGGTGCCGAAGGTGCCGGTGATGTGGGCGCAGCCCTTCACCGCCCAGGAGCAGGCGAAGCGGTAGGCGGCTCCGGCCGAGTCGGCCTTGAAGTAGTAGCGCACCTTGACGGTGGACAGCTGCAGGGGGGCGCTGCCGGTGTTCCTGACCTTGAGCCAGGGTTCGGACTGGTCCGCGGTGGCGGAGCCGGCGCCGGTGCGGTACTGGACGGTGACGGACTCGCCGGCGGCGCTGGCCGTGCCGGTCAGGGCGGCGAGGCCGGTGGTACCGGTGGCCATGGCCAGGGCGGCGGCTGCGGCGATGCGCCATCTGCGGGGAGCGGTGGGCCGATGCATGCTCGTTCCTTTCCGGATGGGACGGATGGTCCCGCCGCCCGGTGGGGCCGGGCGCGCGGGGCTGTGCCGTGCTGTGGTGCGGTTCAGGGGTGGCGGCTGACCTTCAGCGCGTCCAGCCGTGCGGCGTGCCCGGCCATGCGGGTGCTGAAGTCGGTCCAGCTGGAGGGGCCGCTCCAGGCGCCGTCGGCCAGGGCGCACAGCCGGGGGTAGGTCAGGTACTCGATGCGGGCCGGTGTGGCGGCGTACTCGGTCCACAGGTGGGCCTGGGTGCCCAGCACCCGGGCGGCCGCCCCGGGGGTCGCCGCTGCGGGTACCGGCTCGTGGCCGTGGACGTCCCGCAGTGTCACGACGCCGCCGGGCTGTCCGGGCGGCTCGCCGGGGTCGGCGCTGCGGGGGTAGTCGAGGTAGGTGGCACGGTAGTGAGAGTTGATCACATCGTGGCCGCGGCGGGCCGCCGCCAGGGCGTGGGCGGGGTCGCGCCAGGCCATCACGGTGAATCCGTCGGGCAGTTCGGTGCCGCTCTCCGCCCAGGCGACCGGGCGCCGTCCGTGCCGGGTGAGGAAGGTTCCGACGCGGTCGAGGAACCATCCGTGCAGGGCCGCGGGGCCGGTGAGCCCGGCGGTCCGGGCCCGGGCCCTGGCCGCGGGGCTCTGCTCCCACTCGGTGGTGGGGCATTCGTCGCCGCCGATGTGGACGTAGGGCGAGGGGAAGACGTCCATGACCTCCTCCAGCACGGTCCGGCAGAAGTCGAAGACCTCCTCGTGCACGCCGAGGGTGGTGTCGCACACCCCCCACCGCGTCCAGACGTCCGGGGTGTGCTCCGGCCGGTTGCCCAGGTGCGGGTAGGCGGCGACCGCGGCGCGGGCGTGGCCGGGCATCTCGATCTCGGGCAGCACCGTGATGCCGCGCGCGGCCGCGTGGGCGACGAGCCGGATGAGTTCGGCCCTGGTGTAGGCGCCGCCGTGGGGTGTGCCGTCGTAGCGGTCGCCGCCGGGGCCGATCGGGGACTGCCGGCGGTGGCCCCCGATCTCGGTGAGCTTGGGGTAGGCCGCGACGGGCATCCGCCACCCCTGGTCGTCGGTCAGGTGCAGATGGAAGACGTTGATCTTGTGCAGGGCGAGCAGGTCGACGTAGCGCAGCAGGTACGAGTGGGGCTGGAAGTGGCGGGCCACGTCGAGCATGGCCCCGCGCCAGGGCAGGCGGGGGACGTCGGTGATGTCGGCGCAGGGCAGGGTCCAGGCGACGCCCTTGCGGGGCGAGGCGGACAGGGCCTGCACGGGCAGCAGCTGGCGGACGGTCTGCACGCCCCGCAGGAGTCCGGTGAGGTCGCGGGCGCGCAGGAGCAGGGAGTGCGGTCCGATCGTCAGCCCGTACCCCTCGTCGCCGAGTCCCGTCAGGGCGGTGTCGAGGGCGAGGACGACCGGCCCGTCGCTGGCGGGGCGCAGCGGCAGTCCGGTGGCGGGGGCGAGGAGTGTGCGCAGGAGGTCGGCGGCGGGTTCGGCGCCGCCGGTGACGCGCAGCCGGGTGTCGGCGGTGAGGGTGAAGTGGCCCGCTTTGAAACGGGCTTTGGTGGGGCGGGGCAGGAGCGGTGTCCGCGGTGAGGGCGAGGTCACGGCTGTCTCCGGGAGGGGTGGGGGCGCGGGGGTCAGCCCTTGACGGCGCCGGCGGCGAAGCCGGAGGTCACATGGCGCTGCAGGAGCAGGAAGACGGCGAGCGCGGGGAGCGCGAAGAGGGTGGAGGCCGCCATGGTGGCGCCCCAGTCGGTGCCGAACACGTTCTGGAAGGAGGACAGCCAGACCGGCAGGGTGCGGCTGTCCTGCTGCTTGATGATGAGGAAGTTGGCGTAGGCGAACTCGTTCCAGGCGGTGATGTAGCCGAACAGGGAGGTGGCCATCAGGCCGGGGGCGAGGAGGGGGAAGGTGATGTGGCGGAAGGCGTGCCGGCGGGTGCAGCCGTCGACCTGGGCCGCTTCCTCCAGCTCGGGCGGGATGGCGGCGATGAATCCGCGCAGCACCACGATGGTGAACGGCAGCGTCATCATGAAGTAGACGAGCGTCAGGGCGGGCAGGCGGTCCAGCATGCCGGTGTCCCGGGAGATGATGTACACGGGGATGATCAGCGCTTCCCAAGGCGCCATCTGGGCGATGAACACCAGCAGCATGAACTGCCGCCGGCCGCGCCAGCGCATGCGGGCCACGGCGAAGGAGGCACCCAGCGCGACGACGAGGGCGAGCAGGACGGCGCTCAGGGTCACGAGGATGCTGTTGCGCCAGAACAGGGCGAATCCGTCCGCCTCGACGGCGGTGCGGAAGTGCTCCAACGTCCAGGTGTGGGGCATGAGGTGCGGGGTGTCCGACTGGATGTCCCGGTTGGGTTTGAACGCCGTGGTGATCATCCAGTAGACGGGGAAGAGGCACAGGACGATCGTCGAGGCGGCGGCCGTGTGCAGCAGGACGCGCCGACGGGGCACGGGGCGGGGTGCCGCTCGCACCGGGCTCACGGGACTCACAGGGCTTCGCCCTCCTGACGGAACATCTGGCGGAAGTACAGGACGAGCACGGCTGCCATGAGCAGGACGGTGACCATCGACGCCGCCGAGCCGAGGTCGTAGCGCTGGCTCGACAGGGCGGTCTGGACGGCGTAGACGGGCAGGATGGTCGTGGCGTCCCCGGGTCCGCCGTTGGTCATCACCCAGATCTGCACGAACGCCTTGAAGGTCCAGATGACCTCCAGGGAGAGCACCAGCAGGAAGATCGGCCGGATCATGGGGAGGGTGATGGCGCGGAAGACGCGTCCGGCCGAGGCGCCGTCGAGGCGGGCCGACTCGTACAGTTCCGCGGGGACGGTCGTCAGGGCCGAGTAGAGGGTGATCGCCGCGAACGGCACCGACTGCCACACGATCAGCAGCACGAGGATGGTGAAGGCGGCCGGGCCGTGGGCGAACCAGGGATAGCGCTCGAAGGAGTCGAAGCCCAGGTGCCGGAGCGTCCAGTTGACGATGCCGAACTCGGAGTGGAACAGCCACTGGAAGACGGTGGTGGCGGCGATGACGGGCATCGCCCAGGCCAGCACCAGGGCGCTGAGCACGGCCGTGCGCCACAGGCGGCCCAGTCGCTCGATCAGCAGGGCGACCAGGGTGGCGAGCAGCATGATCAGGACGACGTTCACCGCCATGAAGACGAAGGTGCGCCGTACGACCTGCCAGAAGCGCTCGTCCGTGAGCAGGGTCCGGTAGTTGCGCAGCCCCACGAACTGCGCGTCACCCGCGATGAGTTGGCGCAGCCGGAAGTCCTGGAGCGAGATCAGCACGGCGCGGGCCAGCGGGTAAAGCAGCAGGTACAGCATGCCCAGGACCGTGGGGGCGGCCAGCAGGTAGGGCCACGGGCCCGCGCGGCCGGCCCGGTGCTCTCCCGCGCGCCCGGGCTTCGCGGGGAGCGGTGCGGGCGGCCGGGGCCGGGCGGGTGGCGCGCTGGAGTCGCGGATGACCGACACGGTGCCGTCTCCTCGGATGTGTCGTCCCATGGGGCGGGGGTGCGGGTGCCGTGACCGGCCGGTCGCGGGTCAGGAGCCGTTCATGGCGGCGGTGATCGCCGCGGAGGCCCGGGCCGCCTCCGCCGGTGCGTCGGCGCCGGTGAGGACCGCGGTCATGTAGTCCTTGATGGGGTTCTTCGCCTCGACGGCAGCCCAGCCGGGGGTGTTGGGCGTGGCCCGGCCGACGGCGGCGCCCGCCGCCATGGCCGACGCGCCGGGGTCGGAGGCGACCGCGTCGGCCAGGGTCGTCTTGTTGGGCACGTAGCTCATGGCCGCGGCCAGCTTGCGCTGCCAGTGGTCGCCGGTGAGTTCCTTGACGAAGGTGAAGGCGGCGTCCTGCTTGCCCGAGGCCGCGGGGATGACGAGGTCGGAGCCGCCGATGAACACCGAGCCGGGCCGTTCGGCGGTCTTGCCCGGGATGGGGAAGAAGCCGAGCTTGCCCTTGAGGTCGGGGTTGTTCTCGGTGACCACGTTGGCACCGCCGGGCGTGGAGATGATCTGGGCCACCTGGCCCTTGGCCATGACCTCGGCCTGCGGCGGCTCCGCCTCGTCGGAGTCCTTGGGGCCCTTGCCGAGAGCCTGGAGCCTCTGGTAGAAGTCCATGCCGCGCAGCGCCTGCGGGGTGTCGAGCGCGCCCTTCCAGGTGCTGCCGGACCGGGTGGCCAGGTCGCCGCCCTCGTCCCAGATGAACCCGGCCAGGGCGTACCACATCTGTCCCGGCAGGTAGATGCCCTGGGTGCCGCCGGAGTCGAGCTTCTCGGTGGCGGTCAGCCACCGCTCGCGTGTCGTGAGGGAGGCCGCGTCGATGCCGGCCTTGTCGAACAGGTCGGTGCGGTAGATGACGACGCGGTTGGCGGCGTAGTACGGGATGCCGTACTGCCGGCCGTCGAAGGATCCTGGCTCGGCCAGGCCCTTGAGCCAGTTCTCGCCGCCGAGTTCGCGGGTCCTGTCGCTCAGATCGAGCAGGCCGCCGCTCTGCGCGTACTGGGCGACCTGGGTGTTGCCGGTCTCGATGACGTCCGGGGCGTCGTTGCTGGCGAGGGCGGCCGTGACCTTCTCCCCGATGCCGTCCCACTCCTGGATCTGGACCTGCACGTCGATGTCCGGGTGCGCGGCCTCGAAGCCCGCGACGAACTCCTTCTGGAACTGCGCCGAGACGCTGTCGCGCATGAGCCAGACGTCGATCGTCGTGGCGCCGCCGGCGGAGTCACCGGACGATTCCGAGCCGTCGCCGCAGGCGCTGACGCCGGAGGCGATCACCAGTGCGGACAGTCCTGCGAGCATGCGGAGCTTCACGGTTCACCTCGGGAGGGAAGGCGCCACGGCACTTGACCAGTTGGGCAACTGGACAGATGACCTCTCGTTGGTCGATGAAAATGGCATAGACCAATAGAGGCGTCAATCCCCCGCGTCGGCCTCACTTTTCGGCCGCCCACTTGACCAGTGGGCGGCGAGTGGTAAACAGTCCACCCAACGGGACGAGCAGCATCGGCGTACGGCGGGGCGGGAGCGGTCGGGCATGAACGCGGGCGAGTCGGGGGCGGTACTCAAGCGGGAGCGGGTCCGCGACCACATCCTGCAGCTCATCGAGACGCTGCGCCCCGGGGACGCGATCCCCTCCGAACGGGCCCTGTGCGCCACGCTCAAGGTGTCCCGCCCCACCCTGCGGGCGGCCGTGGACGAACTGGTCGCGGCCGGGCTGCTGGTGCGCGAGCACGGGCGGGGCATGTTCGTGGCCCCCGAGAAGATCACCCAGGAACTCGTCTCGGAGTCCCACGGCATGATCCTGCCGCAGGCGTCCGGCACCTGGTCGAGCCGCCTGCTGGAGTTCGCCACCATCACGGCGGGCGCCCGGGTGGGTCGCAAACTGCGCCTGTCCCCCGCGGCCGGCATCGTCTACGCGGCACGCCTGCGGCTGGTCGACGGCGCCCCGATGGCCATCGAGCACCTGCACATCCCGGCCGATCTGGTCCCCGCGCTCACCGCCCGGGAGCTGGAGACGGGCGATCTGTACGAGCATCTGCGCGAGCGGCACCGGGTGCAGGTCAGCGAGGCGACGCAGACCATCGAGCCCACGGTCGTCAGCCAGGCCGAGGCCAGGCTCCTGGGCGTGCCCGAGCTGTCCCCCGCGCTGCTCTTCGAGCGCCACACCAGCGACACGCACGGCCGGCCCGTGGAGTACGTCCACTCGATCTACCGGGGCGACCGTTACCGGATCGTCTCCCGGCTCAGCCTGAACGCGGCGGCCACGCCCACGCCCCCGGCGGCGGCGACGCCGGGATGGCACCCGGTGTGATCCCCGAGGCGGGCGAACGGACCGTCAACCCCCCTGAGCTGCACGGCATGTTGATGGTGTGAAGCCCCGAGGAGCGACCTCCGGCGCACCGGGTTGACGGTGATAGCATTCCGCCGTCTGCGACCTTGATCCACTTTTGCTCAGGGCCCTGAACCCCGAACGCGCTGAACTCCCCCGTGCAGTGCGCTGGACGGGTTGCGGATTCTTGCGCGGCGTACCCCCGACGCCCGCATGTGACGCGCCGGGAAAGGTTTCCATGACTCAAGACGTGCTTCTTTGGTGCCTGGTTGCGATAGCGGTGACAGCCGTCGCCGCCGTCGTGGCACTCGTGCTCCGCAGCAGAGGCGTGACGAGGAGGAAGAAGGAGTCCGAGGCCGAGCTTCAGGCGCGGCTGCAGTACAGCCAGAACGAGCTGGGACGCGTCCAGGCCGAGCTGGCGAGGATCAGGAACGAGCAGGACGGGGTCATCCGCGAAGCGGAGCAGGCGGCCGAGGAGAACATCAAGGCGGTCCTCAAGGGCGCCGCGCGCTTCCTGCAGAGTCTCGCGGCCGAGCAGACGACGCTGCTGGACGGGGTCCAGCGCGAGTACGGCGGCCACCCGGTCCTGAACGACCTGATGGACATCACGCACGCCAACGCCCAGATGGCGCGCAAGGCGCAGGGCATCGCCGTGATGTGCGGTGCGCCGCTGGGCCGGCGCAACCAGCCCGCCAGCGTCTACGACGTCGTCCGCAGCGCCCAGAGCCAGATCCGCAACTTCCAGCGCGTGGAGATCATGCAGCCGAGCGGCATCGCGCTGAAGGCCTCCGCCGTCGCACCGGTGGCCCTGGCCGTCGCCGAGCTGCTTGACAACGCTGCCAGCTTCTCCCAGGCGGACGCGCCGATCGAGGTGACGTTCCGTCAGGTCCAGCAGAATCTCTGCATCATCATCGACGACGCCGGCGTCGGCATGAGCGACGAGGACCGGCAGCGGGCGAGTGCGCTGCTGTCCGGCGACGACGCCCCCCGGCTGTCCCAGCTGGGCACCCAGCCGAAGTTCGGCTTCCCGGTGATCGGCCTGATCGCCCGGCAGTACGGCTTCAAGGTGGACGTGACCGGTGTCTCCCGGTACGGCGGCGTCCGGGCCGTCGTCCTGCTGCCCGAGGAGCTGTGGACCATGGAGGAGACCCCCGCCGCCCCGGAGGCGGCGCCCGTGAGCAGCATCCGGCCGGTGCAGGGCCGCACCCCGGAGCGCACGGCCAACGGTCTGCCCAAGCGCGGGACCCGCATCACGTCCGTCAGCGACTCCCCCGGGGCCGACCAGCCGGCCAGGCGCGCCGTGCGGCGTCGCGGCGCCGGCAGCCTGGGCGCCCTGCAGCGCGGCACCCAGACCGGGCGCGACGTGGCCTCCCTCGACACCCCCATGTCCGAAGGGTCCGACAACGCATGAGTACGACCGACCTGTCGTGGATGGTCCAGGACATCGTGACCAACGTGCCCAAGGCACGGCACGCCGTGGTGCTGTCGGCGGACGGCATACCCCGCGGCTCCACGGACGGCCTGACCCGCCAGGACGTGGGCACCGTCTCCGCGGCCATGGCCGGGATGCAGTCCCTCAGCCGGGCCACGGCCCACTTCGCCGGTCCTTCGCCGGACCGGGGATGGATCCAGACCGTCATCGAGTTCCAGCACGGCTGGGTCTTCCTGATCGGGGCCGGGCAGGGCGCCTACCTGGCGGCCGCCGCTGAGCCCGACGTGGACATGGAGCAGCTCTCGTTCCGCATGAACCGGCTGGTCGCCCGGCTGGGCAACAACCTCACGGCTCCGCCGCGGGTGACCCCCGCCGACGCGGCCCAGGCCGGTGACGGCCCGCAGGCGCACCCGGCCGAGACGGGCAGGTCCGTCGCCGTGCTCGACCGGCTGGACCGGGCGGTGGCCTCGGTGCCGGGCGCCCTGCACGCCCTGCTGCTCGGCGCGGACGGTCTGCCGCGCGGCGCCAGCGCCGGGGTCGACCGGGACCTCGCGGACACGATCTCGGCCGCCATGACCGGCATCCACGCCTACAGCCGGGCCACCGCGCCCTTCGCGGGCGGTGAACGGGACGACGAGTGGAGCCAGACGGTCATCGAGTTCCAGCACGGCTGGGTCTTCCTGATCGCCGCCGGTGAGGGTGCCTTCCTCGCCGCGGCCGCAGAACACGACTGTGACATCGAGGAGTTCGCCGCACGGCTGAGTGACGCGATGCCCGCGTCACCGGCTGTGCCGGGAGAAGGGGCCAGCGATGCATGACGACCCGTCCGATGACGAGCTCGAACTGACCGCCCCGTTAGTCCCGTTCTTCGTCATGGCGAAGGGGCGCGTACTGCCGCGGGACAGCGAGTACGAGCACACCACCATGATCACGGCACAGGACTCGGCCCTGGCCACGGTACGCACCCTGGCTCCGGAGGCGCGCGCGGTCATCGACCTGCTCGCGGACGGATACCTCTCGGTCGCCGAGGTCGCGGCCCACACCCAGCTGCCCCTGGGCATCGTGCGCATCCTGCTCGCGCAGATGGCCGAGGACGACCTGATCCATGTGCGCAATCCGGTGCCGCATGCCGAACGCCATGACCCCGCCCTGCTCACCGCCGTGCTCCATGGCCTGGAGCGCATTCGAACCGGAGCGTAAGTCCGTGTATCTGGATCCCAAGGTCTCCCGCTCCGTCAAGGTCCTGGTCGTGGGCCACTTCGCGGTGGGGAAGACCACCTACATCGGCAGCGTCTCCGAGATCGAGCCGCTGCAGACCGAGGAGGAGATCACCGAGGCCAGCGTGGGCCTCGACGATCTCTCCGACACGCCTGACAAGACCACCACCACCGTGGCGATGGACTTCGGGCGTCTGACCCTGAGTGACGATCTGGTCCTCTACATCTTCGGAACCCCCGGGCAGGAGCGGTTCAAGCAGATGTGGGAGGGCCTGTCGAGGGGGGCGCTGGGCGCGCTCGTCCTGGTCGACCCCGAACGGCTGGAGGAGACCTTCCCCATCCTGGACCTGGTCGAGTCCTTCGGTCTGCCCTACGTGGTCGGTGTGAACACCTTCGACGGCAGGACGCACTTCCCCCTGTCCGAAGTGTGCGAGGCACTCAACCTCTCCGACGAGACCCCGGTCATCGACTGCGACGTCCGCGACCAGGACTCCTCGATGGAGGCCCTCATCACGCTCGTGAAGCACCTCTTGTCCTCACTCGGCTAGGAGCCACACCATGCAACAACCCCTCGAGACGACCGGGGTACCTGCCGAATGCCCCGCACACGGCAACATCCCGCTGTACGGTCCCGACTTCGGCTCCGACCCCGAGCGCACCTACGACAAGCTGCGCTCGATGGGGCACAGCGCCCCCGTCGACATCGCGCCGGGCGTCGAGGTCGAACTGGTCACCAGCTACGACGCGAGCCTGTACATCCTGCAGAACCCTCAGCTGTTCGTACGGGACTCCCGCCGCTGGAACGCCCTGAACGAGGGGCGGGTCCCGGAGGACAGTCCGGCCCTGCCCATGATGGGGTACCGCCCCAACGCCCTGTTCAGCGACGGCGCGGCGCACGCCCGGCTGCGGCAGGCGGTCACGGAGAGCCTCGCCACCGTCGACCAGAGCCGGCTCATCCGGCTGACCCAGCAGTCGGCCGACTACCTGATCAGCCGGTTCAGCTCCGAGCCCCTCGGCCAGGCCGAGCTGATGGCCGCCTACGCCCAGCCGCTGCCGCTGCTGGTCTTCGGTGACCTGTTCGGCTGCCCGCCCGAGATCGGCGACCGCGTCATCGCCGGGATCACCGGGATCTTCCAGGGCACCCCGGGGGCCGACGAGATCCTGGGCGCCGCGCTCGGCGAACTGATCGCGCTGAAGCGCCGGCAGCCCGGCGAGGACCTCACCACCCGGTTGATGGTGCACTCGGCCCGGCTGAGCGACGAGGAGGTGCTGCACCAGCTGGTGACCCTGCTCTCCGGCGGCACCGCGCCCCTGACGGCCGCGATCGGCACCAGCGCCGCGCTGTACCTCAGCGACGACTGGCCGACCGGCCTGCCGGTGGAGGACGCGGTGGTGAAGACGCTGTGGAACTACGCCCCGATCGCCAACTACGCGGGGCACTACCCCACTCAGGACGTCGAGTTGGGCGACCGCACGCTGCGGGCCGGCGACCCGGTCCTGATCTCCTTCGCGGCGGCCAACACCGACCCCAAGCTCACCGCGCACCGCGAACAGCTCAGCCCCAAGGCCCATCTGGCGTTCGGCGCCGGCCCGCACGCGTGCCCGGCCAAGGACCCCGCGTTCATGATCGCCGCCACGGCCGTGGAGTCCCTGCTCAACCGGCTGCCCGACGTGGAGATGCGGGTCCCCTTCGGCGAACTGGCGTGGGTGGCGGCGCCGTGGAGCCGTTCGCTGGTCACCGTGCCCATCCGGTTCACCCCCCGGACCGTGGCGCAGCCCGTCGGCACGCGCAAGGCGCCGTCGCCTTCCGTCCAGGCCCCCTCGCCCGCCGGCGTTCACCAGCCACCCGCGGCGCACCGGCCGTCCCATGCCGCAGCGCGCCCGAAGGGAGGACTCTTCAGCCGCTTCCGGGCCTGGATGAACGGCGAGTGACGCAAGTAACCATATGAAACGACAGAGTTACTGTATGACTCAACTATCACTCGGGTACGGATAGCGGCTGGCAGAAAGGAGCCGCTACCGTGGGAAGCGTCACGACTCCGTCTACGGACCGTCGGGCCACGATTTCCCTGTTCTCCCGTCTCCGGACGGCTGAGGGACAGGCCGACCCCTTCCCCATCTACGCAGAGCTCAGGGCGCGCGGCGCTGTCAGCCCCGCGCCCTGGGGTGGGTTTCTCGTCACCGGTTACAGCACCTGCGAGCAGGTGCTGCGCAACGGCGTCTGGCTCGAACCGGACACCCGGTGGCGAGAACAACAGGGCGCGCGGACCCGCTGGAGTGCCCCCTCGTCCCGGGAGATCAGCCGCACTCTGCCGGCTCTCAATCCCCCGGAGCACACACGGGTGCGCCGGTCGGCCGGCAGCTTCGACCGCACCACCATCGACCGCATCGGCCTGCGGGTGTCCGCCATCGTCGACCGGCTGCTGGACACCCTGCACGAGCGAGTACGCGCGGGAGAGGCCGACTTCTCGGAGCTGGTGAGCGAGGAGCTGCCCGTCGCCACCATCGGCGACTGGCTGGGACTGCCCAGCGCCGACTGGCCCCGGCTGCGTGAACTCACCCACGAGCAGGTCTTCACCCAGGAATTGCTCCCGAACGCCAGCCAACTGGCCCGCTCCGACGCCGCCATGGCCGAACTGCGCACGTACTTCCTCGACCTGGTGCGCACCCGGCGCGAACGGCCCGGCGACGATCCGGTCTCCCGGTGGATCAGCACCTGGGACGAACTCGAACCGGACCGGGACAAGGCGGACGAGGCCGTCTACTTCCTCGCCCTGTTCGTCCTGCTGGCGGCGCTGGAGACCACCGCGACCCTGCTGTCGACCATGACCCTGCGACTCGTCGAGGACCCCGGCCGCTGGGACCGGCTCGTCCTGCAGCCGGACCTCGTGCCCGCCTTCGTCGAGGAGACCCTGCGCCACGACCCGCCGACCCATGTCATCAGCCGGGTCGCCGGGCAGGACACACGCCTCGGGGACACCGAGGTCGCCGCCGGTGAGATGGTCCACCTCATGGTCGGGGCCGCCCACCGCGACCCTGCCCGGTTCGCCGACCCCGACACCTTCGACCCGGCCCGCAACCCCTCCCACCTGGCCTTCAGCTGGGGCATCCACTACTGCCTCGGAGCACCCCTGGCCCGGCTGGAAGCGCAGACCCTGCTTCGCCACCTCACCGCCCGCCTGCCGAGACTCACCCTGGTGCGCCGCCCCGCGCTGGCGCCCCGGGTCGCGTTCCGGCGCCTGCTGAACCTGGATGTAGCCCTCGCATGAACCTCCCCCGCACCCCCGCCACCGTCTCCGCCCCGGCCACCGTGTCCGCCCCCGCCACCGACGTCACCCCCGAAGCCGCGCTCCCCGCCGAGACCGCGCTCCCGCCCGCTCCCCTGGCCCTCGTCAGGAACGGCCCCGTCCTCCACGTCCGGCTCAACCCCACCGCACAGGACGACGTGCTCAACACGGCGGTCCTGGACGCGCTCATCGACGTCCTCGACGACCTCCACGACCAGCCCGACATACGGATCCTGGTGCTCTCCTCGCTCGGCGACGACTTCTGCCTGGGGGCCGACCGCCGGGAGTACCAGGACGCCCTGGACACCGATCCCACCGGCGGCAGCCTGCTGCGCATCGCGGACAAGGCCCACCGCCTGTGCCAGGCGCTGGAGAACACCCACGCCGTCACCATCGCCCGGCTGCACGGCAAGGTCGTGGGAGCCGGGCTGGCCCTGGCCGCCTACTGCGACCTGCGGGCCGGCGCGGACACCTGCCGGTTCCGCATGCCCGA
Source organism: Streptomyces sp. NPDC085931 (assembly GCF_044540565.1). Classification (NCBI taxonomy): domain Bacteria; kingdom Bacillati; phylum Actinomycetota; class Actinomycetes; order Kitasatosporales; family Streptomycetaceae; genus Streptomyces; species Streptomyces sp. NPDC085931. Next base: position 339,845 of record NZ_JBITSK010000003.1, read on the forward strand.
GGTCGGGCTGGGGCTCGCACCCGCCTGGGGCGGTGCCATGGGCCGTCTGATCACGGAAGCGGGCGCCGCCCGGATCCGCGAACTCATGCTCACCTGCGAGACCTTCGACGCCGCCACCGCCCACCGTCTCGGCCTGCTGCACAAGGTCGCCCCGCTCGACGCCCTGGACGACACCGTCACCGCCTGGACCAGACCCCTGTCCCGGCGCTCCCCCCAGGCCCTGCTGCTGACCAGACGCATGCTCACCGGCTACACGAGAGCCGCCCGCACGGCCGACCCCACCCTGCTGGACTCCCATCTCCTCGCCGCTCAGCTCACCGGCCCCCGCTGACGGCACCGCAGCGGACGAGGCGGGCGCCCCCCGCCTCGTCTCGCCGGCCGCCGACGCTCAGCTCGACGTCCGCCCCCGGCTCGTGAAGCGCCAACTCCCCTGCGCCACCCGGTAGACGGCGAAGCCGGACTCCGTCCGCAGCCGGCGGACGCCCTCGGGCGCCCGCACCTCGTCACGGCCGGCCGCCGGCACGTGGACGTCCGCGACGGCACCCACCGGCACGCGTACCTCCATCCGGAAGACCGCCCCCTCCTGCGCCCAGGCGACGCCGGCGGTTCCCCGCACGGTACGGATCGAGGTCCGCGCCCAGTCGACACCGGTGCGCGCGTCGGGCCGTACGGTGAACGTGGCGTAGCCGTCGTCGCCCGGGCGCAGTCCCGCCACGTTCTCGTACAGCCACTGGGCCACGGTGCCCTGGAAGTAGTGGTCGCGGGAGCGGGAGTCGAGCGGCCACATCTCCCACATGGTGTCCGCGCCGTGCTCGTGCCAGTAACCCCAGCTCGGGTAGGTGCGCTGGGTCGCGATGGCGTGCGCCAGGTCCGGCCTGCCCTCCTGGCACAGCACGCGCAGCAGCACGCTGGTGCCCAGCGCACCGGTGTTGAGGTGGTTCCCGCGCTCCTCGACGTCCCGCACCAGACTGGCGAAGACCGAGGCACGGGCGTGGTCCGGTACGAGGCCGAAGGCGAGCGGGATCGCGTTGCTGGTCTGCCGGTAACCGGGATCCCTGGCCGTGCGGTAGTGGCCCTCCGGGCCCAGGAACTCCGCGTTGAGGGCGTCCTTGAGCCGCGCGGCGGCCTGCCGGTAGCGCGTCACCACCTCGTGCTCGTGCAGGACTTCGCCCATCTCGGCCGTGTCGAGCAACGCCCGGTACAGGTAGGCCGTCGCGGTCAGGCGGGTGTCCTCGGGCGGGTTGCCTCCGTAGCCGGGCGGCAGGTAGTCGCCCAGGGCGGTGACGGCGAGGCCGTCGCGCAGCCGGGACAACTCCCAGTCCAGGTAGCGGGTGAGCGTCGTCCAGTGCTCGCGTGCCGCCCGGTCGTCGCCGTACACCCGGTAGAACTCCCGGATGACGAACGGGTACACGGTCGTCCACTCCGGGGACGGACCCAGTTCGCCGTAGCCCCAGCCGCCGCTCGGCACGATGACGGGGAGCTGGCCCTCGTCCGTCTGACTGTCGGCGAGGTCCCCCAGCCACTTGGAGAGCATGCGGTGCATGTCGAAGGCGTACGTCATCACGGGGGTGCCGAGCTGGGCGTCACCGGTCCAGCCGTTCTTCTCGTACATGGGCGTGTCGGTGGGGATGCCGTGCATGTTGTTCAGCACGGTGCGCCGCATCGCCCGGTCGAGCCACGCGTAGAAGGGTTCCGAACAGGCGAACTCGCTGACCTCCTCCAGCGGGGTGTGGACCAGCCGGCCCGTGATCTGGCCGGGGTCGGGGGTGGCGGGCAGGCCGCTGATCTGGACGTAGCGGAAGCCCTTGTACGAGAAGGACGGCTCCCAGCTCTCCTCCGGGCGGCCGGCGCAGATGTACTCGTCGCGCTGGAAGCGCCCGGGGACGTGCGAGGTCTCGGCCGACACGCTTCCGTCGGCCTTCAGCTTCTCGCCGTAGGTGAGCTGCAGGCGGGTGCCGGCGGGGAGGTCCCGCACGGTGATCCGGACCCAGCCGGCCATGGTCCGGCCCATGTCCACCAGGTGGACCCCGGGAGCCAGCGGGCTGATCCTCTCGGGCGGGAAGGAGTCGACGACCTCGATGCCGTCGTGGGGCTGCGCGCGAAGGCGTCCCCCGGGGCCGTCCTGGATCTTCGCCGGCCGCCAGGACGAGTCGTCGAAGCCGGGGCGGGTCCACTCCCCCGGTTCACGTCGGGCGTCGTAGGTCTCCCCGGCGTAGAGGGAGTTGGACAGGGTGGGTCCCTCGGTGATGCGCCACTGCTCGTCGGTGACCAGCGTGGTGCGGGAGCCGTCCGGGTGGTCGACCTCCAGCCGGGCGATGAGGCGCGGCTCGGAGTGCCAGGGCGTGCGGTGCCAGTTCCAGACGTTGGGGGTGGTCATGCCGAAGAAGCCGCGCCCCAGCGTCACGCCGATCGCGTTGCCGCCCCGGCGCAGCAGGCCGGTGACGTCGTGGACGGTGTACAGCACGGTCTCGTCGTAGTCGGTGAATCCGGGATCGAGCACCTGCCGTCCCACGCGCCGGCCGTTGATCTCCGCCTCGTGGTAGGCGAGGCCGCTGATGTACAGGCGGGCCCGGCTGATCCGGCGCGGCACGTCGAACTCCCGGCGCAGCAGGGGTGCGGGCTGCTCGGGCAGGCTGACGCCCACCCCGTCCCCCCACGGGCCCTGGCCGTAGGGGGCGAGCACCACCGCGGGAGACCAGGAGGAGTCGTCGAAGCCGGCGTCCTGCCAGTGCGGTTGCTCGGTGTCGGCGGTGCGCCATCCGGCGTCGCTGCGGAGGTCGTAGGCAGGCCCCGAGGAACTGCGCACGTGCAGGCGGAGCAGGAGTCCCGCCGGGTTGACCGAGGCACCGGCGCGGTTGGTGGCCGCGACGGCGAGCACGACGCCGGTGCCCGTGCCGAGGCCGTCCCTGACCAGCTCGGTGACGTCGGCCGTCCGGCCGGTCCGCCAGCCGTCCTGCTGCTGGGGGGCTTCGAGTGCCGGGCGGCCGTTGAGGTAAAGGGTGAAGTCGTCGTCCGCGGTCGCCACGAGCGTTGCCTCGGCGATGTCGATGCCGTCGGGCAGGTCAAGCCGTCCCCGGAACCACCTGGTGCCCGCGGGAGCGTTCTGGGTGCTCGCTCCGGGGGCCCAGATCCACGAGGCGCCGGTGAAGTCGAGGGGTGCCGGGGTGTCCGCGCCGATCCACTCGGCGTCCCAGCCCTCGGGTGACAACGTTGTCTCGAACCAGCGGGGCGCGCTCCAGGCCGATGCCCTGCCCTGCTCGTCCCAGACTCTGACGCGCCAGGAGTACCGGGTGCGCGGCTCCAGGGCCGGGCCGCCGTAGGGCACGCCACCCGCGCCGTCCGCGCCGTCGGTCTTCCCGGAGTCCCAGAGGAGGGATCCGCTCCCCCACCCCGCCCCGTCCGCCTTCACCTGCACGCGGTAGGCGGTCTGCCGCGCTCCGCGGCCGGCGGACGCCGTCTCCCAGGCGAGCCGGGGGCGGGCGACGTCGGTTCCGAGGAGGTTCGGCTTGTGCTCCACGGTGGTGCGGGTGACGCGCAGCCCGGGGGAGCTCCCGTGGCTCCGGGCCGAGCCGGCCATGGGACTCGCGGCGGAGTGCGCGGCGGACAGGGCGGACAGACCGGCCCCCATGGTTCCCGCGGTGGCACTCAGGAAGGTCCGGCGGTTCCAACTTCCGGGCATGTCGATCCCCTTGCTCGCTGCGGCTGGACGAGGACAGGATGATTGAAACGATTCAATCGCCTGCCTTGAATCCTAGGCGCGGGTCACCTGCCGCTACAAGACGTCTGCGGAGGGTCAGTTGGGAGAGCGCGGACGAGTCGGGGCGCGACTCGGCGTACGGTCGCGCGGGCGGCTCGGCGTACGGTTGCGCGGGCGGCTCGGGGGTCGGCAGCGGCTTGCCGCCGGGCCCTCACGTGAGGTCGATCGTGGCCGTGATGCGTTTGCCCACCGGCTCGGGGTGCACCTCGAGGCTGCGGCAGACGGCCCTGACGATCTCCAGGCCGTGCTGCCCGACCCGGACGGGGTCGGCGCCCCGGACCACCGGAAGGCGCGGCTCGGTGTCCCACACGGTCACCGAGACGACGCCCTCACGGGCCTCCAGCGTCAGCAGCGACGGCCCCGGGGCGTACTTGCGGGTGTTCGTCACCAGCTCGCTCACCACCAGCTGCACGATGTTCGTCGCGCGCTCGGGCACCGACACCCCGTGCTCCGCCCGCAGCACCCGCAGAAACATTCCGGCATGATCACGAGCCTGCGCGATCGTCTCCGTGCCCTCGAAAGCGGCCGACAGGGAGATCGCCCCGTCCGACAGCGCCCAGCCGTCATCCTCAGCAGCCTGCTTCATAAGCCGCCCGCACCTACGCCCTTCGCCTCACGGCAGTCCGATTACCCCACGAATACCATCACAGGCGTGGTCCATACTCTTCTGCCCGGGCCAAGCACGGGGCTGAGGTTCGCGCACAGGGGGCACTCGGGGGTAGGAATGCCGGGCGGGCGTTGTCCGGCGATCAGCGAGGAGGCAGGGCGTGGCAGAGCCGGAGCGGACCGAGAGCACCGGTCCACGGTCCCCGGGTGCGGCCGGCCCGGCGCTGCCGGCGGCACTGGCCTCCATCGGTGCGGCCGCGTACGTCGTGGACGACAAGGGATGCATCATCGCGGTCAACGCCCCCGCCGAGGAGCTGCTGATGCGGCCCGCCGAGGACCTGGTGGGCCGTGACGCACACGATCTGCTGCACCGGGACGCCCGGGGCCACACGCTGCCGACGAGCCGGTGCAGCATGCGGCAGGCGTTCCACGCGCGGCGCACGGAGCAGGCCGCCGGGGAGTGGTTCGCGAGGGGCGACGGCTCCCTGCTGCCCGTGTCATGGCTGATCACCCCCTTCGACACCGGTGGCCGTGAATCCGCCACGCTCGTCGTCTTCCACCGCGACCAGCAGGCCTGGGACGCGAGCCGGCGGCCGGAGACCGCGGCCGAGCCGCTGACCGAGCTGGAGCGGCTGGCCCTGCTGGCGGAGACCACCACCCGGCTCACCTCCACCCTGGACGTCGACGAGGCGCTGCGCCGGCTCGTGGCCCTCGTCCTGCCGCGGCTGGCGGACTGGGCGGTCGTCGACCTGATCACGGAGCGCGACGAGGTGTGGCGCAGTGCCGTGGTCCACGCCGACGGTGACGCGCTGGTGCATCACGAGGAGCTCCAGGGGCCGATGCCGCCGGTGCCGGAGGAATCCCCCATGCCCCTGTCCAGGGCCCTGCGCGGGGTGGCGTCCACCCTCGCCGGACCGCAGACGTACCAGCGGGAGCCGGACTCGGGCATCGCGGTGGAGCAGCAGCGTCTGTTCAAGGCGACCGGCATCCACTCCGCGGCCATCGTCCCGATCCGCAGCACCCGGGAGGTCCTCGGGGCGCTCACGCTGGGCCGCGCCGACAAGCAGGGCGACTACACCGACGCGGACCTCCCGCTGATCGAGGACATCGCACGGCGGGCCGCGCTGGCCCTGGACAACGCCCGCCTCTACCAGCGCCAGCGCAAGGTCGCCGAGACCATGCAGAACCACCTGCTGCCCCAGCTGCCGCGGCTGCCCGGGCTGCGGATGATCGCCCGCTATCTGCCCGCCCCCGACGCCTCGCAGGTCGGCGGCGACTGGTACGACGCGTTCCGGCTGCCGGACGGTGCCACCGCGCTGGCCGTCGGCGACGTCGTCGGCCACGACCTGGAGGCGGCGGCCGGGATGGCGCAGGTCCGCAACATGCTGCGCGCCTACGCCTGGTCCCACCAGGAACCGCCCAGCCGGATCGTCGACCGGCTCGACGAGGCGGTCACGCACATCACCAACGTGCCGATGGCCACGATGATCTTCGCGCGCCTGGAAGCGGCGGACGACGGCCACTGGGAGCTGCGCTGGACCAACGCCGGGCACCCGCCGCCCCTGCTGATCAGCCGGGACGGCCTCACCCGCTACCTGCTGGACGGCCACGGCATCCTCCTGGGCACGGGGGCCGGCAAGCCCCGTCCCGACGCCTCCACCGTGCTGCCGCCCGGGTCGACGCTGCTGCTGTACACCGACGGGCTCATCGAAGCGGTCGGGCGCTCGCTGGACGAAGGGCTGGAGCGGCTGCGCCAGCACGCGGCCGCGCTCGCCCACCGGCCGATGGCCTCCTTCACCGACGAACTGCTGCGCCGCGTCCGCCCCACCGAGAACGACGACGACGTCGCCCTCCTGGTGCTGCGGACGCCGGCCGAGACGCGGGCGAAGTAGGGCCGCGACGGGCCGCTCGCCGCTCGGGGGCCGTGGGACGGCGGAGCACAGGGACGAGCACGCGGTTGCCTGTGCGCCCGCTCCCGGTGTCAGGGACGTGGGCCGGCGTCGCGGCGGCCGGGCGCGGCAGGCACGGGCCGGGACGGGGACGCCCCGGCCCCGCGGGTGCGGACCGCCTCGGGGAGCGGATCCAGGATGTGCCCGAGCAGGTGCGGCGGCGCCGCGGTGATGCCGGCCTGTTCCATGGCGCGCCAGTAGGCGAGGGCCGTGGGGCCGTCGACCAGACCCCGCACCGGGGGCACGTCCGCGCCCGAGGCGTGCAGCAGTGACTCCGTCCGGCAGGAGGCCAGGGTGCCGGGGAGTCCGTGCTGCGCCACCGCCCGGCCGGCCGCGACGGACTCGGGCAGGCCTTCGGCCAGGGTGCGCCGGGTGGCACCGACCGTGAGCAGGCCGCCGCCGAGGACCAGGACGTCCTCGTCCCGCCGCATGCGGGCCAGGGCCCGGCCGGTGTCGAAGCAGTGCGGGAAACTGTCGTCCACGACGACGGTGCCGGGACGCAGCCGGCCGATGTCGACCAGGGCGCTGTGCCCGCTGACGGCCGCGACGATCAGCCCGGCCTCGTACACCGCGCCGGGCAGGTCCGGGTCGGAGACGTGCACGGCGACCTCCTCGGCCAGGCCGCGTGCCCGCACGGTCCGCGCCAGGTCGTGAAGGCGCGGGCCGCTGCTGACCACGTCGCACAGCACGAGACGGGCGGGTGGCCGCTCGGCCAGGGTGAGCAGCAGGTCCAGAGAGGAGGCGCCGATGGAGCCGAGCCCGACCACGGCCACATCCGTGTCGGCCAGGTCCCGGCCGGTGGCCGCCAGCGCGGCGTGCACGGTGCGCACCACGGAGACGACCGTGGCCGCGTGCCCGGTGGTGATCGCCGCCGGGGCGTGGGAGGCGCGCAGCACGTCGAAGCCGTAGCCGGTGAGGGAGGGGATCATGCCGGCCAGGGACACGCTGCGGGCGCCCAGTGCCGAGGCGGCTTCCACGGCACGGACGGTGTGCCCGGCCAGGGCGCGCTGGCCGGCGAGTTCGTCGGCGAACAGCGGAAGGCCGACGAACCCGGACCGGCCCAGCGGGGTGGCGGTCGTCTCCAGCAGCCGGGGTTCGCCGTCCGGGAACAGCAGACGGCGGATGTCCTCGCGGGCCGAGCCGGTCTCCGGCAGACCGGCGAGCCGCGCCAGCTGGGCGGGCGCGGGCAGATAGCCGACGAGCGCGGCGTCCAGCTCCGCCCGTACGGCGACACGCCGCCGGGCGGGTCGCACCGCCGGGGAGACGAGCCGGTCCCGCAGCCCTGCGGCGAACGCCGCGAGGGCGGGCTCGTCGAAGGCCGCCGCCGCGCCACGCACGGTGACCCGCAGCCGGTTCCCGTCGGGCCGCACCGCGAGGAAGACGTCCGTACCGGCGGCGGGCGGTGTGAAGTCGCTGCCCTCCTCCTCGTCCCACCGCACGGCCGGAAGGCCGGCGCCGCGCGGGCCGAGCGCCCCGAAGTCGAGGAAGGTGAAGAAGAACTGGGACGTCAGCGGCAGTCCCCCGCCGTCACGCGGGACGATGTCCTCGTGGAGGCGGGCGGCGATCGTCTCCTGCACGACCCTGCGCACGCGCTGCGGGAAGTCGTCCCGCGGCGGGGCCTGGACGCCGGGGCCGAAGGGGCGCACCGCGACGGCGGTGGCGAACGGCCCGAAGACACGGTGGATGTCCGGCACCGGGTGGTCGCGGCCGGACACGGCCAGCCCGATGACCAGGTCGTCCTGGCCGGTGAGGGCGGCGAGCGCCTGGTGGTAGGCGGTGAGCAGCGGCGCGTACAGCGTGGCGCCGGCCTCGGCGGCGATCTTGTGCAGCGCGCCGACGACGGGGGCGTCCAGGACGAAACCCTGGGAGTGGAAGCCGCCGGGCGCACAGCCCCGGGTGGCGTCCGGAGTGCGCAGGACAGGTCGGGTGCAGGGCGCGCACAGCTCGGCTCGGCGCCGCCGTGCCTCGTCGTCCTCCGGCCGCGGGCGCGCGGGAAGGGCGGCGAGTCGCTCCGCATGTGCGCGGAACGTGCCGCGCAGTTCGGGCAGTTCGGGTGCGGCGCCGCGGTTCAGGGCGTCGTGGACGGTGGTCAGTTCCTCCAGCAGCAGGGCGGCGCTGTAGCCGTCGCCGATCAGGTGGTGGGCGTGCGCGAGGAGCACGTGCTCCTGCGGGGTCAGGGTGAGCACGCTCAGGCGCAGCAGGGGCCAGGCCCACGGCTCGAAGCGGCGGCTTCGCTCGTCCTCGACGCGCTGGGCGAGTTCCCGCGGCCCGGAGACGGCCTCGAAGGCGACCGGCAGCCGCAGCGACGGGGGCAGTTCCTGCTGCACCGGCGGCCTCGCCCCGGCCGGGAAGACCGTCCGCAGCATGGGGTGACGGGCCACCAGGAAGTCGACGGCCCGCTGGAAACGGTCGCGGTCGAGCGGACCGGTCAGCCGCAGCCGGGCCAACCAGGAGGACGCCCCGGTGCCGGGGGCGAGGGCCTCGGCGAGCAGGAAGCCGCGCTGACCGGGGGTGACGGGGTAGGCGCCGGGGAAGACCGGCGCCGACGGGACGGAGGGAGCGGAGGGAGCGGAGGGGACGGAGGGAGCGGAGGGGACGGACGGGGCCTGGTCGCCGGGGATCGGCATCGTGCCACCGGCCGTGCGAGCGCCCGTAGTTGGGGGGCCGCCCTCTCCCGCCGCCGGCGCGTCACCGACCTCTGCGCCGACGGCTGCTTCGTCCACGGCTTCTTCGTCCACGGCTTCCACGTCGACCACTTCTGCGTCGACGGCTTCAGCGTCGACCGCTTCGGCGTCGACCGCTTCGGCGTCGACCGCTTCGGCGTCGACCGCTTCGGCGAGCGCCGCCAGGGTGCGGTGCCGGTAGACGGCGGTGGGCCGGGGCAGGGGGCCGCCGCGCTGCCGGGCGAGTTTGTCGAAGACCTGAAGGGCCAGCAGGGAGTCGCCGCCGAGTTCGAAGAAGTCGTCGTGGCGGCCGACCCGGTCGACGCCGAGCACCTCGCACCAGATACGGCCGAGTTGCTCCTCCGTGGCGCCCGGGCCGGGCAGCGCGCCCGGGCCCGGGGGCGTGGTCGTGGCAGGGGGCGTGGTCGCGGCGGGGGTGCGGGCCAGCGCGAGCAGCGCCCGCCGGTCGGTCTTGCCGGTGCCGGTCAGGGGCAGGGAGTCCAGGAGTAGGATCCGCGCGGGCACCATGTAGGGCGGGAGAGCGTCCGCCAGGTACCGCCGCAGGACCACCGGGTCCACGCCGGCACGCGCGTCCGGTCCCGCAGGAGCCGCGGGCACGACGAAGGCCGACAGCCGCCCTTCGTCGGCCAGTACGGCGGCTCGCGCGACGTCCGGACGGGCGCGCAGCACGGCCTCCACCTCGCCGGGTTCGACGCGGTGCCCCCGTATCTTGACCTGGTCGTCGACACGGCCCACGAAGCGCAGCGCGCCGTCGGGCAGCACCTCCACCCGGTCCCCGCTGCGGTACCACCGGCGACCCTCCCGCCACACGAACGCGGCCCGGGTCAGCTCGGGTTCGCCCAGATAGCCGGCGGACAGCCCGACGCCGCCGATCAGCAGTTCGCCGGTGCCACCGGGACCGGCCTGCTCACCGCCGGGGCCGGCCACGAGCAGTTCCGTCCCGGCGACGGGGCGGCCGATGGGCAGCGCCGTGACCTCGTCGGCGGGACGCTCTGCGACCACGTGGTAGGTGGCGTTGATGGTCGTCTCGGTCGGCCCGTAGAGGTTCACGATCCGCTGCCCGGGACCGAACAGGTCGAACCAGCGGCGCACCCAGTCCGCCCACAGCACTTCCCCGCCGACGTGCACCAGGCGCAGCGCGGACAGGTCCGGCAGGGCCTCGCCGCGCCGCAGGCGGTTCTCCGCCGCGGCCAGCAGCCGTTCCCACAGCGACGGCACGGAACTCCACACGGTGATCCGCGCCCGCTCCACGTGGTCCAGCAGCAGTTCCGGATCGCGCACCAGATCGCGGTCGGCGGTGACCACCGTGGCACCGGTCAGCAGCGGGGCGAGCAGTTGGCGTACCGAGGCGTCGAAGCACGGCGAGGAGGTGTTCGCGAGCCGGTCGCCGGGGCCGTAGGCGAAGGTGGTCAGGGCCCAGTCGAGGTAGTTCTCCATCGCGCGGAAGGTGACGGGCACGGCCTTGGGACGGCCGGTGGACCCGGAGGTGAAGATGACGTAGGCCGTCGCGTCGGCGTCCGCGGCGACCTCGTCGCAGGGGCCGTCACCTGGCGCGTCGGGCCGACCGGTGACAGCACCGACGGGTTCCGTGCCGGTCCGGACGAGGACGGCCGTCGCGGCCGTGAGCGCTCGTGCGGCCGGGCGGGTGCGGTCGTCGTGCACGACCACGCGGACGCCGCACCGAGTCGTCTGCTCGGCCAGCCGAGCCACCGGATGCTCCGCGTCCAGGGGCACCCAGCCGGCGCCCGCGCGCAGGACGCCGACGACGGCGATCACCGTGGCCGGTCCCGGGGAGGTGACCATGCCCACCAAGTCCCCTCGCCCCACGCCCTGTTCGCGCAGCCGGAGGGCGAGATCGCGGCTGGCCGCGTCCAGGTCCCGGTAGGTCAGGGTGAGACGGCCGTCGTCGACGGCGACCGCGTCGGCGTCGTCGTGGAAGCGTTGCAGCAGACGGCCGACGACGCTCGCCCGGGGCACAGGGGCGGCGGTGGCGGGGGCCGCTGCGCGGGAGCCACCGTGCGTACCCGGGGAATCGGGGGCGGCGCCTTCCAGGGCGCGCAGTTCCCGTTCGAAGTCGGTCGCGAGGCGGGTCGTCGTGGCGGTGGTGAAGAGGCGCTCGGGGACGTTCCAGGACAGCCGTAGCAAAGGTCCGTCCTCCCAGGCCAGCAGAGTCAGCCGGGTGGCGGCCGAGCCGGTGCCCGCGGCGGTCGCCCGCACGTCGACCGGGCAGTCCGGGTCCAGCGTGGCCGGGAAGCGGGCGAAGCTGAAGCTCGCCGGGCTCACCGCGCGCGGCCCCGAGGCGTCGGCCGGCGTCGTCCGGGCGAGGTCGAGGCTGCTGACGGTGGCGTGCCGCTCGCTCTCCAGCCAGGCCAGGCGTACGCGGTCGGCGAGGTGGGGCAGCGGCTCGTCCGGGTCGGTGTCGAGCAGCAGCGGCAGGGTGTCGGCGAGGGGGCCGACCAGCCGGTCCAGTCCGGGCAGCCGGGCATCCCGGCCCGCCCGGGCGACGTTGACCGCCACGGCCCGCCGGCCGCTCCACCGGGCCAGGCAGCGGGCGTAGGAGGCGAGCAGGAGGTGGAAGAGGGAGACGTTCCAGGCGGCGGCCCGCTCGCGCAGCGCGGCGACGAGCTTCTCGTCCAGGACCCGGTTCAGGGCGACGAGGGGCCCGGGCCCGTCCTCGGCGTCGGGACGGCCGTCGTAGGGCAGGGGCAGGGGGGTGTGGTCCGCCAGGCGGGCCGTCCAGTAGGCGAGGTCGTCGGCGCGGACGGCGGGGCGCCGCGGGTCGGCGGCGTAGGCGGCGAAATCCGTGGCGGGCGGCAGCGGGGCGGGGGCGCGGCCGAGGGCGAGGTCGGTGTAGAGGGTCCACAGTTCCGTGCCGAGCACGTTCAGGCTGTAACCGTCGGCGGCCACGTGGTGCACGGCGAGGATCAGCTCGGCCCCCTCGGGGCCGTCGGGGCCGTCGGGGTCCTCAGGACCGTCGGGGTCCTCGGTCAACAGCAGGGCCCGTATGGGGGGTTCGGTGGTGAGGTCCAGCGGCCGGTTGGCGAACTCCGTCTCCAGCGCCTGGAGCGCCGCCGCGCCCGCGGAATGCGGCCGCGTCTCGAACCACACGTCGGCTGCGGCGCCCGGCGTGACGAACTGGTGCGGTGTCCCGCCGTCGTGCCCGATCCGCACCCGCAGCATGCCGTGCCGCCCGGCGAGCGTGGTGAGGGCACGGCGCAGCAGGGCGGGGTCGAGCGGCCCTCGGACGGTGTGCCGGACCCAGCCGCGGGCCGGGGTGCGCGGATACAGCACGCTGCTGGTGTACAGGGCCCGTTGGACGGGAGTCAGCGGGAACGGCACGCCTTCCGGGGCGGCGGCGAGGTCGGCTGCGTGGCCCGGCAGTGAAGCGGCGGATCGGGTGCCGTCGTCGACGGGCTGGGCGCTGTCGTCGACGGGCCGGGTGTTGTCGTCGACGGATCGGGCGTTGTCGTCGAGCGGCCGGGCGTCGAGGTGGGCGGCGAGTTCGCGCACCGTGCGGTACTCGAAGAACAGCGTGGCCGGGAGTGCGCGGCCCAGGGCGCGTTCCAGACGCCGGACGAGGTCGACCGCCGCGAGCGAGTCGAGGCCGAGCGAGAGGAAGGCCTGGTCCTGGTCGACGGCTTCCGGAGGCAGGTGCAGGGCCTCGGCCAGAAGGGCGCGTACCAGCGAGCGGGTGTCCGGCGTGCTCCCGGGGACGACGGTGGAATGCGTGCCGGGCCCGGCGGGGGTGGTGGAGGCGGGGGCGGCGAGGGCGACGGTCCGTACGGACGCGTCCGTGTCCGTGGCCATGGCCGTCAGGTCGGCGACGACCACCTGGGCCGTGTCGGCGGCACAGGCCGCGCGCAGCGCGCGCAACGCTTCGGCCGGGGGCAGGGGCACGCCGCCGGCTCTCAGGTGCGTGCCGGCACCGGCCGAGGCGGCGAGCCCGGTCCGGGCGACGGGCCCGAGGTTCAGCGCCGACCAGCGGTGCCCTACGGCGCGTCGGGCCGCGGCGAAGGCGTCGAGGAAGGCGTTGGCCGCCGCGTAGTCGCCGAGCGCGCCCGCGGCGCCGGGAAGCACCGAGGCCACCGAGGAGAGGACCACGCACAGTCGGGGGCGGTGCCCGCTGCGGTCCAGGGCATGGGCCAGCAGCCGGGTGCCGCGCTCCTTGGCGGCCAGGGCGCGGGCCGTGTCCTGCGGGCCGGTGCCGCGCAACGACCCCGGCAGGACCTCCCCCGCCGCGTGGATCACGACATCCGGGGCGGGGAACTCGGCGAAGAGCGCGTCGAGTTGCCGCTCGTCCGTCACGTCGGCCTGCCGGTAGTGCGCGTCGGCGCCCAGTGCGGCGAGTTCGGCGAGCAGCCCGGCCGGGGGCTGCGGGGAGCGGCCGGTGAGGACGAGGGTCGGGCGGCCGCGTCCGGCGAGGTCCCGGGCGAGTGCCGCGCCCAGGCCGCCCGCGCCACCGGTGATGAGGTAGGCGCCGTCCGCGGGCAGGGGTCCGTCCCCGTCCGGAACGGCGGTGGCGGGCAGGGGCTCGACGCCCCGCAGCAACCGGGTGCCGTGTCGCCAGGCGGTCACGAGGGTGCCGCCGCCCGGGGCGGTCACTTCGGCGAGGACGGCCTCCAGCCGCCGCTCCCACGGGTCCTGGGAGGACAGGTCGGCGCAGACCAGTCGCGCGCCCTCGGTCTCCTGCGGGAAGGCCGACGCGATCCCGGTGAGCAGAGCCTGCCCGGGGCATGGCGGGGTCTCGCCGTCGACGCCGGTGCGGTGGGCGTCCTCGGTGAGGACGAGCAGACGCCGCGCGCCGGCCCGGTCGAACTGCCGCACGGTGTGCCGGAAGTCGGCGGCCATGTCCGAGCCGTCCGTGCCGTCGCCCGCCCTCCGGGACAGGTGGACGACGGTGTGGGCGGCGGTCGTACCCGGTTGCGCCACCGGTACGCCGTGCCCGGCCAGCCACGCGGACAACTCCCCTACCGCCTCGGCGTCGTGCCCGGTGACGAGCGTGACGGGGGCGGCCCCGGCGGGCGGGGTGAGGGGGGCCGGTGTCCAGGTGACGCGGTGCAGCAGCCGGGTGGGGCCGGGTCCGGGCCAGTAGGTGCGCCGCTGGAAGGGGTAGGTGGGCAGCGGCACACGGCGTCCGGCCGGTGCCAGTGCGGTGTGGTCGACGGCGACGCCGCGTGTCCACAACCGGGCCACGGTGCGCAGCAGTTCGCCGCGTCCGCCGCTGTCCTCGCGGTGTGCGGCGGGCAGGGCCGACAGGACGGTGACGGGGGCGCCGGACCGGCCGGCGGTGGCCGTGCGCAGGGCGGCCGGCAGGTCGGTGCCGGGTCCGATCTCGACGAAGGTGTCGTACCCGTCCTCGGCCAGCCGCCGGGCCGCGGCCCCGAACCGGACGGTGCGCAGCGCGTGTTCACGCCAGTGGGCGGCGTCGGGTGCGGACTCCCAGTCGGCCGTCAGGGTGCTCAGCAGCGGTATGCGGCCGGTGCCGGGCGGCAGGGCGCGTGCGGCCTCGTGCACCGCTCGGGCGGCCGGTTCCATCAGGGGCGAGTGGAAGCCGTGCGAGACCCGCAGCCGGCGTACGGCGACGCTCCGCGCCGTGAGTTCCCCCAGTGCTTCCTCCACCGCGCGCACGGTGCCGGACAGCACCAGACGGCCGGGCGCGTTGCGGGCCGCGACGGCCAGGGCACCGCCCGAAGCGGCGACCAGCGCCTCCACGGCGTCGTCCGCGCCGAGCACCGCGGCCATCGCGCCGCGCTCGGTCAGCTCGGCGATCGCGCGGCCGCGAGCGGCGGCGAAACGCACCGTGTCCGACAGCGGCAGCAGGCCCGCCGCGCAGGCCGCGGCCAGTTCCCCGACGCTGTGTCCCGCGACCGCGTCCGGTTCGACGCCCCAGGAGCGCAACTGGCGGGCCAGTGCCACACCGAAGGCGACCAGGACGGGCTGGGTGATCTCGGTGCGGGCCAGGTCGGCCGGGTCGACGCGGGGATCGGTGCACCAGTGGGTGAGGGTGCGGCCCCGTACCGGGCCGAGCGCGGCGGACGCCTCGTCGAGGGTGTCCCGGAAGACGGGTGCGGTGGCGTGGAGCCGCGCCGCCATACCGGGACGCTGGGCGCCCTGTCCGGGGAAGAGGAAGGCGAGGCGGGGGCGGCCGCGGACGGTCCCGGTGAACACGTCCGTGCCCCTGGGCGGGTCCTGCACCCTCCGCTCGCGGCTCTCCGTCTCCTCCCCCGTGGCCGTCGGGCGGTCCGCGGGCGTCGCGGCGAGGGCGGCCAGTCGGGCGCGCAGGTCACCGTCCCCGTCGCCGACGAGGGCCAGCCGGTGCCGGTCGTCGTCCCGGGACGTGGCGGCCGTCAGGCACAGGTCGGCCGCAGCGGTCCGGGGGTGGGCGTCCAGGTGGGCCGACAGGTCGCGGACCAGGGCGCGCAGCGCGGGCCGGGTGGCGGCGGAGAGCGCCAGCACGTGGGGGCCGTCGTCCGGCCGGGTCCCGTGCGCGGTACGTGCGGTGGCCCGCTGGAGGACGGCGTGCGCGTTGGTGCCGCCGAAGCCGAAGGCGTTGATGCCCGCGACCAGTGGGCCGCCCGAGGGCGGTGCGGGCCAGGCGACGAGCCGGCCGGGCACCTGGAACCCGGACCGGGCGACGAGCGGGGAGGGCGGGTCGGCGTGCAGGGAGGGCGGCACCTGGCCGTGGTGCAGCGCCAGCACGACCTTGACCAGGCCGGGCAGCGCGGCCGCGTTCAGCAGGTGGCCGACGTTGGTCTTGGCCGAGCCCAGCAGCCGGGGGCGCGCACCGGGCAGCGGCGGGAAGGCGTGGGCGAGGGACTTCAGCTCGACGGGATCGCCGAGGGCGGTGCCGGTGCCGTGCGCCTCGACGTACGTCACATCGGCCGGGTCGAGGCCGGCCGCGCTGTGGGCGGCGGTGATGACCTCGCGCTGGCGGGCGGGGTTGGGGGCCATCAGGCTGAGGGAGGTGCCGTCGTTGTTGACGGCGGTGCCGCGCACCACGGCGAGCAGGTCGTCGCCGGCGCTGAGGGCGTCCTGCTCGCGGCGCAGCACGAGCACCGCGCCGCCCTCGCCCGGCACGAATCCGTCGGCGTCGGCGGCGAAGGCCCGGCTGCGGCCGGTCGGCGACAAGGCCTGCGCGGCGTGCAGCATCCGGTGCGCGGTCGGGGTGAGGTGCAGGTTCACCCCGCCGACCAGGGCGATGTCGCACTCGCCGGCCGTCAGACTGCGGCGGGCCAGGTGCAGGGCGACCAGGGCGGAGGAGCAGGCGGTGTCCACGGCCAGCGCCGGGCCGTCGAGGTCGAAGGTCCGGGCGATGCGTGCGGCGAGGAGGTTGGGGAGGTTGCCGGTGAGCGCCGAGGGCGGCAGGTCCGTGCCGCTGTCCTCGGCGGCACGGTCCAGCAGTTCCCGGTAGCCGCTGTCCCCCGCCGTGGTGAAGACGCCGATGCGGTGGGCGCGGCGGCGGGGGCCGGCGTATCCGGCCCGCTCCAGTGCCTCGTGCGCCAGCTCCAGGAGCAGACGGGCCTGCGGGTCGAGCGTGCGGGCCTCCTCCTCGGACAGGCCGAAGCGGTCCGCGTCGAAGGCGGCCGGGTCCTTGAGGAAGGCGCCCCAGCGGGCCGCGGGCACCCGGTCGCCGTCCCAGCGGTGCGGCGGCACCGGGGTGACGAGGTCCCGGCCTTCGGTGAGCAGCCGCCAGTACGCCTCGGGTGTGTCGGCACCGGGGAACCGGCAGGCCATGCCGACCACGGCGAGCGCCTCATGGCCCCGTCTCCCGGACGGCCCGCCGGAACGGGCCGCGCCGGTCGCGCCGTCCGAGGCGCCGCCTTCCCCGGCCCGCGTACTCGCACCGCCGTCCGGCTGTGCCAGGAGGTGGTCGACGAGCCCGGTCACCGTGTCGGCCCCGGCGCGCAGCGCCGCCGTCTCCAGGGATGTGCCGAACGCGTCCTCCAGTGCTGCCAGCACCTCCATGGCCTTCAGCGAGGTGCCGCCCAGCGCGCGGAACGACGTGTGGGGGTCGATCCGTGCGCCGTCCGTCCCCAGCGCGTCGGCCCACACCTCGCGCACCACCCGCTCGGTGGCCGCCCGCGACCGCGGCACCCCGGCCCCGCCCGGAGCACGGCGCCGGCGTCCGGAGGCAGGCGCCGGGGCGGCGCTTTCGGCGCGCAGGACGACGTGGGGGTACCGGCCCGCCTCGAACCGGTCGCGCAGGACATGGCGGCGCACCTTCCCGCTGGTGGTGCGCGGGAACCGGCCGGGCGGCAGAGCGACGACCCGTACGTCGTCGTGGAAGAGGGCCTCTCCCACCCGGGCGGCGACCCGTTCCAGCACCTCGCGGGCGGTGCGCGGCGGGCGGGCCCAGGAGACGAAGACCACCACGCGCTCGCCGCCGCTGTCCGGGTCCGTGGACCCCACGACCGCGGTCGTGCCGGGCGGCAGCCCGGGGGTGGCGGCGGCAACGTCCTCCAGGTCGGCGGCGTGGTGCTTGAGCCCGTTCAGGAACAGCACGTCCTTGTACCGGCCCGTGACGCACAGCCGTCCGTCCCGCAGGAAGCCCATGTCCCCGGTGCGCAGCCATCCGCCGGTGGTGAAGGCGGCGGCGGTGGCGTCGGGCAGGCGGCGGTAGCCGCGGGCTGTCTGCGGACCGCGCACCTGGATGTGCCCGACGCGGCGGTCGCCGAGCGCGCGCCCGGCGTCGTCGACGATCCGGACGGCGCAGCCGGGCACGGGATGCCCGAGGTCCATGAGGGCGACGGCCGAGCCGTCGGTGTCCGGGGCGTCGACCGCGCGTCCGCGGCCGAGCGCCGCGCGGTCCAGGCGCAGCGGTGCGGCGATCTCGCCGGGCGGCGGGAACGTCACGGCGAGGGTGGCCTCGGCCAGGCCGTACACCGGCTGGAGTGCGTCAGGCGCCAGTCCGGCGGGCCGGGTGCGGTGGGCGAAGTCGCGCCAGACGGACGGGGAGATGGGTTCGGCGCCGACGACGACCCGCCTGACCGCGGTGAGGTCGAAGCGGGCCATGTCCTGGTCGGTCAGGCGCCGGGTCGCCAGCGCGAGCGCGAAGTTGGCGGCCGACAGGTGCGTGGCGCGGTGGGCGGTGGCCGTCTCGAACCAGATCCCGGGCCGCCGCGCGAACGCCAACGGCCCGATCTTGACCTGTCGGGCACGGGCGGCCAGGGGCGCCAGATGCGTGCCGATGAGACCCATGTCGTGGAAGTACGGCATCCAGCTGACCACGACGTCCTCGGGACCCAGGTCGGACACGGCCACGATCTGGCGGAGGTTGGCGGTCACCGCGGCATGGGTCAGTTCGACGCCCTTGGGCACGCCGGTGCTGCCCGAGGAGTACTGCACGAACGCCAGCGCGTCCGGCTCGCACGCCGTGGGCCCGCCCAGGTCGTCACCGTCGCGCAGCTCCGCCAGCCGTAGCACGGACGTTCCGGCGGGCAGGTGTCGAGCCATGTCCGCACCGGCCGTGTCCACGAACACCGGCGGCCGTTCCAGGTGTTCCCAGACGGGCAGGACCCGGCGGACGTCCACGGCGAGCGGCACCGGGACGAGGTCCGCCGCGACCAGGCCCCAGAACATGACCTGGAAGTCCTCACTGCGGTCGGCGACCAGCGGAACGCAGGTGCCGGGGCGGACCCCGGCCGTACGCAGCCCACCGGCGACCCGGCGGGCGGCATGCAGCAACTCCCGGTATGTCACCGCGACTTGGCCGCCGTCGCCGCGGACGTGCACGGTCACCTGCTCGGGCCGCTCGCGGGCGGCGTCCCGCAGGACGCTCCACAGGGTGTTGTCGCTCATCGTCCGTTCTCGAAGGTCGGGCCCTGGGCACGGACGGGCCGTCCGCCCGTACGCCGACGGAACTGGAAGCCATGAGGCAGTGCCTGAGGCGTTCTGCGGCACGTGTCGCCGAGTCCCCCGGCCCGTTGGCAGACCACCGGACGAGGGTGCCGGTGACACGGGCCCCCGCGGGCCGACACATCGGCCGCGTACACCCTACGGGATCAAAGAGCAGCCATGACAGGAACAATCGGCTCGCCGATCCGTACCATCTCTAGACCAAGGCGTCTTGCGGCCAAGGCGACAGGTATCACCCGCCGCACGCCTCCAACGCCGAGGAAAGGAAAGCACCATGCCCGAGACAACGACTGCCACCACCGAACTGGCCTCGCAGTACATCGCCCAGGTGTCCAGCGACCTGGAGGCCAACGTCAAGGAGCAGGAACGCATCAGCGCGGATATCGGCTCGCTGCAGGAGCGGCTGGCGTCGCTGCAGCACGACCACGGTGTCCTGCTGAGCATGCAGCAGGCGCTCGGCATCGCGCAGGCGACGCCGGTCCCCGCGACCGAGACAACGGGTACGGCGGACCCGGCGGACCCGGCGGGCGCGGCGGACACGGCGGGCGCGGTGGTGCCTTCGCCTCGGCGGAAGAAGACGGGAACGGCGGCCGGCGGACAGCAGAGGGCACGCAAGTCCGGCGCGGCGCCGGCGAAGAGCGCGGCGAAGAAGCCCACGACCAGGAAGACGACCGCCGGGAAGACCACTGCCGGGAAGACGACCGGTGGGAAGACGACCGCGGGAAAGGCGACCGCGGGGAAGGCAGCCGCCGGCAAGACGCCTGCCAAGACGACGGCTGCCAAGACGGCGGCCGGCGAGACGACGGCCGCCGATGCGACCTCTGCCGAGACGACGGCTGGCAAGACACCGGCCGCCAAGACGACGGCTGGCAAGACACCGGCCGCCAAGACGTCAGCTGCCAAGACACCGGCCGCCAAGACGTCAGCTGGCAAGACGGCGGTCGGCAAGGCGCCGACTGCCGCCAAGTCCGCCGAGCCCACGCTCGTCGAGCTCATCCGGCGTCACCTCGCCGAGCAGAAGGAGCCGCGCTCCGCCGCCGAGATCGCCGGCTCGCTCGGCCAGGCCCACCCCGAGCGCGACATCTCCGTGAAGGTCGTGCGCGTCACACTGGAAGGTCTCGTGGCCAAGAGCCAGGCCGAGCGGTCCAAGCAGGGCAGGTCCGTGTTCTACTCCGCGCCCGCCGACCAGACGCCGGCCACGCCCGAGACCGAGGCCGAGGCAGGGCCCGCCGGCACGGACGGCTGAGGGCGCAGGGGCTGCCCGGCGTCCAGCCCCTGCCCTCGGCCCGGTCAGCGCCTGCGGCCCCGTGCCGCCCAGCCGCTGCCGACCCCCGCCACGTGCAGGGCGAGCAGCGCGAGCCCGATCAGCATGACGTTGGTCGAGGTGAAGACGTCGTTCGTGGAGATCTCCGCCGCGTTGATGAGGAAGGCGAGGAAGAAGAGGACCGCCGCGATGATGCCCAGCACTGTGTGCCTCCTTGGGTGGGGTGATGCCTGCCGAGGATCGCTGTCACGCGTATGCCCCCGGCGGTTCCCCTCACGCACCGCCGGGGCCTGCCGGAACGCGGCGCCGATGTGTGCCCCGTACAGTTGAGAGCGGCGGGCTGTCCCGCCCCCTCCGCACCCTTTGTACGGGAGCACGCATGCACCACCCGTCCGGCCGCCCGGACGACGACTCCGACGCGCTGTTCGGGCTCGACGCCCTGGATCCCCGGCCCGCCCGGACCGACCGGCGCCCTTCCTTCCGCACCTCCGCGGCGGCCCGCCGGATGCTGCCGGTGCGGGAGATCTACGCCGAGCCCGCGGCCGCCGCGTCCCCGCGCGGGAGACAGATCAGCGCCCGCTTCCCGGACGCGCGGATGACCATGGTGGACTCCCACTGGCGCATCCCCGGGCTGCACGGCAACGAGGGCAACGTCGAGCGCTGGGTGCGCGTCAAGGGCGAGACCCTGGTGCTGGGCGAGAAGAAAACCCTCACGACCCGCCCCAACGGCCGGTCGGCCGACTGGATCGCTCCGGGTGCCTCGAACGGCTGCGCCATGGCCTGCGCCTACTGCTACGTGCCCCGACGCAAGGGGTACGCCAACCCCATCACCGTCTTCACCAACATCGACCGGATCATCGCCCACGTGGCCCGGCACGTGGCACGGCAGGGGCCCAAGACGGAACCGAACCAGTGCGACCCCGAGGCCTGGGTGTACGACATCGGCGAGAACGGGGACTGCTCGGTCGACGCGCTGATCTGCGACAACACCGCGGACCTGGTGAACGCCTTCCGGCAGTGGCCGACGGCCAAGGCGTCCTTCGCCACCAAGTTCGTCAATCCCGACCTGCTGGCCCTGGACCCGCGGGGGCGTACCCGCGTCCGGTTCTCGATGATGCCGCCGGACGACGCCCGGCTGCTCGACGTGCGCACCTCGCCCGTCGCCGAGCGGATCGGTGCCGCGGCGGATTTCCTCGACGCGGGGTACGAGGTGCACTTCAACCTCTCCCCCGTGGTCGTCCGCCCCGGCTGGCAGGAGGCATGGACCGAGCTGCTCGTCCACCTCGACGACGTCCTGCCGCGGCGGGTGAAGGAGCAGGCGGCCGCAGAGGTGATCATGCTCACCCACAACCAGGGGCTGCACGAGGTCAACCTCGGCTGGCACCCGCGGGCCGAGGACGTCCTGTGGCGGCCGGAACTCCAGCAGGCCAAGCGCTCCGAGAACGGCGCTCTGAACGTCCGCTACCGCAACCAGGTCAAAGGCGAGGCGGTCCGGACCCTGCGCACCCTGATCGACCGGCACGCACCCTGGCTGCGGGTCCGCTACGCCTTCTGAGCACGGTGAGGGGGCGGGACAGCTCCAGGAGTGCGACGCCTGGTCACCGGCGTCCCCGGGAGACGGGACCGCCGAGCACGGGCGCCCGCCAGGAAGCACGACCGCCGAGCACAGGCGCCCGACAGGAAGCACACCCACCGCTCACCGGCGCCCGCGGACAGCGCAGGAGCCGGTCGTCGTGCGCCCGGATGGGGCAATCTCGCCGAGCGGGCGGGGGTGGTCCCGCCGATGCTGAGGGCGCCCCTGCCCGCCCCTCGAGCCTCCCGGGATCCCCATGCCGCTCCTGTCCTCTCCCCGCCCTCGGCCCCGCCTCCGTGCCGGCGCCCCGCCCCGTTCCCGTCTCCGCTTGCACCTGTGCCTCGTCTCGCTGCTCGGCGCCTCCTGCCTCGGCGGGCTGCTCCAGGCCCCGGTGGCGGGCGCCGCCGCGGGCGGCACCGGCGAGCACGCCCTGCAAGCGCAGCTCGAAGAGCTGGTCGACACGCCCGGAGGGCCCCCGGGGGTGATCGCCGTGCTGCAACGGGACGGCGCGCCCCGCGTGCTGCGCGCCGGGGTCGCCGACCTGGAGACGGGCCGTCCGATCGAGCCCACCGACCACATGCGGATCGCCAGCACGGCGAAGGCGTTCAGCGGCGCCGTGGCACTGCGTCTGGTGGAAGAGGGCGTGCTGAGCCTGGACAGCACCATCGGCCGCACCCTGCCCCGCCTGCCGCGGGCCTGGAAGGCGGTCACCCTGCGGCAGCTGCTGAACCACACCAGCGGGCTGCCCGACTTCAGCGAGGACCCCGAGTTCCGGGCGCTGCTGCTGGAGGACCCGCGCCGCACCTTCGACCCGCACCGGCTGCTCGACTTCGTCGCGGACGAGCCGCTGCGCTTCCGGCCGGGATCGCAGTACAGGTACTCCAACTCCGACAACATCGCCGTCGCGCTGATGGCGGAGGCCGCGACCCGGTGGCCGTACGAGGATCTCCTGAAGCGGATCGTCTACCGGCCGCTCGGCCTGCGCGACACCAGTCTGCCCCGGGGCTACGAGATGCCGGAGCCGTACATGCACGGGTACGCCGTCGAGCCGCCGGCACCGCCGGAGGACGTCAGTGAGGCCATCAGCGCCTCCGGGGTCTGGGCCTCGGGCGGCATCGTCTCCACGCCCCGTGACATGACGCGCTTCATCCGCGGCTACGCCGCCGGACGGCTCACGTCCGAAGCCGTACTGCGCGAGCAGCGCCGCTGGATCGAGGGAGCGTCCGAACCGGCCGGACCCGGCCGCAACAGGGCCGGGCTCGGCATCTTCCGCTACGACACCCGCTGCGGCACCGTGCTCGGCCACACCGGGAACTTCCCCGGCTACACCCAGCTGATCGCCGCGACACCCGACGGCCGCAAGTCGCTCACGGTCTCGCTCACCACCCAGGTGAACAAGACGCTCACCCCCGCGCTCCTGGAGCAGCTGCGCACCATCGAGGAGAACGCGGTCTGCGCGCTGCTCCGCGAGCACGGTCACTGAGCCGGGGCAGGTCAGGTCGGGCCAGGTCAGGGGACCCGGAGCAGGACTGGGCAGTCCGTCGGGGCCCCTGACACCGTGCGGCGCGTTGCCCCGGCCGGTGACGCGCCGCCTTCGGCAGGTCGTCCGTTACGCCGCAGGTCACCGGTCGTGCCGGAGGTCTGGTCCTGTGGCACATGGTGACGGTGTGGACAGCGTCGCCGCCCCGGCGCCACACTCGGCTCGGCCCCCTGCGCGGGGGAACGGGATCCGAGGCGGAGGCGCGATGCTGCGACGTACGGTCCGACTACTCCTCTCTATTGTCATGGCCATGGCTGCCGCTACGGGTGGGGTGCTGGCCACGGCCGGCCCGGCCCAGGCCGACGAGTGCTACACCTGGAACCGCACCCTGTCCGAGGGCATGTCGGGCTCCGACGTGACCGAGTTGCAGATCCGGGTGGCCGGACATGTCACCTCCGGCGAGATCCTCACCGTCGACGGGCAGTTCGGCGCGCGGACCAAGGCCGCCGTGACCAGGTTCCAGCAGGCGTACGGACTCGCGGCGGACGGCGTCGCCGGCTCCGCGACGTTCGCCAAGATCTACGCGCTGCAGGACCCGGACTGCACGCCGATCCACTTCAGTTACGCCGAGCTGAACAAGTGCAACTCCACCTGGTCGGGCGGCGCGGTCAGTGCCGCGACGGCCAAGTCCAACGCCCTGCGCACCATGTGGAAGCTGGAGGCCATGCGGCGCGCGCTGGGTGACACCCCGCTCGTCGTGACCAGCGGCTTCCGCTCGTACTCCTGCAACAGCGCGGTCGGCGGCGCCTCGAACAGCCGGCACCTGTACGGCGACGCCGCCGATCTGGTCGGCAATCCGACGCTCTGCCGGCTCGCGCAACAGGCCCGCACGCACGGCTTCGGCGGGATCTTTGGCCCGGGCTACCCCGGCCACGACGACCACACCCACGTGGACGGACGCACCAGCCGCTCCTGGTCCGCGCCCCCGTGCGGCATCTGACCGGCGGCACCCACCCGCACCGCGCGTCCCGGCGAGCAGCCACTGACGCCGGGACCCGCACCGCTGCCCGGCACGGGCCGCAACAGCCGCGCCGCTGCGCCGGGTTGTCCCCCACTCCCCCACACCGAGCAGGAGTGCCCTGATGTCGTCCCTCCCCCTCCTGCGCGCCCTGGCCGGAACGGCCTCGCTGGCGCTGCTCGCGGGTATCGGCGCCCTGGCCCTTCCCGGGCCGGCCGCGGCGGACTCCGCGCCGGGGAACCGGCGGACCGTCGCCTACCACGGCTACCGCCTCCAGGTGCCCGCCGACTGGCGGGTCGTGGACCTGGCCGAGCACCCCCGCGCCTGCCTGCGCTTCGACACACCCGCCGTCTACCTGGGCGAGCCAGGAGACCGGAACGACTGCCCGGCTCGGGTCGTCGGCCGGACGGCGGGCATCGTCGTCGAGCCGATCACCGCGCGCTCCGCCGGCCGGACCACGGAGGCGACGGCCCGGGCACCGCGGGGCAGGGCCACCGCCGCGTCCGCCCCGTCCGGCGACGGCACCATCCAGATCGCCGTCGAGGACGCCGGGGTCCTCGTCACCGCCGCCCACACACCGGGCACCGAAAGCCTCGTGCGCGGCGTCCTCGCCTCGGCCGAACTGACGCCGGGCGCCGAACGCACCGAGCTGCCCCGTGCCGGACGCCGCACCGCTGCCGTCCGGGCCGCGGCCGGACCGCAGCCGGGCACCTACCTGGGCAAGGGCTTCGACGCCTGCACCGCGCCCTCGCAGGCCGCCATGGACGCCTGGTGGTCCGGTTCGCCCTACCGCGCGGTCGGCGTCTACATCAGCGGCTCCTTCCGCGGCTGCGCCCAGCCGAACCTGACCCCGGGCTGGGTGACCGAGCAGACCGGCAAGGGCTGGCGCCTGATCCCCATCGACGTCGGCCGCCAAGCCCCGTGCACCTCCTACTCGTTGCGGATGTCCGCCGACCCGGCCACCGCCAGGTCCCAGGGCGTCGCCGCGGCCGCCGACGCCATCACCGCGGCGTCGAACCTCGGCATCCCGGCGGGCAGCGCGCTCTACAGCGACATCGAGGCGTACACCTCGACCGCCTCCTGCAAGGCCGCCGTCCTGTCGTACCTGTCCGGCTGGACCGAACGGCTGCACGACGGCGGTTACCTGTCCGGCTTCTACTCCAGCGCCGCCTCCGGCATCAGGGACGCGGCCGAGGAGTACGCCAACGCCGCCTACACCCGCGTCGACCACATCTTCTACGCGTGGTGGAACGGCGCCGCCGACACCGACACCGGTCCCTATGTGCCGTCCACCCACTGGTCCGGACACCAGCGCATCCACCAGTACGCGGGCGAGGTCACCGAGTCCTACGGCGGCTACCCGATCACCATCGACCGCGACTACCTCGACGTGGGCACCGGCACGTCGCCCCAGCCCGGCTGCACCGGGGCGAACCTCGACTTCCCCGCCTACGGCACGCTCCGCGGCGGCTCGACCGGCCCGCTGGTACGGGCGGCCCAGTGCCTGCTGCGGGCCGCCGGACACGACCCGGGCACCCCGGACGGGATCTTCGGCCCCGCGACCACCACCGCCGTGAGGAACTTCCAGTCCGGCGCCGGGCTCACGGCGGACGGTGTCATCGGCTCCAGGACGTGGACCGCGCTGCTGTCCCTCGGGAGCACGCCGACCCTCCGGGACGGCGCGACGGGCGAGGCCGTCACCCGTCTGCAACGCGCCCTGACCGCCGCGCTGGGCCGGACGGTGACCATCGACGGCGTCTTCGGCCCGGACACCGCGCAGGCCGTGCGCGACTACCAGTCCGCACGCGGCCTGACCGCCGACGGCATCGTCGGCACCGCCACCTGGAGCGCCCTCCAGTCAGGAAGGTGAGGAAGACATCATGCGACAACTCGGCCGCGTCATCACACTGTTCGCGGCGGTGGCCGCCCTCCTGCTCGGAGGGGGCCTGCCCGCACAGGCCTTTCCGCAGGCCGCGTTCCCGCTGACGAGCAGCGGCAACCGGGGCACCGACGTCGTCGCGCTGCAGCACCTGCTGGCCGCGCACGGCCGCCCCGTGACCGTGGACGGCGTGTTCGGCTCCGGCACCCGCGGCGCCGTCGTGGCCTTCCAGCAGTCCGAGGGACTGACCGCCGACGGCATCGTCGGCCCCGCCACCTGGGACGCGCTCGCCGTCACCGTACGCCAGGGCGACAACGGTCCCGCGGTACGAGCCGTCCAGTCGCTCCTCAACGCCAAGCGCTCGGCGGGCCTTTCGGCGGACGGAGCCTTCGGCACCGCCACGCAGACGGCGGTCCGCGCCTTCCAGTCGCACGCCGGGATCGGCGCGGACGGCGTCGTGGGACCGGCCACGTGGAAGAACCTGCTGTGGCACTACGAGAACATCGACTTCGGCCCGGGCACGATGTGCGCGCAGAGCCCCGACGGCAACGCGGACGCGCACTGGGCGACAGCGGGCGCCGTCGGCCAACTCGAAGCGGCCGCCGCCGCGTTCGCGGGTACCGGCAACGGCCCCCTGCCGGTCGGCGACGCGAGTTTCGAGCACGGCGGCGACATCCCCGGCCACGCCAGTCACGAGGTCGGGCTGGACATCGACGTGTGGCCCGTCCGCACCGACTCGGCCCAGTGCACCGCGGGCCGCATCACCTGGCAGTCCTCCACGTACGACCGCGCCGCCACCCGCCGTCTCGTGCAGGAGCTGCGCGCGAAGGCCCCGGGCCATGTCGCACTGATCTACTTCAACGACCCCCAGCTCATCGCGGAAGGCCTGACGACGAGCTACCCCAACCACGACAACCACCTGCACATCCGCTACCGCTGAGGCCACCCGGCCAGGCGGAGGACCGCGGTTCACCGGGTCAGCAGGTGCCGGATCGCCGTCGTGATCTCGTCGGGGGCCTCCTCGGCCATGAAGTGGCCGGCCCCGGTCAGCCGGTGGTCCAGGTCCGGTGCCCAGGCCCGCCAGACCGCGGCGGCGTCGTAGCCCAGCCGTGCGCCCCAGTCCTGCTGGACGACGGTCACGGGCATGGCGAGCTGCGATCCCGCGTCGAGATCCGCCTGGTCGTGCGTGAGGTCGATACCGGCGGAGGCCCGGTAGTCGGCGACGATCGACGTCACCGCGGCGGCGCTCGCGCGCAGGTACTCGGCCCGGATCTTCGGCGGCATCGCGCTCGGGTCGCCGGTCCAGGCGTCGAGGAACGAGCCGAAGAACACGTCGGCGCTGTTGGCGATCATCGCCTCCGGCACGCCCGGCGGCTGCGCCATGAGGAAGAGGTGGTAGCCGACCGCCGCCGGGACGCCGTGCAGCACGTTCCACATGTCGAGCGTCGGCACGATGTCGAGGAGGCCCAGGTGGGTGACGGTCTCCGGGTGGTCCAGCCCCGCCCGGAAGGCGACCAGGGCGCCCCGGTCGTGGCCGACGAGCGCGAGGTGCTCGTGGCCGAGGGCCCGTGCCGCGTTCACGACGTCGGCGGCCATGGTGCGCTTGGCGTACACCTCGGGGCCGGTGGCCGCCGGCTTGTCGCTGGCTCCGTAGCCGCGCAGGTCGGGACAGATCACGGTGTGCTCGGCGGCGAGCCGTTCGGCGACGTGCCGCCACATCAGGTGGGTCTGGGGGAAGCCGTGCAGCAGCACGACCGGGCTGCCGCTGCCGCCGACGGCGGCGGCGAGCTCCACACCGTCCGCACCGGGCAGGCGGACGTGGTCGAAGCCGGGGAGAGCGAGCGTCATGGGAAAGCCGTCCTTCACGTGGGTCGGTGACGGGTTCAGCCTGCGCGAGGGCGATCAGCAGCCGATCAGTGCGGCCGGGCGCGGCCCGCGCCGGACACGGAGGATGGGGGCATGCGAATCGACGTGCTCGGAGCCGTGCGGGCCTTCCACGACGACGGCGAACCGGTCGGCCTGGGCGGGCCCCGTCACCGTGAGGTGCTCGCCCGGCTCGTCGCCGCCGAGGGGCGGATGGTCACGACCGACACCCTCGTCGACGACCTGTGGACCGATCCGCCGGCGCGCGCCGTGGGCGCCGTGCGCACGTTCGTCGCCGCGCTGCGCCGCGCCCTGGAACCCGACCGGCCGCCGCGCGTCCCGCCACGCGTCCTGGTCACCGAGGGCCCCGGCTACGCACTGCGCCTGCCGCGTGCGGACGTGGACGTGCACCGGTTCGAGGACGCCCTGGCCCGCGCCCGTCGCGACCCCGGCGCCGTCGACGGCCTCGGTACGGTCCTCGCGTCCTGGCGGGGACCCGCCTACGCCGATGTGACCGGCTCGGCGTGGGCACAGCGCGAGCGGACTCGGTTGGAGGAGCTGCGGCTGGAGGGGGTGGAACTGCGCGCCCGCATCCTCCTCGACTCCGGGAAGGGGACCGACCTCGTCGCCGAACTGGGCGCCCACGTCGGCGAGCATCCCTGGCGGGAACCGGCCTGGGAACTGCTCGCCCGCGCCCTGCACCGGGCGGGCCGCCGGGCCGACGCGCTGGCCACGCTCCGCCGTGCCCGCACGATGCTCGTCGATCAGCTCGGGCTCGACCCCGGCGCCGGCCTCCGGCGCCTGGAGACCGGCATCCTCAACGGGACCGTGCCGGGCGCGGATCCACGGACGCCGTGGACCGGCTCCGGGGCCCGGTTCGGCCCGCGCACCACCGTGGATCTCGCGCGCACCCTGGCCCTGGCGGGCGGTGACGCCCTGGTCCACTCCCGGCGCGACCGCCTGGCCGCCGTCGAGGCGGCGCGACGTACGGGAGACCTACTGCTCACCGCCCGGATCATCGGCGCCTACGACGTGCCCGCCCTGTGGAGCCGCGCGGACGACCCCGGGCAGGCCCGCGCCGTCGTCGAGGCCGCCGAGCACACCCTCACCGCGCTCGGCGCCGACTGCCCCACCGACCTGGCGGCCCGCCTCCTGGCCACGGTCGCCGTCGAGAGCCGCAGCGCCGGCCTGTCGGAAGCCGGGCTGGAACACGCCCGGCGGGCGGCCCGGAAGGCGGAGGCCCTGGCCCGGGAGCTGGCCGATCCGGCCCTGCTGGTGTTCGCCCTGAACGGTGTGTTCCTGCAGTCGTTCACCCGCCCCGGGCTCGCGGCGGTACGGGACGGCATCGGCGCCGAGATCCTCGACGTGGCCACCCGGCACGGGCTGCCGCACTTCGCCGTGCTCGGCCGGCTCGTCCGTCTGCAGTCCGCCTCGGCGCTCGGCGACCTCGACGCCGCGGCCTGCCACGCCGAGGCCGCCGAGCGGCTCGCCGCCCGTACGGAGGCGCCGCTCGTCCCCGTCCTCACCGGGTGGTTCCGGGCCAGGGTGACGGCCGCGCGCAGCACCGCACCGGGCGGGCCGAGTGCCGCCTCCTCGGCGGCGCGCTACCGCGCCGCCGAGGAGGCCCTGAGGACGGCCGGCATGCCGGGACTGCACCGCGGCCTGTTCCCGCTCGCCCTGCTGGGGCTGCGACTGCTGCACGACCGACCCGCACCCACCGATCCGGGCCTCGACTGGGGCCCGTACCTGCCGTGGGCGCGCCCGCTGGTGCTGCTCGCCCGGGAACGGGACGAGCAGGCCCGTGCCGCCCTCGCCGCGGTGCCGGAGCCACCGCGTGACCACATGCAGGAGGCCCTGTGGTGCCTGACCGCCCGGGCGGCCGTCCGTCTCGGCGAACGCGGCATCGCCGCACGGGCCGCCGCCGCCCTGCGCCACGCCCGTGCGGAACACGCGGGCGCCGCGTGCGGCATGCTCACCCTGGGCCCGGTGACGCGGTACCTGGCAGAAGCGGAGGCGTGCGCCGAGGCGGGCTGAGCGACAGGGGCCACGGGCGGGCCTTTGCCCACGCGGCACGGCCGGAGGCCCCGCCCCAAAAGGCCCCCTTCACCGCCCGAGAATGCCGTCGTCACAGCGCACGGGACGCCGCGCTCAGCACGGCTCCGTGGACGGCGCGGGCCAGGCGGGAACCCCACAGGGATCGCGATCCGGCGAAGGCGTGGGGCTCCCGGCCGGGGTCCGTGCGCGCGGCGACGCACACGGCGTCGGTGGGAGTGCCGGAGCAGTCGTAGCCCGCTTCGAGCAGCGCCTGGACCTTGGCTTCCGTGGCGGTCGCGACCGCGTTGACCAGGGCCGCGTCGGTCAGCGCCACGGGCAGCGCGACGATGATGTTGACGGTGCCGGGCCCGGCGGGCGCAACCGCGCTCCCGGCGGGAGCGGCGGCCCAGCCGCGCACGCCGAGCCCCGCGGTGACGACCGCTTCCACGCCCGCGTCGCATGCGAATCCGTACGACCGGACGTCGGCGGCCGTCATCAGCCCGACGCCCTCCCCCCGGGCGCCGGCGTCCCGGGCGAGGCCGGCGAGATGCCGCTCCGGGTCGGTGCGCCGGTACCCGTGCGACACCTGGGCGTTGAGGACCCACGCGCGTCGCCCCAGGCCACCGCCGAGCACCGCGCTGCTGATCATCCGCCAGTCGTCACCCGCCCGCCACACGAGTCCGTGCAGCCGTTCACCGTCCTCGACGCGGGTCAGGTGCTGCAGGCGCAGCAGCCCGGGGGCGGCCGGCTGGGGCGAGGGAAGGACGGCGGTCACCGGTCGGACACTCCTCAGGGACGGGGCCGGACGATCCTATGTCCCACCGTCACGGCCGGAGCCCCCGAGCCCTCGACCCCCCGACCCCCCGAGCCACGGAGCCACCGAGCCACGGAGCCACCGAGCCACGGAGCCGCGGGATCCTGGCACCGGATCCCGGGACACCAGACCGCGCCGGTGGGCCGACACGGCTCCGCCGCACGCGGCCCGTGGTGTTCCCGCCGGGGGCGGAAGACGCCATTCCGTGCTGCAGTCGGGTCATGGCCTCACCGACCGCGCACAGCGACGACACCCCAACGAGCCCGGGGACCCGCGAGCGCCCTTCCCGGCTGGTCGACATCACGGTCGCCCTGCTGCTCCTGGCCGCCGACGCGGTCATCGTCGTCGTCGCCGTGATGCTGTCCGTCGCGGTCGGTCTGGGCACCGCGCCGTCACCGCACGCCTCGCCCACGGCGCACTCCCGCGACGTCTCCGTCGTGGTCTGGCTCGTCGTCTGGGGTTTTCCGGTCGTGGCGGCGACCGGCGCCGTGGTCCACGCCCGTCTGCGGATGCCGGTCACGGCCGTGGTGCAGGGCCTGTTCACCCTCGTCTGTGTCTTCCTGGCCGTGGTCTGGACGCGCATGCTGGCGTGACGCGCTCACGGGTTCGCGACGCCCCGCGGGCCCGCCCGGTTCCCCGCTCGGCCGGTGCCGCCGCGTCTGCGCGGGGCCGCCGGGTCGTTCGCCCTGTGCCGGGGGCTGTGCGGCTCGGCCGGCGGCGGCCACGATGCCGGGCACCACGTCGAGGGCGGGCCGCCAGCCGGGGCGCAGCGCCGCCTGTGCCCCCGTCGTCACCGTGACGAGGGCGAGCGAGGGGACGACCACGACGTGCTGTCCGGCGTACCCCCCGGCGAAGAACGCCCGGTGGCCGGCCATTTCCGTCACCCACCACAGGTATCCGTAGCCCACGTGCTCCGGCGGGCCTCCGCCGGTGTGCGGGCGGGTGGCCTCGGCGGCGTACTCGGCGTCCAGCAGCCGCTGCCCGTCCGGGGCGACCCCTCCCGCGGACCACAGGCGGCCCAGCGCGACCAGGTCGAGCGGGGACAGGCGCAGATGCCCGAAGCCGTAGGGCAGCCCGTCCGGATCGCGGGGCCAGTGCGGGCGGGCGATGCCGAGCGGGGCGAAGAGGCGGCGGACGGCGTACGTCCCGACGTCCTCTCCCAGGGCGCGGGCCAGGCAGGCGGCGAGGACATGGGTGGCGCCGTTGTCGTACCTGAAGCGCGTGCCGGGAGCCGAGAGCCGGGGTGCCGTCAGGAGCTTGTGCGTCCAGCCGCCGGGGAGCCGCATGACGGCGTCGATGTCCCACTCCCCGCCGGGGTCGCCGCCGCCGGTCATGGTCAGCAGCTGCCGCACGGAGACCCGCCGGACCGGCTCGGGCACATCGCCCAGCAACCCCCCGATAGCGGCGTCGAGTTGGAGGCGCCCGTCCCGGATGGCGCAGCCGGCGAGCGTGGACAGCACACTCTTGGTGACCGAGAAGACGTCTCCCGGTTCGTCCACCGCCCGCCGGCCGTACGCGTGCGCGGCGACGAGGCGGTCGCCGTGCGCCACCACGAGGTGCTCGGTGTGCGCGAAGGCCGGTTCCCGGCGGATCCGCGCGTCCGCCCCGGCGACGGCGCGGTCGATGGTCAACGCTGTCCTCCCTCGGTCCGGAGGCATCGTCGGCGCTCCAGCCGTTCGCGCACAAACGCTTTACGAACGCTCCCGTCCCACCGAACGAATGCGACTGCGTACGCCTCGAGTCGACGCCCGTATCGCCCGACGCAGTGTTCTGGGCACGTGCACACCTGTCAATCCGTCAGACACGAAGAACTCACGGATCCGCACAGGTGCGAACAGCGGACTCGACAGAATCCTTGACGAGGCATCAGCCCGTTCCTACCCTCCCCCTCGTGGGAGCGTTCCCACCCCCCCCACGCCCCGGAGGTCACCGTGCCCCTGTCAGACCGGCGTCCCCGCACCGCGCCACGATCATGGCGACCACCCCACCGGCCGGGCGGCCGGCTGCTCGGCACGATCTCCGCGGCGGCCCTGGCCGTCTCCGCGCTCGTGGCCCTGCCCCAGACGGCCCAGGCGGCGACCGCCCGCCAGGTCGAGAGGCTCGACCGCGGCCTGACCAGCGTCCACACCCCCAACGGGAACCTGGTGTCCTGGCGCTGGCTGGCCACCGACCCGAACGGCGTCTCCTTCAACGTCTACCGCGACGGCACGAGACTCAACTCCGCGCCTCTCACCGCCTCGACGAACTACTTCGACGCGGGCGCCGCGGACTCGGCCGACTACACGGTGCGCGCGGTGGTCGACGGCGCGGAACAGGCCGCGTCCGCACGCGCGCTCCAGTTCCGCACCGGCTACAAGGACGTCCCCATATCCCCGCCCGCCGGGGGCACCACCCCGGACGGGGTGGCGTACACCTACGAGGCCAACGACGCTTCCGTGGGCGACCTCGACGGCGACGGCACGCTGGAGTTCGTCCTGAAGTGGCAGCCCACCAACGCCAAGGACAACTCCCAGTCCGGCTACA
This sequence comes from Streptomyces sp. NPDC085931, assembly GCF_044540565.1. Lineage (NCBI taxonomy): Bacteria > Bacillati > Actinomycetota > Actinomycetes > Kitasatosporales > Streptomycetaceae > Streptomyces > Streptomyces sp. NPDC085931. The sequence continues at coordinate 373,144 of NZ_JBITSK010000003.1, forward strand.
CCGGCAACACGATCGTCGACGGCATCAGGCTCGACGGCACCCGCCTGTGGCGCATCGACCTGGGCCGCAACATCCGCTCCGGCGCCCACTACACGCAGTTCCAGGTGTACGACTACGACGGCGACGGCAAGGCGGAGGTCGCCATGAAGACCGCCGACGGCACCAGGGACGGCACCGGCGCGGTCATCGGCAACTCCGCGGCCGATCACCGCAATTCCAGCGGTTACGTCCTGTCCGGGCCCGAGTACCTGACGATGTTCGACGGCCTGACGGGCAAGGCGATGCAGAGCGTCGAATACGTCCCCGGCCGGGGCACCGTCTCGTCCTGGGGCGACTCCTACGGCAACCGCGTCGACCGCTTCCTGGCGGGCACCGCCTATCTCGACGGCTCACGCCCCTCCCTGATCATGGCGCGGGGCTACTACACCCGGACGGTGATCGCCGCCTGGGACTGGCGCAACGGTTCCTTCACCCGCCGCTGGACCTTCGACACGACCTCTTCCACCAACAGCGGCAAGGGCTACGACGGCCAGGGCAACCACAGCCTCTCCGTCGCCGACGTCGACGCCGACGGCAAGGACGAGATCGTCTACGGCGCGATGACCGTGGACGACAACGGCAGCGGGCTGTGGACCACCCGGCTGGGGCACGGCGACGCCGGCCACGTCGGTGACCTCGACCCCTCCCGCGCGGGCCTGGAGTACTTCAAGGTCTCCGAGGACACGAGCAAGCCCGGTTCCTGGATGGCCGACGCCCGTACCGGCCGGCTCCTGTGGCAGACGGCGTCCGGTGCCGACAACGGGCGGGGCGTCGCCGCCGATGTGTACGCCGGCAGCGCGGGTGCCGAGGCCTGGTCCGCCGCCGACACCACCTTGCGCTCGGCCACCGGCGCCTCCCTCGGCCGGGAACCGTCCAGTGTCAACTTCCTGTCCTGGTGGGACGGCGACCCCGTCCGCGAACTCCTGGACGGCACCCGCATCGACAAGTACGGCACCTCGGGCGACACCCGCCTGCTGACCGGCTCCGGCGTCTCCTCCAACAACGGCACGAAGGCCACGCCGGTGCTGTCCGGTGACATCCTCGGCGACTGGCGCGAGGAGGTCGTCTGGCGCACCAGCGCCAACACGGCCCTGCGCATCTACGGCACGCCGCACCAGACGGGGACGCGCATCACCACGCTGCTGCACGACACGCAGTACCGCACGGCCCTGGCCTGGCAGAACACCGCCTACAACCAGCCCCCGCACCCGAGCTTCTTCCTCGGCAACGCCATGCCGGCACCGCCCCGGCCCATCGTGTACACACCCTGAACCCCACCCCCGGTACGCCTCGACGCGATCCCGCTGCCGCGCACGACGGTGACCGCCCCGGCGGCCGGAGAGGCGGTCCGAGGCGGTCCGAGGCCCCATACACCTGGGCGGCTCCCGCTCCTGCGAACAGGAGGGGAGCCGCCCAGAGGTGTGTGCGGAGTCTGCGCCCGCGACCGGTCAGGCGTGGCGGTGCGTGCGCCGGTTGCCGGTGACGAGGCGGTAGAGGGCGAGCAGGATCATGGAGCCGACGATCGCGGCGATCCAGGTGGAGAGCTCGAAGAACCCGTCGATGGAGTCGACGCCGAAGATGACCTTGCCGAGCCAGCCGCCGAGCAGACCGCCGGCGATACCGATGAGCATGGTGATGATGATGCCACCGGGGTCCTTGCCCGGCATCAGAGCCTTGGCGATGACGCCGGCGAGCAGCCCGATGATGATCCAAGCAATGATGCCCATGATGCCTCTCTCACTTCGTCGTATAAAAGCTGTGTTAGCTCTTCGGGTGCACAGATCTGGCCCGAACAAACGTCTCCCTCCGGTAAAGAACCGTCGGCACGCGACCAAGATCGATTGTCAGTGGCGGGTGAGAAGGTAGGAACATCGCCGGAACGAGGGGGAGTCGTGACGACCGGAACCCAGAACTACATCAACCACGTGGCTCTTGTGCTGGACGCCAGCTCGTCCATGTCGCACCTGAGCGGCAAGGTGGTCGAAGTGGCCGACCAGCAGATCGCCTACCTGGCCCGCCGTTCGAGGGAGCTGGACCAGGAGACCCGCGTCACGGTGTACGTCTTCGCCGACAAGGTGGAGTGCGTCATCTACGACAAGGACGTGCTGCGCATGCCGTCGCTGAAGCAGCTGTACCGGCCCGGTGGGATGACGGCCCTGCTGGCCGCCGCGCTGAAGTCGCAGCGGGAGCTGGCCCAGACGGCCCAACTGTACGGGGACCACAGCTTTCTGACGTTCGTGCTGACGGACGGCCAGGAGAACGCGAGCCACCGGTGCGCGGACGCCCCCTCCCGGGACCCGCGTGAACTGGTGCAGGCCGTGGCCCACATGATGGAGACCCAGCAGGACAACTGGACCCTGGCCGTCCTGGTGCCGGACCAGATGGGCAAGCGCGAGGCCATGCAGTGCGGCTTCCCCAGGGACAACATCGCCATCTGGGACGCCACCAGCACCCAGGGCCTCGAAGAGGCCGGACAGGTCATCCGGCAGGCCACCGAGAACTTCATGGTGGGCCGCACCCAGGGCATCCGGGGATCGCGGGCGGTGTTCTCCACCGGCGCGGACGCCGTCAACCAGGACACCATCAAGGCGGCCGGGCTCACCCCGATCGACCCGTCGGAGTACCAGCTGATCCCGGTGGCCCGCGACGCGGGGATCCGGGAGTGGGTCACCGAGTGCGGGCACACGTACCGCACGGGCGCGGCGTTCTACCAGCTGAGCAAGTCCGAAAAGGTCCAGGCGCAGAAGCAGATAGCGGTGCTGGAGAAGAAGACCGACCGCGTGTACACGGGTCCCTCGGCCCGGGCCCTGCTGGGCCTGCCGAACACGGAGGTGCGCGTCAAGCCGGACCACAACGACGACTTCACCATCTTCGTGCAGAGCACCAGCGTCAACCGCAAGCTCGTCTCGCACACGCGGCTGCTGCTCATGCTCTGACCCGCCGGCAGGTGCTTGCTCCGGCCGCCCGGCGCGCGGGTGCGCGGCACGCCGGACGGCCGGACCGCCGAGCCCCGCGGGCCGGCGGCAGCGCTACCGATGAGGATCCGCGGGGTCCCCGCACGCCGCGCAGAGGCCGAGTTCGGACGCGCCCAGCGGGGTGAAGAAGCGTTCCACGTCGGCGTCCGTGACCTCGGCGAGGGTCTTCGGCGACCAGCGCGGCCTGCGGTCCTTGTCGACGACCTGGGCGCGGATGCCCTCGACCAGGTCGGGTGTGCCGAGGGCGGCGCAGGAGACGCGGTACTCCTGGTCCAGGACGCGCTCCAGCAGGCCGAGTTCGCGGGCCCGGCGCAGGGCGGCGAGGGTGACCTTGAGGGCGGTCGGTGACCTGGTGAGCAGGGTCTCGGCCGCGTCCTTGGCGGCGGGATCGCCGTGGGCGAGCAGCCGGTGCACGATCTCTTCGACGGTGCCGGCCGCGTAGCAGGTGTCGATCCAGTCGCGCTGGTCCTCCAGCACTCCGGGCGGGGGCGTGCGCACGACGCCGGCCAGCGCCTCGGTCACGGGCAGCTCGGCCAGGGAGTCCAGCAGAGGGCGCAGCGAGGCCGACGGCACATAGTGGTCGGCGAGTTTGCACAGCAGCGCGTCGGCGGCGCCGGCCTGCGCCCCGGTCAGGGCCAGGTGCGTGCCCAGCTCGCCGGGGGCCCGGGCGAGCAGGTGGGTGCCGCCGACGTCGGGCACGAAGCCGATGCCGGTCTCGGGCATGGCGACCCGGGACCGCTCGGTGACGACGCGGACGCTGCCGTGGGCCGAGACGCCGACACCGCCGCCCATCACGATGCCGTCCATCACGGCCAGGTACGGCTTGGGGTAGCGGGCGATCCGGGCGTTGAGGCGGTACTCGTCGCGCCAGAACGCCCGGGATGCGCAACCGTCGCCGTCGCGGGCGTCGTCGTGGATGGCGCGGATGTCGCCGCCGGCGCACAGGCCCCGCTCCCCGGCGCCGGTGATCACGACGGTCTCCACGGCGGGGTCGGCCTCCCACGCGGTGAGCGCCTCGTCGATGCGGCGGACCATGGTGTGGGTGAGGGCGTTGAGGGCGCGCGGCCGGTTGAGCGTGATGTGGGCGGCGCGTCCGGTGGTGTGGAAGAGGACGGGTTCCTCGGCTCCGCTCATCGGCGCCCCTCCCCCTGGGCCTGGACGACACGCATGGTGCAGTTCCTCTCCGGGTTCCGGTGGGCGACGGCGCGGGACGCCCCGTCCGCTCCACGGCCGGCGGCGCACGGTCGCGCCGCCACCGTGCCTACGGTGCCCGATGCCGTGCCCGGACGAGTCGGCGGGGTGGACGGGGGACCGCAGCCGCCGCGCCCGCCGGGGCCGGCCGGCCCGCGAGCCTGGGGCAGGGCCCGCGGACCGGCCGCACCCGGGCGTCCGGTCAGGGCAGGATCTCGACGTACCCGTCGCTTCCGTGGACGCGGATGCGCCGGCCGTCGCGGATGAGGCGGGTCGCCCGATCGACTCCGACGACGGCCGGCAGACCGTACTCGCGGGCGATCACGGCGCCGTGCGTCATGAGGCCGCCCACCTCCGTGACCAGACCCGCGATGCCGACGAACAGGGGTGACCAACTGGGGTCGGTGTGGGCGGTGACCAGGATGTCGCCCGCCTCCAGGTGGGCTTGTGCCATGTCCAGCACGACGCGGGCCCTGCCCTCGACGGTCCCGGCGGACACGGCCAGCCCGATCAGGGCACCGGCCGGTACGTCCTCGCGTCGGTACGCCCCGTTGAGGGCCTCGCCGTCCGAGGTGAGCACCCGGGGCGGGGTGAGCGCGCATTGCGACCGGAACGCCTCCTTGCGCTGCCGGACGAGGCCGGCGTCCACCCGCCGGGAGCGCACCGCGTCGTGGAACTCCTGGAACGTGAGGTAGAAGACGTCCTCCGGCTCGGCGAGCGCACCGGCCCGCACGAGCCGCCCGGCCTCCTCCAGCAGGGCCTGCTTGTAGACGAAGTAGCGGCTGACGATGCCGTACTTGGGGTACTCCCGGTATCCGATGAAGGTGCGGACCCGGTCGATCATCCGCTTGGTCTCGTCGGCTTTCCGGTCTCCGTCCGGCAGGGCCCGCAGGCGTGCCAGGACGTCGTGTTCCTTCTTGCGCGCCTCCCGCAGCCCTTGCTCGAAGCGCCGCCGGGCGGCGCCGGGTTCGAAGTTCCTGACGTTGTCGAGGATCGCCGGCACGAGGGTGCCGGGGCGTTCCCGCCAGCGGGGCCGGGTGATGTCGATCTCGCCGGCGCAGCGCATGCCGTACCGGTCGAGGTAGGCCTCGATCGCGTCGCGTGCTTCGCTCCCGCCGGGGAGTTTCGGCAGCTCGTCCAGGAAGTCGTCGCCCTCGGCGCCTTGGAGGAAGGCCACCACCCCCGGGTGCGGGCGGATGACGTCGGCGACGTCGAGCAGGGCCAGTCCCATCTCCGACGTGATGTTTCCGGGGGCGGACAGTGTGAGCGTGTCGGCCGCGTTCTTCTCGCCCAGCCACTCCTGGAGCTTGTCGTTGAGCCACCAGGTGGCCTCCATGCCGGCCATGACGGCCTGCATGCTCAGCGGATCGCCGAGGACCCGCTTGTGCTCCTCGAAGGCCTCCAGCAGGAAGTCGAACAGCTCGGGTCCGCTCTTCGTGCGGATCTCGCGCCTCAGGGCGGCGACGGACGCCTCGCTGCGCTCGATCAGCTCGGTCACGATGGCCGGGTCGGTCTCGATCGGGGTGGGGGCGGCGCCGCCGGCCGGTGGTCCGGCGGGGCCGGTGTCCGGCGACGAGGGGATGAAATCGCCTCGTTCGAGGACGGTCTCCAGGGCGTCCCGGACCAGCGGATCGCCCCGGCCCATGATCTCCAGGAGGCCGGCGCGGCTCGCGGGTGCGGCCAGGCGCCGGGTGACGTCGACGAACAGCCTGCCTCCGGCCTCGTGCATCGGCGCCATGGCCGTCAGGCGCCACATGGAGTGCCCCAGGGGCTTCATGGCGTCGGTCATCATCTGCTGGTGCCCCACGGAGACGTAGACGTGGTTCTCCCCGTCACCGGTCTCGGGGACGGGGAACAGGGTCGTGATCGGCCGGCTCTGGACGATCCGGACGTCGTCGTCGACCAGGCACCACTCGATGTCCTGGGGGTGGCCGAAGTGCGCCTCGATGCGCCGTCCCAGGCGCACGAGCCGCAGCGCCTGCTCGTCCGTCAGCGCCGGCTGCCGCTGCCGCCGCGGGTCGATCTCCACCTGCTGGGTGCCGCCGCCCGGCAGGGCGTGCACGGCACGCTCCTTGGCGGCGATCGTCCGGGCGACGACCTCGCCGTCGCGCACCGTGAAGACGTCCGGGTTCACCAGGCCGGAGACCAGGGCCTCGCCGAGGCCGAAACCGGCGTCCACGACGGCGGTCCTGCGGTTGCCGGTGACGGGATCGGCCGTGAACAGGACGCCGGCCGCCTGCGGGAAGACCATCCGCTGCACGACGACGGCCATGTGCACCGTGCGGTGGTCGATGCCGTTGCGCTGCCGGTAGGTCACAGCCCGGTCGGTGAACAGCGAGGCCCAGCAGCGGCTGACGTGCCGCAGAATCTCCGCCGTCCCGATGACGTTGAGGTAGGTGTCCTGCTGGCCGGCGAACGAGGCCGTCGGCAGGTCCTCCGCCGTCGCGCTGGAGCGGACGGCGCACGCGGTGTCCTCGCCGAGGCGGGCGAGGGAGCGGACGACCGACGCGGCGACGTCGCCCGGGACGCCGGCCTCTTCGACGGTGCGGCGGATCCGCGCGCTGAGCGTGCGGATGCCCTCCCGGTCGTCCGGCTCCACCCGGGCCAGCCGATCGAGCTCGTCCGCGAGGGAGGGCGCCTCGGCCATCGCCCGCCGGAAGGCGTCCGTCGTCACGCAGAAGCCGTCCGGGACGCGGACGCCCTCGATGCGGGACAGCGCGCCCAGGTGCGCGGCCTTGCCGCCCGCGACCGCGACCTGCGCCCGGTCGATCTCCCGGAGGTCCAGCACGTACGGCTCGGTCATCGCGGCACCCCCGTGGCAGCCGTGCTCCGATGCAACAACAACTCACGCATGTAGTGCCCCGTTTCCGCAGGTCGTGGTCTCGGCCGACGATTCTGCGCCCTGCCCGGGGCCTTGCCGCAAGCCCCCCTGTGCGCTATACCTTGAGACAGGCAAGGAGATCTCTCTCCTTGCCTTCGCTGTTTTCGGCCACCGGTGCGCACCCCCGGTCGCCGCGATCACCCGCCCGATGCCGTCGAGGGCGCCGCGCTGTCCTGAAGCTCCTTCCGGGGGCCGGGCCGAAGGATGCCGGCCCCCGCTGCGGCGGTCGCGCAGAACAGGGTGAGCAGCAGGAACGTGTGGTTGAGGGCCATGAGGTGGGTCATCCAGCCGATGACGGCGGGCCCGGCGAGCATGCCGATGTAGCCGAGCCCGGCGACCCGGGAGACGTTGGTGCCCGCCGCTGCGGGGTCGGTGTGCCCGGCGGCGCTGAACAGTTGCGGGATGCAGCCGGACAGGCCCAGTCCGAACAGTGCCCAGCCGGTCAGGGCCGCCCAGATCCAGGGCGTCAGGGCCACGATCGTGATGCCGACGGCGGCCAGAGCGGCGCCGTGGCGCAGGACGGCGACCGGCCCGAAGCGCGCGGAGATCCGGTCGGCCAGGAGCCGGCCCGCGGTCATGGTGGCCGCATACGTCCCGTAGGCGAAGGCGGCGGTGCTCTCCGGCGCGCCCAGGACGTCCTCCAGGTGCAGCACGCTCCAGTCGTTGGCGGCCCCTTCGCAGAGCATGACGAGCAGGGCCAGGACGGCCAGCAGCCAGATCCGGCCGGGAACGGCGCGCTTGCCCGTCCCGGACCCGTCGCCGGCGTCCGCCGCGGGGGCGTGCCGCACGGCCGGCAGCAGTCCGCGGGCGGCCACCAGGGCGACGACGACGCCGACGCACGCGGCGGTGCCCAGCGTCGCGGCCGGGCCCCAGCCGGCGTCGGCGGCCGCGGCACCCGCGACGGCGGCCAGGACACCGCCGACGGAGAACGTGGCGTGGAACGCCGACATGACGGGCCGCTCGTACGCCTTCTCGACCTGCACGGCATGGGCGTTCATGCTGACGTCGAGGGTGCCGTTGCCGAAGCCGAAGAGCAGCAGGGCCGCTCCGAGGGCCCAGGGCTCCCCGGCGAGACCCGGCAGCACCAGGGTCGCCCCGCACAGCACACCGGCCAGCGGGACGACGGTGCGGGTGCCGAGCCGGTCGGACAGCCGCCCGCCGATCTGCATGCCGACGAAGGCCCCGGCCCCCAGCAGCACGAGGAAGCCGCCCAGGGCCGCGTGACTGATGCCCACGCGCTCCTCGATGGCCGGGATCTGCACCACCCACATGCCCAGCAAGGTGCCGTTGAGTACGAAGTAGACGAAGGTCGCGACGCGAGCCACCCGCAGGGTTCTTTCCATGCGGAACACCATAACGAACAGTTTCCATGTTTGAAACGACGGCTTCCAAACGTCCTTATCGTTCGAAGTCATGGTGTTGAATCACCGTATGAGCACCGCGGAACGCCACCGACTGATCGCCCAGGCCGTCCAGGAGGCCGGGACGGCCACCGTCGCCGAGCTCGCCGGGCTGACCGGCGCCTCGGAGATGACCATCCGCCGCGACCTGGACCACCTGGCCGCGCAGGGCGTCCTCGAACGGTTCCGCGGCGGCGCGCGCACCCTCCTCCTGCGCGGCGACGAGCCGCCCTTCGCGCTGCGCGCCCATGAGGCCGTCGACGCCAAGCGCCGTATCGCGGCGGAGGTGGCCGCGCTCGTCCAGGACGGCGAGACCGTCCTGCTCGACAGCGGTACGACCTGCCTGGAGGTCGCGCGCCTGCTGCACGGCCGGCAGGTCACCGTGATGCCGCTGTCGCTGCAGGCGATCGCGCTCCTGAGCGACGCCCCCGAGCCGACCCGGCTCCTGGTCCCCGGCGGGCGGCCGCGCGCCGGGGAGGGAGCCCTCATCGGCCCCCTCACCCTCGCCTCCCTGGCCGCGCTGCGGTTCGACACCGCCGTCCTGGGCTGCTGCGGGCTGAGCGCCGACGACGGCATGACCGCCTACGACCTCGACGAAGCGGCGGTGAAGAAGGCGGCGATCGCTTCCGCGCGCCGCATCGTCGCCGCCGCCGACGGCAGCAAACTCGGCCGCACCGCCCAGGCCTACGTCGGACCCCCGGCCCTGGTGCACGTCCTCGTCACCGACACCGCCGCCCCCGCCGACGAGACCGAGGCGTTCGAGAGCCGCGGCGTCGCCGTCAAGCGGGTCTGAACCCGGCGGAGACGGCGGACCGGTTCGGCGGCGTACTCCCCGTCCGGGAGCGGCGACGGGTCACGGCCACCCGGTGCGGGCCCCCGCCAGGATCTCGGCGGTGACGGCGGGGTGGGGGTGGGGGAACGCGTGTGCGCCCGGTGCCCGCAGGGCGCGGCCGGTGGCCGCGCGGCGGGCCAGGTGCCCGGCCCAGTCCGGCGGGCACAGGGCATCCCGCTCCCCCGCCAGGACGGTGACGGGGCAGGCCACCGAGGGCAGGACGTCCTCGGGCGCGTCGGCCTGGGCCGACCGGACGCAGGCCAGCAGTCGTCGTGGGCCGGCCTTCAGGTAGGTGGGCAGCACGGCCGGGACGACGTCCGGCGGCTCGTGGACCACCGTGCGGGCGAGCGCGCCGAGGAGCGGTCGCATCCGCCGCAGGTGGGGCGGAAAGGTCGGGGAGAGCAGGACCAGGGCCCGGACCCGCTCGGGGGCGCGCACGGCCGCGTGCAGCGCCACCTGGGCGCCGGTGGAGTGCCCGGCGAGCACGACCGGCGCCTGCGGCACCACGGCCAGCCAGCGGGCCACCGTCTCCGCCAGCGGCCCGAGCGTCTCGGGACAGGCCTGCCCCGAAGGGTCGCGGAAGCCCGGCACGTCGAGCAGCCGGGCCGGGCCCGAGCGGGCGCAGTGTTCCAGGGTGCGCAGCAGGTACCCCGGCGCTCCCAGGCCCGGCACCAGCACGATCGGGGCGTCCCGCCCGTCCTGTCGCCGCGTTCCCGCGCTGCGCACCACGGCCGCGCCGACCCGGTCACGGCTGACGTGCAGATGCGGGGGCGGCTGCGGCATGGCGGGCGGGTACCCGGGCCCGCCCCGGTCATGGCCTCCCGTCGGCCTCGCCGGGCGCGGTGGGAGAGACGACGGCGGCGTGGGCCAGGGCGGCGGTCTCCTCGGGCGTGCCGTCGATCGGGACGGCCGCGCCCGCCTCGTCCTCCCCCAGCGGTTCGAGGTCGGCGAGCTGGCTGCGCAGCAGGTCGGGCGGCATGAAGTGGCCGCGCCTGGCGGAGATCCGCGCGGCGATCAGTTCGGGCGAACCGTCGAGGTGCAGGAAGAACACGCGCGGTGCGGCGGAGGCCAGCCGGTCGCGGTAGCGGCGCTTCAGCGCCGAGCAGGCCACCACGCCCCCGCTGACCGCGTGGCCGGACAGCCAGCGCGCGATCTCCGCCAGCCAGGGGCGGCGGTCCTCGTCGTCCAGCGGGTGGCCGGCCCGCATCTTCGTCACGTTGGCCTCGGGGTGGAAGTCGTCGCCCTCGGCGTAGGGCACGCCCAGGCGTCGTGCCAGCGAGCGGCCCACCGTGGTCTTCCCCGAGCCGGACACACCCATGACCACGACCAGCGGAGCGGAGCTGTGAGACATCCAGAACTTCCCTTCGGTAACTCGTCGCCGGCGGCTAGAGCTCGACGACCACCTTGACGTCGTCCGGCTGCGGCGTGAACGCCTCCGTCGCGCGTTCCAGCGGCACCCGCCGGGTGATCATGCGCTCCAGCCAGGACAGGTCGGCCCGGGCCAGGGCGTCGGCGGCCTGCCGGTAGTGACGCAGGTTGGCGTTGACCGAACCGACCACCGCGTCGTTCTGCAGCACGATCTCCCGGTTGAGGGCGCCCGCGTCCACGGTCATCCTGCGCCCGGCGGGTGACACCCCGGTCAGGCACACCACCCCGTAGGGCGCGGTGCCGGTCAGCGCGGCGAGCACGGGCTCGTTCGCGCCGGTCGCCTCGATGACGACGTCGGGGCGGACGGCGGTGATCACGCGTTCGGTGTCCTCGGCGTGGTACGTGGCGCCCGCGTCCCGTACCAGGCCGGGCTTGGGGCCGTCGGTCACCCGGTCCAGGACGTGCACGTCCAGTCCCCGCTGCGCGCCGAGGAGCGCGGCCAGCAGGCCGATCGGGCCCGCCCCGGTCACCAGGACCCGCCGGGGCTCGAACCAGGAGCGGCCCCCGACCCGCTCGATCTGTTCCCAGGCCTTGGCCACCACGGTGGTCGGCTCCATGAGCACGCCGACGCGGTCCAGCTGCGGCTCCAGCCTCACCGCGTACTCGGCCTCCACGCACCACGCCTCGGAGCCGTAGCCGTCGAGCTCCTTGATGCCGCGCTCGGTGTAGCGGCCGTTGCGGCACATGTCGAACTCCCCGCGGGCACACGCCCCGCACGGTTCGGGGTCCGGGCGGCGCACCACCCCGGCGACCAGGTCACCGGCCGAGAAGCCGCTTCCGGCCGGCGCCCGCCGGACCCGTCCGAGGGACTCGTGTCCCAGGAGGAGCCGGTCACGACCGGGCGGTGCCGTGCCGTACTCGCCCCGCGCGATCTCCTTGTCCGTGCCGCACACGCCCATCGCCAGGCCGTCCACCAGCAGCTCGCCGGCCGCCGGGGCGGGGTCGGGCACCTCCCGCACCTGTGTGGAGTCCTTGGTGCCGGGCCGCACCGTCACCGCACGCATCACTCACCTCGTCCCTCGCTCGGTCGGCGCTGAACCGGTACGCGCCGCTGTCCGACCGTCTGTCCCGGATCGAGGGTTTCAGCACCCGCGTCACCACGACATCGCCCTGCGCAACTCCGGCCTGCTGCTCGGCGCCGTCGCCCTGGCCCCGGCTCGCGGCGCGTCACCAGGGCGCGGGAGACCCGAGCTGACGCCGTCCGGTCGCCTTGGCCGGACGGCACCACCATGCGCCGGGTGGCCGGACAGCTGCGGTGCCGCCCAACGGGGGGAGGACGACGGCCCGCGTCCTCCGTCGGGCGGGCGAGCGCAAGCCCGCCCGGGCGCGGACCGCGCCGCCCCGTCGAGGGCCGCCGTTCCGTACCCTGACGGCATGCGCATGCGCCCCACCCTGAGCTGGACCCCCGGCGAGGACCTGCCGCCGGGCACCACGGACCTGGAGCCGGTCGCCGACGCGCTGCGCGGCGGCGGGGTGCTCGTGCTGAGCGGTGCGGGCCTGTCCACCGAGTCGGGCATCCCCGACTACCGGGGCGAGGGCGGCAGCCTGAGCCGGCACACGCCGATGACCTACCAGGACTTCGTCGCCGGCGCGCAGGCCAGGCGCCGCTACTGGGCGCGCAGCCACCTCGGCTGGCGCACCTTCGGCCGGGCCCGCCCCAACGCCGGGCACCGGGCCGTGGCCGCGTTCGGACGGCACGGCCTGCTCGCGGGCGTCATCACCCAGAACGTGGACGGCCTGCACCAGGCCGCCGGCAGCGAGGACGTCGTGGAGCTCCACGGGGCCCTGGACCGGGTGGTGTGCCTGTCCTGCGGAGCCCGCAGCCCACGCCGTGAGCTGGCCCGGCGGCTGGAGGAGGCCAATCCCGGCTTCGAGCCCGTGGCCGCCGGCCTCAACCCGGACGGCGACGCCGACCTCACGGACGAACAGGTCGCCGGTTTCCGGGTGGTGCCGTGCGCGGTCTGCGGCGGCATCCTCAAACCGGACGTGGTGTTCTTCGGCGAGGCCGTGCCGCCGCAGCGCGTCGAGCACTGCCGCGCGCTGGTCCGCGCGGCCGCCTCGCTGCTGGTCCTCGGGTCCTCGCTGACGGTGATGTCGGGCCTGCGTTTCGTCCGTCAGGCGGCGCGGGACGGAAAGCCGGTGCTGATCGTCAACCGGGACCCGACCCGGGGCGACCAGTACGCCCTCACCCGGGTCTCCCTCCCGCTGGGCACGGCCCTGACGACCGTGGCGGACCGGCTGGGCATCGCCGTCGAACAGCAGGCGGCGGCCGGCCCGTGAGCGCGGCGGGTGCGGCGCGGTTCGCCCGTGCTCACAGCGCCCGCAGCAGCATCCAGCCGGCCGTCGCGAGGAAGAGCACCCCGACCACGCGCTGCATCGCGTACCCCTTCGCCGTGGGTTCGGTGGCCTCGGGGTTCTTCACCCAGCCTCGCTGGAGGCGGCTGTTCAGCCGCCAGAGCAGTTGGGGGCGTACCACCTGGACCAGGCCCATGACCAGGAAGAGACACAGGATCGGGACGAGGGCCGGACTGGAACCGCCGTCCCCGGAAGCGGCCTGCAGCATCGATGCGTGAGACATGGACACCGGATGTCCTGAATTGCCGTCAGGAAACCGGGAGTCCACAGAACGGAAGCAACTGCGGCCCCACAGTGAACGCACAGCCACTCTCCCTCCTCTTGCAGGGCGAAAACCCGCAACTGAGAGGAACGTGCTGTGCGTTCACGTACACGTATACGTCCGCGCCTGTACCCGGCCGGGTCGGTGGTGCTGGCCATCGCCGCCGCGGGGTCCGTGCTGGCCGGCCCGGCCGGACCCGCGTCGGCCGCCGGCACGGTGGGACGCGCCGACCTTCGGGCGGATGTGAACCGCGACGGGCGGGTCGATGTCACCGGTGGCAGCGACAGCAGGGGCGAGGACGGCTGGTCCGTCGAGCGTGGCGCCGTCTTCCTGCCCAACATCGACGACGACGCCCAGCGGTGCCCGGTCACCGGGCCCGGCGGCTCCCCGCTGTCCGACGCGAAGCTGGCCGCGTGCAACGACGGCTCCGACACGCGAGTGAACGGCACCGCGGACGCCGCCGACCTCGCCCGGGTGCGATCCGTGCCGCTGCCGGGCCTGCCCGCGGACGCCAAGGGCTCGTTGAAGATCACCACGGGAGGCGACCACGCGCGTCTCTTCCTCAAGCGCGCCGGGAAGTGGGTGGCGGTGACGGCCCGGACCGGGCTGACCGCGGCCGAGTTGCGGGCCGGCGTGGAGTTCGGCGTCGAGGCCACCGACGTCGTCCGGGACAGAGCCGCGTGGGACGGCCGCGCGGTGGTCCGGCTGACGGTGGCGTCCGGCGGGCGCACCACCTCCGACGCCGTGACCCTGCGCGTCGCCCCGCTGCTGACCCACCATCACCTGCAGAACACCCAGCAGGTGATGGTGACCGAGGTCCAGGGCCAGGGGCCGTACAGCCGGCTCCAGCAGAAGTTCGTCGCCGAACTGGCGAAGGAGGTCGAGAAGGCCAAAGTCACCACTCCGCTGGTCAAGTTCACCAAGTACGCCGACCCCTGGGCCCAGGACTTCGTCGAACCGGCCTACGTCAGCATGACCGGGCCGGGCGGCCGGCGGCACGTGATGCGCGTGATGCTGCGCTCCGCCCAGCCGGACCGCGACGCGGGCCGGGAGCTGTTCGAGAAGGTGCGCGGCCGGGACATCGGGGTCGTGCAGGTCACCGACCGGGCGGAGCCCGACGACTGGTCGCTCAACTCCATGGGGAACCTGGAGACCATCCCGCCCTACACGCACAACGGCCGTTCGTACCCGGCCGGGCGGATCATCATGGGCGAGCGCAAGGACAGCGGGGCGCGGCCGTCGAAGGTGATGCGGACCCTGCTCGCCTCGCAGGGCATGCAGGACCCGCTGCTGCTGGACACCTCCTGGCTGGGCGTGGGCCACGTCGACGAGTTCGTGCAGTTCCTGCCCGCCGACACCCCGCGCGGCTGGCGCCTCGGCGTCGCCGACCCGCAGGCGGGGCTGCGGCTGCTGCGTGACGCCCAGCGCGACGGCCACGGCAGGACGAAGATGTTCTCCGTCCCCGGCCGCAGCGACACTCCCGCGCCCGAGGAGACCATCGACCAGGCGCTCGCCTCCCGCCATCTGGTGGCCGACAACGAGATGGCGGCCCGGCGCATCGCGGCCAACCTGGAGATCCTCAAGCGCGAGACGGGCGTCACCGACGCGGAGATCGTCCGGGTGCCGGCGCTGTACACCCGTGATTCCGAGGCCGTGACCGCCGAGGGCCGGGAGGTGCCCGTGCCGCGGCTGTCGCGCATGGGCGCCGGCTCCGACGTGGTGGACAGCCTCGGGGACTTCGGCCAGCAGAAGTGGCTCGCCGAGAACCCGGCCGGGCGGCGTGCGGCGGCTGCCGGGACGGTGGAGACCAGCGCGTACGTTCCCGGCGCGGTCAACGGCGTGCTCCTGACCCGCGACCGCTACCTCGCTCCGCGCCAGTGGGGGCCGGTCGTCGAGGGCAAGGACCTGTTCACCGAGGCCGTGTCCGCCGCCTACCGGCGGGTCGGCGTGCAGGTGTCGTACATCGACGACTGGTACACGTACCACCTCGGAATGGGTGAGGTGCACTGCGGCACCAACACCCTGCGCGACGCGACGGCCGCCTGGTGGCAGGGTCCGGCGGCGCGCCGCGACGGGGTGTAGCCGGCGGCCGGTTCGGCACGCGGCCCGGGGCCGGGTCCGCCGTCGGCGTCGCCGCGGCCGGTCCGGCCCGGGTGGTGCCAGGTACACCACGTCTTCGCCGCCCAGCCCCACTGATCTTCGCGGCCGTTCCTGGAAACGTCGTCGGTGCCGAACTCGACGACGGAGGAACGCCGATGAACCGGAAGATCACCTCGAGGCTGCGCAAGACCCTGCTGGCGGGGGCGGCGGCGGTCCTGGTGGGCGCCACCGTGACCGACGCGGCGGTGGCACGCCCGCCGTCCGCGTCGCCCCTGCAGAAGAGCATCGACTCGCTGGTGAGCGAGGAGGGGTTCCCGGCCGTGCTGGCCACGGTGAACAAGGACGGCCGGACGAGGTCGCTGGTGGCCGGGTCCGCCCGGCTGGGCGAACGCGTGCCCGTCCCCCGTGACGGTTACGTCCGGGCCGGCAGCAACACGAAGACGTTCACCGCCGTCGTCGTCCTGCAACTGGTCGCCGAGGGCAGGGTCCGCCTGGACGAGCCCGTCGAGACGTACCTGCCCGGACTGGTGCGCGGCAAGGGCATCGACGGCCGCCGCATCACCGTCCGGCAGCTGCTGCAGCACACCAGCGGCCTGCCCAGCTACACCGACCACCTCGGGCTGGAGGACTTCGAGAAGATCCAGCACCGGTTCTTCCAGCCCCACGACCTGCTCGCGACGGCACTGGCCCACCCGGCCCACTTCCCGCCCGGCACCCGGTGGAAGTACAGCAACACCAACTACCTGCTGGCCGGGCTCCTGATCGAGCGCGTCACCGGCCGTCCGGTGCAGGAGGAGATGACCCGACGCGTCATCAGGAAGGCCGGGCTGCGGCACACCTACTGGCCGCAGGCCGGCGACCGGAGCCTGCGCCGGCCCCATGCGCACGGCTACGCGCTGAGCGACCCGCGCACCCGCCGGGTCATGGACGTGACCGAGATGGACCCGTCCTGGGGCGGAGCCGCCGGCCAGCTGGTCTCGACCCCCGGTGATCTGGCGGCGTTCGCCCGGGTCCTGATCGACGGCGGACTGCTGCCGGCCCGGCAGCTGGCCGAGATGCGCAAGACGGTCGACGCCCCGCTGCTCCCGGGCTGGCGGTACGGGCTGGGCGTGTTCAGCGTCCCGCTCAGCTGCGGCGGCGTGTACTGGGGGCACGGCGGCGACATCGACGGGTACGAGACCCGCGGGGGCGCCACGGACGACGGGCGTTCCGTCGGCCTCGCCGTGACCGCGCTGCCGGGCACCTTCGGCGACGCCGAGCAGGGGGCCGTGGCCGTGATGAAGTCCGTGGACACGGCGTTCTGCGCTTGAGGTCAGCGGGGCTGCCGGGGCGCGTGGACGGCGAGGACGGCGGCGTCGTCGTCCACACCGCGGCCCAGGTCGGCGAGGAGGTCGCGGATGGCTGCGACGGTGTGCCGCGCGGTGGTCGGTGCCAGCGCCCGGACGAATGCGAGGAGGGCGTCGTCACCGTAGCGGTGGTCGCCGCTCGCGGCGGTGTGTGCCTCGGTGAGGCCGTCGGTGTACAGCAGCAGGGTGTCCCCGGGACCGAGGCGGAAGGCGGTGGTGGCGATCTCGGCGTCGGGGATCACGCCGATGAGCTGGCCGCCGGGGGTGGGCAGGTGGTCGGCGGTGCCGTCGGCGCGGAGCAGCAGGGCGGGCGGGTGGCCGCCGCTGGCCAGGGTGATGTGGAAGCCGCTTCGGTCCTCGTCGGGGGTGAGCAGGCCGAAGAGGACCGTGCAGAACCGGGGGTCGTCGCCGCTGGAGTACTCGTGGTGCAGGACGGTGTTGAGGTTGCGCAGCACGGCGGCCGGGGAGGGGTCGTAGACGGCCGCGGCGCGCAGGGTGTAGCGGGCCAGGGAGGTGACGGCCGCGGCGGTGGCGCCCTTGCCGCAGACGTCGCCGAGGAAGAGGCCCCAGGCGCCGGCGGCGAGCGGGAAGAGGTCGTAGAAGTCGCCGCCGACCTCGTCCGCCGAGGCGATGTGGTAGTGGGCGGCCACGTCCAGGCCCGGCACGTTCTCCAGGGCCGGCGGGAGCAGCGTCGCCTGCAGCGTGGCGGCGAGTTGCTGGAGGCGTGCGCGTTCGCGCTCGGACTCCTGGCGGGCGCGCAGCAGCTCCTCCTCGTAGGAGCGGCGGTCGCGGGCGTCGAAGACGGTGGTGCGGATCAGCTGGGGCTCGCCGTCGCCGCCCCGCTTGACGGTCGAGGTCACCAGCACCGGCAGGCGGCCGCCGTCGGCCGTCCTCAGCTCCAGCGCGATGCCGCTGATCTCGCCCTGCATGCGCAGCAGCGGCGCGAAGTGGGTCTCGTGGTACAGCCTGCCGCCGGAGGTGAGCAGGTCGGCGAAGGTCCTGCGGCCGACCAGGTCCGCGCGCCGGTAGCCGAGCCAGTCCAGCAGGGTGGCGTTGACCTTGGCGATCTTCCCGTCGAGCAGGGTGGAGAGGAACCCGCACGGGGCGTTCTCGTACAGGTCCTCGGTGCTGTCCTCCAGCAGGGCGGAGAACGTCCGGTCGTCGTGCTCGGAGCCCGGGTCGTCGCCGGTGGCGCCCGTCATCGCGGCACTCCGGGGGAGGCCGTGACCGTCCGGGGGGAGGTCACCGCGCGTGGATCGGGCTCACTGCAGGGGTCCAGCACGTCCTCCACGGTAGCCGTCCGGGCCGGGGGACCGCTCCCCGGTCCGCGGGCGCGCGGTCCGGCCCGCCGCCCCGCGGGGCGATCGGTGCCCGGCCGCGGCCGCGCTCATCCGGCGAGGGCGTCCTCGACGGTGGCGCGCAGGTGCAGGAGGCCGTCGACCCCGGTGATCCGGCAGAGCCGCCGCACCTGGGGGGACGGCGCGACCACGCGCAGGGTGACCGCCTGGTGGGTGAGGATCAGCAGGTTCAGGAACGTCGAGTCCGCGAAGGTCACACCGGAGGCGTCCAGGATCACCTTCGGGTGCTCCCGGGCCGCGCTCCGCAGCGCGTCGGCCAGGGGCGTGATCGAGTCCATGTCCCAGGCGCCGCGCGCGACGACGACGCAGGCCTCCCGGTGTGCGTACCGCTCCACGGCCGTTCCGGGCGCGGCGGGCCCGGTGCGCTGCCCGGGAAGGGACGCCCCACCGCTGTCGCTCATCAGTGCCGGTGAAGCGGCTTCGTCCCAGGGCACCTCGGGCTCCTCCCCGTGGATCTCCCTCACGGGAGCACGACATCGATTGCCGGAAAAGTATGTCATGTATCTGTGTTCCGGCAATCCCTGGCCCTAAAATGCCGAGCATGGTCGCAGTGCCCGCATCACACACCGGATGGACGTTCATCACCAGCCACGCGCGGGTCCTGGCGGCCATCGCCGACAACCCGAACATCCGCATCCGCGACATCGCCGCCCGCTGCCGGCTCACCGAGCGGGCCGTGTCGCGGATCATCTCCGACCTGGAGCGGGCCGGGTACCTCTCCCACACCCGCGAGGGGCGCACCAACACCTACCGCGTCGAGCCCGGCAAGGTGCTGCGGCACCCGGCCGAAGCCGGCCTCCCGGTGGCCTCCCTGCTCTCCCTGCTGGTCCAGGACGAGAGCGAGCGCACCGGGAAGCGGGTCGCTTCCTGAGGGCGACGGCCCGGCGATCACGTCAGGGAGCAGCTGTTCGCCAGGGTCGCCGGGTCGGCGCCGGTGGGCCGGGGGACCGTGTGGGAGGCCGGTGGGCGGCGCCCTGAGGCGAGCCAGTCCTCCAGCGCGGTGAAGGCCGAGCGGTGGCACGGGGTGAGCGGACGCAGCAGGTCCGGGTGGGTGTCGGCCAGGGAGTCGGTGTGGGTGCCGCCCTCGATGCGGTAGTAGCGGTGCACCGGCCCGCGGCCCGCCTCGCGCACCATCCGGGCGTAGACGTCGGAGTCGCGGCTGATCGGCAGCAGGACGTCCAGGGTGCCGTGCACGGTGATCAGCGGTCTGCCGATCCGTCCGGTCAGCCCGATCCGCGCCACGGCTTCCCTCACCGCGTGGGGGCGCGAGGCGTAGTCGTAGTCGGCGTCACAGGCCGGTGTGCCCGGCGCGCAGAAGGGTGTCCCGGCCTCGGCCGGACCGTCGAAGGCGGGGTCCAGCTCCTCGCGGTAGACGCGCTGGGTCAGGTCCCAGTACACCTGGTGGTGGTAGGGCCACAGGAACTCCGACCCGGCCGGGAATCCGGCGGCGTGCAGGGCCGCGCGCGCCGGGCCGGCCTGCGCTCCCCCGGCGGCGTAGGCGGGGTAGTGGCGCAGCGCCCGGGGCAGGAAGTCCAGCAGGGTGGGTCCCTCGGAGCGCCACAGGGTGCCCTCCCAGTCCACTCCCCCGTCGTACAGCTCGGGGTGGTTCTCCAGTTGCCAGCGCACCAGGTAACCGCCGTTGGACACCCCGGTCACCAGCGTGCGGGCCGGCGGGCGGTGGTAGTGCCGGGCGACCGTGGCCCGGGCGGCCCGGGTGAGCTGGGTGAGCCGGCCGTTCCATTCGGCGATGGCGTCGCCCGGCCTCCTTCCGTCCCGGTGGAAGGCGAGGCCGGTGTTGCCCTTGTCGGTGGCCGCGTAGGCATAGCCGCGTGCGAGCACCCAGTCGGCGATGGCCCGGTCGTTGGCGTACTGCTCGCGGTTGCCGGGAGTGCCCGCGACCACCAGGCCGCCGTTCCAGCGGTCGGGCAGGCGGATGACGAACTGGGCGTCGTGCTGCCAGCCGTGGTTGGTGTTGGTGGTGGAGGTGTCGGGGAAGTAGCCGTCGATCTGGACGCCGGGCACCCCGCTGGGGACGGCCAGGTCCTTCGGTGTCAGTCCGGCCCAGTCGGCCGGGTCGGTGTGCCCCGAGGCGACCGTGCCGGCCGTGGTCAACTCCGCCAGGCAGGACGCCCGTTGGTACTCGGCTCCCGGTACGCGCACGCGCGGGGCGTGCGCGCAGCGCTCCGGTGCCGCCGCGGCGGGCGCGGGGGTGAGGGTGAGGGCGGTCAGCGCCAGGGCTGCCGCCGCCCACCGCCGCCCCCGGGGACGGTGCAGTGGGCGGGTGGAAGGACGCATGCGGGTGCCTCCGCGGTCGCGGTCTGCGGACAGGATGCGCGGGAGGCTATGCCGGCCACCCGCCACGGCCTATGGGCCCGGCGACCACCTTCGCCCAGCTCACCATGGGTGCCGGCGCCAGGGTGGCGCGCCGGACGGGGAGATGCTTCGCCCAGGTGCTGCGGCCCTACCGGACCGGTCACCGAGCCGGCCATGGAGCGCGGTCACACAGGTCTGGGCCACACATGGTGGTCCGGCCCATGTCGACGCCGGCGAGCGCGCCCCGATGATGCACGGCACGCCGGTCCCCGCGGACCTCTCCCGGACCGGCGACGCGCAGCGTTTCCCCCCACCAGGAGGCAGGCAGTCGTCATGGGACAGTCGCACACCACGTTCCGCTTCTCCGCGGGCCGCCGCGTCATCGGCGGCGTACGCCGCTGGATCACCGCCGCCGCCGGGGCTTTGGCCCTGACCGCCGGTCTGATCGCCGCGGGTCCGCCGGCAGCCGCCGCGGGTCTCACCCAGGTCACCGGCTTCGGCACCAACCCCGGCAACCTCTCGATGTACACCTACGCGCCCGACGGGCTGCCGGCGGGCGCTCCGCTCGTCCTCGCCCTGCACGGCTGCACACAGAACGCTCAGGACTACTACGCGCACTCCGGCTGGCCCGAGCTCGCCGACGCCTACGGCTTCGCCCTGGTCTTCCCGCAGACGAGCTCCGCCAACAACGCCAACTCCTGCTTCAACTGGTTCGAGCCGGGCGACAGCGGGCGCGGTCAGGGCGAGGCCCTGTCGCTGCGGCAGATGGTCGACAAGGCCCTGTCCCTGTACGGCGGCGACTCCCGGCGGGTGCACATCACCGGCCTGTCGGCGGGGGGCGCCATGACCGCGAACATGCTCGCCGCCTACCCCGACGTGTTCGCGGGCGGGTCCATCGCCTCCGGGCTGCCCGCCCGCTGTGCGAGCAGTGTGTCGGCGGCGTACACCTGCATGTACAGCCCGCCGGACCGGAGCCCGGCGCAGTGGGGGGACCTGGTGCGTTCCGCAGCCCCGGCCGGCACGGCCTCCTGGCCGCGCGTGGCGATCTGGCAAGGCACCGCCGACACCACCGTCGTCCCCGCCAACGCCGGTGAACTGCGCGACCAGTGGACGAACGTGTGGGGTCTCGGCCAGACGCCCTCACGCACCGAGAGCCTCGGCGCGGGCACCTCGCGCAGCGTCTACGACGACTCCTCGGGCCGGCCGGCCGTCGAGGTGTACTCGGTCTCCGGCATGGCGCACGGACTCGCGGTCGACCCGGGCAGCGGCCCCGGGCAGTGCGGCAGCACCGGCACGTACTACCTCGACACCGTCTGCTCCAGCTACCACACCGCCCGGTTCTGGGGCCTCGACGGCGACGAGGGCACCGGCGCCCTGCCCGCGCCCACGGGCCTGACGGTCACCCGGACCACCGACTCGGCCGTCTTTCTGAGCTGGCAGGCGGTCGACGGCGCCGCCTCGTACGTCGTCCACCGCGACGGCACGCGGGTGGGCACCACGGCCTCGGCCTCCTACACCGACAGCGGCCTGGCCACGGGCACCACGTACCGCTACAGCGTGGCGGCCGTGGACGCGGCGGGTGCGGCGGGCCGCGTGTCGTCCGCGGTGTCCGCGACCACCACCGGGTTCACGCCCACCTGCCACACGGCGAGCAACTACGACCACACCGTCGCCGGGCGGGCCTACCAGAGCGGCGGCAGCACGTTCGCCAAGGGCTCGAACCAGGCCATGGGGCTGTGGAACACGTTCACGCGCCGCACCCTGAAGCAGACCGCGCCCGATTACTACGTGGTGGACGACACCGGCTGCCCGGCCTGAGCGGCGCGGCGCCGTCCACCGGTGGGCGGCGGTGCGGGGTCAGTCCAGGACGAGCTCGGCGCGGGCGGCCGGGGCCCGCTCGGCGAGGGCGCCGCCGAAGTTGCCCTCGACCTCCGCCTTCTCCGCCGCGTTCGGATACGGGTTCGTGCACGCCGTGCCGGCGCTGGAGCCGGACATCAGGCTGGAGCACGGTCCCGGCTTGCGGTCGGGCAGGCCCAGGATGTGGCCGAGTTCGTGGGACGAGATCCGGATGGTGTCGTATCCCTGGTTCACGGCCTGGCGCCCGATGTAGACCGTGCCGTTGCCCAGGGTGGTGGGCAGGGCACGCGGCCAGCCGTTGTCCGCCAGGACCCGGATGTTCGCCCGCTGTCCGGCGGCGACCGGCCGCAGTTCGACGGAGTCGACACTCGCGTTCCAGATCGCCGCGCCCCGGTCGACGGCGGCCTTGAACTCAGCGGCGCCGGCGGCGTCGTAGGTGAGGACCCGGGCGGCGAGGGGCGCGGCGGCCGGGCCGGGGGACGCGGCCGCGGCCTGGCCGCCCGTCAGGGAGAGGGTGATCAGACAGGCGGCGGCCAGGCCGCCGGTCAGGGTGCGTACGTGCATGATCGACCTCCTTGTGGGGGAAGGGCAGTCGTGCTCATGACATTCACGGGGCTCACTGCCCAGCGGCGGGCGGGCTGAATCCGTCAATTCGCGGAACGCCCTTGCGGCGTCCGGCCGGAAGAAGGCCGCTTCCGGAGCCCTCGGACACGTCGGCGCAGGGCGGCCGCCACTCGCACCGGCGCCACACGCAGCACCAGGGCGCCTTGCGCGGCGTGCGGCAGGGGCTTGGCGTAGTAGGGGCGGCCGAGGCGGGAGGCGCGGAACCAGCGGGCGCCGGTGAGGCTCCGCGTGGGCGGGACGGGGATCCGGCCGCCCGGGTCGCCCGCGTCGTGCGCCGTGCCGGTCCGGAGGGTCAACGTCCAGCGTCCCGGCGGCAGTTCCCTGACCGCGAGCCGGACGGTGAAGTCGGTGCGGCCGTCGTCCGGGGCGTGGCAGGGCGGCGCCTCGCGCACCCGTCCGGTGCCGTCCTCCGCTCGCAGCGTCACGGCCCCGGGGCGGCGGGCGGCTTCGGCGGTCAGCCGTCCGCGGACGACGAGCGTGCCGGGGGCGGCCGGGTCCCAGGCGACCCCGGTCACCCGGCAGGGGGGCTGGACGGGAGCGGGCCGGATCTCCACGGAGAGGGTGCCCTGCGGGGTGCGGAAGGGCCGCGCGGTGAGGGGGCCCCGCCCGGGCCGGGAGGCGGTCCGCAGCTCTCGCGGGGGCGGTTCCGGCCGGTCGGCGCCGTCCTCCGTCCGGGCCTGCCGGAGCCTGACGGTCCGAACGACCCCGTCGGCGTGCACCTCCAGGTGCAGGTCCCACACGCCGTCGCCGAGCGGGGCGCCGGCGTCCACGGTGTCGAGGTCCAGCACGGCGGTGAAGCCGCCCGCCGGTTCCGCGCCGTCGCCCGTCCGCGCGCCGGGCCGGTGCGGGGCGGTGCCGACGATCACGGGCAGGCGGAGGTCGGGGCGGGTGCCGCCGCGTGGCCGCAGGATCAGGCGGGTGGCGGGCTCCGGCGGGCCGAGGGACTCGATGCGGGCGTGGCCGGACAGACGCAGCCGGCAGCCGTCGCCCGTCCATGCCGCTTCGGTGAGTCCGTGGTGGACGGGCAGCCGGTCCGTGACGTCGAAACAGGCGTCGGGCACCGCCTTCGCGGGGTCCCGGAAGAAGGGGTGGCGCCAGTAGACGCGTCCCTTGTCGACGACGTGGCCGCGCGTCTCATCCTCCTGGGCGTGCCGGGCCACGGTCATGAGGTCCTCGTACCGGTCGGCGCGCAGGAGGTGGACGATCAGCCGGTCCGGCGGGGCGATCCGCTGGAGGACGCCGTCGGTCGCGTAGCGCACGGCCCACTCCCGGAACTGCGGGTAGAAGCGCTCCCGCGCCTCCCGCTCGTCCTCGCGGGGCAGCAGGGCGCGCAGGGGCCCGCACAGTTCCCACTCCACGTGCCGGCGCATGATCTGGTCCCGGCGCGGGCCGGGTTCGACGTAGCGGGCGACCGTCTCGAAGCACAGCCGGGTGCCGTCCATGCGGTGGACGAGGCCGGCGGCGGTGCGGGTGAGGTTGTTGCCGTTGCCGCGGTCGCGCGAGTAGTAGCAGTCGTAGTCGGCGACCACGGAGATGCCGTCGGCGTTGAGGTAGGCCGCGGCGGTGAACGGCTTGTCCTCGCAGTTGCGGTACGGCGGGAAGCGCAGCCCCAGCCGCTCGATCAGGGAGCGCCGGAACAGCTTCCAGCAGCCCAGGGTGCGGTAGGCGAGGGAGGAGAAGACGTCGGTGCGGGGCTGGTTGTGCGAGAAGACGGCCGTCGGTACGGCCCGTCCCCCGACGGACACCATTTTGCCGAGGACGACGTCGGTGCGGTTCTCGTCCGCCATGGCGACCATGCGGCGCAGTGCGTCCGGGCCCAGGTAGTCGTCGGAGTCGAGGAAGAAGACGTAGTCGCCGGTGGCCAGGTCGAGGCCGGTGTTGCGCGGGGCTCCGGCTCCTCCGCTGTTGGCCTGGTGGACCACGCGCAGCGAGGAGCAGGTGCGGGCGAGCCGGTCCAGTTCGTCGGCGGTGCCGTCGGTGGAGCCGTCGTCGATCGCGATGATCTCGATCCGGTCCGGGCCGAGGGTCTGCTCCATGGCGGAGGTGACGCACCGGGTCAGCTCCGGCATGGAGTCGTACGCCGGGATGATCACGCTGACGCGCGGCGGGGTGGTACGCGGCATGATCACTCCCGGGCCGGTGCCTTCCGGTGGTGGCGGCCGCCGGCTGCCGGCCGCCCTGCACGCCGAGTCTCCGGCGGGGCACGGTGGCGCCGCCCGGCGTGCGGGGTGCTCGTTACGCCGTCGGGGATGCGAACCACCGGTTCGGGCGTGCCGGCCACCGGTACGGACCGGGCGGCGCCTTCGCTGGTCGCCCTGCGGCGGGATGCTCGCGTGAGGACGCCCCGGGCCGGGAACGGGTCACAGGGTGGTGGCCTGCCACTCCCAGGGGCGGGCGTGGATCTGCTGCAGGAGCTGGCCGAAGGCGGTGCCGTCCAGGAGGACGCCATTGGACTCCGCGGGGATCCGCTTGTCGTTGATGACCGCGGTGGGCGTGCCGGGCCCTTCGGGCTCCGCCGTACCTCCGGCCCGCTCGTAGGCCGCCTGCGCATCGGCCACGAACGCGCGGTACTTCATGGTCTTCACGGCCGAGTCGAAGGCCGTGCTGCGCAGGCCCTCCACCTGGCCGGCCAGCTCCAGCAGGAAGTCGTCGGTGTAGCCGTCCTCGCTCTCCTCGGGCTGGTAGAGGTACAGCAGCTCGTGGTACTCGACGAACTTGCCCTCCTTCAGCGCCGCGCGCAGGGCGTTGACCGCCTTCTTCGACCCGTTGCCGCCGACCCGGTCGTCGAGGAAGGACGCGAGGGTGTACCGCGCCGAGGCGGAGCGGTCGAGCAGGGCCTTGCGCAGCTGCGGGCCGCCGCCCGACGTCTCGAACTGCTCGCAGAACGGACAGCGCGGATCCTCGTACAGGTGCACCTCGACCTTCGCGTCGGGATCGCCGACCACGATGGTGGTGCCGTCCGCGCCGAGCTTCTCCGGCAGGTCTTCCGCACTCTCGAACGCGGGCCGCCGCTCCGGCGGCGTCGGCACCTCGGCCCGCCCGCAACCCGCCAGTGCCAGCACCGCCACGGCGCACCACACGACCCGACGACCTCCACGCACCATGCGTGTCCCCTCCCCTGGTAGAGCAGGGTGACTGTAGATCATCGGTGCGGGACGCGTGCCGCCGGGCCCACCAGGGCTCCGCGCGGGTGCGGACGCTCAGAGCGGGAGCACCGGCCGGGTGGAGAAGTCCTCGTACATGCCCTCGCCGTCCGGCCCGTACACGAACTCGGCCGTGCCGGGGTTGCGGTTGGCGGTCGCCGGCGGGAGCCAGGTGAGCAGGCGGCCGTAGCCGCCGCACACCGACTCGCCCCCGTCGCCGGGCGTTCGGCCGGCGGTGCGGACCGGTGTCGTCGCCGTAGGGGACACGGTCGAGGGGGCACTCGTCGCCCCACCGGAACAGCGTCTGCGACCCGGCGCCGCAGGCGTGTTCCCACAGGCGGTGACGTCGAAGCCCAGGGACACCCGTCCTCCGGGTATCAGGGCGAACTCCTGTCCGGCCCGCTCGACTGCACCGGGGGACGTCACCGCCCCGGTCGCGCCGGATCCCGGTGGCGCCGGATGCGATCATGGGCGGGTCGTGTTCCTTCGCCCGTGAGGTGATTGCTTGAGGAAGGTGGCGCTGCGTCCCTACGCACTGTTGCCTCGGCACTACGACCACCGGAAGGTCCTGGCGACCACCGTGGACGCCTGGGGCCGGGCCCTCTGGCTGATCTGCCCGGAGGCCGAACTGCACCCCATGCCGGTCGGCAGACCCCTCCCCCACCCCCGAACGTGCCCGTACGACGCGCTCCTCGTGATCGACGAGGGAGGGACGATCCGCGAACAGGTCCTGCGGGGACTGGACTTGCGGGCGACCCGCCTCGACGCGCTGCCCAACGGCCGTTTCATCGTGCAGGGTTACGGCGGTCCCGGCGACCGGAACGCCCTGATCTTCGGGAGGGACGGACGCCGCCGCGGCGGCTTCGCCCTGGGGCGGGCGGTGGAGTTCCTGATGGCGGACCGGCAACACCACGTGTGGAGCGCCTACTTCGACGAGGGCGTCTACGCCGACCCGGTCAGCGCCCCCGGCCTGGTGCGCTGGGACAGCGGCGGCAACCGCCTGTGGGGATACAAGCCCGCTCCGGGCGTCGAGTACATCGACACGGTCTACGCCCTCAACGTCGCCGACGGCGTCGCGTGGGCCGACTACTACCCGACGTTCCCGCTGCTGGAGGTCCGCACCGGCGGTCGGGTCCGGTTGCGGAGCTCCCCCGTGGCCGCTCCCTCGGGCATGGCCGTGCACGGGGAACACCTCACGATGCTGGGAGGCGGCCGGCAGGCGGACCGGCTGCACCTGTGCCGCCTGACGGACAGCGAGGTCCTGCCGGTCGAGGAAGCCTGCCTCACCCTCCCCAACGGGGCACCGCTCAAACGGTACGCGCATCCCGTGGGACGAGGCCCTCACCTCTACCTGCGGGGCTCGTCGCCCAGACAGTGGTACGTGATGCGGGTGCAGGAAGCGGTCATGTCCCGGGGCCGTGGAGGGCCCTGAAGCGCCTCGGGGTGCTCCGGCGGGGGCGGGGCGAACAATATGATCTCAATCGCCGTGCCGTTCAGTTGTCCCCGGGGTGCGCCCTAGCATGCGAGCCCTCCGCGCGAGGATCGCGCCCGGAGGGACAGGAGAGCCCACATGAGACGACTCGGTGCGATCGTTGCCGCGGTCCTTGCCGTTCCCGCACTGTCCACGCCCGCCACCGCTGCCGGAGAGCCGGCCCCCGCGCCGTGTCCGGCCGCCTTGTCGGACATCGCCACCTGTTACACCGGGCGGAGCACGGACGGCGCCTACTACGCGATCGCCGTTCCCGAGCAGTGGAACGGCTCCCTGGTGATGCACGCGCACGGCGGGCCGGACCTGGGCGCGGAATCCGACCCCGAGCGCAGCGTCGGCGACCTCGAACGCTGGTCGGTCATGGTCGAGCAGGGATACGCCTGGGCCGGTTCCTCCTACCGCCGCGGCGGCTACGGGACCAGGATGGCAGCGGCCGACACCGAGGAGCTGCGCAGGCTCTTCGTCCGGGAGTTCCGCGAACCGGAGCGGACCTACCTGCACGGCCAGTCCTGGGGCGGCAACGTCGCCGCGAAGACCATCGAGGTCCACGGCGCGAAGAAGCACGGCCCCTACGACGGCGCCCTGCTCACCAATGGTGTTCTGGGCGGTGGTTCGCGCGGCTACGACTACCGGGTGGACCTGCGCGCGGTCTACCAGTACTACTGCCGGAACCACCCGCGTCCGTCCGAGGAGCAGTACCCGCTGTGGCAGGGGCTGCGCGCGGGTTCGACGATGACGACGAGCGGGCTGCGCGCCCGGCTCCAGGAGTGCACCGGCTTCGCCTCGCCGCCCGAGGAGCGCACCGCGCCGCAGCAGCGCAACCTCGACGACATCCTCGCCGTCACCGAGATCCCCGAGCGGACCCTCGAATCCCACCTGCGGTTCGCCACGTTCACGTTCCGCGACATCGTGCACGACCGGCTCCGCGGACGGAACCCCTTCTCCAACCAGGGAGTCGTCTACTCCGGCTCCCACGACGACGCCGCGCTCAACGCCGGTGTCGAGCGCTTCTCGGCGGACCCCACCGCGGTGCGCGACCTCTCCTGGGACAGCGACCTCACCGGCAGGGTGTCGATCCCGGTGCTGACCCTGCACGCCATCGATGACCCGACGGCCTTCGTCGAGCACGAGGCCGCCTACCGGGCCACCCTGCGCGGCGCCCACCGCGACCGGTACCTCGTGCAGACCTTCACCGGCGAGCACGAGCACAGCGGGCTGAGCAGCGCCGAGTACGCCACCTCCCTCGCGGCGCTGGACACCTGGGTCCGCAGCGGGAAGAAGCCGACCTCGGCCTCGATCGCGGCGTCCTGCCCCCGCTTCGACGCCGCCTACGGCACCGGCTGCTTCTACGAGCCGCCCTTCACGCCCGAGCCGTATGCCACGCGGGTGAACCCCCGGCCCGGCGGGCTGCACTGGCCCGCCCTGACGGCCCGTCAGGAGAAGGCGTGGAGCCGCTTGCCGTCAGTGGGCATCGCTCCCTGAACGGTCCGGGACCGCCTTGCCGCCCCCGGCCGGAATCCGGGCCGGGACACCCGGCCGGACCCGTTCGGGGGGCGCCGCGTCAAGGTCTGGTGCTACCCGAGGGTGGCCCATCGGCGGCCGTCCCGGCACGCGAGCCGGGGCCCGGCGGCATCGCCCCGGCCGGCCGGGGTACTTCGCTCGCATGGTCCTTCACGAACACGAGCGGTTCCCGGCGCACCGGGAGGCCGGATGACCGCTGCGGACAAGGCGGCACGGATGGTCATCGAAGCCGCGGCGCACGCGCCCGCCGAAGAGGTGCCGCGACGGGTGTGCGAGGCCGTGTGCGAAGGGCTGGGCATGGACGGGGCCACCCTCGCGCTGCTCACCGACACCCCCTCCCGGCAATTGCTCGCCGCGTCGGACGACGCCGCGCTGGCGCTGGAGGACATCCAGTTCACCCTGCTGGAAGGACCCTGCATCACCGCCGCGCGCACCGGTGAGCCCGTGGCGGTGCACGACCTGCGCCACGACGTCACGCCGTGGCCGCTGTTCGGGGCGACCCTGCGCGAGCGGCTGCCCCGGGTCGTGTCCGTGTACGCCCTGCCCCTCTTCTTCGGCGACTACGTCCTCGGCACGGTCGACCTGCTGGCGCTGCGGCCCCACGCGCTCGACGAGGAGGCGCTGGAGCAGGCCTCCCGCGTGGCCGACGCCGTGACGGCCGCGCTCATGACGACCCGCGAGATGCTGCTCACCGGGTCGCGGGCACCGGCCTGGGAACCGCAGGACGTCATCCGCGCCCACTGGTTCGACACGGCACGCGCCGTCGGCGCCCTGGTCGCCCGGCAGGGGATCAGCCAGGAGGACGCGCTGGCCCTGATGCGCGCCGAGGCCTTCCGCACCGGCAAGCCGCTGGCGGACATCACCACGGACATCCTGCGCGACCTGCACGGGCAGCCGTAGGGGGCGCCGGGCTCCGGCCCGGGCCCTCGAGTGGCGGGCGCTCCCCCGTCACAGGACGTCGTAGGTCAGGTGCGTCGCCGTGGTCGTCGGGATCACGTCCCGTTGCGCCAGGGCGCGCGGCGTCCCGCCGGTGAACAGGGGCGTTCCGGCGCCCAGCACGACCGGGGCCAGGTGCAGGGACAGCGTGTCGACCAGCCCGGACCGCAGGGCCGTGGCGATCGTGGCGGCGCCGCCCATGAGGACGACGTCGAGGTCCCTGCCGCCGCGCTCGGACGCCTCCTCGGCCCGCCCGCGCGCGGCGGCGACGGCGTCGGCCACACCGGTGGTCACGAACGTCCAGTCCAGCTCGGCGAGGCGCACGGACGCGGGCGGCGCGCTCGTCACGACGACGAACGCGGGCCGGCCCACCTCGCCCGCCCCGTACCCGGTGGTGTCGTCCCAGCCGTGCGGTCCGTCCACCACGTCGAAGAGCCGGCGCCCGAGGACGACGGCGCCGGAGCGGGCCGTGGCCTCGGCCAGCACCCGCCGGTCGTCGGGGTCGTCGGAGAACGCCCAGGTGTGCAGGGCCTCGCCACCCGTGCCCAGGCCGTTGTCGGGGCCCGGGTCGGGGCCGGTGACGAATCCGTCGAGAGAGACCGAGATGTCGGCGACGATGCGTGTCATGTCAGGGCAGACCCGATCCGCGGCCCGGACTCATCGCCGGGACGCACAGTCCGTGCTCCCGGCCGCGGCTCATCGCCCGGACGCGGCGCCCGGACTCATCACCCGGACTCGTCGCCCGGCCGGAGCGCCTGGTGGAAGCCCGTGCTGACGGCGGTGAGGCCGCCGTCGACGACCAGGGTGGTGCCGGTGATCCAGGACGCGTCGGACGAGGCGAGGAAGGCGACCGCCGCCGCGATGTCCTCCGGCTCGCCGACCCGCCCCAGCGGGTACAGCCCGCGCACCGCCTCCAGGTCCTCGTCGCGGCCCTCCCAGGCGCTGGTGCGCACCGTGCCGGGGGCGACCAGGTTGACGCGGACACCACGCCCGGCGGCGTGGCCCGCGAGGGTGCGGGTGAGGGAGCCCAGGCCCGCCTTGGCCGCGCTGTAGGCGTGGTTGCCGAAGTCCTGCAGGCCGTTGACCGAGCCGATGGAGACGATCGCGCCGCGGCCGGAGGCGGCCAGGTGCGGCAGGGCGGCGCGGCAGCAGCGGTAGGCGCCGGTCAGGGTGACGTCCAGGTCGCGGGCCCACGCCTCGTCCGGCTCGTCCTCGAAGAGGGGCGCGTCCGGCGAGCAGTGGGCGGCGCAGTTGACCAGCACGTCGAGCGAGCCGAAGGCGTCCACGGCGTGCGTGACGGCGGCCTCGACCGCCGCCCGGTCGGCCACGTCGCAGCCGGTCGCCTCGGCGTGCAGTCCCGCCTCGCGCAGTGCCCGCGCGGTTCGCGTCGCCTCCGCCGGGTCCCGGTCCGCCACCAGGACCCGCGCTCCCTCCCGTGCCAGCCGCCGCGCGATGGCCGCGCCGATGCCGCGGGCCCCACCGGTGACCAGTACCCCGTACCCCTCGAAACGCCTGGTGTCCGTCATGCGCCGACCGTACAAGCCCGCGGGCGCGGCCGGTTGCGGGGGCGCGGGCCGGGCCGGACCCGCCGTCCGGTGACGGCACGCCCCTGCTGCCCGGGCGAAACCGGGGTACCCGACCGGGCCGTCACCTCACGGGCGGCGAACGGAGGGCTACGGATGACGGTCGACCTGGTCGGTTTCCTCGGTGTGGTGCTGGTCGCCTATGTGGTGCCCGGGCCCGATTTCCTCGTCGTCGTCAGATCGGCGGCACAGGACCCCGCGCGGGGCAGGGCCGCGGCCCTGGGCGCGCAGACCGGGCTGTGCGTGCACATGCTGGCCGCCGCGGCCGGGCTGGCGGTGGTCGCCACGCGCTCGCCGCTGGTGTTCGACGGGATCCGGCTGCTGGGCGCGGCCTACCTGGTGTTCCTCGGTGTACGGGCGGTGCTGGCGGCCCGCCGGGCCGCCCGGGAGAGCGGGCGCGCACCCGGCCCGGCGGAGCCGGCGTCCGCCGCCGCGTCGGGCGGGCGGGGGCGCTTACGGGAGGCCTTCACGCAGGGGTTCCTCACCAACGTGCTCAATCCCAAGGCAGCGCTGTTCTTCCTGAGCGTGCTCCCCCAGTTCGTCGACGGCGCCGGGTCCGTGGCGCGCCAGGTCTTCCTGCTGGGCGTCCTGGACATCGTGATCGGCGTCGGGTACTGGTTCGCGCTCGTGGGAGTCGCCGCGCGGCTGCGTGCGGTGCTGGCCAGGCCGCGGATCCGGCACCGGTGGGAGCTGGGCACCGGCTGGCTGTTCATCGCCATCGGCGTCTCGGTCGCGGCCGTGTGAACCTCGCGGTAATCCGGGCGCCGCGGGGTAAAGGGACGTCGATCACATCCCGTTGAAAGGAGCCGAGGATGACCGACGACGCCTACCTGTTCCTGCTGGACGACCCGTCCGTGCCGCTCGGGGTGGCCCCCGCCGCCGTCGGTGACCTCGCGTGCATGGAGACGCCCGCGGTGCGTGCCTGGCTGGACGCCCACGGCAGCGCGCCGACCTCCCCACAGCTGCGCCTGCTGCCCCCGGAGGAGACGGCGGCCGTGCCCGAGGAGGCGGAGCGGCTGCCGGTGCCGCTGAGCGACGAGGAGCTGAACCGGGTGCGTCACGCGATGGCGCCGGAGTCGCTCGCCGGGATCGAGGAGGAGCTGCTGGCCTACCGTGACTGCGCCGACGGCCGGGACGGTCTGATCGGGCGGGCGCTGGCCGCCGGGGTGCCCCCGCACCGCGTCGTCGAGCTGACCGGTGTGGATCCCGCGACGGTGACCGCGGCGGCGGGCCGCTGAGGGCCCGGTCCCCCGCGAGCGGCCCTCGTCCGTCGTCCCCTCACCTGCCCGGGCCGGGATCCGGCCGGACGGCTGAGGTGATGCCGGCGCGGGCCGCTTCCAGCTGGGCGGCGAAGGCGATGCCCAGGAAGAGGGCGACGGCGGTGAGATTGGCCCACAGCAGCAGGGCGATGAACGCGGTGAGCGGCCCGTACACGGCGCCGAAGGCCCCGCTCTCCTCGACGTAGAACGCGAGCAGCCAGGTGGCCGCCACCCACAGCAGCAGGTGCACGGCCGAGCCGAAGGCCAGCCAGGTGTAGCCGGGCTGGACGCGGCGGGGCGACCAGCGGAAGATCACGGCGGAGGCGATCCAGGCGAGCGCGAGTCCCACGGGGATGTCGAGCACGCCCCACCAGGGCAGGCCGCTGTCCTCCCAGCCGGCGGTGTCCGCCACCGCGTCGCCCACGGCCTCACCGGCGACGAGCACGACGAAGCCGAGCCCGAGGGGCAGACCGGCGGCGAGCGCGAGCAGGATGGCCCGCCCGTACTTGCGCGGGAAGGGGCGGTCGCGCTCGATGCCGTAGATGCGGTTGGCGCCGCGTTCGATCTGGCCCATCGCCGAGGCCAGGTTCAGCAGGGCGAAGCCCAGGCCGAGGCAGAGGGCCACAGTGCCCCAGACGTCGCCGTGCGCGGTGCGCCGCGTCCCGTCGAAGGCGTCCTGGACGATCTCCGCGCTGGCGCCCGGCACGATCCGGCCGAGGGTGAGCTCGACGACCCGCCCCACGCCCTCGGTGTGCGCGGAGGTGGCGAGTCCGACGAGCGCCACGGTGCAGGGCACCAGCCCGAGGACCACCTGGAAGGCGAGGGCCCGGGCGTTGGTGAACCCGTCGGCGTAACGGAACCGGGCGAAAGAGTCGATCAGCAGCCGCAGTCCCCCGTAGTGGCGCAGCGCGGTGAACGCCTCGTCTCCGGAGAGCTCCTCCCCGATCATGTCCCGGGTCTGGGGGACGTGGACGGCAGTTCCCATGGCGTGGACACTCCCTTGTCGTACGGCTGCTCCCAGTGCGGTTGCCCCGTGAGCCTTCCCGTGCGACCTCGGAGTTCCGACGACTTGGCGGGCCGGTCCCCCGGTTGCCCCCGCGGGTCCCCTACGCCCTCGACGCCCCCGCCGCGGCGCGCGGCGGACGGCGGGCCGCGCCTGCGACGGGGGCACGTGGGGGATACGGGGGGTCAGTTGAGCGGGTCGAGGGTGAGGTAGGCCTGGCGGGGGTTGCCGTCGTGGACGAGGGACTCGTGGTGTCCCACGTCGTCGAAGGCGAACGCGTACGCCTTGCCGTCGGCCATCTGGGCGTGGACCGCGCGGGCGTAGTGGTTGGTGACGCCGTCCCGGTAGAAGCCGTCGGAGCCGGTGTCCGGCTGGTTGGGGTTGGTCAGCAGCGTGGAGCGGTTGAAGCCGGCGCACAGGGTCCGGGAGATCGGGCCGCGCACCTGGTCGTTGGGCGCGTCGAGCAGCCGGTGGCAGCCGAAGACGGAGGAGGCGTCGGGCTTCTGGAAGCTGGTGACGACGGCGCCGGAGCTGTTGGTGAAGTGCATGACGCCGCCGGAGACCCGGCCGTAGTACTTGGTGCCCGGCTGGTCGGCGAACGGGGTGACCGTCAGCGTGGAGGTGGCGTACTTCTGCCAGACCCGGTTGATGTAGTCGTCCATGACGCCGGCGGGCAGCGCGCCGGTCTCCACGCCGTACAGCGGCGACAGGGCGCGCAGGACGGTGCCGTCGGAGCGGGTCTGGATCAGGTTGGCCCAGCCTCCGGGCTGTGCCCTCAGGGCGTTGAAGAAGCCGTTGTAGCCACCGGGCTTGAGCCGGCCGGTGGTCGCGGTGGTGCCGTCGGAGCGCTGCACCCCGACCGCGTACGGCACGGAGAACATGTCGACCTGGGTGCTGTTGATCCACAGTCCGGAGTCGTTGAGCGTGTACTCCGACCAGTTGAACAGGATGTTGCGGTTGGGGTCGGTCGGGTTCTGCACGGCGGGCTGGACGAGTCCGCCGGTGGTGAGCTTGAAGACCAGTTTCTGGCCGTAGGAGAAGTACACCCGGCCGGAGAACTTGGGCAGGCGGATGGTAGTCGACTGGCCCGCGGCCGGGCCGGGGATCGAGGCGTCGGGGGCGGGCGTCGGGGGGTTTCCGCCCGCGGGCCAGGGGTGGAAGGTGCCGTTGGCGTCGGCCCAGCCCTGGCGTCCGGTCGCCAGGTCCGTGCCGAGGTTGTAGATGTACACCTGCTCGCCGCGGGCCGAGTTGTTGGTGATCTTGAAGGGGATGGTCGCGGGGACCGCGGCGTGGGCCGGTGTGCCTGTTCCGGCCGCGAGCAGCGAGCCGGTGAGGGTCGCGGCCAGGGCGAGGCCCATGGCTCTGGCCCGGTGTCCGAGTGTCCGAAGCACGCTCTGCCTCCATTCGACGAGTGGGGCGTTCCAGGAGTGTGTGAGAGCGCTCTCAGAGTTGCGCTTTTGGTCCGGACCTGTCAATGACTCAACCATGCCCCGGTGGAGGTGCGCCGGGGCCGGCGCACCTCCGGGGTGATGACGCGGCCGGGTCAGTCCCCCGGCGCCGCGGCGGTCTCCTCGCGCAGGAGACGGACGTAGTCGCGGATCCAGCCCTCGATCGTGGCGCGGTCCCACAGGTCCGACGAGTACTCCACGAAGCCCCGCAACTCGTCGCCCGCCGGCACGAGGCCGAAGGTCAGCTCCGTGCGGGCGGCGGCGGGGGCGAGGTCCTCCACGGCCGTGGTCAGGCCGGGCAGTTCGACCTCGGCGTCCAAGGAGTTCTGGTACGCGAAGCCGACGTCGAGCCGGTCGGGCACCTCGACACCGGTGCGCTCCCTGAGGGCGGGGGCGATCCGGCGCACCGGCAGGGCGTGGTCCATGCACTCCACCGCCGTGCGGGCCAGCCGGTCCGTCAGGGCGGTGAACGGACCGGCGGCCCCGTCCCGCACGGGCAGCGCGAACCCGGTGATCGTGCAGGCCAGCAGGGACTCGAACGCGCGGCGCTCGCGGTTGGCGTAGGAGACGTTGAACACGACGTCGGCCTGACCGGACGTGCGGGCGAGCAGCCGGCCCAGGGCCGCCGCCGTGACCACGAACGGTGTCGTGCCCCGCTCCCGCGCCAGCCGCTCGACGGCGGACCGCACCTCGGCCGGCACGGTGAAGGGCACCGCTGCGCCCCGGCCGCTCGGGGTGGCGGGCCTGGGGCGGTCCAGGGGCAGCCCGACGGTGAACGGCACTCCGTCGAGTGCGCGCAGCCAGAACCCCACCTTGCGCTCCTCGGCCGCCTCGTCGGCCCGCTCCCGCTGCCAGTGGGCGTACGCCACGGGCTGGCACTCCACCTCCGGCAGCGGGTCGTTCCCGCCCTGCCGGGCGGAGCCGTAGAGGGCGGCGAGTTCCCTCAGCAGGAGGCTGACGGACCAGCCGTCGCAGGCGGAGTGGTGCAGGACCAGGAGCAGCACCCAGGTGTCCTCGCCGGTGCGCAGGAGGCGCAGGCGCAGCGGCGTTCCGCGGGTGGGGTCGACGGGGGTCTCGGTGGCCTGCGCGCTCGCCCGGTCCACGGCGGCCCGGCGTTCGGTCGCGGGCCGTGCGGTGAGGTCCTCCAGCGGCAGGTCCACGGGGCCCGGCCGCAGGACCTGCTGTTCCCAGCCGTCCGCCACCGGGGCCAGGCGGGTGCGCAGTCCCTCGTGCCGCTCGACGAGCCGGGTCAGGGCGGTGCGCAGGGCCGCTACGTCCAGGGTGCCGGTGAGGGTGATCCGCAGGGCGACGTTGAAGACCTGCGGCAGCCGGTGGTCGGCGTGCACCGTGGCGAAGCGCGCCTGCTGGAGCGTGGCGGGTGCGCGGCGCTCGACCGTGCCGGGGAGGTGGCCGCCGGGCTCGTCGGGCGCATCCGGCGCGGCCGCGGCCGCCGTGGCCAGACGGGCCGTCATGGCCCGCAGGGTGGGTTCCTGGTAGAAGCTCAGCATCGGGTACTCGGTGCCGAACTCCTCCCGCACCCGGTTGACCAGCCGCATCGCGGTGATCGAGTGGCCGCCCAGGTCGAAGAAGGACGCGTCCGCCGTGAGGGTGCCGGCGTCGACACCGAACTCGGCCGCCCAGAGCGACCGCAGGCGCCGTTCGACCTCCGCCGGGTCACCGGCCGGCGGCTCACCGGCGGTGACGGGAGCGGGCGCCGTGGCCGGGTCCGGGGCCGGGGCCGTCGAGACGAGGTCGGGTGCCGGCAGGGCGGCGCGGTCCAGTTTGCCGTTGCCGGTCACCGGCAGGGCGGGCAGGATCCGCCAGGCGCGCGGCACCAGGTACTCCGGCAGGCGGGCCGCCAGTTCGCCGGCCAGCAGGTCGGCGCACGCCTGCCGGTCGCCGGCCGCCGCGCCGACCGGACCGGCGGGCACCGCGTAGGCCGCGAGACAGGCCTCACCGTGGCCGTCGCGGCGGGCCAGCACGGCCGCCTCGGCCACGGAGTCCAGGGAGTTGAGGACGCGGGAGACCTCCTCCGGCTCGACCCGGAAGCCCCGGATCTTCACCTGGTCGTCGGCCCGGCCCCGGAACTCCAGCGTCCCTTCCGCGGTCCAGCGGACCAGGTCACCGGTGCGGTACCTGCGGGCACCGGGGGCGCCGTCCGGGTCCGGGGTGAAGCGCCCTGCCGTCAGCTCGGGGCGGTGCAGATAGCCGAGGGCCACACCGGGGCCGCCGACGTGCAACTCCCCCACGGTTCCCACCGGCACCGGCCGGCCGGCGGCGTCGAGGACGCTCAGCGTCACGTTGTCGACGGGGCGACCGATCGGGATGGGCGGATCGGGCTCCGGGCCCCGCGGGGCGACCGTCTGCGCGGTGCACAGCACCGTGGTCTCGGTCGGCCCGTACACGTTCACCGTCTCGTACGGCGCCTCGGGCCGCGGACGGGTGCGCAGGACGTCACCGCCGAGCAGCAGCTGACGCAGCGGCGGCTGGTCGGCCGGGGGCAGGCGCAGGACCTGTTCGCCGAGGGCTGTGGGGAGGATGGAGAAGGTGACACCCTGCTCCGCGTACCAGCGGGCCAGGGCGAGGGGGTCCCTGCGCAGGTCGTCCCCGGCGATCGTCACCGACGCGCCGCCGGTCAGCGCCGGCCAGATCTCCAGCAGGGAGGCGTCGAAGCTCTGGCTGCACACGGCGGCGCTGCGGTCGCCCGGGGTGAGCGCGAACCGGCGGTGCTGCCAGGCGCACAGGTCGGCGACACCGCGGTGCGGCACCACGACGCCCTTGGGGGTGCCGGTGCTGCCGGAGGTGTAGAGCACGCAGCAGGCGGAGTCCGGGCCGGTGGCGGGCGGAGCGCCGGCCGGCGTCCGGCGGGGAGCGGCGTCGGGCGGCAGCACGGTCACCTCCCCGGGCAGCGTCAGCGCGGCGGCCGCCGCCGGCGCGGACACTACGACCCGGGCTCCGCACTCGGCGATGACCTGCTCGGCCCGGGCCCGCCCGAGGGACGGGTCGAGCGGCACGTAGGCGCGGCCCGCCTTGAGCACGGCGAGCATGGCGACCACGAGGTCCACGGAGCGCGGCAGCCACAGCGCCACCGCCGCTTCCTCGCCCGGGTCGTGCCGTTCGCGCAGGGCGGCGGCCAGCCGCCCGGCCCGCTCGTCCAGTGCCCGGTAGGTCAGCCGGCGGTCGCCGTCGACGACGGCGATGGCGTCCGGCCGTGCGGCGGCCCGCCGGGCGACCAGCTCGTGGACGGTGCCGTCCGCGAGCGGGCGGACCGGGCCGTGCCGCCAGGACGGCGGTACGGGGTCGCCCTCGGCCGCGGTCGCCTCGGGGTCCGGGGCGGGCCGCGACAGTGGCACCTCGGGGTGCGGGGCGAGCCGCGACAGTGGTGCCTCCGGGTCCGGGGCGAGCCGTGACAGTGGCGCCTCGGGCGTGTCGGCCGCTGCCGCGAGGAGGTCCCGGAACGTCGCGAAGAACCGGTCGACGGTGTGCCGGTCGAACAGGTCGGTGTTGTACTCCAGATGGCAGCGGATGCCGTCCGGCCGGTCGGTGAAGTAGACGGTGAGGTCCGTCAGGGACTTGTCGGGTCCGGCGTCCAGCGGGGTGGCCTCGATGCCGGGCAGGTCGAAGCGGAACGGTTCGGCGCGCTGGAACTCGGCGAACGCCTGGAACACCGGAGTCCGGTCGACGGCACGGTCCGGGGCGAGTTCGCGCACCACCCTCTCGAAGGGCACGCGGGCGTGGTCGTACGCGTCGAGAGCGACGCTGCGCACCCGGTCGAGCAGGGTGGCGAACGCCGGGTCGCCGGACACGTCCAGGCGCAGCGCGAGGGTGTTGACGAAGAACCCCAGCACCTGCCCGGCCCGCTCGGGCCGGTCCGAGAACGGGGTGCCCACGACGAGGTCCGTCTGTCCGGTGACCCGGTGCAGCATCGCCGCGTACCCGGCGAGCAGGGTCATGAAGAGGGTGCTGCGCCGAGCCCGGCTCAACTCTCTGAGCCGCTGCGAGAGTTCGGGGTCGAGGGTGTGGAAGACGGCCCGGCCGTGGGAGGTCATGGTGGCGGGGCGCGGCCGGTCGGTGGGCAGCGCGAGGACGGGCAGCTCACCGCCGAGGGTCCGGCGCCAGTAGGCGAGGTCCTGTTCGGTGTCCGGGCTGTGCTCGGACGCGGCCAGTTCCCTCGCGTGGTCGGCGTAACTCCAGGTGAGGGCCGGCAGATCGGGAGGCGTCCCGTCGCGTTCGGCCCGGTAGAGGACGGACAGGTCGCGGGCCAGGACGGTGGCCGAGGCGGCGTCGATCACGATGTGGTGCAGGGACAGGACGAGGACGTGCTCCGCCTCGGCCGTCCTGACCAGCCGGGTGACGAACAGCGGGCCGTTCGCCAGGTCGAAGCGGCGGCCGCTCTCGGCCGACAGGACGTCCCGCAGGGTGTCCTCGGGCGCGTGCGTGGCGTCCACGACCTCGAAGTCGGGGTCCCCCGCGGCCCGTACGACCTGCCGGGGCTCCCCCGCCCTGTCCTCGAAGACCGTGCGCAGGCTCTCGTGGCGGGCGACGAGGGCACGCAGGGCCGCGCGCAGGGCGGGCACGTCGAGGGGACCGGCGAGGCGGATCGCCTTGACCTCGTTGTAGGCGGTGCGCCCGGGCAGCAGCCGTTCCAGGAACCAGATGCGTTCCTGACCCGGTGTCAGAGGAGCGTCCGCGGGTGCCGCGGGACCGGCCGGTGCGGGGGCCGGCGCGGAGGCCGGGGGGCGAGCTAGTGCGGAAGCCGGTGCGGGGGCCGGGGGGCGAGCCGGTGCGGGGGCCGGGGGCGGCGGGCCGGCGGGGTCCTTGGAAGCGTGGTCCCGACGACCGTGCTGCCGACGGTCGTAGTGGCGGCGGAGCGCGTCCAGGCGCGGGAGCCCCTCGCGCAGCCGGTCCGCGTCGACCCCGAAGTCCACGAGGGCGACGATCTCGTCGGCACCGGCGGCCGTGACCGCGTCCACCACCGGGCGGACGCTGTCCGCCGTGCCGATCAGAGCGCGCTGGTCGCAGTAACGGCCGTAGGCCCGGTGGAAGACCGCCTCCAGGTCGTCCTCGCTCAGGGCGGCCAGGTCGATGTGGTGCCCGAGGCTGTTGGTGACGCCGCTGAACACGGACAGGGAGGCCCGCATGTAACGGGACAGCGGCTCGTACGCCTCCGTGCGCGCGGTGTCGTGGTCCCCGGCGAGGTAGGTGTGCAGCAGGACGGCCACCCGCCCGGCGTCCGGGTCCAGGCCGTGCCGGGCCCGGGTGCGCCGGTAGCGGGCGATGTTGTCGCCGAGCTGCTCCACGGTCTGGGTCATCAGGTTGGTGACGATGCCCAGGTCGTGGCGGGCGGCGAGTTCGAAGGAGGCGGGGTTGCCGACGACGGCGGTGTACAGGGGCGGGGCGTCCTGCACGGGTCGCGGAAAGAGCCTCACCTCGGTCTCGCCGTCACCGCCGGCCCGCCGCAGGGGCTCTCCGCGCCAGAACTTCCGCACCTCGGCGAGCTGTTCGTACATCAGCTCCTTGTGCCGGCCGAACCGCTCGGGGTAGAAGACGAAGTCGTTGGCGCTCCAGCCGCCGGCCACGCCGATGCCGACGCGTCCGCCGGAGAGGTTGTCGACCATCGACCACTCCTCGGCGACCCGGATCGGATCGTGCAGCGGCAGGACGACGGAACCGGCGTTGAGGCGGATCCGCCCGGTCTCCCGGGACAGCGCGGCGGCGAGCACCGCCGGGTTGGGGAAGAGACCGCCGAAGGAGTGGAAGTGGCGCTCGGGCATCCACAGCGCGTGGAAGCCGTGCCGGTCGGCGAACCGGGCGATCTCCATGAGGAGTTCGTACTGGCCGTGGCGGGGCGCCGGGGTGTCCTGCGGGTAGTCGCCGAAGAAGTAGACGCTGAAGTCGGGGGTGCGGGCGGGGGGTTCGCCCGTCGCCGGAGCTGGGACCGGGGCCGTCGCCCGGGCCGCGTCCAGGGCCGCCGGGGCCGGGTCCAGGTCCGGGGCCGGGGCCGGGGCCGTCTTCACGGCGGCGGCGTTCCAGGCCATGGAGGCCACGGGGGCGGGTGCGGCCGGGGCGGGGGCCGAGGTCCCGGTCGGGCCGGTGGCCGGGGCCGGGGCCGGGCTGGGGGTGGCCGCGCCGCCCGGGAAGAACCCGGCCGACCGCAGCTCGCGCAGCGACTCGCGTACGGCGTCCGCCACGAACTCGATGTCGCCGTCCGAATGGGCGGTGGACAGGAAGAAGTTGCGCCACTCCCAGACGTGCACGCCGCGCAGCATCAGGTGGTGGTAGAGCAACTCCATGTCGGCACGGTGCTCGAAGCGGAACTGGGAGCCGAAGTGGCTCATCCGCAGCGGGTACTCCTCCGTCTCGAAGAAAGCGTTGAGCGTCGCGGCCAGTTCGGCGGTGCGCGCGTTCAGCCGCTCCTGCAAGCGGGGGCTGTGCTCCTTGAGGTGGGCCAGGACGGCACGGGCCGCGACCATCGACACCGGGTGCTGGATGTACGTGCCGCCGAAGAAGGTCGTGTCGGCGGGCGGGTAGCTGTCGTCGCCGTAGGACCAGTAGCCGCCGTCGACGCCGTCCATGATGTCGGCACGGCCCGCGATCGCGCCGATGGGGAAGCCGCCGCCGAGGAGCTTGCCGTAGGTCGCCAGGTCGGGTGTGACGCCGTACAGCTCCTGCGCGCCGCGCGGGGCGGGGCGGAAGCCGGTCAGCATCTCGTCGAAGAGCAGGACGATGCCGTGGCGGCGGGTCAGCTCGCGCAACGCGCGGACGAACTCGACCGGCTGCAGCGACGGGTGCCGGCTCTGCACCGGCTCCACGACGACCGCGGCGATGTCACCGGCGTGCCGGGCGATCGTCTCCAGGGCGGTGTCGCTGCCGTAGTCCAGGACCAGCAGGTCGGAGACGGCGCTGCGCGGGATGCCCCGGGAGACGGGGACGGTGAGCTGACCGGTGCCGCCGCCCGAGGCTCGGCCCAGGACGTTGTCGGCGTGGCCGTGGTAGGCGCCGAGGAAGGTGACGATCTTGTCGCGGCCGGTGGCGGCCCGGGCCAGGCGGATGGCGGCCGAGTTCGCCTCGGTGCCGGAGTTGGCGAAGGCCACGCGCTCCAGTCCGGTGAGTTCGGCGAGGAGTTCCGCCGCCTCGCCGGTCTCGGCGTTGCGCGGGCCGAGCTGGATGCCGCGGGAGAGGTGCTCGCGGACGGCCTCGGTGACGAAGTGCGGCTCGTGACCGAAGAGGAGGACCCCGAAGCCCATCGTGATGTCGACGTACTCGTTGCCGTCGACGTCCTCCAGCCGCGCACCGCTCGCCCGGCGGCCGGCGATCGGGTAGAGCATCTCCTTCGTGGCGCTGCGGAAGCCGACGACGGCACGGCTGTCGGCCAGGACGCGACGGTGGCGCTGGGCGATCCGCTTGGAGGTGGGCGTCTTCGCGGTGTAGCGGCGGATCAGATCGGCGAGGTGCTGCTGCTGGGAGTGGGGCGAGAGGTCCCGCACCATGCCCGAGGTCCTGGTGACCGACACGCGGGGGCCGTGGACCCGGGGGGCTTCCGCGGCGGGTGTTTCGGAGGCGGGCGTTTCCGGGGCGCGGGGTGGTTCCGGGGCGAGCGCCTCCGGGGCGGGGGGTACTTTTGTGGCGGGCGCTTCCGGGGCGCGGGACGATTCCGGGGCGGCGGCCGCGCCCATCTGCTCGCTGATGCGCCGGGAGAGTTCGGCCATCGCCGCCAGGTCCCGGTCCACGGCGGCGGACACGCCGTTCAGCCCGCCGGTCATGTCGCCACCGTGCCGTTGTGGCCGTTGACTCCGTTGAGCTGGGCCGTCGCCGCTGCGGTCTGGAGCGCGAGGAGCTGGGAGAGCTGCGACATCATCTGCAGCTGTATCTGGGACAGTTGCTGGATCTTCCGCGCCAGGTCCTCCAGTTCCTCCCGGGTGGCGTACGCGGGAGAGACAGGGCCCACCGCGCCGGAGGACACAGGGCCCACCGCGCCGGAGAACGCAGGGTCCACCGCGTCGGAGGAGCCGGGTTCCACCACGCCGGAGGAGCCAGGGTCCACCGCGTCGGAGGAGGCGGCGGCCCGGGGCGGCGGCGCATACCGCTCCGTCGCCCCTGCCCGCGGTGGCCCGGCCCCCGCGTCCGGCGTGCGCGCGGCGATGAACTCCGCGAGCCGCCGCGGTGTCCCGGTCTCCTCCAGCAGTTGCCGCATGGTCACCTTGACCCGGTGCTGCTGCTCCAGTTCCCGCAGCACGCTGATCATCTGGAGCGAGTCGGCGCCCAGGTCGAAGAAGTTCGCGTCCTCGTCGATCGCCGACGGATCCCCGCCGAGGTGCCGGGCGGTCGCCTCGACGATGCTGTGCAGTACGCGCGCGACCACTGCCTCTTGCTGAACCACGTCGGTTCCCCTTCTCACTGCTCTCGCCGTACTCGCTGTTCTCGCCGTTGTTCCCGTGCCGAGGGCCGCCGGCCGCGGCCCGGTCCAGTGGTCCTGGTGCTGGAAGCGGTAGCCGGGCAGCGGGACGCGCCTGCCCCCGCTGCCGGCCAGGAGCGTCTCCCAGGCGAGGTCCGCCCCGGCGCAGTGCAGGGCCGCGGCCGCGCCCCAGAGCGTCTCCAGGGCGGTGCCGCGCCGCAGGGACGGCACCGCCGGTACGCCGGGCAGCGCACGGCGGGCCAGGCCGCTGAGGGTGGTGTGCGGCCCGATCTCCAGCAGGAGTCCGGGCCGTTGAGCGCCCAGGCCGCGCAACGCCTCGTCGTAGCGCACGGGTCGGCGGGTGTGCCGCAGCAGGTGGTCCGGGCCGGGGACCCACCCGGACGGGCGGGTCGCCCCGTCCAGCGCGCTGACGAGCGGGATCCGCACCGGGCGGAACTCCACCTCGTCGAGGACCTTCCGGAACTCCTCCAGCATCGGTTCCATCAGGGCGGTGTGGAAGGCGCGGGTCACCGGCAGCCG
This sequence comes from Streptomyces sp. NPDC085931, assembly GCF_044540565.1. Classification (NCBI taxonomy): domain Bacteria; kingdom Bacillati; phylum Actinomycetota; class Actinomycetes; order Kitasatosporales; family Streptomycetaceae; genus Streptomyces; species Streptomyces sp. NPDC085931. Next base: position 417,422 of record NZ_JBITSK010000003.1, read on the forward strand.
CCGCCCCGGTGTGCCGCGCTCGTCCAGCAGGGCGCAGGCCCGGTCGACGGCCGCGACGGGCCCGGCGAGCACCTGGGCGCGGTCGCCGTTGCTGACGGCCGCTTCCAGTCCGGGGATCTCGGCGGCCAGCGCGCGGGCGGCGGCCCGGTCGAGCGGTGCGGCCACCATCGCGCCCGGCGCGCACCGCTGCCGCATCAGCCGGCCGCGCGCGGTGGTGAGGCGCAGTCCGTCCTCCAGCGACAGGGCTCCGGCCGCGTACAGCGCGGCGTACTCGCCGACGCTGTGCCCGGTCACGGCGGACGGCGCGACACCCGTGTCGTGCCACAGCCGGACCAGGGCGCACTGCAGGGCGTACAGCGCGGGCTGTGCGAGGTCCGTGTCCGCGACGGGGTCCTCCCCCGGCGTGTCCGGGGGGTGCTCGGTGGTCAGCGCGGGGAGCAGCGGGTCGCCGGTGAGGTCGCGGTGGTGGCGCTCGCAGGTGTCGAGGACCTCGCGTGCGGCGGGGAAGCGCGCGTGGAGGGCGGCGGCCATGCCGGGGTACTGACTGCCCTGGCCGGTGAACTGGAACGCCACCCGCAGGGGGCCCTCCGCCGGTGCCGTGCCCGAGGTGACGGGCGCCCGGGCGGTGCCGGCGAGCCAGGCGTCGAGCGCGTCGGCGAGGGCTTGGGGGGTGGCGCCGCGGGCGGCGAGCCGGTGGCGGCCGTGGACGCGCCCGACGGCGGCGGTGGTGACGAGGTCCGCCGGGTGTGGTGCGGGGGGCCGGCGTAACCGGTCGCGGAAGGCGCGGGCGTTGGCGGCGAGGGCCTGCGGGCTGCTGCCCGAGACGAGCAGCACGTCGGGAGGCGGGGCCGCGGCGGTCCTGGGCGCCGGTTCGGGGGCCTGTTCGAGGATGAGGTGGACGTTGGTGCCGCCGACACCGAGTGAGGTGAGGCCGGCCCGGCGCGGTACGTCACCGGCCGGCCAGGGCCGGGCGGTGCGGGGGATGTAGAACGGGCTGCCGTCCAGGTCGAGCAGGGGGTTGGGCCGGGTGAAGTTCGCCATCGGCGGGATCACGCCGTGGCGCAGCACCAGCAGGGCCTTGACCAGTCCGGCGAGTCCGGAAGCGGCGTCCAGGTGGCCGATGTTGGCCTTGACCGAGCCGAGGGCGCAGTAGCCGGTGCGGTCGGTGTCCTCGCGGTAGGCGCCGGCCGCGCCGTCGAACTCGATCGGGTCGCCCTTGAGGGTGCCGGTGCCGTGGGTCTCCAGGTAGCCGATGGTGTCCGCGCCGACGCCGGCCCGCCGCAGGGCCTGCCGGACGGCGGCGCGCTGCCCCGCGGCGCTGGGCGCGGCGTACGCCGTCTTGCCGGCGCCGTCGTTGGCGACGCCCCAGCCGAGGACGACGCCGTGCACGGTGTCGCCGTCGGCGACGGCCCTGCTCAGCGGTTTCAGGACGACCGCCAGCACGCCCGTGCCGCCCACGGTGCCGTCGGCGTCCGCGTCGAAGGCCCTCAGCCGGCCCGACCGGGACAGGATCGAGCCCTTGACGTGGCGGTAGCCCAGGATCTGCGGCACATGGACGGCGGCGGCACCGACGAGGGCGATGTCGCAGTCGTCCATGAGCAGTGCCTGGGCGGCCGCCTGCACGCCGACCAGGGAACTGGAGCAGCCCGTCTGGATGTTGACGGCGGGTCCGGTCAGGCCGAGGCGGTAGGCGACACGGGTGGCGGTGAAGTCGGCGTAGTTGCCGATGATCGTCTGCATGCCGGTGAGCCAGTCGGTCGGGGGCCGGCTGGGCAGGACGTTGTTCAGCAGGTAGCTCTGCAGGGTGTACAGGTGGTAGCCGGTGCTGGCCCAGACGCCGATCCGGGTGCCGTTCCGCTCGGCGGGGTGGCCCGCGTCCTCCAGGGCGTGCTGGGCGCATTCCAGGAACAGGCGGTGCTGGGGGTCGGTGATCCGGGCCTCGTGCGGGCTCATCGCGAAGTGGCGGGCGTCGAAGCCGGCGAGGTCGTCGAGGATCCCGGAGGCCCCGACGAAGTCCTCGGCCCCGTACTCCTCGGCCGGGACGCCCGCGGCGGCCAGTTCCTCGTCGGTGAAGCGGGTGATGCGGTCGGTGCCGTCGCGCACGATCCGCCAGAGGTCCTCGGGTGTGTCGGCGCCGGGCAGCCGGAAGGCCATGCCGATGACGGCCATGCGCGGGTCGGGCGGGTACGTGCTCATCGGCCGTGTCCTTCCGTCACCGCGGACCGGCCGGGTCCGGCCGGTTGGTCCGGTGGAGCGGGCGTTCGTCCGCCGCGCAGGATCAGCAGCACGAGCAGCGCCGCGCACAGGGCGATGGCGAGGCCGTGGAAGGCGGCCACCACCTGCAGCGGCGAGAAGCGCTCCAGGAGGGCGCCGCTGACCAGCATGCCCAGGCCGAAGCCGGTGTTCTCGGCCGAGGCGGAGAGCCCGAAGAGCCTGCCGCGCTGCTCGTCGGGGGTGTTCTGCAGCCGCGAGACGTAGACGGTCTCGGTGAATCCGTCGGCGGCTCCGGCGACGAGCGCGGCGATGACGGCGGGCACGGTCGGCAGACCGCTGAAGACGACGATGAACCCGGCCGACATCACACAGGCGCCGAGCGCGAAGGCCCGCTCCCCCGGGGTCCGCCCGGTCTTCTTGGTGACGCGTCCGATCACCTGCTGGGCGACGATGTTGCCGAGCGCCCAGGTGGCCCAGAACTGGCTGATGAAGGTGGCCGGATGGTCGGGGTCGAGGCTGCTGGAGTACAGGGGCAGGGCCACGTTGTGGGACGAGGAGCCCAGCCCGTCCACGGCCCGGATCGCGACCATCGCCATCAGCAGCGGGGCCGTGGCCAGCAGCATCCGCACCGTCCAGCGCCGGGGGCCGGCGGAGGGTGCGGAGCCGCTTGGCGCGTCCTCGGCCGCCCGGGTGCGCACGGGGAGCAGGAACAGCACGGTCGCCGAGACCAGGAAGGTGGCCGCGTCCAGGGCGAACGCGGCGGAGTAGCCGAGCTGTGCGACCACCACGCCCGAGGAGGCGAAGCCGGCGATCATGGCGAGTGAACGCCCCGTGACCAGCAGCCCGTTGGCCCGCACCCGGTGCTCCGCCCCGACGATCTCGGGGATGCTGCTGCGCAGGGCGACCTGGGAGAGCGTCGAGCAGCCGCCCGTCACCACGGCCAGGGCGTAGAGCAGTCCGGGGCGCACGCCGTCCGGGGCGAGCAGCAGGCTCAGCAGGGCCACGGCCTGGCACAGATCGGCGCCGACCATCAGGCGCTTGCGGTCGTGGACCGAGACGAGCCGCCCGCTGATCCAGCCCGAGACGACACTGGTCGCCAGGCGCACGGCCATGAAGAGGCCCGCGGCGAGCGCGCTGCCGGTGGCGTCGTAGACGAAGACGTTCAGCGCCACCATGTTCAGGTAACTGCCGTACGCCGAGATGCCGTTGCCCAGGACGAGCAGACGGAAGTACTTCATGCGCCTTCCCCTGGTCTGCATGAAGGGCGTGGCCATCACGGGTCCGCGGACCGGACCGCCCCCTTTGGTCCGCCACCCAAGCAGAATCGATCAGGCGCGTTCAAGGAACCACGATGGTCCATACAACTTCCGGTCGCCTTTTGGCTATTTCGAAGCGCTCCGCGGGGATCTGAGATCCCGATCTTGGGAAGACGGTGAAAACGATCTTCCATCGATCCCCGAGGGGGCCCACCGTGACCGCGCCCACGCGTCCGATACCGCCGGTGAACCGCCGGCGCCGCTTCGACCTCCGCTCGACCGCGCTGTTCTTCGTGTTCCTCGCGGTGGTCCTGTGCGTCCTCGGCCTCACCGCACGCATGGTCGCGGACGCCGTCGAGCGGCGGCCCGCCTGGATGTTCGTCCTGGCCGTGCTGGCCGTCGCGGGATGCATGGGACTCAGGCGCCGGGTGCACGTGGCGAGAGCGGCGCGCCGGGCGGCGGCAGCCCTTGACCAGGCCGCACGGGAGGCGGCCGACGAGCTCGACGCCCTCCAACCGCCCCCTGGGCAACCGGTTCTCGACGCCGTCACCGGCCAAGTCGCCCCGGCGCCCGTGGAGTACGAGGCGACCTCCGGCTACGACGGCCTGACACCCGAGGAGTTCGAGGAGGCCGTCGCCGCCCTCTGCGAGCGCGACGGCTGTACCGGCGTCGAGGTCGTGGGCGGCGCCGGCGACCTGGGCGCCGACGTCGTGGCCCTCACCCCCGACGGGCGGCGGATCGTCATCCAGTGCAAGTACTACGACGTCTCCCACCGCGTCGGCTCCCAGGACCTGCAGCGCTTCGGCGGTACCTGCTTCACCGTCCACGACGCCGATGTCGCCGCGCTGGTCACCACGAGCGACTTCACCGCGCCCGCGGTGGAGTACGCCGAGCAGTGCGGCATCGTGTGCGTGGACGGGGAGGCCCTGCGGGCCTGGACGGACGGCACCGGTCCCCGCCCCTGGGACAGCGCGCCCGGCGGCCGGACGGCGGGGCGGGACCTGGCCGGCGCGGGATCGTGAACCGCCGCCGGCCGCCCCGGCGTTCACCGGGGCGGCGCGCCCGGCCCCTCAGCGTGTGCCGGGGCCGGCGCGCTGGCAGCGGGCGCAGTAGCGGGCCTGCGGCACGATCATCAGGCGCTCCCGGTCGAGCGGGCGCCGGCAGCGGCCGCAGGTGCCGTACACCCCGGCGTCCATGCGGGCGAGGGCCGCTTCGACGTCGGCGAGGACCATACGGGCGGAGGCGGCCAGCTTGACGCTGACCTCCCACTGCGCGGAGGCCCGCTGCCCCCGCCGGTCCCCCGTGCGGGAGGCGACCGGTGCGGCGAGCCGGCGCAGTTGCTCCCGGCGGAACAGGCGCTGCTCGCGCAGGTTCTCGCGCAGGACGGCAAGGTCCTCGGCCGACAGGTGCGGCGCGCTCGTGGCGGCGGTCCGCTGGTTCACGACGTCACCCCTTCTTCCTGAGCAGGGCGTGGGCGATCGGGACGGGAGGGCGGTCAGACCGCGCGACGCTGGCAGGCCACGCAGTGGCGGGTGTACGGGAGGATCTCCAGCCGCTCCGCCGGAATGGGCTTGCGGCAGCTCAGGCAGGTGCCGTAGGTCCCCTGCTCGACGCGCCGGAAGGCCTCGTCGATCTCCTTGAGGACCCGCCGCATCGCGGTCCTCTGCTCGGACAGCAGGTAGTCGTCGGGAGCCGGACCGCTCTCGTCGAGAGCCCTCAGCTGCGCCAGCCGGGACGTGCGGGCGTGCTCCAGGCGCTGACGGGCTTCGTGCGGGTCGGGCTCGGCCCGGGGGACCTCCAGGGTCATGATCGTCCTCTTCTCGGCTGCCCGGCGGCAGTACGGCTGGGGGGCTGCGTGGTCGGATGGCTCCAGCCTGGCCCGGCCCGACGCGAAGTCCCATCGGGCGCAGGCCCCATTCCCGCCGGGTCGGACTGCCCACACGGTCCCGCGTGGGCAGGGCACACCCCCGGGAAATGGGGGCTGACCCCCATCGACTCCGAGCCGGTCACGGGGGAGGCTGGGCGGAGAAGCCACCCGGTCGACCGGGGACTTCGCGCCGAGGCATCCCGTTCCACCACGCACGGGCCGCACCGACGCGGACCGGCGGCACCGCCGGCACCGCCGGCACCGGGCCGGACGACCACCGAACAGGGCGGACGACCACCCGTACGAGCCGCACGGCCGCGTGCGGGCCGTACGGCGCGTGCGGGCCGTACGGCCGCGTGTGGCCTGTCGCTACGGCGACGTCCGGCCGCGGCGTCCGATCCGCGCCGCGGCGAGGGCCCGCACCGCGGCGGGCCGATCCGCGCCGCGGTCCGGCCCGGGCGGCGGTGCCGGGGCCGTCGCCGTGGGCGGGCAGGCCGACGGGGGCCCGGCGCGCCGTCGCCCCTCGGGGGCGGCGGTCCGAGCACGTCAGAAGAGGAGTCGTGGGTCCGGTGTCGCTGTTCTGGCGGATCTTCGCCCTCAACGCCCTCGTGCTCGGCGCGGCCACGGCGCTGCTGCTGTGGGCTCCGGTGACGGTGTCCGTGCCGATCCTGCTGACCGAGGCCGTCATCCTGGTCGGCGGACTCGCCGTGATGCTGGTCGCCAACGCGGCCCTGCTGCGGCTCGGCCTGGCCCCCCTGGTGCGGCTGAGGAGGCTGATGACCACGGTCGATCTGCTCCGCCCGGGCCAGCGCCTGCCCGTGTCCGGCGGCGGCGAGGTCCCCGAGGTGATCCGCACCTTCAACGCGATGCTGGAACGGCTGGAGCAGGAGCGGGCTACCAGCAGTGCCCGGGCCCTGCTGGCGCAGGAGGCCGAACGCCGCCGCATCGCGCAGGAACTGCACGACGAGGTCGGGCAGAGCATGACCGCGATCCTGCTGGGCCTGAAGCACAGCGCGGACGAGGCGCCCCCGCGGCTGCGCGAGGAACTGCACGAGGTGCAGGAGATCACCCGGCAGTCCCTGGACGAGGTGCGCCGCCTGGTGCGCCGGCTGCGCCCCGGGGTGCTGGACGACCTGGGCCTGGTCAGCGCGATCACCTCGCTCGCCGAGGACTTCGCCACGCACACCCGGATGCAGGTCACCCGCCGCTTCGACACCGACCTGCCCGCCCTGACGCCGGAGACGGAACTGGTGCTGTACCGCGTCGCGCAGGAGTCGCTGACCAACGCCGCCCGGCACGCGGACGCCGAACGCGTCACCGTCGCCCTGCACCACGCCGCCGACCGCGTCGTGCTGACCGTCACCGACGACGGCCGTGGCATCGAGGCCCCCCGCGAGGGAGCCGGCATGCGCGGGATGCGCGAGCGGGCCCTGCTGATCGGCGGCCGCCTCGACATCACCCCGGCACCGCGCGCCGGCACCAGCGTCCGGCTCACCGCCCCCGTCCCCAGGAAGCAGCTGTGACCATGCCCGACACGATCACGCACGAGACGCGGACCGGCACGATCCGCATCCTGCTCGCCGACGACCACGCCCTGGTCCGGCGCGGGGTGCGGCTCATCCTCCAGCAGGAACCGGACCTGACCGTGGTCGCCGAGGCCGGGGACGGCGCCGAGGCCGTCGAGCTGGCCCGGACGCACGAGGTCGACCTGGCCGTGCTCGACATCGCCATGCCGCGCCTGACCGGCTTGCAGGCCGCCCGTGAGCTGACCGCCCGCAAGCCGGGCCTGCGGATCCTGATGCTGACCATGCACGACAACGAGCAGTACTTCTTCCAGGCCCTCAAGGCGGGAGCCTGCGGCTATGTGCTGAAGTCCGTAGCCGACCGGGACCTGGTCGCCGCGTGCCGGGCCGCCGTCCGGGACGAGCCGTTCCTGTACCCGGGCGCGGTCACGGCGCTGATCCGCAACTACCTCGACCGGGCCCGCCACGGCGAGGAGACCCCCGACCAGGTGCTCACCCCGCGGGAGGAGGAGGTCCTGAAGCTGGTGGCCGAGGGGCACTCGTCCAAGGAGATCGCCGACCTGCTGTTCATCAGCGTCAAGACGGTGCAGCGGCACCGCGCCAACCTGCTCCAGAAGCTCGGCCTGCGCGACCGCCTGGAGCTCACCCGCTACGCCATCCGCGCCGGGCTGATCGAACCCTGAGGGTGGCGGACATCGCCCGGCGGCGTTTCCGGGCCCTCCTCGTCGCGCTCCTGGCGGCCGTCGCCCTGACCCTGCCGACCGCGCTCACCGCCGTGGCCCCGTCCGGCCACCCGTCCGATACGACGACCGTCCCAACGGCGGTCCCAATGGCCGTCCCCACGACCGGTCCCACGACCGGTCCCACGACCGGCTCCACGACCGGCTCCACGACCGGCCCGACGACCGGTCCCACGACCGGCCCGACGACCGGCCCGACGACCGGCCCCACGACCGGCCCCACGCCCGGCCCCACGACCGGCCCGACGACCGGTCCCACGACCGGCCCGACGACCGGCCCCGCGACCGGCCCGACGACCGGCCCCGCAACCGGCCCGACGACCGGCCCCACGCCCGTCTCAACGACCGGTCCAGCGGCGGCAGGCGGGGCACCGGAGTCCGGGCCGCGCCTCGACGACGGCTGCGACGGCGGCTGCGCGGCCCGGGTGGCACCCCGCCAGGAGGCGCAGGGCGAGCACCCCGCCCCGCGCTGCCATCCGGCCCGCTGCACACGGCGTGCCGCCCCCGCGCCCACGGGTCCCGGAATGCGGCCCGCCGCACTCCGGGACGCGCCTGTCGCCTGCCCATCACCACCGCTCTCCCCCGGCCTGGAACGGGCACCCCCGCGTCGTCCGGCACCCGACGCTCACTTCCCTTCTTCCTGACAGCACCCGGCGGCACCCTCCGTGCCCGGGTGCGCCCGCCGGAGGCTTTTCGTGACCCGTTCCGCCCGGGTGAGGGCCCTGCTCGCCCTCGCCCTGCTCGCCGTATCGCTGTACATCGCCGCCACCGTGCCGGTCCGCCTGGGGCTGGATCTGCGCGGCGGTACGCAGATCGTGCTGCAGACCCGCTCCACCCCCGCCGCCGAGGCCGGCCGCGAGGCCACCGACCGCACCCTGGAGGTCCTGCGCGGCCGTATCGACGCGCTCGGCATCGCCGAACCCACCCTCGTCCGCTCCGGCGAGAACCGGATCATCGCCGAACTCCCCGGAGTGCAGGACCCGCGCAAGGCGGCCGAGGTCCTGGGCCGCACCGCGCAGCTCACCTTCCACCCCGTGCGCGCGGCCGGGCACGACGCCTCCCGCACCCTGCCCGACGAGTCCGGCACCCCCCTGCGCCTCGGACCCGCTGCCCTGACCGGCGAGCACGTCGAGGAGGCCGCCGCCCGCTTCGACGACCGGGGCGGCGCGGGCTGGCACGTCACCGTGGACTTCGAGGGCGCGGGCCGCGACCGCTGGGCCCGGCTGACCGGCGAGGCCGCCTGCCACCCGGTGGGGGACCCCGCGCGGCGGATCGCGATCGTCCTGGACGACACGGTCGTCTCCTCCCCGCAGGTCGACCCGTCCGTCGCCTGCCGGAGCGGCATCCGCGACGGCGCCACGCAGATCACGGGCTCCTTCGGCCCGGCGGAGGCGCGTGAGCTGTCCCTGCTCATCAACGGCGGTGCCCTGCCCGTCCCCGTGGAGACCGTCGAGCAGCGCACCGTGGGCCCCACCCTCGGCGCGCAGGCCATCACCGCGAGCGCCTGGGCCGCCGCCGTCGGCACCGCCCTGACCGCGCTGTACGTCGTCGCCGTCTACCGGCTGATGGGTCTGCTGGCCGTGCTCGCCCTGGCCTGCTACGGCCTGGTCTCCTACGCGGCCCTGGCCGCGCTGGGCGCCGCCCTCACCCTGCCGGGCCTGGCCGGTTTCGTGCTGGCGATCGGGATGGCCGTGGACGCGAACGTGCTGGTCTTCGAACGGGCCCGCGAGGAGTACACGGCCCGGCGGCGCCCCAGTGCGCGCTCGGCCCTCGCCGCCGGTTTCCGCAACGCCTTCAGCGCGATCGCCGACTCCAACGTCACCACGCTGATCGCGGCCGCGCTGCTGTTCTTCCTGGCGTCCGGGCCGGTGCGGGGCTTCGGTGTCACGCTCGGCATCGGTGTGCTCGCCTCCATGTTCAGCGCCCTGGTGATCACCCGGGTGCTCGCCGAGTTCGCCGCGAGCCGCCCCGGGATCCGCCGCTCCCCCGCCCTCACCGGCATCGCGACCACGGGGGCCGTCCGCGCCCGTCTCACCCGGCGCGACCCCCAGCTGCTGCGCCGCCCGCGCCGCTGGCTCGCCACCGGAGCCGCCGTGCTGGTCCTGGCCGGGGCGGGCACCGTCGTACGCGGGGTGGACCTCGGCGTGGAGTTCACGGGGGGCCGCCTCCTCGAGTACGCGACGTCCTCCCCCGTCGACGCCGACCGGGTCCGCGCCGCCCTCGACGACGCCGGGTTCCCGCGGGCCGTCGTGCAGTCCTCCGGGGCCACGGGCCTGACGGTGCGCACGGAGCCGATGAGCAACGCGCAGGAGGCGGAGGTCACCGGGGCCGTGCGGGAGCTGGCCGGCGGGGCGGAGAAGGTCCGCGACGAACTCGTCGGCCCCAGCCTCGGCGACGAACTGCGCCGCAACGCCCTGGTCGCCCTCGCCGTCGCCCTGGCCGCGCAACTGCTGTATCTCGCGGTCCGGTTCCGCTGGGTGTTCGGCACCGCCGCGGTGGCCGCCCTCGCCGACGACGTGGTGATCCTCGTCGGTGTGTTCGCCTGGCTGGGCAAGCCCCTGGACGGCGTGTTCCTGGCGGCCCTGCTCACCGTCGTGGGCTACTCGGTCAACGACTCCGTGATCCTCTTCGACCGGGTCAGGGAGCTGACCGGGCGCCACCGGGACAAGCCCTGGCCCGACCTGGTGAATCCGGCCGTCCTGCAGACCCTGCCGCGCACGGTGAACACGGGGATGGGCGCCGCGCTGGTCCTCACCGCCCTCGCCGTGCTGGGCGGGTCGTCGCTCACCGACTTCGCCCTGGCGCTGCTCATCGGCATCGCCGTCGGCACGTACTCGTCGGTCTTCACGGCCGCCCCGCTCGCGATCGTGCTCGGGCGGCGCGGCCCCCGCTCGGGTTGACCGGCGGCGGGTACCCGTACCGGACGGCAACGCCGGCGAACGACGGGAGGCCTCACCGTGACCCAGCCCTTTCCGCCGGAGCCGTGGCACCTGCGGGGCGACATGTTCACGGCGCTGTGGCGGGTGCCCCGGCACGAGGTGCCTGACTGGCGGCTGCCCGCCGGGGTCCGTCCGCTGCGGCTGGGCCGGTCCTGCCTGGTGATCACGTTCTGGGTGGACTACCGGCCCGGCGGGACGCTGGCCTACCGGGAGCTGCTGGTGGCCCTGGCGGTCCGGGACCGGCGGGGCCCTGCCGCGTGCGCGGTCGAGGCGTGGGTGGACGACCCGCGCTCGCTGGCCGGCGGCCGCACCCTGTGGGGCATCCCCAAGCGGCTCGGCTCCTTCGCGTTCGGCCCCGCGCCCCGGCCCTCGCCGCGCCCGGCGCGGGCCGCGGTGCGCACCCGCGTGGTCGTGGAAGGGGACGGCCCCGGACCCGGTCCGGTGGTGAGCGGGCTGCACCGGGAGCTGTTGCCCCTGCCGGGCCGGCTGCCCCTGCGCGGCCGGCTGCTGCAGCCGCATCCCGTGCACGGCACGTGCGAAGTGGCGCTGAGGCTCTCGGGCCGCGCCCGGCTGGGGCGGGCGCGGCTGACGGCCGAGCCCGGCGGACCGCTGGCCTGCCTGGACGGCCGGGGAACGGTGCCGGCGCTGTCGATCCGCGACTTCCGGATGTCCGTGGGCACGACCGCGGGGCACCGGCCGTGACCGTCCGGTGTGCCCCGTCCTGGGCGCGCCGGAGCGGGGTTCACGCCGCCGGCCGGTCCAGTGCCGTCAGGACCGCCGCCACGCCGTCCTCCTGCGCGAGCCGCCGGGACAACTCCCGGGCGCGGGTGCGGTATCGGGCCTCGCCCGTGGCGCGGCGCAGGGCGGCGGCGAGGGCGTCGGCGGTGAGGTGCCGCAGCGGGACCGCGCACGGCGCGGTGCCGAGGGCCACCAGGCGCGCCGCCCAGAAACCGCCGTCGAACTGCACGGGCACCGGCACGGTGGGGACGCCCGCGCGCAGGACGGCGGCCGTGGTCCCGGCGCCCGCGTGGTGCACCACCGCTGCCGTGCGGGGGAACAGCAGGGCGTGCGGCACGTCCCCGACGGTGAGCACGTCGTCGGTCCCCGCGCCGAGACCGGCCCACCCCCGCTGGATCACCCCGCGCAGCCCCGCCGCGCGCAGGGCGCGCACGATCTCGGCACTGACCCGCTCGGGGTCGGGCACCGTCGCGCTGCCCAGCCCGACGAAGACCGGCGCGGTCCCGGCGGCGAGGAACGCCTCCAGTTCCGCGGGCAGGGGCCGGGCGTCGTGAGGCCACCAGTAGCCGGCCAGGTCCAGTCCGGGGCGCCAGTCCCGGGGCCGGGGCACGACCAGTTCGCTGAAGCCGTGCAGCACGGGCCAGTGGGCCCGCTCGTGGGCCCGGCGGAGCGCTGCCGGGCCGCGCAGACGCATGCCGTGCCGGGTGCGCAGCCGGTCCATGGCCCGGGTGTGGACCCGGTCGACGGCGGCGGTGACGGTCCGTCCGCCCAGGTGGTTGGCGATGCCGCCGAGTGAGCGCCCGCCCAGCATGGGGGCGCCGAACTCCCGGGTGGGATGCTGGGGTTGCAGGAACACGCCGAGGCTGGGCAGCCCGAGCCCTTCGGCGATGGCGCGGCCCAGGGGTGCCACGGCACCGGCGGCCAGGACGACGTCGGCGCCCCGGGCCGCCTGGACGAGGGCGTCGGTCATCTCCTCGGCCGCCGACCGGGCCATCGACGCCGCCCGCAGCAGCTTGCCGAGCCCGGTGCGGCCGGCGTGCAGTCCGCGGCCGCGATCGGAGTGCGACAGGGCGTACGGGTCGACCGGCGTCGGGTGGAACCGCACCCCCGAACCCTCGGTCAGGGGCGCGAAGACGGCGTGGGTGGCCAGGGTGACGTCGTGCCCGCCGCGCGCCAGCCCCGCGCCCAGACCGGTGAACGGGGCCACGTCGCCCCGCGATCCCGCCGTCATGATCACCACTCGCATGGTCCCAGTCTGGACCGGCCCGGCGCACGGCACACCGCCTCCACCGGTTCTGGGACGACAATCGCCGGTCCAGGTGACGGCCCGGGCGCCGGGTTCACGCCTGGCCGGACGGGGCGGCGCCGGAGTCCAGGGCGGCGAGCAGTCCCGTGGCGGCGTCGCGCAGGCGGGGCGAGGAGTCAGCGGTGAGGGCGGTGAGCCGCTCCCGGGCGGCGGGTCCGGCGCCCGGTGGCCACGACCCGTGGGCGTCGGCCCAGCGCCGGAGTCCGAGCACGGCTTCGTACCGGACCGTCTCGTGCGGGTCGTCCAGGCCGCGCAGGAAGCGCCGGACATCGCTGCGGAGGTGCTCGTCGGTCGCGTCGTCGCCGTCGAGGAGCGACAGCGCGGCGGCCCGGACCTCGCCGGAGGCGGCGGTGTCCGCCAGGCGGCGTACGGCGGGGAGTGCCTGGGCGAGGTACCGGAGCGCGTTGCGGGTGCGCCAGGTGTGCCGGGCGTCGCTCTCCAGGTGGGCCGAGAGGGCCCAGGCCACGGGGTGGCGCTCCCAGGGGCGGAGGCCCTTTTCGGCCAGGTGGTCCAGTCCGTCGAGGACCCCGGCGCGCAGGTCGTCGTCCGGGTCGTCCAGCAGGGGCAGCAGCAGCCACACCGCGTCCCAGCGGCCGCCGGCCCCGATCGCCGTGGCGCAGGCGGCACGGGTGCGGGCGGGGACGGTCTCGTCGGCCAGGGCGGTGCGCAGGTGCGTGGCGGCCGGGCCCGGGTCGAGGGCGCCCAGCACGCGCGCCGCCGGCGGTCCGGCGACGGGATCGCGCAGCCAGCCCACGGCCACGTCGACCAGCCACTCATCGGCCTGATCGCCGAGGCCGCTCAGCAGGGTGGCGGCGACCTCGGGGTCCCGCTCGGTCCGCAGGGCCGCCGCCAGCGTGTCCTGTACCTGTCGATGTCGCACGTCGGACAGGCGCCGGGCGGCTTGCCGGCGGACCTGCGGGGACGGATCGCGCAGGGCGTCGAGCAGCGCGTCGACAAGCTGCTCGGTGCACTGCCGCGGCAGCCGTTCCAGGACCCGGGCGCGGGCGGCACCGCGGCCCTGGCGGGCCGTGCGGACCAGCTCCGCGCGCACGTCCCGGTCGTCCGCGCAGCCGTACAGCAGGCTCACGGCCCGCCCCCATACCGCGGGGTCGCGGTCGCCGAGGCAAGCGACGAGAGCCACCGCGTCGCCGGGGACGCGCAGCACGGACAGTCCCTCCAGGGCGAGGATGCGCACGTGGTGGTCCGGGTCGGACAGCAGCCGGGCGAAGGCCCCGACGACCGTGGGGCCCTGGAGCCCGAGCCGGGTCGCCGCGACACACGCCCTGCGCCGCACACCCGCGTCGGCGTCGCCCATGAGACGCGGCAGGACCTCACGGCCGGCCTCCGGAATCCCGAGCCGGCCCAGGGCCCGGGCGGCGGCCGCGCGGACGGAGGGCTCGGGGTCGGCGGCCGCCCCGGTGAGGACGGGGACGTGCGCTGCCCCGCCCCGCCGGCCCAGGCCCTTCAGCGCCGCGGCGCGCCGCTCGGGCTCCGGCGCCGCCGACTCCCGCAGGAAGAACGCGATCTGATGGTCCCCCATGGCCACCCCCCGGTAAGGAAGACGTCCGGGCTCCGCGAAGGTTGCCCTCGCCGGGCCGTGAAGCGTGCGTCACGCCCGGCCGGTCGGGCAGGAGTGGGACAGGGTTCCTCGCGTGACCGCAGGTGGCCCCGGCCCGCTGCGCGCTCGGCCCCGACGCCCGGGCCCACGAGGACGGGGACGGCCGTCTCCGGCACGGCCTCGGGACGCTCGTGCGCGCCTGTCGTTCTAGGCGAGCGGGGTGATTCCCGCCTGCTCGGCCCGGAGTTCCGCGCGGACGAGCTCCAGCAGGCGGCCGGTCCAGTTGCGGCCGCGACCGCCGTTGTCGCCCCAGTGGCCGGAGTCGGACTCGTCGTAGACGAGCGTCGCGTCGGCCGTGTCCAGGAGGATGCGCGCGAGGGCGGGGTGCTGGGTGTACTTGGCCCGCAGCAGGGCCGTCATGACGGCGGTCCTGGCCTGTTCCCACCCCTGTCGGCGCACCGCGGCGGCCGCCGCGGTGCGGGCGGCGAACGCCCTCTCCGCGTCCCGCGCGGCGGCCCGGGCCGCGGGGTCGGCGGTGGAGAGGGCCCAGTACGCGTGGGTGACCGAGGGGTAGGTGTCGCCGTCGACCAGGACGGGCGCGGGGTAGTCGTTGCGCAGGGCCTGCCTGCCGGGATCGGCGGAGGCCCTGACCGGGTAGCTCTCGTAGAGGTGGATCGCTGGGGCCATCGGGGTCGCGGGTCCGTCCGCCGGGACCCGCGAGGGGCGTTCGGCCCGCCGCTTCGCCCGGTCCTCGAAGTAGGCGACCGCCTCGTCGTACTCCTCCTGGTCGACGGTTTCGCCGGGGACGGATCCCAGCTCCCCGCCGGGGCCGGTCACCAGGACCTGCAGGGGCCAATCCTTGCGGTCCATGTCACCGAGGGCGTAGTGGCGTTGGGTCTCGGGGATGGCGTAGTAGGCGGCGCGCGCGACGGCCCGGTTGTCCTCCGTCGGCTGCGCGAGGAACGCGTCGACGGCGGCGAGGCAGCGGTCCGTGGAGTCCGGGCGGCCGTTGAGCTGGTCGATCGTGTCGCGGACCTCGGCGAGCAGCAGCTCGGGGGTGAGCCAGGTGCTCGGCTCGCTGAACCTCCACGCGGCCAGGTCGTGGGCGGAGACCCAGGCGCCGTCCGGGAGTTCGGTGGCGACCCAGCCGCTGCGCAGCTTGCGTTCGAACTCCTCCAGGGTCACCAGGCCCCAGCAGTCGATCAGCCCGTCCGCGTAGATGAACAGGTCGGTGAGGAAGTAGTCGCCGTTGCGGATGAAGGCGTGACGCCAGGTTCCGGGGACGCGGAGGCCGTCCGCCATGCGGGAGGTGATGCGGTTGCCGATCATTCGGGCCATTGTGTCGGGACCGGCAGTTCCCGCAACGGGTTTGTGGACGCGGAGGTCCGCGCACGCACCCGGAGCCGGGTCCTGCGTCATGGCTCGGCGCAGGACCCGGCTCCCGGCCGGCCGGTGGTTCAGGAGGACTGGGCGCTCTGGTACAGGTTCTGCGCGTCGGCCCCGAAGTAGGGGCCGTACATGGCGTTGGGCAGGAAGTTGTACTTGAAGCTGTTCACCGACGACTGCAGGCCGGTGCCGGTGGCCTCGTCGAACTGGGTGAACCACGGGCCTCCGCTGGAGCCGCCGGTCATGTCGCAGGTCAGACCGTGGTCGCCGGAGAGCAGGAAGTCCCGGAAGGTGGTGCCGCTGCAGTAGACGAACTTCTCGCCGTCGTACGGGGCGGCGGCCGGGAAGCCGAAGGAGTACATGGCCTTGTTGTAGCCGGTGTTGAAGGCCAGCCCCTGGCCGCCGACGACGTCGGTCAGCCGCTTTCCGTCGAGCGGGGCGACGACGGCGGCGCCGATGTCGTAGTTGATGTCCTCATTGGCCGTCCACTGGGGCGTGGACAGGGTCCGGGCCGCCGCCCAGGTGCCGTACGGCCGCTGCCCGTCGTGATAGCCGGGTACGAACACCCAGTTGGTGTGCCAGGCGCCCTGCATCTTCACGCAGTGCCCGGCGGTGAGCACCGTGCTCTTGTTGGCGCTGGTGACGGCGTTGCCGGAGCAGGAGGCGGTGCGTCCCTGGTAGGTGAAGAACACGCGTCCCGCCGTCCTGGTGACCGCTCCCCCGCCGGACCAGGGGCCGCCGCCGTGCGGGAAGGCGAGGGGCCCGACGGCGGACGAAGCGGGGGCGCTGGGTGCCACGACGGCCGGTTCGCCCTTGCGCGGTGCGGCGGCCCGCACCTCGGAGCGGTCGACGGTCAGGACGTCGAGCGGTGTGGCCGCGCGCATCCGTTCCGGGGTCCAGAAGGCCAGGGCGCGTTCCCGCGCCGAGGGGGCCGCCGTTCCCGGTTCCGGGGCGGCGCCGGCCGGTGCGGCGGTGACGCCGGTCGTGAGCAGCGCGGCGACGCCGGCGAGGGCGCCGAGGACGGTGCGGCGCACGGAGGCGGTGCCGGACGGGCGGAGGCTACGGGGTCTGCCTATCACGCGGTCTCCTTCTGCTGTGGGGGCCGGGCGGCGGGAGCCGCCGGCCGGTCAGGCAGGGGGTCTCACTGCGGACAGTCAGGGGGCAGCGTGCCACCGGGAGGCCGACATGGACAGGTGCATGTCAGAACGATGGCCGAAACGTCACCCACTCCGCACGTGAAGGGCACGAGGGGCACCGGCAGACGGGCAGGCACACACAGAAACCCGACCTCCTCGCGGAGGCCGGGTGCCGTGGTGGAGCGGTGGGTTCAGAGAGCGGGGCCGGTGCCGCCGCCGCCCGGCCGGATGCGGCCGCGCCAGGCGCCGTCCGCCGCGCCGCGCTCCTCGATGTACTGCTTGAAGCGCTTCATGTCGCCCTTCACCCGGCGGTCGATGGTGCCCATCATGTCCGCGGCCTTCTCGGCCATCCCGCTGGGCTCGATCTCCATGACGAGCTCCACGCGCGTGTGCGTGTCGTCCACGCGCTCGAAGCGGACGGAGCCCTTCTGGTTGGTGTCCCCGCTGGTCGTGCGCCAGGTGACCCGCTCGTCGGGCAGCTGGTCGACGATCTCGGTGTCGAACTCGCGCCGTACGCCGCCGATCTTCGTCGTCCAGTGGTTGTGGCGGTCGTCGACCTGCCTGACCTCCTCGACGCCCTCCATGAAGTTCGGGAACTCCTCGAACTGCGTCCACTGGTTGTAGGCGGTGTGCAGCGGGACGTCGACTTCCACGGTTTCCTTGACGGTGCTCATCTGCATACCTCCGGTTTTTCACTGATCGACTGCGGGAGGCCCATCGGCCCACACACAGCTCCGGGCTCGTGGCCGTCGAGTACCCGGGATGCCGCGGATGCCACCTGGCGAATGCTCCTCGGCCGACGGGAACCGGGGCCGAGCGCCGCGGTCGGCCGTGGTGGCGGCGGAAGTTGTCGATGAGCGGATGGCGGTGGGCCCGGCCCGGTGGGACCGCCGGGGTCAGAACCGGTTCTGCTGCTGCGGCTGCCCGTACGGCCGGCCGCCCTGGGCGCCCGCCTCCTGGGCCTGCAGCTGCTCCGCCTGCTCCTTGGTCACCTTCTGTTCGGCGCCGCAGAAGGTGCACTGCGTCAGGTACTTCGTCGAGACGGGGAACAGCGGCACGAAGAACAGGGTGAACTTCGTGACGCGCTTGCGCAGCGTGTGCGCGGCGGGGTTGCCGCACCGGCCGCACACCAGCGTCAGTATCGCCAGCTGGTACAGATATCCCTTGGTGCCAAAGATGATCACGTGTCGGTCCTCCCGGGTCGGATCTTCGTCCAGTGTCCTGTATCGCGGACCGGTGCGGTGCGCGGACCCCTCGTTCGTGTGGAGAGCCCGGCGGGGCGTGGTCCAAGCGGGTGACAGCAGGCCGGGTACCCACAGGCGCGCCGGTACGGTGCCGCGGTGACCTCGATCTCAGCCGAAACGCAGCCCGTGCACACCGACGACGACCTGGGCTCCCTCGTCGTCCTGTCCTGGCGGGGCACCACCCCCGAAGGTGCCGACGTCCCCTACCTGCTGGCCTGTCCTCTCGGAGACGGCGCGAACGGTCCCGAGGCGACGGCGAAGGCCATCGAGCAGCTGCTGGAGAGCGCCGGGCTGCCCCTGGGCGAGGGGCTCGTCGACGCGGCACAGCGGCCCAGTCTGCCGGTGAGCCTGCTCGTCGTGCCCGGGTCGGCCGTGCTGACCGTGCGGCACCTCAAGTCGCAGTTCGTGCCGCCGGAGACCTGGCTGGAGGCGGTGGCCCGCCTCGGCGCCGCGTACCTGATCTTCGCCACCCGTCCGTGGCCGGAGGGCGCCGAGCCCGGCGACGTCGAGACGCTGGCCGCCTTCACCTCCGACGAGGCCGTCCTGACCTCGGCGGTGCACGTGCTGCTGCCCGCCCGCAGCCTGCGCGGCTGACGTCCTTCCGCGGCCCGGGCCACATGGCGGTGGCCCGGGCCGCGGCATGCCGGCGGTCAGGCCGACAGGGCCGCCAGCACCACGCCCTTGGCCTCCTCCTGGACCCGGCGCAGGTGGTCGGGCCCGAGGAACGACTCGGCGTAGATCTTGTAGACGTCCTCGGTGCCGGACGGGCGCGCCGCGAACCAGGCGTTGTCCGTCGTGACCTTGATGCCGCCGATGGCGGCGCCGTTGCCGGGCGCCTCGGTGAGCACCGCGGTGACCGCGTCGCCGGCCAGGGTGTCCGCGCTGACCTGGGCCGGGGAGAGCTTGGCGAGCAGGGCCTTCTCCTCGCGGGTGGCCGGGGCGTCGATCCGCGCGTAGGCCGGCTCGCCGAAGCGGGCGGTCAAGCCCGCGTAGTGCTCGGAGGGGGTCTTGCCGGTGACGGCGGTGATCTCGGAGGCGAGCAGGGCCAGCAGGATGCCGTCCTTGTCGGTGGTCCACACGGAGCCGTCGCGGCGCAGGAAGGACGCCCCGGCCGACTCCTCGCCGCCGAAGCCGATCGTGCCGCCGGCGAGCCCGTCCACGAACCACTTGAACCCGACCGGCACCTCGACCAGTTCGCGGCCCAGGTCGGCGGCGACCCGGTCGATCATGGCGGAGGACACCAGCGTCTTGCCGACGCCGGTGGCGGCCGGCCAGCCCTCGCGGTGGGCGAACAAGTAGGAGATGGCGACCGCGAGGTAGTGGTTGGGGTTCATCAGGCCCGCGTCCGGGGTGACGATGCCGTGCCGGTCGGCGTCGGCGTCGTTGCCCGTGGCGATCTGGAACCGCTCGCGCTGTCCGATCAGCGACGCCATGGCGTACGGCGAGGAGCAGTCCATGCGGATCTTGCCGTCCCAGTCCAGCGTCATGAAGCGCCAGGTGGGGTCGGTGTGCGGGTTGACCACCGTGAGGTCGAGACCGTGCTGTTCGGCGATGCGGCCCCAGTAGGCGACCGAGGCCCCGCCGAGCGGGTCGGCTCCGATGCGCACGCCGGCCGAGCGGATCGCGTCCAGGTCGAGGACGGCCGGCAGATCGGCGACGTAGGTGCCGAGGAAGTCGTAGCGGCCGGTGGTGGCGGCGGCGAGGGCCCGGGCGTACGGAACGCGCCGTACGTCCTTCAGGCCGCCGCGGATGATCTCGTTGGCGCGGTCCTGGATCCAGGAGGTCGCGTCGGAGGCGGCGGGGCCGCCGCTGGGCGGGTTGTACTTGAAGCCGCCGTCGGCGGGCGGGTTGTGGGAGGGGGTGACCACGACACCGTCGGCGAGGCCGGTGGTGCGGCCGCGGTTGTGGGTGAGGATGGCGTGCGAGACGGCCGGGGTGGGCGTGTAGCCGTCCGCGGCGTCGATCAGCACCGTCACCTCGTTGGCGGCGAACACCTCCAGCGCCGTGACGCGGGCGGGCTCCGACAGGGCGTGGGTGTCGGCACCCAGGAACAGAGGGCCGTCGACGCCCTGTTCCGCGCGGTACTCGCAGATGGCCTGGCTGGTCGCGGCGATGTGGTCGTCGTTGAACGCGCTCGCCAGCGACGATCCGCGGTGTCCGGAGGTTCCGAACGCGACGCGCTGCCCCGGGTCGTCGAGGTCGGGGTGGAGCGCGTAGTACGCGGTCACCAGCCGAGCGACGTCGACGAGATCCTCGGGTCCGGCCGGACTGCCCGCTCGCTCGTGCTGCATGGGCCCGCTCCTCCACATGGGTCGATCCTTCGTGTGCGCATCCATCCTTCCCCGTCACAGCGGCGCCGCGCGAGGGGGGCACCCCGGTGGGGGCCGGATGTGCGCCATGCCACGCGCGGCCGCGGGCCGGCGGGCACGCGAGAGGGCGGCGCTACGGGCCACCGGACGTCCGGTGGCGCGCCGCGCCGCCTGCTCCCTCGTGGCCGGCACGCCGCGCGTGCCGGCCGTGGTCAGATCCGCCCGCCGGTGAGCCGGGTGAGCGGGCCGTGCGCACCGCGTTCCGCGCGGCGGCCCACGGCGTACGAGGCGGCGCTCAGAGCGGTCAGACCGGCACCGACGCCCGCGGCGACGAGCTTGCGGTGTGCGATGACCGTCCAGGCCGTCTTCGCCGTGGCGGCGACGTGACCCGAGGCCGTGACGACCGCCTGGCGGCCCGCCTCGACGCCCTTGGCGGCGGTCTGCGCGGCCGTCTTCGCCGTCTCCGCGGAGCGCTCCGCGCCGGACTTGGCGGCTGACGCCGCTTCACCGGCCTTGCCCGCGGCGCCCTTGGCGGCCTGCGACGCCGGGGCGGTCGCCTTGTCCGCCGTGCTGCGGGCCTTGGACTGCGTCGCACGGACGGTGGCCGACTTCTGATTCGTGCGCTTGTTCTCCTCAGTCATGTCACACCGCTTTGCCTCGGAGCCGGGCGCCAAACACATTCGGTCGCGCACCGACCGGGCGGCTGGTGCCTGAGCACCCCGTCCACGGGGTAGGCGAACTGCAGACATCCTCATCCCGATCACGAAGGACGGTGCGTCATGGCCGGAATGCTCAACCGCCTCAAGGAGTTCGCCCGCAGCCCGCAGGGACGGCGGGCCGTGGAGCAGGCCAGGCGGGCGGCGGCCGACCCCCGCAAGCGGGCCGAGGCCCAGCGGCTGCTCGGCAAGCTCCGCGGACGCCGCCACTGAACCGAGGAGGACGGTTCCTCCCCGTATCCAACTCCTCGCTCCCATAGGTGTGTTCGTGTCCCTTCCGGGCACTTGGGTCGCACCACACCCACCTGAGAGGAGCTGGTTCGATGAGCAGCACAGGCAACGGCGGCAAGCTGTGCGCCTTAGGGGTCGCCGGGGTCCTGGCCGGCACCGTGCTGGTCGGCTGCGGTGACGGCGGTGACACGAAAGAGGAGACGGGCGCCTCCTCGGCGAAGACCAGCGCCGGGGCCGAGGAACAGGGCACGCGAGCGGTGCGCTCGGCCTACGACCGGACCGCCGAGGAGGACACCGCGAAGGTCGAGCTGCGCGTGCGGACCTCGGCCGAGGGCCGCTCGGAGACGGCGAACGGGCAGGGCGTCGTGGACCTGGAGGACGGCGACAGCGTCATGACGCTGACCGCGCAGGGGCAGCGGATCGAGCAGCGCGTGATCGACCAGGTGCTGTACCAGAAGATGCCCGCGGGCAAGGCCCCGGGCGGCAAGCCCTGGATCAGGATCGACCTGGGGAAGGTCGCCGACCGGCAGGGCGCCGGCGACCAGGGCGTGAGCGACCCGGCGCGGTCCGCCGCGTACGCCAAGGCCATCACCGACCGGGACGTGACCGAGAAGGGCACGGCCACGATCAACGGCGTGCGGACCACGCACTACCGTGTCGCCGTCGACGTCTCCGAGCTGCCGAACGGCGACACGCTGCGTCAGCAGGTCGGCCCGACCCTGCCGATGGACGTGTGGCTCGACGACGAGGGCCGGCTGCGCAGGCAGCAGCTCGACATGACCGTCAAGGCCGCGCCGCAGTCGGCCGAACGGTCCTCCGGCACCGCCTCGTCCGCGCCGCAGAAGGTCACGGTGCGCACGGTCATGGACTTCACCGGCTTCGGCACCGAGGTCGAGGCGGAGAAGCCGCCGGCCGGGCAGGTCACCGACATGACCGGCAAGGCCCTCGAGCAGGGCAAGCGGCAGAGCTGACCGGGTTCGCCACCGGTCATGGCCGCGGCGCCGCCGTGGGCGGTCGTCCGCGGCCGCCGGCCGTTCCGGGCGGCCGAGGGCGCAGCCCGCTCCGAGGAGACGGCCGGGGACGACACGACGGCTCTCGACCGGCAGACGCGTCCGGACGCGGTACGACACGACGGCCCTGAACCGGCAGACCGGCACCCGGACGCGGCACGGCAGCCCCGGCCTCGGGCGCCCGGACTCGGCACGGCGGCTCGCGATCGGCAGTCCGGTGTCCGGGCACGACACGACGGCCCTGGACCGGCAGACCGGCACCCGGACGCGCCACGGCAGCCCCGGCCTCGGGCGACCGGACTCGGCACGGCGGCTCGCGATCGGCAGTCCGGTGTCCGGGCGCGGCACGGCGGCTCCCGACCGGCAGACCGGCACCCGGACGCGCCACGGCGGCCCCGGCCTCGCACGGCAGCCCTAGACCGGCAGTCCGGCACCCGGACGCGGCACGACACGACGGCTCCCGACCGGCAGACCGGCGCCCGGGCGCGGCACGGCGGTTCCGGCCTCGGGCGCCCGGACTCGACACGACGGCTCTCGACCGGTCCCGGCACCCGGACGCGGCACGGCGGCACTCGACCGGCAGACCGGCACCCGCACGCGACCCGGCCGTCCCGGCCTCCGGCGGAGACCTGAGCGCCGCGCGGGCCGGCGGGCCCGCCGCCGCGCCCCGCGCGGCGCTCAGGTCTCCGCCGGAGGGCCCGCCGCGGCAGAAGTCCGGCCTCGGCTGCCGTGGCGTCGGGCAAGATGGGGCCATGAGCGTAGTCAAGATCAACGTACTGACCGTGCCCGCCGAGCAGCGGGAGACGCTGGAGAAGCGCTTCGCCTCCCGCGCGCACGCCGTGGAGAACTCCGACGGCTTCGAGTGGTTCGAGCTGCTCCGCCCGGTGGAGGGCACCGACACCTACCTCGTCTACACGCGCTGGCGTGACGAGGAGTCGTTCCAGGCCTGGATGGAGGGGCCGATGAAGTCCGCGCACCAGGGTGGCGGTGAGGGCGGCGAGCGGCCCAGGCCCGCGGCGAGCGGCTCGACCCTGTGGTCCTTCGAGGTCGTGCAGCAGGCCGGGCCGAAGCACGCCTAGTTTCGACGGCGTACGGCAGGAGGTCCCCCGCACCGCCGGTGCGGGGGACCTCCTCGCGTGCGGGGCCGTACCGGCGTTCAGCCCTGCCGGGAGCGGCCGGGAGCGGCGGTGCGGCCGACCGCGGCCGCCAGCTTGCGCAGCCGGCGCCAGTCCAGCCGCGGGGGCGCCTCGGGGACCCCGGGCCGGTCGCGGGGCACCCGGACCCGCAGGGCGCGGCGGGCGATGCGGCAGTGGACGGGAGCGGGCATGGTGAGCGCCTCACCGTCGAGGCCGACCTCCAGCTCCGGTTGGTCGGCCTGCACCACGACGTGCTGGGCGGTGAGCACCGTGAGTCCCTCGGGTCGCGGCGACAGCAGCAGTTCGGCGGCTTCCACGGCGCTGTCGACGCGGACGGCGAGAACGCCCAGCCGCCCGGAGTTGAGCCGCTCGCGCCGGCCGAGGCCGAACGGGTCGTCCATGCGGTAGGCGTTGTTGCTGACGAGGACGGCCTGCGGATCGGCGATGGTCGTGCCGTCGGCGACGGCCGTCAGACGTGGGCCGCTCTGCCGGGTGAGCAGCTCGGGCAGCCGCTCCAGCGCCGCCCCGACCTTGTCCTCGCGGTAGCCGGGGCTCTGGACGACGGCGCCGTACACGCCGAACGAGGCGTTGTTGACGAACGGCCGGTCGTCGGCGAAGCCGAGGTCGACGCGGAGTTCGACGCCGTCCGTGAGGGCGTCCAGGCAGGTGGCCGGGTCGTCCCGGTCCAGGCCCAGGTCCATGGCGAAGTGGTTGCGGGTGCCGGCCGCGATGACGAGGAACGGCAGGCCGTGCTCGGCCGCGACGGCCGCGACCAGGGCCTGGGTGCCGTCCCCGCCCGCCACCCCGAGCAGGTCGGCTCCGTCGGCCACGGCGGCCTTGGCCAGGGCCGTGACGTCCTGGTGCTGGTCCGGGTCGAGCAGGACGACCCGGGCCCCCAGCGCCTCGGCCTTCTCCCTCAGCCGGAACTTCTCGACCTTGCCGCCGCCGGAGCGCGGGTTGAGCAGCAGGAAGGGGCGCCGCGGCGGCGGGGTGCGGTACTCCTTGGCCCGGACCGGCCGCAGGCCCGTGCTGCGCAGCGCGTGCCGGCCGCTCCAGACGGCCGCGCACCACAGCAGCACGGACAGGAAGACCACCCACAGCAGGTTGGCGGTGGCGAAGAGGGTGATGAGGCTGACGGGTGCGACCAGGGCCAGGGTGGCGGCGGCCATGCGGACCACGCCGCGCCGGGACAGCACCCACCACAGGGCGGCCGCGGTCAGCGCGAGTCCCACGAGCGTGGCCGCGAGCAGCAGCAGTCCCCGCAGGCCGCCGGTGACGAGGGGCAGCAGCACCGCCGACGCGGCCGCGGCCAGGGCCCCCCGGGCGGCCCATCGCTGGCGGCGGTGCTGCCGTTCGGTCATCGCCGATCCCATCTCGCTCCTCCGCTCGAACCGGCGCCCGCGGCCTCCTGGACCGCGCCCGGCCGTGAACATCGTGCCCGCCGACGGCCCGGCCCGGCCACCGCCGTCCCTGTGGCTCCCCCGCCGGCGGGCACGTCGGACGCCAAGATCCTCCGGGGCGGAGCCATCGGTAGCGTACGCGGCTTACGCGGCGCGTCCGCGCGCATCCGGGCGCGCGGACGCCCGCCCTCGCCGCCCGGGACGTCCCGCCCCCTTGACTGAGTGAGTCTTATGACGCAACTCTGCTGGCACTGTCCCTATGCACGAGGAGGCCGAGTCACGATGGAGTGGACGGGCGCGCGATACGCGGACCGGCCGACGGTGGAGGTGACGACCTGGGTCGCCGCCCCGCCGGAGCGGGTGTGGCCGCTGGTGTCGGATGTGACGCGGATGCCGGAATGCAGCGAGGAGTTGCAGTCGGCGCGCTGGACCGACGGCGCCCGCGGGCCGGCCGTCGGTGCCCGGTTCGTCGGCCGCAGCCGTCACGACGCGTTCGGCGAGTGGGAGACGACCTCCACGGTCGTCGCGTACGACCCCCCGCGGCGGTTCTCCTGGGCCGTCGGGGACCCGGCCGAGCCCAGTGCCGTCTGGCGTTTCGCATTGGAGCCCCGGGACGGCGGGACCGCGCTGTCGCAGTGGATGCGGATGGGGCCGGGGCGCTCCGGTCTCTCCGCCGCGATCGACGCCATGCCGGACAAGGAGCAGAAGATCGTGTTCGTGAGACTGCGGGAGTTCGAGCGCGGCATGACCGCCACGCTGGAGCGCATCAGGCAGTGGGCGGAGGCGTGATGCGCACGGCGACGACCGTGGAGGCGTCGGCCCTCGGCTCCTGGTCCCGGCAGGCCGACTTCGTCGTCGAGGCCGAGAGACTGGGGCTCGACGTCTGCTGGGTGGCGGAGGCCTGGGGGTCCGACGCCCCGTCCGCGCTGGGGTTCTACGCGGCCCGGACCGAGCGGATGCTCCTCGGCTCGGCGGTCATGCAGGTCGGCACGCGCACGCCGGTGGCGCTGGCCCAGACGGCGATCACGCTGTCCAACCTGTCCGGCGGCCGCTTCCTGCTGGGGCTCGGCCCGTCCGGTCCGCAGGTGATGGAGGGACTGCACGGTGTGCCCTTCGCCCGTCCCCTGGCGCGGGTGCGCGAGACGGTGGAGATCGTGCGCCAGGCCGTCGCGGGAGGGAAACTGGCCCACGCGGGGACGGAGTTCACCATTCCGCTGCCGGGCGGGGAGGCCGTGCCGATGCGGCTGTCCCTGCGCGCCGAGCATCCCGTGCCCGTGTACCTGGCGGCGCTGTCTCCCGCCATGCTGCGGCTGACCGGCCGCGTCGCCGACGGCTGGCTCGGCACCAGCTTCGTGCCGGAGGGCGCGGCGGAGGCCTACTTCGCACCGCTGGACGAGGGCCTGGCCGCCGCCGGTCGCACGCGCGCCGGCTTCGACGTCTGCCAGGGCGCGGAGGTGGCGTTCGCCCCGGACGAGGACGCGCTGGGCGCGATGGTCGCCGACCGCAAGAAGGAACTCGCCTTCAGCCTGGGCGGGATGGGATCGGCGTCGACCAACTTCTACAACCGCGCCTACAGCCGCCAGGGCTGGGGCGAGGCCGCGGCGGAGGTACGGGAGCGCTGGCAGGCGGGCGACCGGGAGGGCGCGGCCGCCCGGGTGACGGACGAAATGGTGCTGGCGACCACGCTCATCGGCACGGAGGCGATGGTGCGCGAGCGGCTGCGCGTCTGGCAGGACGCCGGTGTGGACACCGTCCGCCTCTATCCGGCCGGGAACACCCTCGACGACCGGCTCGCGACCCTGGGCAGGGCGATCGAACTGGTCCGGGAGGTCGGTGACGGCACGTAGGGCACGGGCGCGCGAGCAGATACTCGTGCTCCCACCGCGACCGGCCGAGTGGGGCGAATCGGCTCACCGGGGGTTGACTGGGCGGGATGCGCTCGGCCTACTGGAAGGCGCAGCCGGCCCTGATCGGGGGGTCTGGTCCGGTGCCGGCCCCGGGGTCGAGGTCACTCGGTGCTCCCCCCGCTCTACGCAGGTCAGGGGTTGGACGGTGCGGCGACGAGGGGCAGCGGTGGTGGGGCTCGTGGCCTGCCTGCTGATGCTGCACCTGCTCGTGCCGGGGCTGGTGGCCGACGGGCGCGCGTCCGTCGCCGTCACGGCGGCGGCCGTCGTGGAGCCCACGGCGCCGTCGAGCGGCGCGGCCGAAGAGGCCGGGGAGCCGTGCCCGTGCGAGGAGGAGCCGTCGGTGCGGCGGCTCGCGGCGCGCACGCCACGGGCCGCGGGGGCGGCCGGAGTGAGTGCCGTGGTGGCCGCGGCGCCCCGGACGGACCGGGCCGCGGGCGCGTCGGCGGCGACTGCCGGGGGGTGTCCGGCGCCGGGTGGTGCGGTCCCCAACGCCGTGGAGCTGCGGGCGTTCCGCTGCTGACGGCGGCAGTACCGAGCAAGGCCTGCGCCGTGCGGCCTGCGTACTGCCTGGTGCCCTGACGCGGTGATGTGCAGGCCTTCGTGTGTCCCCATGCCGATGACACAGGAGGCGGAATTGCCCGGAAAGCGCGTTCTCGTTCTGCGGCCGGACGAACTGAGCCCGAACGACCGGAAGATGTGGCGGGAGATCCGGACGGAGTCCGGCGCCCCGGCGAATCCTTTTCTCGACCCGGCGTTCACGATGGCCGTCGGCCGGGTGAGGCCCGGGGCGAGAGTGGCGGTGCTGCGGGACGACGGCTCACCGGTGGGGTTCTTCCCGTACGAGCGGGGGCGCCTGGGCCGGGGCCGGGCCGTCGGGCTCGGGGTGTCGGACAGTCAGGGGGCCGTGCTGCGGCCCGGGATCCGCCTGGAGGCACCCCGCCTGTTACGGGTCTGCGGGCTGTCGTCCTGGGAGTTCGACAATCTCGAAGCCGACCAGGCGGCGTTCGCACCGTACGCCGCCGAGGAACTCGCCTCGCCCGTCGTCGACCTCGGCGAGGGCTTCGAGCGGTACGCCGAGCGGCTGCGGGCGAGGTCGGCGGGTTTCCTCAGACAGGCCCTGGCCAAGGAGCGCAGGCTGGCCCGGCAGGTCGGCGAGGTGCGGTTCGGGTACGACGTCCGGGATCCGGGGGCCCTGCGGGCGCTGATGGAGTGGAAGTCGGCGCAGTACCGGCGCACCGGCCGGCGGGACCGGTTCGCGCAGGAGTGGATCACCCGGCTGGTGGGGCTGCTCGGCGAGAGCGAGGAGCCGGAGTGCCGCGGCGTGCTGTCCGTGCTGTACGCCGCGGGCCGGCCGGTCGCCGCGCACTTCTGTCTGCGCTCGCGCACGGTGCTGTCCTGGTGGTTCCCCGCCTACGACCGCGCCTACGCCAAGTACTCCCCCGGGCTGGTGCTGCAGGTGCGCCTGCTGCGGGCGGCGGCGGCCGACGGGATCGAGGCGGTCGACCTGGGCAGTGGCCCGGCGCGCTACAAGGAGTCGCTGAAGACCCGCGACCTGCGGGTGTACGAGGGGGCGGTGGTCCGGCCGGTGCCGGGCGGAGCCGCCCACTGGCTGGGCCGCGAGCCCGCCCGTGCCGCCCGCCGCTTCGTCCGCAACCGCCCCCGCCTGGCGGGCGCGGCGGCCCGCGCCCTGGAGGAGATGGGCCGCTTGCGCGACCGCTGAGCCCCGGGGCCGTCCGCTGGTGCGGGGCCCGCACCGTGCCGCCGGAGCCGGGCGTGGGCGCGCCCGGCTGCCGGGAGCCGGGCGCGTAGTGGTGTCAGCCGGTCGCGGTCCAGCTGTGGGCGACGTCGACGATGACGCGGTCCTCCAGTTGCAGGACGCGGAAGGGCAGCCGGGCACGGACGCCGAGGCCGATCTGGGTGTCGCCCTCGAAGCTGCCGGCGAACCGGGTGTCGCGGAACGTGCGGTAGCCGGTGAGGTCGACGCCCGGCAGCGGGCCGGCCACCCGGCCGGGATAGGTGGCAGCGCCCGTGTCCGGGTCGTAGGCCGGAGCGGCCACGCGCACCTCCAGGACCGCGCCGCCGGCCACCGGGATGTGCCGGCCGGAGCCGTCCTGGTACAGACCGTCGACGTACTGGACGGTGTATCCGACGCCGCTGCCCGCGCCGGGCACGTCGACGACCATCCGGTCGAAGCAGGCGTGCCGGCCCGTCCGGACGTTCGTCAGCGAGGCCTGCGCGGCGCCGCTGTCGGTCTTGGCGAGGCTCCCCCAGCCGGTCGGACACGCCGTGACCTGGGTCGCGGCCCGCTGCCCTGTGGCCGGTGCGGCACCGGCCGGGACCGCCGCCGCGCCCGCCATGGCGCCCGCGATCGCGAGTGCCGCGCATGCTCTTCTGATGTGTGTTCCTGCCATTGCCGCCCCCGAGGCCGCGTGCGAGTGATACCGGGTGAGACGGCCGGCCCGGCCGAAAGGTTGCACTTGCCGCGCCGGAGCGCCGACCATGGCACATCCTGGTGGGGAGCGATGGATGTCCGGTGCGTCCGTACCGGGAGGACGCGACATGGATGAGGCGACCGCCGTACCGGACGGCCCCGGGTCACCCGGCGGCCGAGGCCGGGACGGCGGGGCTGCCGGCCGGGGCCGGACCGGGGACACGGGGTGGATCGAGGACGTCCTGACGACCCCGCTGGTCGAGGCCGTGCGGGATCTCGACGGCTACGGCGGGCTGGTCTACCTGCGCTCCCCCGACCGGCGCTCCCTCGTGCTCGCCATGGTCACCGGCGTGCCCCGGTCCCTGCTGAAGAGCTGGTGGCGGGTGCCGGTGGGGGGCGTGCTGCCCATGGCGGAGGCCTACCGGCGCGACGAGACGCTGTGGCTGCCCGACGAGCGCGCCGGCATGGTCCGCTTCCCGCACTTCACCGCCGGACTGCCCTACCCCTTCGGCTCCGCCTACCAGCCGGTCCGGGCCGGTGGCGAGGCCGTGGGCGTCCTGGTCGTGCTGCGCTCGGCCGCCCGGGCCCCGATGGAGGCGGAGGCGGTGCGCCGCGCCCTGCGGCCGGCGCAGCGTCAGCTGGCCGAGCGCCTCGGCCGCCTCGCCGCCGGGCGCCCCGTGGCCGGCGGATCCGGCCCGGGCCCCGCCACGGGCGTCGTCGAGTACGACGCCGAGCCCGTCAGCGTGCGGCTGCCCACGCCCGCCGTGCACCCCGTCCGGGTGGGCCTGCTCGACTGGGACCTGGACACCGACCGGTGCACGGCGGACGACGAGGCCCTCGCCCTGCTCGGCATCGACCGGACCGGCTTCGGCGGCGCCCTCGCGGACATCGCGGCCCGGGTCAACCCCGACGACCTGCACGAACTGCGGGCGAGCCGGAGCGACGCGCTCGCCCACGGCCGGGTCAGGTCCCGGCACTTCCGGGTGCTGGACGAGTCCCGGGACGGCGAGGAGCTCGGCTACCGGCCCGTCGAGCTGTGGGGGCATCTCGTGCGGGGTGCCGACGGCTCCGGCCGCATCCTGGTGTGCGCGCTCGTCGACGCGGCCGTCGGGCTCACCGCGGCCGAGGCCGCCGAGCGGCTGCCCGACGCGCTCTTCTCCCTGGACCAGGACGGCCGGCTGACCTACCTCAACCGGCGCAGCGAGGAACTGCTCGGCTGCGGCCGGGAGGAGCTGCTGGGCCGCTACCCGTGGGAGGTGATCACCTGGCTGCGGGACCCCGCGTACGAGGACCGCTACCGGGCGGCGATGCTGTCGCAGGAGCAGGTGTCCTTCCTCGTGCGCCACCCGGGCGGGGCCCGGCTGAGCTTCGTGCTGTACCCGGACGTGCACGGGCTGACCGGCCGGGTGTACCCGGCCGGGCCGCCGCCCGGGCACGAGCCGGCCGACGGCGACGGTGCCGCCCGGGGCGGCGCCGCGATGGCGCCGCCGCCCGGGCCGGTGGCCGAGGCGCGGGCCGGGGCGCTGTACCACGTGGTGCAGATGGCGAGCGTGCTCACGGAGGCGGTCACCGTGCGCGACGTGTGCCGGGCCGTGTCGGAACAGCTGCTGCCCGCGTTCGGGGTGCGGGAACTGGCCCTGTACACCGTCCGCGAGGGCCGGATGTACCTGCTGTGGGAGTCGGGTTACCCCGAGGGCTTCCTCGCCCCGTTCGAGGGCATCACCCTCGACACGCACCTGCCCGGCGTGCACGCGCTGACCACGCGGCTGCCGCTGTTCTTCGAGTCGCCCGAGGACCTCTCCGGGGCCTACCCGGGCATCGCCCTGGACCGGATGAGCGCCTGGTCGTTCCTGCCGCTGATCGCCTCCGGCCATCCCGTCGGCTCCTGCATCCTCGGCTGGGACGCCCCGCACCGCTTCACCTCCGACGAGCGCTCGGCCCTCACCGCGCTCAGCGGGCTGGTCGCGCAGGCGCTGGAGCGGGCGCGGCTGTACGACGCGGAGTCCGCCGTCGCCCGCGGCCTCCAGGAGGGTCTGCTGCCGCACCGGCTGCCGGCGGTGGAGGGGCTGCGCACCACCGGCCGGTACCTGCCCGGCACCCAGGGCATGGCCATCGGCGGCGACTGGTACGACGTGATCACGACCGGGCGCGGGGTGGCCCTGGTCATCGGGGACGTCGAGGGCCACAGTGTCGGGGCCGCGGCGGTGATGGGCCAGTTGCGCAGTGCCGTGCACGCCTTCGCGGCGAGCGGGCGTCCGCCGCAGGAGGTGATCACGCACACCAACCGGCTGCTGGCCGAGCTGGAGGCGGACGCCTTCGCCACCTGCTGCTACATCGAGCTGGACCCGCGCACCGGACGGGCCCTGGCCGTACGGGCGGGCCATCCGCCGCCGTTGCTGCGCCGTCCCGACGGACGTGCCGAGACGCTGGATCTCGCGGGCGGGGTGATGCTGGGCGTACAGCCCGACGCGGTCTACCCCGTCACCGCGCTCACGCTGGAGCCGGGCAGCGTCCTGGTGCTGTACACCGACGGGCTCGTGGAGCGGCCCGGGAGCGACATCGAGGCGGGGATCGACCGGGTCCGCGGCTGCCTGTCCGACACACCGGCGGACTCGGTGGAGCACCTCGCCGACCGGCTGGTGGGCACGGCCCGGCGGGCCCGGGAGCGGCCGGACGACGTGGCGCTGCTGCTGACGGCGTACCGCTGACCGGCCGGCCACGTCACGGGCCCGGTCGGGGGACGGACGGGGCGGGCGGCTGGGAGTACGGTGGGCGCAACGGCGAGCGAGGCGGTGGTGGGCGGTGGATTGGCAGCGGTACGCCGAGCAGATGGCCGAACTCGCCCGCGATCTGGTGGCGCAGGATTCCGTGCAGGCGACCCTGGACGAGATCGCCGCGTCGGCGGTGAAACTGGTCGAGGGCTGTGACGCGGCGGGCATCCTGACCGTGTCCCGGGGCAAGGCCGTGACGCTGGCCGTCTGCGGTGACATGGTCGAGGAGTCCGACCGGCTGCAGGGCGAGCTGGGCGAGGGGCCGTGCTTCGACGCCGCCCGCCGGGTGGACGGCGAGCGGCTGTTCCGGATCGCCGACATGACCGCGCCGCAGCCGTCCTGGCCGCGCTACAGCCGGGCGGCGCGGGATCTCGGCATCGGCAGCATGACGGGCGTGCTGCTCTACACCCACGAGCGGGACTTCGGCGCGCTCAACCTCTACTCCCGCCGCCCGGGGGCGTTCGGCCGGGACATCGAGACCGCGGGCTGGCTGCTCGCCTCGCACGCCGCGGTGGCGCTGGCCACCGCCCGCACGGTCGACCAGCTCGAACACGCCCTGGAGACGCGGCACGCCATCGGCGAGGCCATGGGGATCCTCATGGAGCGCCACCGGCTGAGCGAGGACGAGGCGTTCGGTGTGCTGCGGCGCCTGTCCCAGGAGCACAACGTGAAGCTGCGGGACGTGGCGCGGCGCGTGCAGGCCGACCCCTCCGGTCAGGGCTGACCGTCCGGGCCGCGCACGGCGCGCAGCAGGAGCACGGTGATGTCGTCGCCGTGCCGGCCGGTGGGCGCCGTGTGGCGGACGAGGCGGTCGATGAGCCGCTCCAGGTTCTGGCCGTCGGCGCCGTCCAGGTGCCCGGCCAGGCCGGCCGTGACCCGGGTGGCGTCGGTGCCCGGGAGTTCGACCAGGCCGTCGGTGTAGAGGGCGAGGGTGGTGCCCGGGAGCAGGGGCGTGGTGGTGACCGGGTAGCGGGTGCCGGGGGCGATGCCGAGCAGGGGGCCGGGCTCGACCTCCAGGACGCCGCCCGGGCGGCCGGTGTGCCGCAGCAGCGGCGGCACGTGCCCGGCGCTGGCGAAGGACGCCTCGTGGCGGGCGAGGTCGAGATGGGCGTAGAGGCAGGAGACGAGCAGGTCGGAGTCGAGGTCGGCCAGCAGCCGGTTGGTGCGGGCGAGGACCTCGTCGGGGGCGGCGCCGGCGGTGGCGTGGGCGTGGACGGCGATGCGCACCTGGCCCATCAGGGCGGCCGCGGCGACGCTGTGGCCTTCCACGTCGCCGATGACGGCGGCCGCGGTGGTGTCGTCCAGCCGCAGGACGTCGAAGAAGTCCCCGCCGACCTCGATGCCGTGGCCGGCCGGCATGTAGCGGGCGGCCACGTCCAGGCCGGGCAGGCGGGGCAGGGCCCGGGGCAGCAGGGCGCGCTGCAGTTCGCCGACGAGACGGTGTTTGGCGTCGTAGAGGCGGGCCCGGTCGAGGGCCTGGGCGATCAGGCCGGACAGGGAGGTGAGGACGGCGCGTTCGTCAGCGGTGAAGGGGTGCGGGTCGGTGTAGGACAGGATGCAGCAGCCCACCGGGCGGCCGGAGATGATCAGCGGCAGGAACGCCCAGGCCTGTTTGCCGCTGATGCGGGGGGCCCGGGGGTAGCTGGCCGTCATCTCGGCCGGGTGGGAGAAGAACGCGGGGGTGCCGCTGGCCATGACCTGTCCGGCGGGGGTGAGGTCGGTGTCCAGGGACAGGGCGTCGAGCCGTTCGATGACGTCGTCGGGGTAGCCGTGGTAGCCGGTGATCTTCAGCCGGCCGGCCTCGGCGGAGGACAGCACGAGGCCCTGGGCGCCGAAGGCGGGCAGGATCTGATGGGCGATCAGGGAGACGAGGTCGTGCACGGTGACCGTCTCGGTGAGCGCGGCGGCCAGGTGCACCAGCTGGTAGAGGCGTCCGGTGGGCGCGGCCGGGGCCGGGCGCGCGGCGGCGGGAGCGGGCGGTCCCCCGGTCCGTTCCCCGTCCGGGACGATGCGGACGCTGATGCCGCTGGTGTCGGGGTACAGCTGGAAGATCAGCTGCTGGTCGGGCGGGCGGAGCGCGGTGAAGGACACCGGGGCACGGCTGACGACGGCGGTGCGGTAGTGGTCCTCGTAGGCGGGGTCGTCCAGCCAGGGCAGGGACTGCCAGGGGCGGGTGCCGAGCAGCCGGTCGGCGCTGCGGCCGAGCAGCCGGGCCGCGGTGGCGGTGGCGAAGACGATGCGGCCCTCCAGGTCGAGGGCGAGGGCGCCCTCGGGGAGGCGTTCGAGGTAGTCGGCGGCGGCCAGGCCGGTCTGCACCGGGTGGTGCGCGGCCTCCACGGGGACGACGCGCGGCTGGTCGGGCAGGGCCGGGGGCCGGGGCGCGTCGTCGAGGAGGCGGGCCATGCGGCGGGCGATGGAGGTGATGTGGTCGCGTTCGCGGGCGGTGAGCGGGCGGGGGCGCATCGCGGGCCACATCAGCACCAGGCCGCCCCAGGGGCGCCGGACGCCGGTCAGGGGGACCGCGGTAAGGGCGAACGGGTAGGGCAGGACGGCCGCGGTCCTGGGGTAGCGGCGGGCCATCTCGTCCTGGCTCGCGATCCGGACCAGCCGGTCGTCGCGGATGGCGTCGGCGACGGGCACCGGCGCGGTGAGGGACAGCCGCTGCCAGGGAGCGGTGAACGCCACCGGCAGGCCGCACAACGCCACCAGGCGCAGCACCGGTTCGGCGTCGTCGATCAGGTACAGCCCGCCGGTCGAGGCGCCGGTGCCGCGCACGGTGTCGGCCAGGGCCGCTCCGAGGTCCTCCTCCAGCGACCCGGAGCCCACAGGTAGCTCGTTGCTCCCGGACATTGGCGTGTCCTCCCGCTCTAACCCGGACGCTACGCCTGACGGGCCCCGGGGGCATGTCGTCCGGCCGGTCCGAACGCCCGCTGCGGCGGGGCGCACGAGGAGACTCCGCTGCGCTGGGCCGCCGGCCACGACGACGTGCCCGTCCTGGACGCCCTGCCGGCCGCCGGGGCGGGCATCGAGGCTCCCGGGGCGGTGATCGCCGGAGGCACCCCGCTTCGCCGGCGCCCGCGCGTTCGGGCAGCGGCGCGCGGCCCGCCGTCTGGTCGACCACGGCGCCCGGACCACGCTCCAGGACGCCGCGACGCTCGGTCCGCCGGACCTGATCCGGGCGTACGGGGAGTCCGGCGAGCCGCCGTCGGCCGCCGGCGTCACCAGCGCGTTCCGGGGCGCGTGCCGCGGCGGGCACCGGTCCACGGCGCGGTACCTGCGCGACCACGGCGCCGACATCCACGGGCGCGGCTACGACGGCCTCACCCCGCTGGAAGCCGCCCGCCGTGAGGACGCGGCGGACGGGGTGGAGTGGCTGCGCGGGCTGGTGGGCGGCGGGCGGGGCGCGACGGCCGGCGCCGGGAGCCGTACGGGCCGGGTGATCGGGCGGGCCGGAGCCCTGCGGGGCACCGTGCCGTGACTCGGCCTCGGCGCGCCGCCGAGGGCATGCGTGCGCCCCGGGGCCCGGCCGGCCGTCGTGCGGGCCGGCCGGTCGGGCGCCGGGGGTCACAGGCAGTAGCGCACCAGCCACTCGTCCTGGTTGTACGCCGTGCGCGCGGGGTCGGGGAGGCTCGCCGCGCGCTCCTCGACCATGTCCTCCACGCGCACCGGCTCCGGGAGCGTCCCGAAGCGGGCCCGGCGCGCTGCGGCCTCCGGCTCGGTCCCCTGCTGCGTCGCCTCGTCCATGGCGATTCCCCTCTCCGTTCCGGCATGCCGGCCGATCGGCCCTCCTGGGCACAGAGTTGACGTGCGGGACGCGCTCCTGGTTCCCGCGACCGCCCGCCCGTAATCCCCGGCCCCGGGCGTCACCGGGGCTCAGCCGTAGAAGTTGCGCTGCCAGCGGTGCCTCGACGAGGACCGCCAGCCGGTCCTCGTCGAGCAGGCGTCCGTCGCTCACCGCGGTGTTGCGCTCGACGTTGCGGACGCTGCGCATGCCGGGGATGACGGTCGAGACGGCGGGCGCGCTGAGGACGAAGCGCAGCGCGGTCTCCGCCATGTCCTGGGGCTCGATGCCGAGATCGGCGCAGATCGCCGTGACCCTCCGCTCCACCTCGGCGGGCCGGTCGTCGCGGAAGTAGCGGTTGCGGAAGTCGCCCTCCGGGAACGTCGAGCCGGCCGTGATCCGCCCGGTCAGCCCGCCCTCGTCGAGGGCGACGCGCACGATGACGCCCACGCCGTGCTCCACGCACGCGGGGAACAGCCGCTCGGCCGGGGCCTGGTCGAAGATGTTGTAGATGACCTGGACGGTGTCCACCGTGCCGCTGCGCACCAGCCGCAGCGCGTTGTCGGGCTCGTGGTCGTTGATCGAGACCCCGAAGAGGCGGATCTTGCCCTCCCGCTTCAGCGCCTCGACCGTCTCGAGCCAGTCGCCGCGGCCGACCCACTCGTCGCTCCACACATGGAACTGCACGACGTCGAAGTGGTCGAGCCCGCTCGCGCGCAGGCTGGTCTCCAGGCTGCTGCGGAGGTGCGTGCCGGGGAACGCCTCGGCCGGGTCGAGCCCGCCGGGCGCGGGCCAGACCCGGTTCAGCGGCGGCACCTTGGTCGCGACGAGGATGTCGTCGCCGGTCCGTTCCCTGACCACCCGGCCGACGATGCGCTCGCTCTCCCCGTAGCCGCGTGCGGTGTCGATGAGGTTCACGCCGAGGTCCAGAGCCCGGTGCAGGGCGCGTACGGACTCGTCCTCGGTGGCGCCGACCCAGGCGGACTCGCCGATGCCCCAGGCGCCGTAGCCGATCTCCGACACGGACAGTCCGCTGCGTCCCAGTTCCCGATAGCGCACGCTGCACCTCCACGGCACGTGGTCCCGCGGCGGCCCCTGCCACCGGCTGCGCCGACCCTAGGCGATCATCCCCCGGGGGTCACCGCGATTTCGCCGACCGCGTGCCTTGTCCGACCGCACGAACTTTCACCTCGCCTGTTCTCCTGACGGCCCGCGAGTGATAGGAAACCTTCCTATCACTGGTGCACGGCAGCTCTCCCCACCCCCCACCCCGCTTGGAGGCCCCGTGAACAACCCGTCCACCCCACCCGCGCGCCGCGCCGTCCTGGCACTGTTCGGCGCCGCCCTGGCCACCGCCTCCCTCCCCGGCAGCGCTCACGCGACGGCGGACGTCCGCGCGGCCGGGCTCGACGATCCGGCGAAGAAGGAGATCGCGATGCAGCTCGTGTCGAGCGCTGAGAACTCCTCGCTCGACTGGAAGGCGCAGTACCGGTACATCGAGGACATCCGCGACGGCCGCGGTTACACCGCCGGCATCATCGGGTTCTGCTCCGGCACGGGCGACATGCTCGACCTCGTCGAGCTCTACACCGACCGCGTACCCGGCAACGTCCTCGCGCAATACCTGCCGGCGCTGCGCCGGGTCGACGGCTCCGACTCGCACGAAGGGCTCGACCCCGGCTTCCCCGCCGACTGGCGCGAGGCCGCCCGGGACCCCGCCTTTCAGAGGGCGCAGGACGACGAGCGCGACCGGGTGTACTTCGGCCCGGCGGTCCGCCAGGCGAAGGCGGACGGGCTGCGCGCGCTGGGCCAGTTCGCGTACTACGACGCCATCGTGATGCACGGCGACGGCACCGACCCGCTCGGCTTCCGCAGCATCCGCGCCCGCGCCCTGCGTTCGGCCAAGCCGCCCGCGCAGGGCGGGGACGAGGTGGCGTACCTCGACGCCTTCCTGGACGCGCGGGTGTGGGCCATGAAGCAGGAGGAGGCGCACAGCGACACCAGCCGGGTCGACACGGCCCAGCGGGTCTTCCTGCGCCGGCGGAACCTGGACCTCGAACCGCCGCTGGACTGGCAGGTCTACGGCGACAGCTACCACATCGGCTGATCCGCGCGGGCCGGCCCGGCACGGCACCGGGCGGCCCGCGGGCCGACGGTCCACCGCATTGGTCCGGGATACGGACAGGGAAGTGGACCTCCTCCTGGGCCGCCCGGCTGCCTAGCGTCGCCCGCATGAACGCCACCAGCACCCGCGGAGCCCTGCTCGCCGCGCTCGCCTGTGTCCTCGTCGGAGGGTCCTTCACCGCCAACAGCGTCCTGGGCTCCTACCCCTACGCGGGCGGCCAGTTCCTGCGGTACGGACTGGCGTGCGCGCTGCTGTTCCCGCTCGCCGGGCGGGGCTCGCTCGCCCGGCTGACGGCGCTGACGGGGCGTCAGTGGGTGCGCCTCGCCCTGCTCGCCGCGGTCGGCATGGTGGGGTTCAACCTGGCCGTGCTCGCCGCCGAGCGCACCGCCGAACCGGCCGTGCCCGGCGTGTTCGTGGGCTGCGCCCCCGTGGTCGTCGCCGTGCTCGTGCCGCTCGTGGACGGGCGCGGGCCCCAGCGCACGGTGCTCCACGGGGCGTTGCTCGTGGCGGCCGGTGCCTGCGTCGTACAGGGCTGGGGCCGCACGGACGCCGCGGGTCTCGCCTTCTCGGTGTGCGCGCTGGCGGGCGAGGTCGGCTTCGCCGTGCTCGCCGTCCCCGTGCTGCGGCCTCTCGGGCCCCGGCTGCTGTCCGCGGTGGTGTGCGCGGTCGCCGCGCTGGAGTCGGCGGCGGCCGGCCTCCTGGCCGAGGGGACCGGGTGGCTGCGGCGTCCGGACGCCGTCGAGGCCGGTGCCCTGCTGTGGCAGGCGGTGGTGGTCACCGTGGTCGGGTTCGTGTGCTGGTACATGGGCATGCAGCGGATCGGCGCGGAGCGCGCCACCCTGTTCTCCGGCCTGATCCCGGTCGCGGCGGCCTGCACCGCGCCGCTGGTGGGCACCGGCTCCTACGGCGTCGCGCAGGGCGCCGGCAGCGCGCTGGTCGGCCTCGGGGTGGCCCTCGGCTCCGGAGCGCTGCAGCGGCCGGGCGGCCGGCCGGCGCCGGTCCGGCCCGGGTCCGCGGAGCCTTCCCGGCGGCCACCTTTCGGGGGAACGGCCGCCCGCGGGGGCGTGGAGTCCGCGGCGGAGTGAACCCGGGCGCATCTAATGGGCGGAATCCGACGTCCCAGCCGACACGGGAGACCGCTCCATGCCGCACCTGCGCAGTGGTGAACGGGACCACGAGGCCGACCGCCGGGGGGCGCTGCGGCGGCTGGGCGAGTGGTGCGCGCGCCACTTCGTCGTCGTCATCCTCGCCTGGCTGGTCGCGCTGGTGGTGCTGCAGGTCCTCAGCCGGACCGTCGGCGGGGAGTACTCCGACAACTTCGCCCTGCCCCAGGCGCAGTCCCAGAAGGGCCTGGACGTGCTCGAGGAGCACGATCCCCAGGCCGGCGGCTACAGCAGCCAGATCGTGCTGCGCGACGACGGGCAGCCGCTGACCGCGCTGAGCTCGCAGCTGTCCACCGCCGTCGCGGACCTGGAGAAGCTGCCGCACGTGCTGTCGGCCCAGAACCCGCTGTCGGCGCAAGGGTCCTCCCCGGGGCAGTCGCAGCAGAACGTCGGCCCGCTGTCCGACGACGGGAAGACCGCCTACATCACCGTCCGGTTCGGCGTGCAGCCCTCGACGCTCGGCGACTCCTACCTGAACGGGGTGGACGACGCCGTGCGGCCGCTGCGGTCGGCCGGAGCGGAGGTGGAGTACGGCGGGCCGCTCGGCGAGCTCGCCCGGCCGGCCGCCGACGACCGGGTGAGCGAGCTGATCGGGTTCGCGGTGGCCGTCGTCGTGCTGCTGGTCGGGTTCGGCAGTGTGATCGCCGCCTGTGTCCCGCTGCTCAGCGCGCTCATCGGCGTCGTCGGCGGTCTGGCCGTCCTCGGGCTGCTGGCCGCCGCGTTCACCTTCGCGACGGTCTCCCCCACCCTGGCCACCATGATCGGACTCGGCGTCGGGATCGACTACGCCCTGTTCATGATCACCCGGCACCGGCAGAACCTCATGGACGGCGCCGACCCGGTGCGGGCCGCCGGGCAGGCCGCCGCCGGCAGCGGCCACGCCGTCCTGGTCTCCGGCTGCACGGTGATCATCGCGCTCGCGGGCCTGTCCGCCTCCGGGGTCTCCTTCATCGGCCTGCTCGGCCTGGCCGCCGCCGTCACCGTCGTCTCCGCCGTCGCCGGGGCGCTCACCCTGGTCCCGGCCCTGCTCGGGCTCATCGGCCGGCGCATCGACCGGTACCGGGTGCGCCGCCCCGTCGCCGAGACGGACGCCGCGGCGGGCGGGACCCCGCAGGGCACCTGGCACCGGTACGCGCAGCGGGTGGAGCGCAGGCCGGTGTGGTTCCTGTCCGCGGGCGTGGTGG
This sequence comes from Streptomyces sp. NPDC085931, assembly GCF_044540565.1. Taxonomy (NCBI): domain Bacteria; kingdom Bacillati; phylum Actinomycetota; class Actinomycetes; order Kitasatosporales; family Streptomycetaceae; genus Streptomyces; species Streptomyces sp. NPDC085931. Next base: position 457,493 of record NZ_JBITSK010000003.1, read on the forward strand.
TGGTCGTGGTGCTCGCGATCCCCGTGCTGTCGATCCAGCTCGGCCACATCGGCGACGGCGCCGATCCGAGATCCTTCACCGACCGGCGGGCCTACGACCTGATGACGGACGCGTTCGGGCCCGGCTCCAACGGCCCGCTCACCGTCGTGATCGACCAGAGCGGCGTCCCGGACGCGCAGCGGTCCGGACTGGCGTCGAAGGCCCAGCAGACGCTGGACAAGGCCGAAGGGGCCGCCGTCGTCACCCCGCTCACGCCCACCCGGGACGGCGACGTCCTGGTCGGTACGGTCTACTCGTCCCGGTCGCCGCAGAGCGCCACGACCACCGACCTGGTCAACCGGCTGGTCGACGACACCCTCCCGGACGCCGTCCAGGGCACGGACGCCAAGGGCTACGTCACCGGCACCACGGCGGCTCAGGTCGACTTCCGCGACATCGTCGCCTCCCGGCTGCCCCTCATCATCGCCGTCGTGGTGGCCCTGGCGTTCCTGATCATCCTGGCCGTGTTCCGCGGCCTGCTCGTCGCGGTGAAGGCGGCGGTCCTCAACGTCCTGTCGATCGCCGCCTCGTACGGGGTGGTGGTCGCCGTGTTCCAGTGGGGCTGGGGCGGTCCCGCGCTCGGGGTCAACGGCACGGTGCCGATCGAGAGTTACGTGCCCATGATGATGTTCGCCATCGTCTTCGGCCTCAGCATGGACTACGAGATCTTCCTGCTGTCCCGCGTCCACGAGGCGTGGCGGCGCACCGGGGACGCCAAGGCCTCGGTCGCGCACGCGCTGGAGATCACGGCACGGGTCATCACCTGCGCCGCCCTGATCATGGTGAGTGTGTTCGCGGCGTTCGTCGTCAGCGACAACATCGTCGTCAAGATGCTCGGGCTGGGGCTGGCCGTCAGCGTGCTGATCGACGCGACGGTGGTGCGTCTGCTCATGGTGCCGGCCGTGATGACCCTGCTCGGGCGGCACGCCTGGTGGACCCCGCGGTGGCTGGACCGGGTGCTGCCGCACATCGACGCCGAGGGCGAGGCGGCACCCGCGGCGGGCCGGCCGGCGGCGTAGGCCCCGGGGGTCAGTGCAGCATCAGGTGGACGAGGGCGAGGGTGCCCACCGACACGATCAGGGTGCGCAGCACGGCCGGGCTGAACCGGCGTCCGGTCCGCGCCCCGATCAGGCCGCCCAGCGCGGAGCCGGCGGCGATGAGAAGGACGGCCGTCCAGTCGAACTCCGCGAAGAAGAGGAACACCACCGCGGCGACGGTGTTGACCAGGGCCGCCAGCACGTTCTTGACGGCGTTGAGCCGCTGGAGCGTGTCGTCGAGCAGCATGCCCATCAGGGAGACGTAGATGATGCCCTGGGCGGCGGAGAAGTAGCCGCCGTAGACGCTGGCCAGGGTCAGGCCGGTGAAGAGCAGCGGGCCGCCGTCCCGGTGGGTGCGGCCGCCGGCCGTGCGACGGCGGCGCACCCGCCGGGCGATCAGGGGCTGGCAGGCGACCAGGACGAGGGCGAGACCCACCAGGACCGGCACGATCCGCTCGAACGCCGACGCGGGCAGGGTCAGCAGCAGGACGGCGCCCGCGAGGCCGCCGAGTACGGCGCCGATGCCGAGCAGGACGGCGCGCCGGCCCTGGCCGCGGAGCTCCTCGCGGTAGCCGACGATGGCGCTGACGGAGCCGGGGACCAGGCCGAGCCCGTTGGACACCGTGGCGGTGACCGGGGGCAGTCCGGTGGCGAGCAGGACGGGGAAGGTGATCAGCGTGCCCGAGCCGACGACCGCGTTGACGGCCCCCGCGCCGGTGCCGGCCGCCAGCACGGCCACCATCTCCCCCGGCGTCACGCGGCCGCTCCGCCGGGTGTGCCGTCCCAGGTGACGATGAGGTTCATGGGATCACGCTAGAGCGTGGGCGGTTCGGCACCGGCCGAAGGGTGCCGGTCGGCGGCCGTGCGGCCGGAAGCGGCGGGTGCGGGTGTGGTACGGACGCGGAACGGCGGCGGGAGTCCCCGAGGGGGACGTCCCGCCGCCGTTCGCCGGTCGTGCCGGGGCGGTGCCGGTCAGCCGCGTCGCACGCGGCGCAGGACCACGAAGCCGGCGGCGACCAGGACCGCGCCCGCCGCGGCGGGCCAGAGCTGGGCACCGGTGTCGGCGAGGCCGCCTCCGCCGACCGCCTGCGGCTCCGTCAGGGACGGGGACGACGGTGTCGGGGCGGCGCTGGTGGCCGTGCCCACGGCCTGGGAGTCGCCGAGACCGTCCGCGTCGCCGCCCTGCTGTTCCGCGCCCCCGCCGGACGAGGGCGTCACGAGGACCTCGGGTGCGGCGGTACCGGGGGTCTTGGAGCCGTCGGGCCGCGGCGCGGCGGTCGGCTCGTCCGCGGCCGGGGGCTGGGAGGCCCCGCCCTTGCCGGCGTCGCCGCCCTTGCCGTCGTCGCCCTTGCCTTCGTCGCCGCCCTTGACCTCGTCGTCCTTGCCTTCGTCGCCGCCCGCGTCGCCGGGCTTGCCGCCGTTGTTCCCGTCCAGCGGCGCGTCCGGCGTGCGCGTCGGCTGCTCCTGCGGGGCTTCCGGAGTCTGCGAGGGCTCCTCCTGACCGGGCTCCTCACCCTGACCGGGCTCCTCCTGGCCGGGCTCCTCGCCCGCCCCGGCGCCGCAGGTGCGGCCGTCGTTGATGCAGTCGACCATCTTCTTCATCAGCTTCTCGTCGAAGACGTTGATGAAGTCGCCGTGGTCGGTCACCGGCTTGTGCAGCTGCTCCGGGAAGGAGTCGACCGCGAACAGGGGTGTCGTGCGGCCGCCGTCCTGCAGGCTCGGCGCGTCGACGTCGTAGACGATGCGCTGCACGAGCTGCGGGATGGGACGGAAGCCGGACGGGCAGGCGCCGGCGGCGTCCGCGAACGCCACGTGGGTGCGGTGGTTGGCGCTGTCGATGTTGCGGCCGTCCCAGCAGCTCTGGAACTTGAAGGTGCGCACCACGTCACTGCCCTGCGGGCACAGCGGGTACTTGTCCTTCAGCTGCCGGTCCTCGAAGCCCGTGCAGCTCCAGGAGGCGTTGGCGTTGGCCGGGCCGTTCACGAACGCCTTGGCATCGCCGGTGATGATGCGCAGCAGCCGCGGCATGGCGGTGACCTTGTCGCGCGGATTGCCCACGAAGTTCAGGGTGACCTGCTTCGGCGTGACGATCTCGCCGGCGTTGCCCTCGATGCCACCACCCGGCTTCTGGGCGTCCTGCTCCTGCGTGCCGTTCTGCAGGCGCAGCACCGGCCAGTAGTAGGAGGACTTGTCGCCCTGGTCGACGCAGCTGGTCTCGGCGTTCGCCAGGTCCTGGTCGCTGGCGAAGGCGTCGTTGGCCTGGTTGCCGACGTAGTCGTGGAAGTGGTGGGCGCCGTTGGTCACACCCGGAGCGACGATGACGTTGTCCGAGTTGAACAGGCCGTTCTCGTTGACGCCGCAGCTGGTCGCGAACGAGCCGCGGGAGGCGTTGCCCTCCGGGCGCGGGGCGCTGACGTTGGGCTGGACGTTCTTGATGTCCACGAAGTCGGCGGCGACCGGGCCGTTGCCCGCCTGCCCCCCGTTCGCGCCCTGGCCCTGTCCCTGGCCGTTCTGCTGTCCCTCGCCCTGGTCCTGGCCGGGCTGTTCGCCGCCGTTCCCGCCCTCGCCCTCGGCGGGTGCCTGGTTGCCGGACTCCCGCAGGGTGCAGGCGGCGAGGGCGTCGAGCCCCTCGGGCCGGTCCCCCACGCGGTCGATGGCGACGGCGATCCGCTCCAGGGTCGCGGCCCGCTTGTCCTTCAGCGGGTTCACGATCGCGCTGTCGGCGAAGCCGGAGTCCTGCTGGATCTGCTGGGCGGAGGCGGTCAGCCGCTGGTAGGCCTGGGCGATCTGCTCGTCCAGCAGGGCGAGTTCCTTGTCGACCTCCGTCCTGGCCTGCTCGGGGACCGACGTCAGCTTGGTGCCGACGTCCGGGCAGTCGATCGTCGCGCCCCCGGCCGCAGCGCCCGTGCCGGAGCGCGTCCGGGCGTCCTCGCCGTCCCATCCGCCGTCCGTGGCCGAGGCGTAGACGTTCGCGGCCATCAGACCGCCTCCGCCCAGGATCAGCGCGAACGCGGCGAAGGTCGCGCGTCGTTTGCCGGTAGGGCGTCTTCGCGAATTGCGTGCCAAGGGTGCTCTCCTGCGCTTGTGGCGTGCCGGGCGTGAAAATCCCCTCGCCCCATACGTACGGGAGCACCGGTGCGTTCAGGTGTCTCGAAAATTTCGGAGAACTCTCATGACCCCGCTCATGACCGCGCGGAACACGCGGGCCCCGGCGGACACCGGCACGGGCTGCGCCCGACGTCAGAGCCGGTCGAGTTCCTTGGTGCTGCGCCCCAGGTAGGTGGCCGAGCCGGGCTCGGGGACGTGCAGTTCGTGGAAGCCCACGCGGTCGTAGAAGGCCCGGGCCCGTGTGTTGGCCGTGGCCATGGCGAGGTGCACGGCCGGGACGCCCCTGTCCTGGAGCGTCGCGAGGAACGTCCGCATCAGCCGGCGCCCGTGACCGCGGCCCTGCCAGTCCGGCAGCAGGTCGATGTGGAGGTGCGCGGGATAGGCGGCCAGTTCGGGCACGACCATCCGCTCCGGGTGGTGCAGCAGGTGGGCGATCTCCTCGTCGGGGGTGCGCGGCCGCCCGGACGGTTCCGGGTGGCGCCCGGCGACCAGCGGCAGCCAGGTGGTGCGGAAGGCCTCGGCGAAGCGCGCGGTGTCGGCGGTGCCGAGGATGTACCCGACGGCCTGTCCCCGCCCGTCGTCCAGCACGAAGGCCAGCTCCGGCTCCAGGTGGACGTAGGGGGCCGCGAAGGTGGCCGGGAAGATCGCCGGGTCCGCGTAGTGCGGGCGGCTGTCGCCGCCGTTGTGGGCGGTGCGGACGCAGATGTCGTCCAGGGCCGGACGGTCCTCGGGGCGGTAGGGGCGGATGATCGAAGACGGGGTCATGACCGCATCGTGCACGCTGTGGGAGCGCTCCCTCAACCCCCTCTCGGCGGTGCGGCCGCCGCCCCGGGCGGGGCATGCGCTGCGCCTCGGTCACGCAGGACGGACCGATCCGGTCGCGCCCCTGACGTCTGTCCCCGGTGCCGGCCGGTGACTGCTCCCGTGAGCTCCGCTTAAGGACACTGTCAGGGGTTACCCGGCCCCCATGGTGAAGCTGCATATTCCCGGACGAAAAGGACATCAGGCGGCCGAGGCTCCGCCCCGGGAGGAGCCGCGCCCGGAGCCCGAGGCGGATCACCGGGAGCCGCCCGCCCGCGCCACGGAGGAGCCGCGCCCGGAGCCCGAGGCGGATCACCGGGAACCGCCCGCCCGCGCCGCGGAGGAGCCCGGGCCCAGCCCCGAGGTGGAGCGCGCGGCGCCGGACTCGCCGACCGAGCTGCCCCGGACCTCGTGGGGCGCGGTGTTCAAGCGCAGCCTGCGCGAGTTCAAGGACGACGAGCTGACCGACCGCGCGGCGGCGCTGACCTACTACGGGGTGCTGGCGCTGTTCCCGGCCCTGCTGGTGCTCGTGTCGATGCTGGGCCTGACCGGCAGGTCGACCACCGACAAGGTGCTCGACAACATCCAGCAGCTCGCCCCCGGCTCGGCGCGCGACATCATCACCCGGGCCGTGGAGCAGTTGCAGGGCAACGCCGGCATCGGCTCGCTGATGGCGATCGTCGGTCTGGTCCTGGCGGTCTGGTCGGCCTCCGGCTACGTGGCGGCCTTCATCCGCTCCGCCAACGCCGTGTACGACATGCCCGAGGGCCGGCCGGTGTGGAAGCTGCTGCCGGTGCGGGTGGGTGTGACCGTGGTGCTGATGGTCCTGGCCGTGATCAGCGCGCTGATCGTGGTCTTCACGGGCGGGCTGGCCCGGCAGGCGGGGACGGCCCTGGGCCTCGGCGACACCGCGCTGACGGTGTGGTCGATCGCGAAGTGGCCCGTGCTGGTCGTCCTGGTGACCATCATGATCGCGATCCTGTACTGGGCGACCCCGAACGCCAAGGTGAAGGGCTTCCGCTGGATCACTCCGGGCAGTCTGCTGGCCCTGGTCATCTGGCTGATCGCGTCCGCCGGGTTCGCGATCTACGTGGCCAATTTCGCCTCGTACAACAAGACCTACGGAACGATGGCCGGTGTCATCGTCTTCCTCGTCTGGCTGTGGATCACCAATCTGGCGATCCTGCTCGGCCTGGAGTTCGACGCGGAGACGGTGCGGCAGCGCGCCATCGCCGGTGGTCATCCGCCGGAGGCCGAGCCGTACACCCAGCCGCGCGACACCCGCACGTGGGACGAGCGGGACCGGCGGCGGCTGGACGAGACCTGACCCGATCCGCCCGGCCCGGGTCCGCTCAGTCCATGAGCCCGGCGGCGATCGTCGCGCCCAGTTCCCGGCAGCGTTCGGTGTCGTTCCTGTCCGGCTCCCCGGTCACGGTCACGGCCTCGGCGGCACGCCGCCAGCCGAGGCCCGTCGTGACCGTCTCGATGCCGCGGACCGCGCCGGTGACGTCGTTGCCGCCGTGCACCCAGTAGCCGAACGGGCGCCCGCGCGTGGCGTCCAGGCACGGGTAGTAGACCTGGTCGAAGAAGTGCTTGAGGGCGCCGGACATGTAGCCGAGGTTCGCGGGCGTGCCCAGCAGGTAGCCGTCGGCGGCGAGGACGTCGGAGGCCGTGGCGGACAGCGCGGGCACGCGGACGACCCGGACGTTCTCGATCTCGGGGTCCGTCGCCCCGGAGAGGACGGCTTCGAACATCGCCTGGCAGTGCGGCGAGGGCGTGTGATGGACGATCAGCAAGGTGGCCACGCCTCCCGACCCTGCCCCGGCGTCCGCGTTCCCGCAAGCGGCGGCCCCGTCACCCCGTGCGGCCCCCGGCGAGGCGGAAAGGACCTCCGCGCGGAGAAGTCTCGCCGGCCATGAGTGATCGGCGCGAAATCCGGTACTCGACGGTCGCTCTCCGTACGAGAAAGGGAGGTACCGCCTTGTCGCAGGTAGAGGAATCCATCGAGGTCCGCGTCCCGGTCCACACGGCCTACAACCAGTGGACGCAGTTCGAGACGTTCCCGGAGTTCATGGACGGCGTGGAGCGCATCGAGCAGCGCACCGACACCCTGACGCACTGGGTGACGAAGGTCGGCGGCCAGGAGCGGGAGTTCGACGCGGAGATCACGGAGCAGATCCCGGACGAGCGGGTCGCCTGGACCACCGTGAACGGTGAGGCCAAGCAGGCCGGTGTGGTGACGTTCCACCGCATCCAGGACGACACGACCAAGGTCATGCTCCAGATGGACTTCGACCCCAGTGGCGTGGCCGAGACCGTGGGCGACAAGCTCGGGTTCGTCAAGCGGCAGGTCTCCGGTGACCTGCGGCGCTTCAAGGAGTTCATGGAGGCGCGCGGATCGGAGACGGGCGCCTGGCGCGGCGAGGTCTGACCGCTCCGGCGCACGCACGAGGCGGCGGCCGCCCCCGAGGGGGTGGCCGCCGCCTCGTGCGTGCCGTCGCGTCAGGCCACCGGGCTTCCGTCAGGCCACCGGACTGGCGATCCCGCTGCGCAGCAGGTGCCGCCCCTGCCGGATCAGGTCGTTCAGCCGCAGGGCGAGCCGGGCCGCGCCGTCGTAGAGGGCGTGGACGGCCGGGAGGCGTTCCAGGCGCGGGGCCAGCGCCGACAGGACGATGGCGAGGGCCACGCCGGCCCAGGCGACGGGCCCGAGCGGGGTGCAGCCGAAGAAGTGGCTGACGCCCGGGGTCTGCACGAGCGCGGCGAGCACGGCGGCCGAGCCGAGGGCGGTGACCCACACCAGCGTGCTGTGCCGCCGCCCGGAGAGGGTCTGCACGAGCTGGGCGCCGACCACGCCGCACAGGGCCATGGTGGTGGACCGGCGTTCGGTGCCGGGGGTGAGGCGGCCGATGAGGTACGCGGTGACCGCGCCGAGGCAGGTGGTGATGCCACGGCGGCGGATGGAGCGCAGCAGGGGCGCGCCGAGGACGCCGAGGCCCATCGGCCCGGTCGCGGCGTGCTCCGCGGTCGAGGGGTCGTCGCTGGGGGTGACCGCGACGGCCATGGCCGGGAACATGTCGGTGAGCAGGTTGACCAGCAGCAGCTGACGGGTCGACAGGGGTGAGGCCCCGGCGAGCAGCGTGCCGAGGACGCTGAAGCCGACCTCGCCGGCGTTGCCGCCGATGAGGATGCTGACGGCGTCGGCGACGCTGCGCCACAGGGCACGTCCCTCGACGACGGCGTCGACCAGGACGGACAGGTCACCGGTGGTGAGCACCAGGTCGGCCGCGTTGCGGGCGGCGGCGGAGCCGCGGGACTCCACGCCGACCCCGACGTCGGCGGCGCGGATGGCGGCGGCGTCGTTGGCGCCGTCGCCCGCCATCGCCACGACCCGGCCCGCCTGTTGCAGGGCCTCGACGACGTGCAGCTTCTGCTCGGGTGCCACCCGGGCGACGACGCCCGCGTCGCGCAGGACGCGCACGCGCCGGCGGCGTTCCATGGCGACCAGTTCGTCGCCGGTGACGACCTCGGTCTCCTCCGGCCAGCCCAGTTGCAGGGCGATGGCACGGGCGGTCTCCGGGTGGTCGCCGGTGAGCATGACGGGCACGATGCCCGAGCGGCGCAGCTCCACGAGCAGGGCGTGCGAGGTGTCGCGGGGGACGTCGGCGAGGGCGATCAGGCCGCTGAACTCCAGGTCGGCCAGGGGGGCTTCGAGTTCGGCCTCGGCGTCGTCGGCCCGGCAGGGGCGGCGGGCGACGGCGAGGACGCGCAGGCCCCGGCCGGCCAGTTCGTGGGCGGTGTCGGTGGCGTGGGCGGGCAGGTCGCGGCAGGCGGGCAGGATCGTCTCGGGGGCGCCCTTGACGACGAGGAGTTCACCGAAGCCGGGGTCGTCGTCGCGGCCGACGGCCGCGGCGTAGCCGCGCCGGGTCTCGAAGGGCAGTTCGCCGGTGGGGGTCCAGCCCTCGTCCGGCGGGGCCACGTCGAGGACGGCCTCGTCCGTGGCGTGCGCGATGCGCCGGCCCTGCCCGGTTTCCTCCTGCGGGCAGGCGCGCGCGGCCAGCCGCACGACCGGGAGCGCCTGTTCGGCGTCCGTGGCCAGGACGGTGCCGTCGGCGGTGGCGACGCGGACCAGGCGCAGCCTGTTCTCGGTGAGGGTGCCGGTCTTGTCGAAGCAGACGGTGTCGACGCGGCCGAGCGCCTCCAGGGTGCGCGGGGTGCGCACCAGGACGCCGCGCCGGGACAGCCGCCGGGCGGCCGCCATCTGCGCGACGGTCGCGACCAGCGGCAGCCCTTCGGGGACCGCGGCGACGGCGACGGCGACACCGCCGCTGACGGCGCGCCGGACGGGGCTGCCGCGCAGCAGGGACAGGCCGGTCACGGCGGCGCCGCCGGTGAAGGTCACCGGCAGTGCCTTGCGGGTGAGTTCCTGCAGCCGGGCCTGGACACCGGCGGGCGGCGGGGTGCGGGCGGCGAGCGTGACGGCACGGCCGGCCTCGGTCCGCTCGCCGGTGTCGACGACGAGCGCGGTGGCCCGTCCGGCCACGACGGTGGTGCCCTCGAACACCATGCAGGTGCGCTGGGCCACCGGCAGGCCGGGGGTGGCCTCGACGGACTTGGTCACGGGCAGGGACTCGCCGGTGAGCGCGGACTCGTCGACCTCCAGGCCGTCGACGTCCAGCAGCCGCGCGTCGGCGGGTACGACGTCGCCGGCGCCGAGGCTGATCTCGTCGCCGGGGCGCAGCCGGGTGGCGTCGACGGTGACGGTGCGTCTGCGGCTGTCCTGCCTGCGGGCCTTGGGCTGCTGCCGGGCCGCGAGCCGGGCCAGGGCCTGTTCGGCGCGCATCCGCTGGAGTCCGCCCGTCACGGCGTTGAGGTCCATGGCGCCGACGACCAGCAGGGCGTCGACGAGCGAGCCGAGCAGCGCCGAGGCGACGGCGCCGGTGGCCAGGACGGGGGTGAGCGGGTCGTCGAGTTCGCGGCGGACGGCGCCGGCCGCCTGCCAGGTCCAGCGGGCCGGGGCGGCGGCGGGGTGGCGGGCCGCCCGGGCCGCCTGCCGGCGGGAGCGGTCGGCGAGCAGGGCCAGTCCGCGGGGTTCCTCGTCGCGGTGGGCACGGCCCAGGCGCTCGCGGGCCTCGTGGGGTTCCAGGGCGTGCCAGGGGATGTGCAGCCGGGGCGCCGGCGGGGTGGCCCGGGCCACCCGGACGGCTTCGAGCCAGCCGGTGAGCAGGGCGCTGGCGGCGGCGATGTTGACGGGCGCGTGCCGGGTGAGGGGCCACAGCAGGTGCCGGCCGGGGGGCTGTCCGCCGCGGGCGACCAGCAGGCCCGACAGGGCCGCGCCCGCGCGGGCGAGGGTCTGCGAGCGGCGTCCCACCCGCCGGGCGGCCGGGATGGCGGTCAGCAGCCGCCAGACGTCGGTGAGGCCGCCCGGGGCGAGCGCGTCGGCGCCCCAGGAGACGGCCGCGCGGCCGTCGGTGAGGGCGATGGCGACGTCGCCCGCGGGCAGTCCGGCCACCACGTGCCCGTCGCCGGACTCGGGCAGCCGGGCGACGGTCACCACCACGTGACCGTCGTCCTGCAGGGCCCGTACGACGTCGCCGAAGGGCCGGCTGCCCGGGGCGACCTCGTCGGCGAGCCGGGTGATGTCCTTCAGGTCGGAGCCGCCCGCGATGACGACGTGCAGGCGCGCGCGGCGGGCGGCGTCGAGGACGGCCTCGGCGTAGGGGTGCACGGGGTCGTCGGGATCGTGGTCGTCCTCGGGGCCGTGACGCAGGGTGTCGGCGTGCAGGACGAGGGCGTCGGCGATCTCCAGCTGCCGCAGCCGTTCCCCGCTGCGTACGAGGATCCCGGCGTGGGCGAGGAAGGTGCCGAGGGTCGCGCTGAAGGCGGCCGGCCCGTACCGGGCCGCCTTCGGGGAGCCGGCGAGGACCGCTTCGGCGGCGTCGTTCGCGCTGTGGGTGACGAGCAGGGTGGCGGCGGCGCCGGCGAGGCTTCCGGTGCTGGCGTGCGAGGCGTACTCCTGGGCGGGCGTGACCTTCAGGGGCGGCCGCGTGTCGCCGGGGAGGGGCAGGCTGGTGCGCCCGGCGCGGCAGACGTCGTCGTGCAGCGCCTCGAAGGCCGCGGCCCTGGCCACGGCTTCGGTGAGCTGGGTGGAGCGGAGGATTCCGTCGAGGACGAGTGCCAGCGGGGTCTGGCCGACGCCGTGCGCGGCGGCGTTGGCGGCGGCGAGGACGAGTTCCATGCCGGAGGTGCCGAACCGGCGGCGGAGCACCGCCCGGAAGCGGGGGTTCTCGCGCAGCAGGGTGACGGTGGCGGTGACGATGCGCGGGGTGGGCGGCAGGCGCAGGGAGCGGCCGGCCAGGGCACCGGCCGCGCCCGCGGCGTCCAGCAGGATCGCCGCGGCGGTGACGCGCACCTCGCCGGGGTCGCCGGGGTGCGTGGTCGCGGGCTCCTCCGGATCGTCCGGGCCGGCGTCGTCGCCGAGGCCGAGGCGGGCGGCGAGTTCGGTGGCCCGTTCGGTGACGCGGTCGGTGGCGGCGTCCTCGGCCAGTGTGATCACCAGCCGGGCCAGGCCCTCGTCCCAGTAGGCGGCGAGCACGTCCGGGTGGTCGACGAGTTCCCGGGCCATCTGGCGGGCGAGGGCGCCGGTGCCGCCGCCGGGGTGGCGCAGGGCGAGGTGGAGGCGCTGCCCGGCCGTCCAGTGCCGACCGCCCGTGAGGGCGTTGCGCGCGACGTTGCGGACGCGGCGCGTGGTGTCGTAGGCGGACGTCACGGTCCGGGCGGTGTCGCGGGCGGCCCCGGCGGCCGCCCCGGCCACGGCCCCGACGAGGGGGGCGACGTCGAAGCGTGTGAGCATCTGCTGCTTCCCGATTCAGCCGGAGGGGTGTCCGTCGTGTCCGTGCCGGTGGGTCCGGTCCGCGTGGTGCGGGTCCTCGCCGTGGTGCGCGGTGGCTTCGGCGACCTGTTTCAGCGCGGAGGCGGTGGCGGTGTCGCCCACCTTGGCGGGCTGTTCGTGCACGTGCTGTTCGGGCCGGTCGTGCCGGTAGTGCGCCGAGGCGAGCCGGGCGCCGGGGCCGTGGGCGGAGGTGTCCGGCTCGTCCCGGCCGGTCGCGGAACCCTCGTCCGGCCGGGCGCTGCCGCCCTCGGGTGAGGAGCCGTTGTGGTGCTGTCCGGGCCGCGGCTGGGTGAGCCAGGCGACGGCGGCGCCGGTCAGTGCCACGGGCCACTCGACGACGCCGGCCACGCCGAGCACGCCGGCCCCGGCGTAGACGGCCATCCGGCGCCCGCGCGGCGAGACCGCGCCGATCCGGTCGAGGGCGTCGGTGGCGACCTTGCCGGCCTGTTCCGCGCCGGGCAGGTGCCGCAGGCCCGAGGCGACGGCCCGCAGCGGCTGCGGAAGACCGGACGAACGGGGTGTCTCCTGGTTCATGGCGACCTCCGCGAGCGCAGAATGGGCGACTTCCGGTTTCCCCCCTCTTCGCCCCATATTCCGTCTTCGACGGGGTATGCGCTTGTCTTGTTCGGCCAAGGCTCGGGTTCGGGTGTCAGACGACGGTCTGGCCGTCGTGGATGCCGCCCATGCAGCGCTTGGTCCAGGGGGAGCCGTCACCCACGGCGGAGATGATGATCATGCCTCCGCCGGCGACGCACTGGCTCGCGGTGACGTCCGCCGGGAGCGCCGCGGCGCGGGCGGGCGCGGCGAGCGCGGCCAGGGCCAAGGCGGCGAGCAGGGCGTACGGCAGCGTGCGCATGGGTGCTCCTTCGGAGGGGCGGGCCGGACGGCGGTGCCGTCCCAGCGTCGCCGGCACATGCCGGAGCCGCCAGCCGGGCGGGCGATCCGGGGGGCCGGGAGCCGCGGGCGCGCTTGGCGGGTCCGCGGCGCCGGCTCCCCGGGGCCCCGCCGCGCCGCCCGCCGGCCGAGCAGCGCACCGGAGGCCGCGGACAGACGGCCGGAGCCTTTCGTGTCGGGGCGGGCGCGCCGGGTACTCAGTGCTGGCACACAGCAGGCCGTAAGGGTCCGGACACCGCGCGGGAGCGGATCGTCCGGTTTCGGCGAATGGGAGTGGTCATGACGCAGAACGGGGATGACGCGACGCTCGTCCGGCGACCGGGGGTTCCCGACCTCGGGACGGCACCGGAGGGGGCCGAGCCCGCGCCACCGCTGGCCCTGCAGGCCGACGAGCCGCCGCAGGACCTGCCCCAGGACCGCAATCAGGCGATCCTGGAGGCGGCCAAGCAGGTCGGGGCGCTGCTGAAGCGCAAGGGGCACCTCTTCGCGCTGGCCGGCAGCGTGGCCGCCTACGCCCACGGCGGCGAGAAGAACCTGCAGCACGACGTGGACTTCGCGATCCGGCCCGAGGACGCCGACGCGGTCGCCGCCACGCTCCGCGACGCGGGGCTGACGGTCTACACGCCGCCGGAGGACTGGCTGATCAAGGCGACGTGTTTCGGCCAGCCGGTGGACATCATCTTCGAGCTGGCGCACCGGCCGGTCGGCGCGGACATGCTGGAGCGGGCGGAGGAACTGTCGGTCGACTCGGTGCGCATGCCCGTGCTGGCCCCGACCGACCTGCTGTGGAGCCTGACCGCCGCGTTCTCCGAGCACCACTGCGACTTCGGCGCCGCCCTGCCCATCGCCCGGGCCCTGCGCGAGAAGGTCGACTGGGAGCGGGTGCGGCGCGAGTGCGGTGACGAGCCGATGCCCGCCGCCTTCTTCTTCCTGCTGGAGCGCCTGAACGTCATCTGAAGGAGCACCCATGAGCACCCACGCCTCCCAGGACGCCGCCGGCGGGCCGGCCGCGAACCTGGACTACCGCATCGCCCACCTGCAGGAGCACCTCGCCTCGGGCGAGCTCGGTGAACTCGGCGTCCGGGTCGAGGCCCGCGGCCAGGCCGTGCTGCTCACCGGCACCGTGCCCTCGGCGCCGTGCCGCGACGAGATCCTGCGCACCGTCCACGAGGAACTGGCCGGGGTCCCGGTGCACAGTGACCTCGTGGTCGCCGAGGCGTCCTGCCCCGACCACGCGGAGGAGCTCGCATGATCCGCATCGCAGCCGTCGGAGACATCCATCTGGGACCGGACAGCCAGGGCGTGCTCCGCCCCGCCTTCGAGACCCTGCCCAAGTGCGCCGACCTGCTGCTGCTGGCCGGCGACCTGACCCGGCACGGCACGCCCGAGGAGATGCGGGTGGTCGCCACCGAGGTGCGGGACCTCGGCGTTCCGGTGGTGGCGGTGCTGGGCAACCACGACCATCACGCCGACCGGCCCGACGAGGTCACGGCCGTCCTCCGGGACGCCGGCGTCCACATCCTGGAGGGGCAGCACACGGTCGTGGAGAGCGGCGGGTCGCGGATCGGCGTGGCCGGCACCAAGGGGTTCGGCGGCGGGTTCGTCGGCCGCTGCGCCGGGGAGTTCGGCGAACCGGTGATGAAGGAGTTCGTCCGCTACTCGCGCCGCTGCGCCGACGGCCTGCGCACGGCCCTGGAGCGGCTCGGCGAGGCGGACTGCGACGCCCGGATCGCACTGACCCACTACTCCCCCGTCGCGGAGACGCTGGCGGGCGAGCCGCTGGAGATCTACCCGTTCCTGGGCAGCTACCTGCTGGCCGAGGCCATCGACACGGCCGGCGCCGACCTCGCGGTGCACGGGCACGCGCACGCCGGCACCGAGCACGGCATGACGAGCGGCGGCGTGAAGGTGCGCAACGTCGCCCAGCCGGTGATCGGGCGGGCCTTCCACGTCTACCACCTGCCGGTCCGTGAGCGTGCGGCCTCCACGGCCGCGGCACACGCGGCCCACTAGACCGACTCCCCTCCCCCGGGGGGGCGGGGGGCCCCCCCCGGGGGGGGGGGGGGGGCCCCGGGGGGGGCCCCCCCCCGCCCCCCCGGGGGGGGCCCCCCCCCCCCCCCGGGCGGGCGGTGGCGGAATTTGTGTTG
>NZ_JBITSK010000003.1:472417-558358 GCF_044540565.1 Streptomyces sp. NPDC085931
CGCCAACCCCGTGCGGGGGGGGGGGGGGGCGCCCCCCCGGCCCGCCCCCCCCCCGCCCCACCCCCCCCCCCCCCCCCCCCCGCGCCGCCGGCCGCCGCCGGCGCCGCTTTTCCATGCCCGCGGGCGATCGGCCCTCTCGTACCGCCTGTGGTGTGAACCCCCCGCACGTCGTGCCGGATTCAGGCATTTTGTCTGCTTAGCATGCGAGCTCCGCGCTCCGCACGTCGGCGGTGTCCCCACGCGTCCGCCCGGGGCGCGACTGCCCCGTACGAGAGGACCTCAGATGGCGCTGACGGGCCGTCAAAGACCACCGTCCGACCATGCCTTCTCCCCGCACGACGCCGTACTGCGCTCCGCCGCCCCGCACGTCGCCCGCCGTCGCTTCCTGACCGTCACCGCGGCGGCCGCGCTGCTCGCCTTCTCCACCAACCGGCCCGCCCGCGGCGCCACCGCCGCCCCGGAGCTGGACGCGGCCCGGATCACCGACAACCCGTTCACGCTGGGGGTGGCCTCCGGGGACCCGCTGCCCGACTCGGTGCTGCTGTGGACCCGGCTGGCCCCGCAGCCCTTCGCGGAGGACGGCGGTCTGGGCCAGCAACGGGTCGTCGTGTTCTGGGAAGTGGCGATCGACGAGTGGTTCTCCTTCGTGGAGCACCAGGGTGTCGCCACGGCCCACCCGGAGTACGCGCACAGCGTGCACGTCGACGTCAAGGGCCTGATGCCGGACAGCGAGTACTACTACCGCTTCCGGGTGGGAGCCTGGATCAGTCCCGTGGGCCGGACGAGGACGGCACCGGCGGCAGGCAGCGACACCGACGGCATGCGGCTGGCCGCGGTCGCCTGCCAGGCCTACCAGGACGGCTACTACACCGCCTACCGGCACCTGTCCCAGGAGGACGTGCACGTCGTCTTCCACCTCGGGGACTACCTCTACGAGTACGCCGTGGACTCCGCCGGCGGGGCCCGCCGCTACACCGACCGCAAGCTGCCCGACGTGTTCAACCGCGAGACGGCCACCCTGGCCGACTACCGACTGCGCTACGCGCTCTACAAGACGGACCCCGACCTGCAGGCGGCGCACGCGCAACACCCCTTCGTCGTCACCTGGGACGACCACGAGGTGGAGAACAACTACGCGGGCGCCGTCGACGAGAAGGGGGGTGCCCAGGACCAGTTCCTGGTGCGCCGCGCGGCCGCCTACCGGGCGTACTGGGAGAACCAGCCACTGCGCGCCGAGCAGTTGCCGCAGGGGCCGGACGCCCGGCTGTACCGCCGGCTGGCGTGGGGCTCGCTCGCCCAGTTCGACATCCTCGACACCCGCCAGTACCGCACCGACCAGGCCTACAACGACCGGCCGCACGCCCCGGGCCCCGAGTCCGACGATCCGGCCCGCACCCTCACGGGCGACGCGCAGGAGCGCTGGCTGCTGGACGGCTGGCGGTCCTCGAACGCGCTGTGGAAGGTGATGCCCCAGCAGGTGTGCTTCTCGCAGCGCAAGTTCGACCTGACCGCGCCCGCCCGGGTGTCCATGGACGCCTGGGACGGCTACCGGGCCTCCCGCGATCGCGTCATGGCGGGGGCCAAGGCGGCGGGCGTCGCCAACTGGATGGTCCTCACCGGTGACGTCCACGTCGGGTACGCCTTCGACATCAAGGAGAACTTCGACGACCCGGCGTCGAAGACGCTGGGCACGGAGTTCACCTGCACCTCGATCGCCAGCGGCGGTGACGGCACCGAGAGGCCGTCCGACTGGGAGACCTACATGAAGGCCAACCCGCACATGAAGTACTTCGACGGCCGGCGCGGTTACGTCCGGGTCGAGCTCGGCCAGGAAAACGCCCAGGTCGACTTCCGCACGGTCTCGGCCATCACCAAGCCCGGCGGCACCATCTCGACGACCGCGTCCTTCGTCACGGAGGTGGGTTCGCCCGGTCTGAAGTCCGCCTGACGCCCGGCGCCCGTACTGCACATGGCGCCCTTCCCGGCACCAAAGCGCGAACCGGGACGGCCGGGGACATCACGCCGGGCCGTTGCGGCAAGGCCTGTGCCGGAGTCGCACCTGATCGACCTCCCTGCCGGACACCGTGACCGAAGGAGACACAACGCATGGTCCACAGACATGCCCTGACCGGCCGCCGGGCGGCCCTCACCGCGCTCGGCGCGCTCGTCGCCACCGGGCTCCCCGCCGCCCAGGCCGCCGAGCCGACGCCCGCGGCCGGTCCCCTGCCCACGGCCGCGCAGACCCTGGGCGCCGACCGGCCGTCGGCCCCGGTGCTGCGCGCCCTGCAGCGCGATCTCGGGCTGACCCGGGCCCAGGCGTCGCGGCGGCTGGTCAACGAGGCGGAGGCGGGCACCCGGGCGGGGCTGCTGCGCAACGCCCTGGGCGACCGCTTCGCGGGGGCCTGGCTGCGCGGCACGACGTCGCAGGAGCTCGTGGTGGCGACCACGGACGCCGCGGACGTACCCGCGATCAAGGCCCAGGGCGCGAAGGCCGCCGTGGTGAAGAAGCCGCTGCGCGACCTGCGGGCGGCGAAGGAGAAGCTGGACGCCGCGGCCGTGAAGGTCAGCACGCGCGAGACGCCGCTGTGGTACGTCGACATCCCCGCCAACCGGGTCGTGGTGGAGGCCGGGACCAAGGCCGCGGGGGCCGCGCTGGTCAAGGCGGCGGGGCTCGACGCCAGGAACGTGGCGGTGAAGGTGACGGCGAACCGGCCGCGCCTCATGGCGGACGTCACCGGCGGCGACGCCTACTACATCGAGGGCACGGCCCGCTGCTCCGTCGGCTTCTCCGTCACCAAGGGCGAGCAGCAGGGCTTCGCCTCGGCGGGGCACTGCGGCAAGCAGGGCGCGAAGACGACCGGGTTCGACAAGGCCGAGCAGGGCACCTTCCAGGCGTCCACGTTCCCCGCCAAGGACATGTCCTGGGTCGCCGTCAACGACAAGTGGACGGCCACGCCGAACGTGAAGGGCGAGGGCGAGCAGAAGGTGGAGATCACCGGCTCGGTCCAGGCGCTCGTGGGGGCCGCCGTGTGCCGCTCCGGTTCCACCACCGGGTGGCACTGCGGGAAGGTCGAGCAGCACGACACGAGTGTCAGCTACGCCGAGGGCAAGGTGGACGGGCTGACCCAGACGACGGTGTGCGCCGAGCCGGGCGACTCGGGCGGGCCGTACGTGTCGGGTGTGCAGGCGCAGGGCGTGACGTCCGGCGGCACCGGTGACTGCAAGAACGGCGGCACGACCTTCTACCAGCCCATCAATCCGCTGCTCGGCGACTTCGGGCTGACGCTGAAGACGGCGGAGGCCGAGGCCCCGCAGCCGCAGGGCAGCGTGGCGCAGGCGTGGTCCGCGGGCCGGGTGTACGAGGCCGGCGCCACGGTGGTCCACGCGGGTGCCCGCTACCAGTGCCTGCAGACGCACCAGGCGCAGGGCCCCTGGGCGCCCACCCGCACACCGGCCCTATGGCACCGGGTGTGACGAGGGGTCAGGGCTGTCCGGCGCCGGAGCGGTGGGTGCCGTCGGCGCCGGGCGGGCCCGGCCGCTCCTCGGCGAGCAGCCCGTACGCGGCGGCGACGAACGGGTCGTGGGCGCGGAAGCGGCGGGTGCACACGGCGGCCAGGGCCGTGCCGGTGTCGGGGCGGAAGCCGAGGAACGCCTGCTGGCCGAGGGTCGCTCCGCTGTGGAAGTACATCGGTCCGCCGTCGGTGGGGTGACGGAACCAGGCGAGGGTGTGCACGTGCCGGTGGGTGAGGCCGCGGCGCAGCACGGGGACGCGCACCGCGTGCAGGGCGGGGGCCAGGGCCGGGGGTGCGGCGGCCGGGTCCAGGTGGGCTTCCAGGAAGGTGAGCAGGTCGTGCGGTGTGGCGCGTACGGCGCCCGCGGCCTGGAAGCCGCCGGCGTCGAAGGCGGGCACCGGTGACACGCCGTCCTTGCCGTGCCCGGGGGCGTCGTGGCCCGGTTCGTGCGGGCGCAGGGCCGTGCCGGTCAGGCCGAGCGGGCGCAGGACCCGCTCGGCGAGCAGGTCCTCCCAGGGGGTGCCGGTGGCGGCGGCCAGGGCGTGGCCGAGCACGGCGACGCCGTAGTTGGAGTAGCACCAGCGGGTGCCGGGGCGGCGGCGGGGCCGGTGCCGCAGGAAGGCGGCGACGACTCGGTCGGCCGGGAAGCGGGCGTAGGGGTTGGTGTGCCAGGCGGGCAGGCCCCGGAGGAGGAACGCGGCCGGCAGGGCGGGCAGTCCGGAGGTGTGCGTGATCAGGTGGGCGAGCGTCACGGGGGCCGCCCCGGCGGGCCTTCCCCCGTCCAGGAGCGCGGCGGCCGGTTCGCCGCCGGTCAGCTCGCCGGCGTGGATGAGACCGGCCAGCAGCAGCCCGGTGAAGGTCTTGGTGGCCGAGCCGATCTCGTAGCGCAGGTCCTCGCGGGGCAGCGGCGGGGCCGGGGCCGTGCCGCCGGTGCACAGGGTGCGGCGGCCGTGGCGCGAGAGGGCGAAGACGACGTCGGGCGCGTCGGAGGCGGCGACGGCGTCGGCGAGCAGGTCGTCGTCCGACGGCAGGACCGGCCCGCCGGCGGGCCGGGGGGCTCCTCCCGGCGCGGTGGCGGGCACGGGCCGGTGCGCGTCGTCCGGCCGGGTGCCCGGCCACGGGGCGGGCGGGAGTGCCGTCATGAGGCCTCCGCCAGTTCGGACAGGGCCCGGGAGGTGGCCAGGACCGAGGCGAACGCGGCGACCAGGGTGGGGTGGTAGACGATGTCGAAGACCTCGTCGGGCCCGCCCTCGGGCATGGTGCGGATCGCCGGCATCGCTCCGTCCGGCTGCTGCGCGGCGGCGAACGCCCGCCAGGCGCGTTCGTCCAGGGTGGGGCGGGGCAGGCACGCGTCGACGACGAGCAGCTCACCGAGCAGGTCCCAGCGTTCCAGGTCCAGCCAGTCGTCGATCCAGACGGGCAGCCAGGTGGCGAGGTAGTCGGCGATGTCCGGCGGGAGACCGCCCGGGTTCTCGCCCCAGTCGGTGAGGTGGAACACCGTGTGGGTGACGTCGTAGGCGATGTGGCCCTCGACGGTCCAGGGCTCGGGGGTGCGGGCCAGCCAGGTGCCGCCCACGAGGCCGGCCTCGGGCGGGCGGGGCGTGAGGCCGAAGCGGCGCTGGAACGCGGACAGGCCCAGGCGGCGCGTCGGGGTGACCTCGAAGGCGACCCAGCTGTCCAGGCGGTGGTTGAGCACGGCGGCGCGCTCCACCTCCGGGTGGCTGTAGCCGAGTTCCTTGAACGGCAGGTAGACCTCGAAGGGGATGGGCGATATCGGCTCCGTGCGCTGTCCGCGCACGAGCATGGAGCCGCCGTCGAGGGTCTCGCGCCAGGCGTGGTCGAGCAGTTTGCGGGCCAGCTCGGCCTGGCGTGATCCGGCCACGCCCTCGCGGAACAGCACCTTGCAGATCAAAGCCAGTTCGCCGACGGGCTTGAAGCGCTCCAGGAAGCCGATCTCGGGGTCCACGTCGGGTTGCAGGCGGAAGCCGTCCCG
Organism: Streptomyces sp. NPDC085931; assembly: GCF_044540565.1. Taxonomy (NCBI): domain Bacteria; kingdom Bacillati; phylum Actinomycetota; class Actinomycetes; order Kitasatosporales; family Streptomycetaceae; genus Streptomyces; species Streptomyces sp. NPDC085931. The sequence goes on from NZ_JBITSK010000003.1 coordinate 477,923, forward strand.
GTGGGCCCACAGCCATTCGATGGCGCCCACCCCGACGGTGTGGATCAGGCGGGTGTCGGTCATACCGGTACTCCTTGTCCGGCGGTCAGTGCCGCCGCGAAGGCCGCCATGAGGGTGGAGTGGTAGTGGTGCGCGAAGCAGGCGCCCGGGTCGCCCGCCTCGCCCTCCTCGGGGAGCGCGCCCGACGGGTCCCGGGCGGCGGCGATCCGCTCCCAGGCGTCGTCCGGGACGGTGCCGCCCGGCAGTCCGGGCACGCTCGCGGCCACGGCGAGCAGTTCGCAGGCGAGGTCCCACATCCGTGCGTCCAGGCAGGTGTCGATCCAGGGCGGCAGCCAGTGGGCCAGGTAGTCGGTGAGGTCCCCGGGGACTCCCCCGTCGGCGCGGCCCCAGTCGGTGAGGTGGAAGACCACGTGGGTGAGCGCGTAGCCGGCGGAGCGCTCGAAGGTCCAGGGTTCGGGCAGTCCGCCGAGCCAGGTGCGGCGCAGTGCCCCTTCCCGTGGTTCGTCCCGGTGGATGCCTCCCTGACCCTCCGCCATGAGGAGGCCGAGGCGGCGGGTCGGTTCCTGTTCGGTGTGCCGCCAGCCCCGGGTGCGGGCGACCGTGGCGGTGGCCGCCTCGTAGCCGGGGTGCCTGTAGCCGGCCGCCGCCAGGGCGGCGTAGACCTCCAGCGGGTAGGTGGCGAAGGGCTCCAGCCGTTGCAGCCGGAGGAACAGGTCGCCCTCGCCGGTCTGCCGCCAGGCGAAGGCGAGCAGGTCGGCGGCGCGGGTGTGCAGGGGGTCGCCGGGGGGTGTGCGCCGGGTGACGGTCGCGCAGACCTGGGCCAGTTCGCCGAGCGGCTTCCAGCTGCGGTCGACCTGGCCGTCGGCGGCCAGCGCGTCCTCGCCGAGCGCGAAGTCCGCGCGGTGGGCGGACACCCAGGCGAGCGCCGCCCGGGCCAGGGCGCGGACCTCCCGGGCCTGTGCGCTCACACCGGCGCTCCGGCGCGCAGCAGGCGTGCCGCCCGCACGTGCAGCTCCACCTGCGGGTCCTGGCCGCCCATCAGTTCCACGAAGTCCAGGCCCGTATCGAGGCCCAGGGTGTCGGGGACGCCGTCGAGCAGGGTGAGCCAGCGGCCCGCTCCGGCCGCCTGCCGCCAGTCGCGGCGGCGCACCGCACGGACGAATCCGCGGGCGACGTCCACGGGACGGCGCGCGGCCGCGCGGGTCACGGCGCACTCCTCGCCGGGCAGGGCGAGGGGGGCGAGCACGGCCAGTTGGTGGGTCAGGGTCTGCCAGCTCGCGCCGTCCAGCCAGTCGGCGCCGGGTTCGGTCTCACCGGCGGTGCCGACGGCGGAGGACGGGTCGAGCCGCCGTAGCGTGCGTGCCATGGCCCAGTGGCTCCACAGCACGGTGGGGGCCGCGTCGGCGCGGGGCGGGAAGGACTCCACGGCCTTGCGGAACACGGCGAGTTCGTCGGGGTCGGGTGGGGTGCCCAGCAGGACGGACGGCAGCAGCGCGTCGGATCCGAGCACGCGTACGGCCGCGAGTGCGATGCCGGCTCCCGCGTCCGAGTCGACCGCCCCGGGGGCGGACACTCGCGCGTGGTCTCCGCCCCGGAGGGCGGAGACCACACTGGAGGCGAGGTCCTGCACCGCGCCCTGCAAGAGGGTCGAAGTGCCTGACTGCTCCATTGACTGCTCCCGTCGATCGCTAGCCCTTCTTCGGACGCGGGGTCGGCGGCGACAGCAGCAGCTTGGTGTTGCCCGAGGACAGCGCCAGTGCTGCGCACTCGCGGCTGTCGCGGTAGACGCCGTCCAGTTCGGCCGGGTCGAGTGCCGCCTCGATGTCGACGCTCGGAACACCCGTGAGTTCCTTGATGACCTTTTCCTTGGAAGGCATAGCACCATCTCCTTGAGCTGAAGCGAGTACCTTCACCTTTCGGATCTCCGGAATCGGACAAAGCATGCCAACTTTCTCAGAATTCACTTCAGTAACATTTTCAACTTCTCATCCCTGAGGAGCCGCGTCGCACACCGACCGGGGCTGATCACCGGTCCTCCGGGCGGAAGCCGGGGTCCGGGAGGACGTCGGCGCGGCACCGGGCGGCGTGACTGGTTCCGCCGCTGCCGGGGAACCCGGCGGGCACCCGACCGTACCGACACCTGGAGAGGGCCATGAGTCTGTTGCGTGTGCTCGGCCGCCCCATGCTCGCCTCGATGTTCCTCACCGGCGGCATGAACTCCGTCCGCGACCCGAAGCAGGTCGCCGACGCCGCCGAGCCTGTCGTCCGCCCCGTCACCGAACGCGTCCCGGCCCTGCCCGACCGCACCGAGCAGGTCGTGCGGCTCAGCGGCGCGGTGCAGATCGCGGCGGGCCTGATGCTGGCCACGGGACGCATGCCGCGCCCGGCCGCGCTGGCCATCGCGGCCACCCTGGTGCCCACGACACTCGCGGGACACCGCTTCTGGGAGGCGGAGGACCCCGAGGAGCGGGCCGAGCAGCGCATCCACTTCTTCAAGAACCTGTCCATGCTGGGCGGTCTGCTGATCGCCGCCGACGACACCGGCGCCCGGCCCTCGCTGCTGTGGCGCGGCTCCCACGCCGCCCGGACGGTGCGCCGTGACGCGGGCCTGGTGCGGCGCTCCGTCCGCGCCACCGCGCGTCCGGCCGCGGCGGCCGGACGGGTCCGCGCCAAGCTGCCCGCCTGAGCCGCGGCCGGGCCCGCTGCGACCGCGCGTTACCCGCACACGGCCGGGGGGACCCGGGGACCGGAGGTGAAGGACATGGGACACGGAGGAAACGTCGTCGACGAGCTGGTGACCGATCACCGCGAAGTCGAAGAGCTGTTCGGCAAGATCGAGGCGCTGCCGTCCGGTCACCAGCACCGCAAGGTGTACGCCGACCAGGTCACCATGGAGCTCGTCCGGCACTCGGTGGCCGAGGAGGCCTACCTCTACCCGGCCGTGCGCGAGCACGTGGCGGGCGGGGACGCCCTCGCCGACCAGGAACTGCGGGACCACGCCACCGCCGAGCAGATCATGAAGGACCTGGAGGGCTGCGATGCGGGCGACGCCGACTTCGACCGGCTGGTGGGCATGCTGATGAGCGAGATCCGCTCGCACATCGCCGACGAGGAGGGCAACCTCTTCCCGCGGCTGCGCCATGCCTGTCCGGCGGACACGCTGAACGAACTCGGCGACAAGGTCGGCAAGGCGAAGAAGACCGCCCCGACCCGGCCGCATCCGGCGGCCCCCGACAAACCTCCGGCGAACAAGCTGCTGGCTCCGGGCACCGGCATGGTGGACCGGCTGCGCGACGCGCTGTCCGGACGCGGCAGGTTCGACTGACGCGGCCCGCGCCGCGCGTGCGAGGGAAGGGCCCGTCGCTCCGGCGACGGGCCCTTCCGCGTCCCCGGTGACGGTTCCTGTGGCCGCCGTCACCCGCGGCGGGCCCGCGCGAACCCGTGACCGGCGGCTGTGATCAACCACACTCGCGGCGCCAAATCCCCCACCCGCGCGGGACGTTGGCAGGGGCCGGGGCGGTGCGGCGGAAGCGGGGAGAACCGGCTCGCGCGGACCCTCTGTCACGATGGTCCGCGCCGTGACCCGGCGAGGGGAGCCACCGCGCAGCGCAGCCCGGTGCCTCTCGCTCTCCTCGTCCCTCCAGCCGAGTCGTCCGACTCGAACGTCGTCTTGCGAGTACCAGCACTGTGTCTTCCGCGCCCTCCCCTGCCCAGCCCGCCTCGCGCTCGCCCTGGCGCGCGCTGAGGTACCGCAGCATGCGCTGGTGGTCCGTCGCCAACTTCGTGTCGAACGCCGGCACGTGGATGCAGCTGACCGTGCAGAACCTGCTGGTCCTGCAGATCACCGGGTCCGCGGCGGCGACGGGGCTGTCCATGTCCGTGCAGGCGGCGCCCGCCCTGCTGATGAGCGTGCTGGGCGGGGCCGCCGTCGACCGGTGGCCCCGCAAGCTGACGGCCGCCGTGAGCCAGGGACTGCTCGGTGCGATCGCCTTCACGACGGCGGTCCTGGTGGCGCTCGACCGGCTCGACATGACCTCACTGCTGGTGCTGGCCGCCGTCACGGGTGTCGTCGCAACCGTCGACAACCCGGCGTGCGCGCTGCTGGGCAACGACCTCGTCCCGGCACAGGACGTGCCCTCGGCCATCGGGGTCGGGGCACTCGTGCACCAGGCGGGACGGCTCGTGGGGGCGGCCCTCGCCGGGGTGGCCGTCGGGTTCCTCGGCACGGCCGCCGCGTACTTCGCGAACGGGCTGTCGTTCCTGTTCGTGGCCTCGGTCGTCCCGTTCCTGCGGCCCGCGCCCGGAGCGGTGCGGCACGAGGTGGCGAAACACGAGCGCGACGGCTCGGGGATGACCGTCCGGGAAGGGCTGGCCTTCTTCGCCCGCCGGCCGCGGCTGATGGCGCTCGCCGGGGTGACCGGGATCAGCGCGGTGTTCGGGCGCAACTACGGGCTCACCCTCGCCGTGCTCGTCACCGGGCCGCTCGCGGGCGGCGCCGGTTCCTTCGGCACGGTGTCGACCGTCCTGGCGGTGGGCGGCATCCTCGGCGCGGTGCTCGGTGCCCGGCTGCGCCGTCCGTCGGTGCGGCTGGTGGGCGCGCTGGCGGCGGCCGGGGGGCTGCTGCAGGTGGTGGCGGGCCTGTCGCCGTCGCTGGTCGTGCTGATCGCGCTGGTGCTGCCGATGGCCGTGGTGGAATCCGTCTCGGACACCGCCGGTACGGCCGTCCTGCAGACCGACCCGCCCGCCCACCTGCGGGGCCGGGTGCTGGGGGTGTGGGGCAGCGTCGGCACGGTGTGGGGCCTGGGCGGCCCGCCCGCGCTCGGCCTGCTGATGGAGGCGGCCGGGGCGCGCGGTGCCCTCGTCATCGGCGGACTGCTGATCGCGGGTGCGATCGGAGCGGGCCACCTGCTGCACCGGCGCCGCGTCCCGGCACCGGTCCTGCTCCGCACGGGCGAGGGCGAACGACCGGCCCGGCCGGCCCTGAGCACGGCGGCCTGACCCGACCCCCGCGACCTGGGCACGGCGGCCTGACCCGACCCCGCGACCTGGGCACGGCGGCCTCAGCCGACCCCCGCGACCTGAACCGGCCGAGCCGGGCCGTGTCCGCGGCTGCCGGGTGGAGCGTCGGCCGGAGAGGGCCCCTGCCCACCGGCACATGCCCGGCTCCGGGCCGCGACCACGCTCGTACCCGGCCCGGCAGGCAAACCCGCGTCCGTCACGAACCGGAGCGGCGCAGGGCTCCGACCGCTGCCTTCGCCGCCCTGCGGGTCAGCAAAGTCGTGGAGCGGCCGTCCAGGTAGGGCAGGACCACGGCCTGGCCGCCCCAGGCTCGCAGGGTCTGCGCCTCCGGGAGGTCCTGGACGGAGTAGTCGCCGCCCTTGACCCAGACGTCCGGCCGCAGCCGGGCCAGGACCGCCTCGGGGGTGTCCTCCTCGAAGACCACCACGGCGTCCACGCTGCCGAGCGCGGCGAGGACCCGGGCGCGGTCCGCAGCCGGGTTGAGCGGGCGGCCCGGGCCCTTGCGGCGGGTGACCGAGGCGTCGGAGTTGAGGCACACGATGAGGCAGTCGCCGATGCGCCGGGCGCTCTCCAGCAACCCGACGTGACCGGCGTGCACCAGGTCGAAGCAGCCGCCGGTGGCGACCACCGTGCCGCCGCGGGCCCGGACGCTCTCCGCGAGGGCGAACCCGTCGGTCGCGGGGTCGTCCGCCGGCCCGGGTGCCGGCTCGGTCCGCCACAGGTCCGGGTTGCCCGCGCCGCCCGCCGCCACGAACGCCGCCGCCTCGGCCACGGCCCGCTGCAGCGCCTCCTCGGGCAGCAGGCCGTCGGCGAGGGCGGCCGTCGTCGTCGCCGCGAAGCAGTCCCCCGCGCCGCACGGGTCCCCCGCGGCCCGGTAGGGCACCGGGACCAGCATCGGCGTGCCGGATCCGGGCCGGGCCAGCAGCACCCCCCGCTCACCGAGCGTGACCGCGACGCCCGCCGCTCGCCAGCGCTCCGCGAGCCGCGCGGCCCGCTCGGCGTACGCGCCCAGGGACGTCTCCCCGTCGCCCGGGTGCAGGGCCCGCGCCTCCGCCGCGTTGGGTGTGACCAGCCGCGCCCCGGGCACCGGGGGATCCCCCTGGGGGTGCGGGTCCCACACCAGCGGGGTGCGCCGGGCGGCGTCCTCCAGGTAGGGCCGCAGGGCGCCCGCGGTGTGCCGCCCGTAGTCGGCCACGAGGACGGCCTGCGCGCCCGCGAGGGCCCGGCGGACCTCGTCGTCGGGTTCGCCGGGGGTGCCGCCGCCCCGGTCGATGCGCACCACGGGCCGGCCGCCGGCCAGGACGCGGGTCTTCACGGGCAGGGTGCCGTTCAGCGGGATCTCCAGCAGCCGGACCCGGCCGCGCAGGGCGCGCCGTACGGCCTCGCTGGCCTCGTCGTCGCCGAGCGCGGTCACCAGGACCACGTCCCGTCCGCCCCGGGCCGCGAGGGCGGCGGCCAGTCCGGCTCCGCCGGGGTGGCTCCGGTCGGCGGTGACGTCGACGACGGGGGCGGGGGCGTCCGGCGCCAGCCGGGTGGAGACGCCTTCGATGTCCTCGTCGAGGAGGACGTCCCCGACGACGGCGATCGGTCGCGGGCCGGTCATGAGGCGCTCCCCCGGGTGAGGACGGTACGTCGTGCGAGGGGCGTGGCCACGGACGTGTCGAAGCACTCGCACAGCAGGTGGACGGCGACGAGATGGGTCTCCTGGACGGTGGCGGCGCTGTCCGCGTCCACGCAGAGAGCTTCGTGGGCGGCCTCGGCCAGGGGGTTGGGGCCGCGCCCGGTGAGGGCCCACACGCGCAGTCCGGCCTGCCGGGCGGTGACGGCGGCCGCGACGAGGTTGGCGCTGCGGCCGGAGGTGGACAGCAGCACGAGGACGTCGCCGGGGCGGCCGTGGGCGGTGACCTGCCGGGCGTAGACGTGGTCGAAGCCGTAGTCGTTGCCGATGGCGGTCACGCTGGAGGTCTCGGCGTGCAGGGCGAGTGCGGAGTAGGCGCGGCGCTCGCGCCGGTAGCGGCCGACGAGTTCGGCGGTGAGGTGCTGGGCCTGGGCGGCGCTGCCGCCGTTGCCCGCGGCGAGCAGCCGGCCGCCGTCGGTGAGGACATCGGCGAGCCGGGCGCCCCAGTCCGCGATCCGGTCGAGGTGGTGCCGGCGGAACCGGCCGAGGGCCTCCTCCAGTGCTTCGCAGTGCAGACGCGCGGCGTCGAGGGCGGGGTGCGCGGGGAGTTCGCTCATGCGGATCGGGCGTGCCGCCGTGGGGGCGGCGGGCCCACACCTCCTTCGGAGTCGGGGCGGGCGGGGACGGGGTCAGCGGTGCCGGTCGCCGCCCGGGGGCCGGGGTTGCCGGTGGCGGTGCCGGTGCAGGTGGCGGGCGGGGAACGGGTCAGCCGATACCGGCCGCGGCCCGAGGGCCGGAATCAGCCGGTGCCGGTGGCGGGCGGGGAACAGGTCAGCCGATACCGGCCGCGGCCCGAGGGCCGGGACAGCGGGTACCGGTCGCGGACGGGGAACGGGGTCAGCCAGTACCGGTCGCGGCCCGAGGGCCGGAATCAGCCGGTGCCGGTGGCGGGCGGGGAACAGGTCAGCCGATACCGGTCGCCGCCCGAGGGCCGGGACAGCGGGTACCGGTCGCGGACGGGAAGCGGGGTCAGCCAGTACCGGTCGCGGCCCGAGGGCCGGGACCGGCCGGTGCTGGTCGCGGGCGGGGAACGGGATCACCCGGTGTCGCTCGCGGCGGGCTCGGCGTCCAGGACCTCGCAGTAGGCCGCTTCCGTGGCCGCGGCGACCCGGTCCCAGCCGTAGCGGCTCAGCACCCGGCGGCGGCCGGCGGCGCCGCACGCCGCCCGGGCCGCCGGGTCGGCGAGCAGCCCGGCGACGGCACGGGCCAGCGCCTGCGGGTCGCGGGGCGGCACCAGCCGCCCGGTGCCGGGGTCGGCGACGGTGTCGAGCTGCCCGCCGACGGCGCTGGCCACGACCGGCACGCCGCAGGCCATGGCCTCCAGCGGGACGATGCCGAAGGGCTCGTAGTCGGCGGGGCACGCCACCACGTCGGCGGAGCGCAGCAGCGCCGGGACGTCCTCGCTGGGCAGGGCGCCCAGGAAGCGGACCCGGTCGGCGACGCCCGCGTCCCGGGCGATGCCGCGCAGCCGGCGGACCTCCGGGTCGTCCTCGAGCCGGTCCGCGGGCGGCCCGCCGACCACGACGAGTTCGGTGCCGGGCAGGGCGGCCAGGGCCGTGACGGTGACCGCCGCGCCCTTGCGCGGCACGAGCCGGCCCAGCTGGAGCAGCCGGTGCGGGTACGGTCCGCGGGGCGCGGCCGGGCCCTGCGGGGTGAACCGGTCGGGGTCGACGCCGCAGGGCACGATGGCCACCTTGTGCGCGGGGATGCCCATGCGGGCCAGTTCGACGGCCTCGTCCCGGCAGGTGGCGACGACGCGGTCGCACCCCAGGCCGATCTCGATCTCGCCGGGTATCCGTTCGGGCGGGCTGGTGTCGGCGAGCCGCTGGTGCCGTTTCTTCACCGTGCCGAGGGCGTGGTACGTGTGCAGCAGGGGCAGCCCCCGCGCGCGGGTCGCGTGCAGCGCGGCCAGGCCCGACATCCAGTAGTGCGAGTGGACCAGGTCGGGGGCCCGGGTGCGCCAGGCCCGGGCGAGGTAGCGGCCGAACTCGCCCATGTGCGGCAGCAGGGCGTCCTTGGGCAGCGGCTCGGCCGGCCCGGCGGGCACGTGGTGCACCTCGACGCCGTCGCGCAGCGGGACCCGGACGGGCAGGTCGGGCGCGTCGCGCCGGGTGTACACGGTGACCCGGTGGCCGCGGTCGGCGAGGGCGCCGGCGAGGCAGGCCACGTGCACGTTCTGCCCGCCGGCGTCGACCCCGCCGAGGGTGGCGAGCGGGCTCGCGTGCTCGGAGACGAGCGCGATGTCGAGGACGCCGGGCCGGCGCCGGTCGCCGCCGAGCGGCCCGCCGGGGAAGGGGCTGAGGGACGGGGTCATGAGCACACCTCCGTGATCAGGCGCTCCCAGTCGGCCAGGAAGCGCTTGAGCCCGTAGCGTTCGAGGGCCGCCTGCCGGGCCCGGGCGCCGTCCGCGGCCGCGGCCTCGGGTTCGTGCAGGTAGCGGCGGGCCGCGCGGGCCAGGACGTCGGGGCGGGTGGAGAGGGTGCCCGCGCCCGGCGGGACGGCCTCGACCGCCTCGGTGGTGGCGAGCGCCAGCACGGGCATTCCCAGGTGCATGGCCTCCAGCAGGGACAGGCCGAGGGAGGTCCAGCGCACCGGGTGCAGGTAGAGGCGGCGTTCGGCCATGGCCGGGTGCAGCTCGCTCTGCGGCAGGTCGGCCGTGCGGCACCGCTCGGGCGGCAGCCCCAGGTGCCCGGCCAGGCCTTCGGTGCCCATGCCGAACACGTCGAGCGGCACCGCGTCGGCCAGGACGGGCAGCAGGTCGGTGCCGGTGTACCGGGCGCGGCGCACGGGTTCGTTGACGACGACGGCGGCCCGGGCGAGCCGTCCGGTGTAGCGGTGGCCCGGGTCGACGATGCCGTGTTCGATCACCGCGGTCCGGGTGGTGCCGCAGTCCCAGAACAGCCGGTTGAAGTGCGTGACGTGCACGAGGGTGAGATCGGCGCGGTCGGCGCACGGGTGCCGGGTGTCCGGTACGTCGCCGTCGGGCGCGTTGTGCTCCAGGTACACGGCGGGCACGTCCCGGCCGGGGCGGCGCCCGCCGAGCCACCGCTCGGCCAGTGCGCTCTCGTGCGGACGCTGCAGCAGCACCAGGTCGACGGGCGTGTCGCGCAGCTCCTCCGGTGTGACCTCGCGGACCGAGGCGGGCCAGGAGAACGTGCGGGCCCGGCCGAGGCCGTCCGGGTCGCGGCCCGGGGTGACGGGGACGAGGTAGGTGTGGGGTCCCTGGACGAAGGCGGTCGTCCAGGAGCCGTGCACGTGCCACAGCAGGATGTTCATACGGTCGCTCCTCGCTCCGTCTGTTCTCCCTGTTCGCCCGGTGCGCGCTGGTCCAGCTGTGCGCGCCGCTCACGCGGCTCACGCTGTGCGCGCTGTCCGGACCGCTCGCCCCGGGCCGCCGGTTCGCCGGTGAGGGCCGCCGCCGGGTCGCCGCTGAGGGCCGCCACGGCGGCGAGCACCTCGGCGTCGCCGATGCCGTCCAGGCAGGGGTGTCCCGGCACGGGGCAGTGCCGGGCCCTGGTGTCCGCGCACGCCGCGTGCGGGTCGCCGAGCAGCAGGTGCGGGACGCCGTGCGGGGCCCACCGCTCGGCCGGTACGACCGGGGCGAAGAGGCTGACCACGGGGGTGCCGACGGCGGCGGCGAGATGGGCCGGGCCGGTGTTGCCGGCCACCACCGCCCGGGCCCCGGCGAGGACTCCGGCCAGATGGGGCAGGTCGGTGGCGCCGCCGAGGTCGAGGGCGTGCCGGCCGGCGACGCGGGCGGTCAGCCGGCGTTCGGCACGCGCGCCGGTGACGACGACCCGGTAGCCCGCGGCGGACAGCGCGGCCACCGCCCGGGCCGCCCGGGCGGGACTCCAGGCCCGGGCGGGCACGGCAGCGCCCGGGTGGACGACGACGTACGGGCCGGGGCCGGTGAGGTGGGCCGTGCGGGGCGGTGGGGTGACGCGCAGCCGGCCGTCGTCGCCGGGCGGCAGGGCGAAGCCGGCGGCACGGGCCAGGTCGAGGGCGGCCAGTGCCTCGTGGCGGTCCGGGCGCCTGCTGTGCCGCAGGTCCAGCAGCGCGCCCGGGTAGTCCTCGCTGTCGGCGGCGATACGGGCGACTCCGGCCAGCTTGAGCAGCAGGGCGGCCGGCAGCGGGCTCTGGTGGTACGACACGAGCACCAGCGCCCGGTCGAAGCGGCCCGCGGTGAGCGTCGCCATCAGCCGCCGGGTGGCCGCCCGGGTCACCGGCGCGGGCTCCAGTCCGACCCAGGGCGCGTCGTACGTCAGCACCTCGTCCACGCCGGGCAGCATGCGCCCGGCCGCCGCGCCCTGCGGGCCGCACAGCAGCGCGGTGTGCGAGGACCCGGCCGCGACGGCTCGCACGGCGGGGCCGGCCAGCAGGACGTCCCCGGCGCTGTCGAGGCGTACGACGAGGGTGCGGGGCGTGCGGCGGCGGGAGCGCAGGAGACTCATCGCGGGCCTCCCGCCGGCGGCGGCCGGTGCGCGGGGCGGTGCCATGGGTTCATGACGGCAGCCGTTCCCTGGTCTCGGGGCGCGGCGCGGGCGCGGGCTCCGTGGTCCCGGGCGGGGTGTACGGGCGGGCCGCGCGGTGCGCCAGGCGGCCGCGCAGCCAGTGCCAGGTCGCGGCGGGCGGGACGAGCGCGCTGGTGACGGCCATGGTGAGCACCTCGTCGCGGGTGCGCGGCCCCGGCAGGATCCGGGCCAGGGCGAACTCGGCGGTGCCGGCCAGCCAGGCGGCCGCGCAGGCCCCGGCGAGGCGGTGCCGGCCGAGCAGCGCGCAGCCGACGGCGCTCGCCCCGGCCCCGGTGACGGCGAGGTGGACGGGCAGCCGCCCGCGCGGCGCACCGGCCCGGCGCCACCAGTGGCGGCCGTGCAGCCGGGTCATCAGGACGTCGTCGGCGTTGCCGGCCTGCAGCCGTACGGAGACCCAGCGCCCGGCGGGCCGGACGGGGTGGGTGGTGGTGCGCCGGCCCCCGGTGAGCGTCCAGCCTGCGTCGAGCATGCGCAGGGCGAGGTCCGCGTCCTCCCGGAAGGCCCGCCGGAAACGCTCGTCGAAGCCGCCGACGGCCAGGAGCGCCGCGCGGCGGTAGGCCATGTCGGCGGTGATCCAGTGGGCACCGGCGAGTCCGGCGGTGTTGCGTTCCCAGTCGGTCGGGCGGCGGTCGCGCGGCAGGGGCACCTCGATGCGGGCGGTGATGCCGGCCGTCCGGTCCGAGGCCGCGGCCAGATCGAGGGTGAGGTCGTCGCCCCAGGTGGGCCCGGGCACGACGTCGTCGTCGAGGAACACGATCCAGGGGACGTCGCCCGCGGCGCGCCAGCCGAGGTTGCGTGCGGCGGCCGGTCCGCGCGCCCCGCCCGGTACGACGACGGTGCGGGTGCGCAGCGCCGGCGGCACGTCGGCGGTGAGGGCGGTCCTGGCCGGCTCGGGCCGGTCGTCGACCAGGACCACGCGGACCGGTCCGGGTCCGGTCGCCTCGGCCAGGGCGTGCAGGCAGGCGCGCAGGCTGGGCCGGCCGAGGGTCGGGATCACGACGGCGTACTCGGCGTCGCGCGCCGGGCTGCCCGGGGCGGTCATCGGGGGCCTCCCGCGGCGTCGGAGCGCAGACCGTCGGCCCCGCCGGTGCGGAACAGGTCGCTGCGGCGGATGGCGTACGGGCCGATGGCCAGCAGGTCGACGGGTGAGGAGCCGAAGCACTCCAGGGCGTCGCGCGGGTCGTCGACCATGGGCCGCCCGGCCGTGTTGAGGCTGGTGTTGACCACCACGGGCAGTCCCGTGAGCCGCTCGAACGCGCCGAGCATGCGGGCCACCAGGGGTTCGCGGCCCGGGTCGACGGTCTGGATGCGGGCGGTGCCGTCGACGTGCACCACGGCGGGGATGCGCTCGCGCCAGGCGGGGGCCACGTCGTGCACGAACAGCATGTACGGGCTGGGCAGCGGGCCGTCGAAGATACCGGCGGCGCGGTCGGCGAGGACCATGGGCGCGACGGGCCGGAACTGCTCGCGTCCCTTGACGTCGTTGAGCCGCTCCAGGTTGCCCGCGTGCCCGGGGTGGGCCAGCAGCGAGCGGTGGCCGAGGGCGCGCGGGCCGTACTCGGAACGGCCCTGGAACCAGGCGACGATCGCGTTGTCCGCGAGGGCCCGGGCGACGGTCTCGGCGATGTCCGGGGGCCGTTCGAAGGGAACGGCCGCGGTTTTCAGCCAGGCGCCGAGTTCGGCGTCGGACCAGTCCCGGCCGAGGTCGGCGCCGGTCATGGGTTCCGGCTGGTCGCCCTCCGCCGCGGACAGCAGCAGGGCGCCGCCCAGGGCGGTGCCGGCGTCGCCCGCGGCGGGCTGCACCCACACCCGGGAGAACGGGCCCTCGCGGGCGATGCGGGAGTTGGCGACGCAGTTCAGGGCGACGCCGCCGGCGAGGGTCAGCACGCTGTCGCGGGTGCGTCCGTGCAGCCAGCGCACCAGGTCGAGCAGGGTCTCCTCCAGTACGGCCTGGGCGCTGGCGGCGACGTCGGCGTGGTCCTGCGTCCAGGGTTCGTCGGCCCCGCGCGGCGCGCACAGCTCGTGCCAGGGCACGGCGGTGGCGTGGAAGCCGCCGTCGCCGGTGGGGTACACGTGGCGGCGCAGTTCGGTGAGCATGCGCGGGGTGCCGTGGGAGGCGAGGGCCATCACCTTGAACTCGTCGGAGGAGCGCAGGAAGCCCAGGTGGGCGGTGAGTTCCTCGTAGACGAGGCCGAGTGAGTGCGGCAGGTCCTGGGTGTGCAGCGCCTCCAGCCGGTCCCCGACGCGGCGGGCCGCCAGGTGGGAGGCGCGTTCGCCGCGGCCGTCCAGGACCAGTACGGAGGAGTCGCCGGCGTCCGGTGCGGCGAAGGCGCCGGAGGCGGCGTGGGCCATGTGGTGCGGCACGAACCGGACCAGGGCCGGGTCGAGGCCGGGCAGGGTCGTCGCCAGGAAGCCGGGCGCCTCCCGGGCGTAGGTGAGCCGCAGGTGGTCCCACGGGTCGTCCAGGCCCATGGCGTCGGCGGGCCGGGCGAGCGCCGGGTCGAAGGAGTAGGTGACCGCGTCGAGGTCCTGCGGTCGCAGCCCGGCCCGCTTCAGGCACCAGGCGGCGGCCTGCTCGGGCAGTTCCCAGGCGGAGAAGGGCAGCGGCCGCTTGCCGTGCTTGCGGCGGGAGAACCGCTCCTCCTCGGCGGCGGCGACGGTCCGGCCGTCGACGACGAGGGCGGCGGCGGGGTCGTGGAAGAGGGCGTTGATTCCGAGGATGCGCATGGGATGGAGGGCCTTTCGGCGGTGCGGACGGGACCGGGCGAGGCGCTGCGCGCGGGGCCGGGGCGGGTCAGTCGCCGGTCCCGTCCTCGCGGAACCAGGCGATCGTGCGCCGCAGCCCTTCCTCGGCGCGCACCCGCGGTTCCCAGCCGAGCTTGTCGCGGGCCAGGGTGATGTCCGGGCAGCGCACCGCCGGGTCGTCCACCGGGCGTTCGATGAAGCGGATGTCCGAGGGGGAGCCGGCGAGTTCGACGACCAGGCGGGCCAGGTCGAGCATGGTGATCTCCGCCGGGTTGCCGATGTTGACCGGTCCGCGCATGCCGTGGGCGGCCGCGGCGAGGATGCCGCGGACGGTGTCGTCGACGTAGCACAGCGACCGGGTCTGGCGGCCGTCGCCGGTGACGGTGAGGGGTTCGCCGTCCAGGGCCTGCCGTACGAAGGTCGGCACGGCGCGTCCGTCGTGGCCGCGCATCCGGGGGCCGTAGGTGTTGAACAGCCGCACGATGCAGGTGTCGGTGCCGTGGGTCTCGGCGTGGGCGGTGGTCAGGGCCTCGCCGAAGCGCTTGGCCTCGTCGTAGACGCTGCGCGGCCCGACCGGGTTGACGTTGCCCCAGTAGCGCTCGTCCTGGGGGTTCTGCTGCGGGTCGCCGTAGACCTCCGAGGTGGAGGCCAGGACGAAGCGGGCCCGGGCGGAGTGCGCGAGTTCCAGGGCGTTGCGGGTGCCGAGGCTGCCCGTCTCCATGGTGTGCAGCGGCAGGCGCAGGTAGTCCGCCGGGGAGGCCGGGGAGGCGAAGTGCAGGACGAGGTCCGGCGGACGCTTGATCCGCAGTCCCTCGGCGACGTTGGCCTGCACGAGCGTGAAGCCGGGCCGCTCCAGCAGCGGCGCGATGTTCTCCGGGCGGCCGGTGCTGAAGTCGTCCACGCAGGTGACGGCCGCGCCCGCGTCCAGCAGGGCGGTGCACAGATGGGAGCCGACGAACCCGGCGCCGCCGGTGACGACGGCGTGCTCCCAGCTCCGTGAGAAGTCGGTGGTCATATCGGTCTCTCCTCCGTCAGCGGCGTCACGGCACGGCACGACGGTGGTGGAGAATCCCGGGCCGCCGAAGGTGGCCGGAGGCCGTCGAGCCCACGCTCAGCGTCCGCCGACGCGGGGGGCGGGGCACGGTCGCCTACGGCAAACCGGTGAGTCACGCAGGGTGAGCGACCGGGCCGAGGGGGTGCGCGAGGGGGATGCCCGCAGGTCAGGCGATGAGGGTGCGGCCGGGGTTCAGGCGGGCGAGGAGCTGGTGGTGGTGCAGTTCCGCGACGGGGGCGAGCAGGTCGGGGTGGCGCAGCAGCGCGGCGGCGCTCCGGTCGCCGGCGTCGGGCGCGACGAGCCGGCGGAACGCGGCCGGCGATCCGGTGCCGTGACCGCTGCCGGCGAGCGCCGCCACGGCCCGGGCGGCCAGCTCCGGGTCGGCGAGCAGGACGGCCGCCCAGCTCGCCACGACCTCGTCCACCCAGGTGCGCCAGGCGTGCGCCTCCTCGTCGTCGCCGGCCGGGGCCGCGTCGGCGCCGGTGACCCAGTCGAGCCGCGCGGATCCGCCGGGCCCGGTCAGTTCCAGCAGGGCGGCGTCCGTCTCCGTGGGGTAGCGCAGCCACGCCGCCACCGTCACGGCCTGCCGGGCCTGCACCTCGCACAGGGCGGCGGCCAGCGCGCCGCCGGTGGCGGGGAAGGCACGGGTGAGCCACTGGGCGGTGGCCGCTATGACCGGGGAGAGATCTGCGCGCACTGCCGGACCGTCCGGGGGAAGGGGGCGGGGACTGGTCGTAGACGGTAACCGCCCGTCGTCACACCCGGACGTGACCGGGACCTCGTCCCCGACGTGGCCTCGGTCACGTCCCGGCTGGGACCGAACCCCGGGCACCTGCCGCCGGACCCCCGCGGACGCCCCGGGCGGTGGGGCGTGCGCTGCCCCGGGTCACCGTCGCTGCCGCGATGGCGCGGGAGCCGTTTCGTGGTCGGGACGGGCGGGCACCCGGGCCGCGTGTCGCGTCGAGGGTGCAAACGGGCCGGGACGGCCCGCGTGGCGGCGTTGCGGTCGCCGGCGCGTGCCCTGCGCTTCGACGGCTGGATCGCCGGGATCGGCACGGCCTCCGGCACCCGTGTCGTGCTGGGGCACTGGCCGGTCTCGCCGTTCGGCCCGTTCAGCGACCTGATGGTCGAGGAGCCCGACGGGCACCGCCTGCTGCTGGCGCCGTCGCGGGAGACGGCGGACTTCGTCTCCGGCATCTACCTCTTCGACGAGGTACGGGTCGTACCCGTCCGGGTGCGCATCACCGGCCGCCGCCACTGGGCGGTCTCCGCCCCACCGCTCGACCTGCGGTTCAGCACCGGGCCGAGGACCTGGCCCGGTCGCGCGCTGCGGGCCGTGCCCGGCCGGCTGGCCACCAGTCCGGGGTGGCTCGCGCTGTGGGACCGTCCCGCCCGGCTGCTGCTCGGCGCCGGCACGCACGGCAGTGTGCGGTCCGGCCGGCACCAGTGGTACGGCGCCCGCGACCTGCATCCGGTCACCTCGGCCACGGTCACCCGCGAGGGCCGCGGTCTCGGCGCCCTCGCCCTCGTCGAGCCCCCCGTGCGGTTCGGCTCCGGCTCCACCCCGCGCCGGCCCTGCCTCGTCCGCGTCACCACCCGCGTCACCACCCGCGTGGCCCTCGCGGAGGACCGGAGTACGACCGGCGCACCGTGGTGACGAACCGGCACGCGGCGAGCGGAGACCGCGGGCGTCGCGGGCGCACGGCCGGCGCCGTCCGGACCGGGCGCCGGACCCGGCGGCGGGTCACCAGAAGCGGCTGCTGAGGGCGGGCTGGTGCGCCAGTTCCACGGCGTCGCGCAGCCGCAGGGCGACGGTGATGGTGGCGCGCAGCGCGGAGGGCCGTACGGTCTGGGCCGTCTCGGTGGCCAGGACGAGCAGGCAGGCCGCCGCCTGCTCCACCACGGACAGCGGCAGGACGAAGTCGCTGTCGGCGGCCGCGCGGAACGCCTTCAGGGGGACGGCGGCCCCGTCGATGGCCCGGTGCGCGGCCTGCTCCAGGTGCTGTGCGGCCTCCTCGCACACCGGCGCGGGCAGGGCGATGGTGCGCTGGAACGGTGATGTCGTCATGACCCGACTGCTCCCCCGGCGGCGGCCGGTTCTGTCGGCCCGGGACGGTATTTCACCGTCCCGCGTGACGCGGGGGCCGGGTGCCACGGGGCGTGGCCGTAGCCTGAGGGCCGATCGTGCGCGGCGTGGAGAGGAAGACCGTATGACCGCCCGTCCGGATGTCGTGGCCCGGCTCACCGGGCGGTCGGTGCGCGGGGAGAAGCCGCTGTCCGGGGCCCTCACCGAGGTCACGCTCGACGACGGGCGGGTCGTGGTCGTCAAGCGGTGCGAGGGACCGGGCGCGGCGCGGGCCGAGGCGGCCGGGCTGCGGTGGCTGGCCGGGGCCGGAACCGTGCGGGTGCCGGTCGTCCACGGCGACGAGGGGGCCTGGCTGGTCCTCGACCGGGTGGCGCGGGGACGGCCGAGCCGGGAGGCGGCGGTGCGGTTCGGGCGGGACCTGGCCGCACTGCACGCCGCCGGGGCGCCCGCCTTCGGGGCACCGCCGCCGGGCGGCCCGGCGGACGCGTCCATCGGGCTCGCCCCGATGCGCAACGAGCCCGGCACGGACTGGCCGGGCTGGTTCGCCGCGCAGCGCGTGCTGCCGTATCTGCGGCGGGCGGTCGACCGGGGCACCGTGCGGCCGGGCGAGGCGGCCGTCGTGGAACGGCTGTGCGAGCGCTTGCCGGAACTGGCCGGCCCGCCCGAGCCGCCCGCCCGGCTGCACGGCGACCTGTGGAGCGGCAACGTGCTGTGGGCGGCGGACGGGGACGTGCGGCTCATCGACCCGGCCGCGCACGGCGGGCACCGCGAGACCGACCTGGCGATGCTGCGCCTGTTCGGCTGCCCCCACCTGGAGGCGGTGCTGGACGGCTACCAGGAGGTGGCCCCGCTCGCCGACGGCTGGCCACGGCGCGTCGGCGTGCACCAGCTGTTCCCGCTGCTGGTGCACGCCGTGCTGTTCGGCCGGGGCTACGCCGAGCAGGCCCTGTCCGTGGCCCGCTCGGCGCTGACGGGCTGACCGGTCAGCGCGTCACCACGTGGCGCTCGTCGGGGACGCAGTGGGTCATGGTGAGGCCTTCCACGTCGCGCGGCGGGTTCTTGCCCAGGTTGGCCAGACGCTCCCGGTCCTCGTCCGTCAGGTCCTGGCTCGCCAGCGGCTCCAGGCCGGCCACGTCCTCGGGGCCGATGCCGAGGCCCTCGCCCACCCGCAGGCCGAGGTCGTTCTCGACGAGCAGGAAGTGCCAGACCATGCGCTCCTGGATGGCCCGGTCGCACTGGGACAGCTGACCGATGAAGTTCTTCACCAGGTCGTCGCGCTCCCAGTCCTCCATCAGCAGGTAGCGCTGACCGGCCTGGAGGTAGTCGTTGGTGCGGGGGATGCGCTTGCGGGTGAGCCGGCCGGTGATCTCGGGGCCCTGCTCGTCGTGGGTCGGGTACTCGGCCTCGCGCAGGCCGCCCCGGATCGACGGCTCGTAGTTGACCTGCGGGTTCTCCCCGCCG
This sequence comes from Streptomyces sp. NPDC085931, assembly GCF_044540565.1. Taxonomy (NCBI): domain Bacteria; kingdom Bacillati; phylum Actinomycetota; class Actinomycetes; order Kitasatosporales; family Streptomycetaceae; genus Streptomyces; species Streptomyces sp. NPDC085931. The sequence continues at coordinate 496,498 of NZ_JBITSK010000003.1, forward strand.
CCGTCCTGGTGGTAGGCCATCTGCCCGTCGCGCTGGTTGGTGCGCACCTCGGCGTTCTTCGCCTGGTTGACGGGGAGCTGGAGGTAGTTCGGGCCGACCCGGTAGCGCTGGGTGTCGCTGTAGGAGAAGGTCCGGCCGACGAGCATCTTGTCGTCGGAGAAGTCCAGGCCGTCGACGAGGACGCCGGTGCCGAAGGAGATCTGCTCGTTCTCGGCGAAGAAGTTCTCCGGCATGCGGTCGAGCACCATCCGGCCCACCGGCTTCGGCGGGAAGTCCTGCTCGGGCCAGGTCTTGGTGTCGTCCAGCGGGTCGAAGTCGAGCTCGGGGTGGTCGTGGTCGTCCATCATCTGGACGAGCAGCTCCCACTCGGGGTGGTCACCGCGGGCGACCGCCTCGTACAGGTCCTTCGTGGCGTGGCCCAGGGTGTCGGCCTGGACGTTGGCCGCATCCTCCTCGGTCATGCTGCGCACGCCCTGCTTGGGCATCCAGTGGTACTTGACGAGCTTGGTCTCGCCCTGGGCGTTGACCCACTTGTAGGTGTTCACGCCGAAGCCCTGCATGTGGCGGTAGTCGGCGGGGATGCCGCGCGGACTGAACAGGTTGACCAGCATGTGCATGGCCTCCGGCGTCTGCGACATGAAGTCGAAGATCCGGTTGGCCTGCTGCTCGAACGTGACGGGGTCCGGCTTCAGGGCGTGGATGACGTCCGGGAACTTGATGGCGTCGCGGATGAAGAAGACGCCGAGGTTGTTGCCGACCAGGTCCCAGTTGCCGTCCTCGGTGTAGAACTTCACGGCGAAACCACGCGGGTCGCGGGCGGCCTCGGAGGAGTCGCGGCCGCCGATGACGGTGGAGAAGCGGACGGCCACGTCGGTGTGTTTGCCGCGCTCCTGGAACAGCTTGGCCCGGGTGTAGCGGCTGATGGGCTCGTCGCCCCAGGTGCCGTAGGCCTCGAAGTGGCCGTAGGCGGTGACGCCGCGCGCGTGCACGACGCGCTCGGGGATGCGTTCCCGGTCGAAATGGCTGATCTTCTCCAGGAACTGGTAGTTCTCCAGCGTGGCCGGGCCGCGGGCGCCGACCGTGCGCTGGTTCTGGTTGTCGTAGACCGGATGGCCCTGGCGATTGGTGAGGACCTTGCGGTCGTCGCCCGGAGCGGGACCGGTGCCGGATACGTCCGTCATAAGCAGGGACTCCTTCGGCTCGGGGCCGGCGGCCGACCGGGTCGGCGCCGCGAGCGACCGCCCGGCCGGTCATGGCGGAACGCCCGGGTACCCGCGGAAGGGGATCACTCACCCGAGCCGGGCCGGGACTCCGGTCGGGAACCGGAAACCGCGACGCACGAACCCGCGGGCCCGGTGTCCGGGTCCGGACCGGCCACGCCCCTGTCCGGCGGGCCGACACGGCCCGGCCCCGCCGTCCGCCGGAGTCCGTCGCCGCCCTCGGCCCCGACGGCCGGGTCCGGCCCGGCACCGAGCGGCACCTCGCCTGCGCGCCGACGGACGCGTCGCCGCGGCCCTTCACGGCTGTCCTTCCTCCACGAACGCCCTGATCTCGTCCAGGAGGACACGGTGGTGCTCGCCGTACGCCGCCACCGCCGCGTAGACCGCGTCGACGGCCGCCCGCAGCGGGTCGGGCCCGGCGGCCGCCGGCACGGCGGGCAGCGCCAGATGCGGCTGGGACATGCGCAGGGACGGGTCCGGTGCGCCGACGGTGACGGCCAGGGCGTACGGGGCGGCACCCGGGGCCGACGGACGGCTCGGCGCGGCGGCGGGCTCCCGGCCGGGACCGACCGGTGGACCGGCCGGCGGCAGGACGAGGGCGCGGGCCGGGCCGACCACGACCGCTTCCACCTGCTGGGGGCGCGGCGCCGGATCGTCCGGGACCGCCGACGGTCCCTCGAAGGGCGGCCGCTCCGGCGGGACGGCCCTGCCGACGGTCCGGTCCGGGACTCGGGGGTCGCGGGCCAGGGTCTCCGACAGGCGGGCGTCGTCGTCGAAGGGCGGGGGCAGCGGACGGCCGTCCGCCAGGGCCGTCAGCCCGTCGGCGACCCAGTCGAGACCGGCCAGCCCCGCCGCCTCGCACGCCCGGCGCGCCGCGCGCAGGGCCACCGCGCGCTGGACGGCGGGCCCCGCCGCGTCGAGGGCCATCACGAGGGCGGGGTCGAAGTCGCGCAGACCGCGCACGGCGCCGCCGAGCTCGCGCAGGGCCGGGCTCGGTGTGTGCCCGCCCCACTCCCACCGTTCGACAGCGAGCCGCTGTTCCCGTTCCGCCGTCTCCTGGGCGAGCCGTGCCCGGCGCTCGGCCTCGGCGCGTTCGGCCGGGGTGGGCGGGGGCGGCTGGTCGCGGGCGACGGAGTGCCAGTGGGCGGCGAGGTCCGAGGTCTGCCTCAGGACACGGTCCGGCTCGGGCGGCGCGGGCCAGAACTGGAGCAGGTAGCGGTCCAGCCTCGGCTCCTCCTCCAGCCGGGTGTCCTGCCGGTGCGCCCGGTCCATTCCCTGGGCGCAGTACCGCACCCGGTGATCGGTCTCCGCCAGGTCGAGCGGCCACGAGGCCTGCCCCGCCCACTCCACCAGCGAGCTGTCCGGCGAGACGGGCCGGAAGGACACCTCCACCACGTCCTCCCAGGCCGAATCCAGCGGCGGTGCCTGGTCGTGGACCTCGACGGTGAAGCCGACGTCCCCGGTGTGCAGCCCGGTGCGCAGCCACAACGCGCCCGGGACCGCCGCCCCGCACAGCCCCGAGGACTGGCCGGCGAACGCCTCCCCGAGACCCGGTCCGAAGTCGTCCGGGTCGCTCTCCACGTAGATCTGGCCGTAGTGCACGAAGACTTCCCCCTCGACCGGCCTGCGCACGATCGGCTCCTCCCGGGTTCGCGGACGCCATGGTGACGCCTGCTTGACTGCGGCATCGTGGCATCCGCCACTGACACTCGGATCGCGAACCACGGGGAGGAGAGGGCGTGCGGCACGTCTACTGGATCGGGGGCGGCAGCGGCGCGGGCAAGTCCACGGTCGCCCGTCGCCTCGCCGGCCGGTACGGCTGGCGTCTGTACTCGACCGACGACGCCATGGCGGACCACGCGCGCCGCGCCGGCGCCGCGGAGGCTCCCCTGCTGCACGCGTTCCTGGCCATGGACATGGACGAGCGGTGGGTGCGCCGCTCCCCCGAGGAGATGCTGGAGACGTTCCACTGGTTCCGGGGCGAGGGGTTCGGCCTGATCGTGGAGGACCTGCTGCGCATGCCGCGCGAGCCGTGCGTCGTCGTGGAGGGGTTCCGCCTGCTGCCGCACCTGGTGCGACCGCTGCTCCCGGCGCCGGGGCACGCGGTCTGGCTGCTTCCGACACCGGCCTTCCGCCGGACCGTGTTCCGGAGCCGGGCGGCGACCGGGCAGAGCTTCCTGCAGCGCACCGGCGATCCGCGGCGGGCGGAGGACAACCTCGCCGCGCGGGACGATCTGTTCACGCTGCGGCTGCGCGAGAAGACGGCGCGGCTCGAGCTGCCCTCCCTCACCGTCGACGGCACGCTGACCGAGGACGCGCTCACCGAGCGGGTCGCCGCCGTGTTCGGGCGGTGATCCGGTACAGCCCCCGCCGGGCTCCCCGTACAACCCCCGCCGGGCATGAGGTGTCTTCTCCTGCGTGGGGACCGACCCCTCCAACTCGTTCCAACGGGGGAACACATGAGCCTGACCCGCAAGCCGGCCCGCCGCGGTGCGACCGCGGCCCTCACCCTCACCTTGGCGGCCGCGCTGGGCGCCGCCGGCGCCGGTGCGTCGAGCGCCGGCACCACCGCGCCGCAGACCCGGCAGATCGCCTCGTCCACCCTCGGATCCGACTACAGGATCACGCTCACCGCGCTGCGTTCCCCGCAGGACGAGTACGCCGCCTCCGTACGACTGCAGGTCTTCACGCAGTCCGGCGGCGCGTGGAAGGAGTCGGACCGGGTGACCGTGGGCGAGGTCGACGGCTGGTTCTGGTACCCGCTCACCGGCAAGGGCGCCGTCTGCGAGTTCGCCACCGCGAGCACCGAGCCCGCCCCGGTGACGGTGAGCCTGCTGCTCACGCCGTCGCTGGGCTGCTCCGAACCGGCGCACTACACCGTGCGGGAAGGCAGGGTGTACGCCGGCTGAGCCGCCCCGGCACGCAAAGCGGCCCGGACCCCGGCGGGGTCCGGGCCGCTCGCGCGAGGGGCTCAGCCCTCGCCGAGGCGTGCGCGCAGCAGCTTCTTGCCCAGCTCGGCGCCCTTGCGGCTGTCCGCCTGCGCCTTGCGGAACAGGTCCGCGACCTCGGTGTCCTTGGCGCGCTCCGCGTCCTGGATGTAGCCCTCCAGGCGCAGGGCGTTGCTCAGGCACGCCTCGACGTACCAGATCAGGTTGTAGTCCTTGTCCTGCGTACCGGTGGCGCCACCGGTCTCCGTCTCGCTGGTCATTCGGACCTCCTTCTCCGTGGAGCGACCTCTACGGCGCCGGACGGGTACCCGGCCTCCGGCGGGACACACGGCCCGTGGTCACCACGGGGGGTGGTTTTCCGGTCACGAACGCCCGGGCACCCCGCGCGCACCGCCGGCTCCCGTCTCGCAACGGGACGGCTCCCGTCTCCATACGGACCGGCTCCCGTCTCCGGACGTGCCCGGCAGCAGACATCCACGAAGCGCCGCGGGCGCAATTCGGCGGCGGCTCACGGGTGTTCGCGGCGAAGGCGGAGCATCGGGCGGCGCGGCGGGTGGACCGGCCGTCGCCCGGCGGACGCCCCCTCCGCAGGACGGGCGGCGGCTGCCGCCGTTGATCGCCTTCGCCCGGCCGGAGATCCCGGTCCGGTTGCCCAGCTGAGGGGGCAGCGCGCGGGAGCGCGACCGGTCCCCCGTTCCGGTCGGGCCCCCGCGACGGGACGAACCTACGTCCAGGTCGGAGGCCTTGGGAACCGCGTCGATGCCCGTTGCGCGCTCAACAGGGCTCACCCGTGCACAGCTGAGTCCGGATGGCCCCGTTTCGTCCCGCCGGAACCAGGTCAGCCGGTTGCCCTGGAGGCAAACCGCTCAGGGGCGGGGGTGCAAAGGAGGCAGGTCGAGGTCGCCCAGGGCGAGGTGCGCCAGCACGACTTCGTACAGGTCGCTGCCCGCGGCCAGCAGCTGGCGCTCCAGCAGCGGTTCGGCGCTGCGGACGTGTTCGCGCACGGTCTGGGCGTGCACACCGAGGGTCTGCGCGGCCCGTTCGGCGTTGCCGCCGGCGGCGATCCAGGCGCGCAGCGTCCGGCGCGGGTTCCTGGCGTCCGAGTCCAGGCGGCCCAGCAGGTCGCGGGCCCAGGCGTGCAGGGCGGGCCCGGACAGCAGGTCGGCCAGGTGCGGTCCGGGGGCGCGGGTGCCGCTCGCGCCGGGGGCGTCGGCCAGGCCGATCTGCGTGTTGAGCGCCAGGAGGACCACGGCCCGGACGGTGAGGTCGGTGAAGTCGGTGCCGAGCAGGGTCTCAACGCGTTCCATGCGGGCGCGGACGGTGTTGCGGCTGACGCCGAGGACCTTGGCGGCGGCGACCGCGGTGAACTCCAGACCGAGGCGGCAGGTGGCCAGCAGCTCGGCGCGGGTGTGGTGCGGCAGGGTGTCCAGCGGGCGCAGCAGCCGGGCCGTCCAGGCGCGCAGCGCCGCCGGGTCCATCAGGCGTTCGGGATGGGTGCGCTCGGCGTACACGGCCGTCTTGTCGGGCCGGAAGTGCGCGACGGCGAGGGCGCTGACGGCCTGGCCGTAGGCGGTGGCGGTCCGGGCGAGGCTCTGCCGGACACTGCCGCCCAGGTAGGTGTCCCGGTGCCGTCCGACCAGCGACTTCAGGGCCTCGCCGGTGGTCTCGCGCGGACCGACGACGATGACGTGCCCGTCCATGGCCGGGCACCGTACGACCAGGGCGCTCTCCCTGGTGTGGTCGAGGCAGTCCTCGAGGATGCGCTCGCGGGCGGCGGGGTCGGACTCGACCACGTACACGCACGCGGTGTCGGCGTCGAGGAGCCCGGGCCAGAGTCCGGCGGCGACCCGGCGGGCGGCGACGGTGTCCTCGACCATCAGCAGTTGCAGGATGGCCAGGCGCAGGTCGGAGGTGGCGCGCCGGAGCCGGTGCCCGGCGGCGGTCGACTCGCGGGCCGTCAGCAGCAGCTCGATCACCTGGGCGGTGTGCGTGACCATGTCGGAGGCCCGCCGGTCGAAGGGGCCGGACCGGGAGACGGCCAGGACACAGGCGTGGGAGGGGTGCTCCACCCGGACCAGGCGCAGGTGCTGCTCGCGGTTCTCCCAGGCGGCGGAGGCGATCCGTCCGGCGGTGATGTCCGCGACGAGGTCCTCGTCGAGGGTGACCCGGGTTCCGGCGAGGAGGTTCCCGGAGGCGTCGTGCAGGGCCACCGACCCGTCCACGGCGCCGGCGAGCCACGCGACGACCCTGCCGACGTCCCGCCCGGCAGGCCGCAGGTGTTCGAGCAGTTCCCGCGCCCACGCCGGACTCGCCTCGGCCCGCGTCCGCCGCTGCCGGTTCCCGTCCTCTCGGCCAGCCACCTGCGCCGCCCCCTCCCTTCTCGCACCGCCTCCGGCGCACCGGCGGGGACGTTACCCCAGCCGCCCGCGGACGGCCGTCCGCGGGCCCGGGCACCCCTCCCTGCGTCACCGGCCCGCCCGGGCGGCTTAAGCTCGGCGGATGGCGAAGTACTACGACGTGCACCCCGACAACCCCCAGCCGCGCACCATCGGCCAGATCGCCGACAGCATCCGCGCGGACGCCCTTGTCGCCTACCCCACGGACTCCTGTTACGCACTCGGCTGCCGTCTGGGCAGCCGGGACGGCATCGACCGGATCCGCGCGATCCGCAAGCTGGACGACCGGCACCACTTCACCCTGGTGTGCCAGGACTTCGCGCAGCTCGGCCAGTTCGTGCGCATCGACAACGACGTGTTCCGCGCGATCAAGGCGTCGACGCCCGGCAGCTACACGTTCATCCTGCCGGCGACACGGGAGGTGCCGCGCATGCTGCAGCACCCCAAGAAGAAGACGGTCGGGGTGCGGATCCCCGACCACGTGGTCACCCAGGCCCTGCTCGCGGAACTCGGCGAGCCGCTGCTGTCCAGCACCCTGCTGCTGCCCGGCGAGGACGAGCCGATGACGCAGGGCTGGGAGATCAAGGACGAGCTCGACCACGTCCTGGACGCGGTGGTCGACTCCGGTGAGTGCGGCACCGAGCCGACGACGGTCATCGACTTCTCCGGCGGGGAGGCCGAGATCGTGCGGCGGGGCGCGGGCGACACCGCACGGTTCGAGTAAAGGCCGCCCCAACGGCGGTTCACGGCGGGGCCACCTGGCCGGGGGTGGGCGAAATGCCCCGGGAACGCCGTGCCACGATGACCATGATCCGCCCGGTCACGCGGACGGGTTGCCGGCCCCACCCCCGTAGAAAGGCCCCGCCATGACCGCCGTACAGGGCACCGCCGTCGACATCCCCACCGGGGACGGCACCGCCGACGCCTATCTGGCCCACCCGGCCGACGGGGCCGCCCGTCCGGCGGTCCTGGTCTTCATGGACGCCTTCGGTCTGCGCCCGCAGCTGCGGTCCATGGCGGACCGGCTGGCCGGCGAGGGGTACACGGTGCTGGTGCCCAACCTGTTCCACCGGGCCGGCCGCGCCCCGCTGTTCGACCTGCCCGAGTTCATCGATCCCGGGGCGCGGCCGGAGCTGTTCGAACGGATCACGCCGGTCATGCGGGCCCTGACGAACGACCTGGCGATGCGGGACGCCGGGGCGTATCTGCGCTGGCTGGCCGACTCGCCCCTGGCGGCCGACGGCCCGGTGGCGCTGACCGGCTACTGCATGGGCGCCCGCCTGTCGCTGCTCACCGCCGGCACCTACCCGGAGCGGGTCGCCGCCGCGGCCGGCTTCCACGGCGGACGGCTGGCGACCGACACCCCCGACAGTCCGCACCTGGTGGCCGGCGACGTCACCGCCGAGTTGTACTTCGGCCACGCCGACCAGGACCCGTCCCTGCCGCCGGAGCAGATCGAGCGTCTGGACCAGGCCCTGGCCGCGGCCGGGGTCCGCCACCGCTGCGAGGTGTACACAGGAGCGCCCCACGGCTTCACCCAGGCCGACACCGCGTCGTACCACGAGGAGGGCGACCGGCAGCACTGGGCGGCGCTGCTGGATCTGCTGAAGCGCACCTTCTGACCCCGTCCGCCGCCCGTGCGCACGGGACTCGGCGCCCTGACCGGTGGTCAGGGCTCGCTCCCGGCGCTGCCCGCGCGCGGGCCGTGCGGGACAGCGGCCTCCGCCCCGGGGGGAGTCGGCGCATGGACGGCACGAGCGCCGCCCAGGCACGGCCGCCCCGGGCACGGCCGGCCGCGTCCGGGCCCGACGCTGCGGTCGCGGACCCCGTACCGTCGTCGCGCCGTTCGCGGTGCCGGACGGCCGCGCCTTCGCGCGGGCGGTGAACACCCGCCATCGGCGGTGCCGGGACCGGTTGTTACGGTGCACCGGTGCCCGACTCCTCACGTGACACACCCGAAGGCGCCGGCTGGGGCTTGGCCGAAGTCGGCGCGTACCGGCGGCTGTTGCCGCCGAGGAGCGAGAAGATCTCCTGGCTCGATCCCCGGATGCTGTGGGCGGCCCGCAACGGTGTGCTGGCCTCCTGGTTGGGGGACCCCACCGGGCGGACCCGGAGCCGGTGGGTGGCCCAGCGCGAGGCCGCCGGGGCACCGGCGGACAAGGTGATCCGCCGCGCCGACCCGGACCGGTTCTCCTTCCTGGTCATCGGCGACACGGGCGAGGGCGACGACCCGCAGTACGCCGTCGTGCCGGGTCTGCTGACGGCCGGTGGGGACACGCGGTTCGCGGTCCTCGCGAGTGACGTGATCTACCCGGTGGGCAGCGCGGACGACTACGGCCCCAAGTTCTTCCGCCCCTACCGGGACTACCCGGCGCCGATCTACGCGATACCCGGCAACCACGACTGGTACGAGGACCTCGGCGGTTTCATGCGGGTGTTCTGCGGCGACGCCCCGCCGCTGCCGCCCGGGCCCCGGCCCCGGCCGCTGACCCGGGCCTGGTTGCGGTCGCTGCTGTGGCACCGGCCCCGCCCGGACAACGGACAACACCTCGCGGCGGCCCGGGCGTTGCGGTCCGACCCCGCCCAGCAGGCCGTCCAGCCGGGCCCCTACTGGGCGATCGACGCCGGGCCGGTGCGGATCGTCGGCATCGACACCGGCCTGCTCGGCACGCTCGACGCCGAGCAGGGCGCCTGGCTGCGCGAGGTCTCCGCCGGGCCCCGTCCGAAGATCCTGGTCACCGGCTCGCCGCTGTACGTGGACGGCCGGCACGAGCCGTGCGCCATCGAGGGCGGCGGCACCGTCGACGACATCGTGCGCGACCCGGACCACCACTACGTGGCGGCGATCGGCGGCGACATCCACAACTACCAGCGCTACCCGGTCCGGCTGCCCGACGGGCGCACCCTCCAGTACGTCGTCGCGGGCGGCGGCGGGGCGTTCATGCACGCCACCCACACCATCCCCCGCGTCGGCGTCGCCGGCGTCACCGAGGACGACTTCCGCTGCTACCCGCTGCGCGGCGACTCGCTGGCCTTCTACAGCCGGCTCTACGGCCGCCGGCTGCGGCTGCGCCGCTTCTTCACGCTCACCGAGGCGGAGGCGGCGGCCGTGATCGCCGAGCGGCTCGCCATCCGGCCCACGCGCACCCCGGGCACGCCGGCCCGGGTCACCCGGCGGGTCCGGCTGGTCGCGGGGCTGCTCGGCACCGGCCGCCGTCCCGACAGGGTCAGACGGTTCCGGCTCCCCGTGCGGAAGATCTACACGTCGTTGTTCTCGCCGGGCTCGGCGACGTACAGCCCGCCGTTCTTCAAGTGCTTCCTGCGGCTGGACGTCTCGCCGGAGTCGGTCCGGCTGCGCTGCTACGCGGCCACCGGCAACCGTGCCCAGGAGGTCGACCCACCCGTCGAGGACGAGGTGACGATCCCGCTGCGCTGACGCCGGGCGACGGGAACAGCGGGGGACGCCGCCGGGTTGGCACAGCCATATGCCATTGAACGTTCAATGATGGAGGGTCCGTGCCACCGACTCCGCGACCGCTGCGCAAGCTGGGTTTCCTGACCATCGGCCTGTTCGACGAGGCCGATCCGCGCCGGGGGCACGAGTCCACGCTGGAGATCATCGAGCTGGGCGAGCGCCTCGGCTTCGACAGCGCGTGGGTGCGCCACCGCCACCTCCAGTTCGGCATCTCCTCCCCCGTCGCCGTGCTGTCCGCCGCCGCGCAGCGCACCCGCCGTATCGAGCTCGGCACGGCGGTCATCCCGCTCGGCTGGGAGAACCCGCTGCGGCTGGCGGAGGACCTGGCCACCGTCGACCTGCTGTCCGGCGGCCGGCTCAACCCCGGCGTGAGCGTGGGCCCGCCGACGCACTTCGACCAGGTGAAGGACGCCCTCTACCCGGACACGGCCGAGGTGGAGGACTTCGACTACGGGCGGGTGCAGCGGCTGCTGGACTTCGTGCGGGGCGAGCCGGTGACGGACTTCAGCGGTGTGGAGGGCTTCGAGACCTTCTCGGACCGGGTGCAGCCGCACTCCCCCGGCCTGGCCCGCCGCATGTGGTACGGCGGCGGCAGCCTGCGCTCGGCCCGGTGGGCGGGCGAGCACGGCATGAACCTCCTCACCAGCAGCGTGGTGAAGGCCGAGGACCCCGAGGGCCCGTACGACTTCGCGGAGATCCAGCTGGCCCAGATCCGGGCCTTCCGGGCCGCCCACCCCGACGGGGAGGCCGCCCGGGTCTCGCAGGGCCTGGTGGTGATCCCCACGGACTCCGCCTCTCCCGGACAGCGCGCCCGGTACGCGGAGTACGCCGCCCGCCGCACCCCGCGCACGGTGGCACCGCAGGGCCCGGCGCGGCTGCTGTTCGCGCCGGACCTGGTGGGCACCTCGGCGGAGATCGCCGAGCGGCTGCACGCGCACGCCGCGTTCCGGGAGGTGGACGAGGTGGCGTTCGCGCTGCCGTTCACCTTCGAGCACGAGGACTACGTGCAGATCCTCACGGACATGGCGACGAAGCTCGGCCCGGCCCTGGGCCGGCGGCCCGCCGCCTGAGGCGTCACCAGTGCCCGGGCTCGCTGCCGGTGATCGCCTCCGACGGCGTGCCGTCGACCCCGGCCGGCACGTCCCCGGCGAGCATGACCCGGTGCATGATCCGCGGGTGGTCGAGGTGGGCGGTGTCGCCGGGGGCCAGGTGCATGGTGGCGCGGTTGTCCCAGAACGCCACGCTGCCCGGCTCCCAGCGGAAGCGGACCGTGTACTCGGGCCGGACCGCCTGCTCCAGCAGCATCTCCAGGATCGCGCTGCTCTCGGGGCGGGACAGGCCGGCGATCTGCTCGACGTAGTAGCCGTTGACGTACAGGATCCGCTCACCCGTCTCGGGGTGGACGCGCACCAGGGGGTGCAGCGAGGCGACCTGGCGGTCCAGCAGGTGACGGACGTAGGCGTCGTCGCCGGGCCGGGGCTGGTAGCCGACGCCGAGCCGGTGCTCGGCCCGCAGCCCGTCCACGAAGTTCCGGAGCGGCGCGGACAGCCCGGCGTACGCCGCCGCCAGGTTCGCCCAGGTGGTGTCGCCGCCGTAGGGCGGGACGGTCTGCGCGCGCAGGATCGTCGCGGCGGGCGGGTCGACCCGGGCGCCGTGGTCGCAGTGCCAGCCGCGCAGCAGGGTGTGGCGGCGCCGGCGCAGCCACTCGTCGTGGTCCATGCCGTACCTCCCGCCCAGTTCCAGCCGGTCGGCGGTGGTCTCGATCTCGGGGAAGTCCGGCGGTGACGCCTTGCCGCGCCGAGGCAGCACCACCGGCTCCCCGAACCGCCGCGCGAACGCCACGTGCCCGGCGTGGTCCAGCCGCTGCTCCCGGAAGAACACGACCTTCCAGCGCAGCACCGCCGCCCTGATCGCGGCGACGACGGTGTCGTCGAGTTCGCCGGCCAGGTCGACGCCGTGGATCTCGGCGCCGATGTGCCCGGCGACGGGCCTCACCTCCAGCCCTGCCTCCCGCGCCGCCTCGTCCGTCGTCCGGCTGTCCGTCGTCATGAGCGCTCCGCTGGTCGTGGGCCGGGTCCGTCCCGGAGATCGTGACAGTGATCCCGGCCGGTGGCGACACCGCCCCGCGTTCCTCACACGGCGAACTCCCGGATCACCACGTCCCGGAACACCGCCCTGCCCTCCAGGGTGAACAGCGCCAGCCCGGTGTCCACCAGGTACGGGAACACCGCCGACGAGTGCGTGTACCGGCCGTCGTCCACGAACATCTCCACGGAGGTCCGGTCGACGAGGATCCGCAACCGCACCGCGCGCCGGGCCTCGTCGAACGGGCTGCGGCTCTCCTGCCACCGGCCGGACATGTCCGGGGAGACGCTGGGGCGGCGGTTGAGGAACGCGTAGTCGCGGTGGACACCGGCGTCGACGTGCCGCACCCCGTCCGGGGAGCGCCGCAGCTGCAGGCCCGCGCCCGCCGCCTGGTCCCAGGTGATCTCGCAGGTCAGCTCGTAGGCGGTGCCGCGGTGGTCGAGGAGCCGGGTGCCCTCCACCGCCAGGTCGCCGAGCCGCAGCGTGCGCGTGACGTACCGGTCGAGCGCGGCGACCGGCCGGGACGCCAGGTGGTACGTGCCGTCGCCGCCGCGCCCGAGGGTCACCTCGCGGACGATCGAGTCGGTGCCGTTGAAGCCGTCGCTGTCGATCGTGGGCGTGATGTGGGCGTAGTCCCAGTTGTTCAGCCAGCCGATCGCGTACCGGGTCCGTTCGTCGACCGTGCCGTCGGCGGCGTGCTGGGCGAAGGTGACCGCCCCGTACCAGTCCCAGCCGTGGTCGAGCCACTGCGGATCGGCCGTGTCGGCGGTGAAGGCGCTGCCGTCGAAGGAGCCCGTCCAGTAGGCGTAGGTGTTCGGCAGCCCGGCGCCCTTGCCGTTCGCGCTCACGCCCAGCACCCACTTCGCCGTGCCGTCGGCGGCGCGGATGCGGAACAGGTCGGGGCACTCCAGCACGCCGATGCCCTGCCGCACGAAACCGCTCGCGTACGTCCAGGACCTGAGGTCTGCGGAGTGGTAGAAGCCCACCTTGTCGTTCTCGGCGAGGGCCATCACCCACCGGCCGCGTTCCTCGTCGCGGATCACCTTCGGGTCGCGGAAGTCGCGCACGCCGGGATTGGGCAGCACGGGCGCGGTGCCGTGCGGGACGAAGGTGCGGCCGCCGTCGGTGGAGTAGTACAGGTACTGGGCCTGGTCGGCCGGGCCGTCGTGCGGGGACATGGTCGCCAGGACGACCACCGCCCCCGCCCCGAAGCCCGCCGTGTTCCCGCTGTCGACCACCGCCGAGCCCGACCAGACGTCGCCGTTCGGTGTCGTGTCCTTGGGCACGGCGATGCCCCGGTCGGTGAAGGAGACCAGGTCACGGCTGGTGGCCAGCCGCCACGCGGTACCGACCTCACCGGCGAGGTAGTCGGCGTTGTGGAGGTAGTAGTAGTGGTACTCCCCGTCGATCCACACCGGGCGCTGGGGGTCGTTCTTCCACTGGCCGGGGACGGTGAAGTGGTACGCGGCGCGGTAGCCGGTCCCGGCCGTGCGCGGCTCGGCCGCGGCCGGGCCCGCCGCGGGCAGCAGGGCCCCGGCGGCTCCCACGGCCGACCCGGCGAACAGCGCTCTCCTGGTGATCCCGCCCATCACAGACCTCGTCCCTCTCGTCGAAAACGGTGGCTCATGGGTTCAGGACTGTCCGACCTAACTCGTTAAAGGTCAAGCGGTCGCGCGCCTTGACAGCGCCTCGCCGCGCTCACATCATCTGGGGCATCACCCCACGGCTAACACGAGTTAGGCCCCTGACACGATGACCGACTCGCACCTCACCCGCCGCGCCCTGTTGCGGTACGGCGCCTACGGCGCGGGGGCCGCCGCCCTGGCCGGCACCGCCGCGAACTGGGACCGGCTCACCGGAGCCGACATCCCCGGCCGGGACGACGGCTCCCTCGTCGTCGCCACCCTGGGCCCCGCCTACGGGACGGAGGCCATCCGCACCCTCCAGCAGGGGTTCGCCGAGCTGCACCCCGACATCAAGCTGCGGATCAACACAGTCCAGGCCGTCGACTGGTCGGACTTCTTCGCGAAGATCCTCACCCAGGTCGCCGCCGGTACCGCCCCCGACCTCGTCTACGTCGCCACCGAGGGCGTGCAGCTGTTCGCGCGGCGCCTCGGCGTGGCCCTGGACCGGTGGGTGAAGCGGGACGCGGCCGAGCTGAAGGAGTACTTCGCGGACGTCCACCCCTCGCTGGTGGAGTCGATGATGTACGAGGGCAGCCTGTACCAGCTGCCGGTGGAGTTCAACGCGGCCGACATGTACCTCAACCGGCGGGTGCTGCAGCGGGCGGACGCCGCGTTCCCGCCGGCGGACTGGACCCGCGACGACTTCACGGCGCTGCTGCGGGACATGAAGAGGTCGAGCGGCGCGCGCTTCACGCCGTACTTCTGGACCAACCGGCTGTGGGGCGGCGTGGTGCCCTGGCTGTTCGCCAACGACACCAACCTGCTCGCCGAGTCCAAGGCACCGGGCGGGCAGTGGCTGTGGGACGCCTTCTACCCGGCGGGGCAGCGCGCGGGCCGCGGCGGCGGCTTCCGCTGGACGACCCCGCAGGCCACGCACGACCGGGTGGAGGAGGTCTACGACTACCTGGCCTCCCTCGTCCAGGACGGTCTGTGCACCCGCCCCGAGGGCGGCAACGGCCAGAACCTCATCGGCGTGTTCTCCACGGGCCGGGTCGGGGTCACCCCGGCGGGCGGCTTCTGGGCGGGCGGACTGCACCTGGCGGGACTGGACCGCGACGGCTTCGACGTGCAGTACTTCCCGCGCTGGCGCGCCCAGCGGATGCAGTACGGCGCGGCGGGCTACGCGCTGCTGCGCACGTCGCGGAGGCAGGACGAGGCCTGGGAGTTCATCAAGTACGCCGCCCGCCGGGACACCCTGGAGCGGCTGTTCGCCACGAACCAGACGACCCCGGCCCGCCGCTCCCTGCTCACCGCCGAACGCTACGAGAGGACCGGCCCGGCGCGCTGGCCGGTCTTCTACGACACCCTCGACCGCTTCCCGGACACCGGGCCGATCCCGGCGCCGCCGCAGGTCGCCGAGGTCGAGCAGGTGCTGCTGAAGCACACGGGCACGGCGCTGGCCTCGCCGCGCTCGGTGCGACCCGCGCTGCGCCGGATGCAGAGCGATCTGGAGAAGGCCATGGAGCGTGAGGTATGACGAACACCCAGACCCCGCCCGCCCGGGCCGCCCGCCCCGAGGCGCCCCCGTCCCCGGCGCCCGCGCGTCCGGCGGCCCGCGAACGCGGCACCCGGCTGCTCGCGACCCTGTTCCTGGCCCCGACGATCGCCGGCATCGTCGTCTTCACGGTCGTGCCGATCGCCGGTTCGGTGGTGCTGAGCCTCTTCCACTGGAATGTGATCGACTCCCCCTCCTACGCCGGAGCGGCCAACTACCGCGAGGCGCTCGGCGACGGGACCGTGCTGGTGTCCTTCCGCAACACGCTGGTGTTCATGGTGCTCGCGGTGGCGCTGCAACTGCTCGTCGCGCTCGCCCTGGCGCTCGCCGTCGACGGGCGCATGCCGGTGTGGCTGCGGTCGGTGTTCCGCTCGGCGTTCTTCTTCCCGCTGGTGCTGTCCGCGGCGTCGATCTCGGTGGTGATGAAGTACCTGTTCAACCAGGACTTCGGAGTGATCAACTGGCTGCTCGGCTTCGCCGGGATCGCCCCGGTGCCCTGGCTGACCTCGGAGCACGCGGCCATGGCGACCGTGGTCCTGGTCTACGTCTGGCAGCAGTTCGGCTTCTCGTTCCTGCTGTTCGTCGGCGGCCTGAACAACATCCCGAAGGAGATCCACGAGGCCGCCGCCCTGGACGGCGCGACCGGCCTGCGCAAGCACCTCAGCGTCACCCTGCCGCTGCTGTCGCCGACCCTGCTGGTCGCCTCCGTCGTCGGCATCATCAACGCGCTCCAGGTCTTCGAGCAGCCCTACGTCCTCACCGACGGCGGCCCCGGCGACTCCACCCGCACGGTCGTCATGGTGATCTACGAGACGGCCTTCGAGCAGCTGCGCTTCGGCGAGGCGTCCGCGGTGGGCGTCCTGCTGTTCGTGCTGATCATGGCGGTCACCGCCCTCCAGTTCCGGCTCAGCCGGCGTTTCGTCCACTACCAGTGAGCCGGGTGAGTCCTGTCATGAGCCAAGCAACCCTGTCCTCCGGCCGCCTGCGGCACGCGCTGGCGCCCTGGGCGCGGATCGCCGGGCTGACCGTGTGCGCGCTGCTCACCCTCGGCCCGGTGGTGTGGACGGTCTCCACCTCGCTGCGCACGCCGGCCGAGGCGTTCGACCTGCCGCCGCAGCTGATCCCCGCGAACCCCTCCGCCGAGGCCTACCGCGGGGTGTTCGACCAGATCGACGTCTGGCTGCTCGCACTGAACTCCACGCTGGTCACGGGCCTGATCGCGCTCGGCCAGATGATCACCGCGGGCCTGGCCGGGTACGCCTTCGCCCGGCTGGAGTTCCGCTTCAAGAAGCCGCTGTTCGGCCTGGTGCTGGCGACGATGATGGTGCCGCTGCAGGTCACCATCGTGCCGGTGTTCCTCGTGCTGAAGTCGATGAGCCTGACGGACACCCTGCTCGGGCTGATCGTCCCGGCGTTCCCGACCGCCTTCGGCACGTTCCTGATGCGCCAGTACTTCCTGGGCATGCCCAAGGACCTGGGCGAGGCGGCGATGCTGGACGGCGCCTCACCGTGGCGGACCTTCCGGTCCGTGTACGCCCCGCTGGCCTCGCCCGGCCTGGCGATCGTCGGCGTCCTGGCCTTCAACTACCACTGGAACGAGTTCTTCCGGCCCCTGATCCTGGAGACGTCGGGCCAGAACTACACACTGCCGCTGGGCCTGGTCTCCCTCCAGGGCAACCTCGGCACCGGCTCCGTCTCCGTCGTCCTCGCCGGTGTCGTCCTGTCCATGATCCCCGCCGTCGCCGTGTTCGTCGTCGGCCAGCGCCCTCTGCGCGAGGGCATCACGTCCGCTGGAGTCAACCGTTGAGCCTCGCCGCTCCCCCGCAGGACCCGCACGCCCCGCGCTTCCGGGTCCGCCCGCCCGCCCACTGGATGAACGACCCCAACGGGCCGTTCCGCTGGCGCGGCCGCTACCACCTCTTCTACCAGCACAACCCGGACGCCCCGGTGCACGCCAACGTCCACTGGGGCCACGCCTCCAGCGCCGACCTCGCGCACTGGGAGCATCACCCGATCGCGCTCACCCCGACCCCGGGCGGACCGGACGAGGCGGGCTGCTGGTCGGGCTGCACGGTCGACGACGGGGGCGTGCCGACGGCCGTCTACACCGGGGTCGACCGGCACCACACCGGCCTGGGGACGATCTGCCTGGCCCGGGCGGCCGACCCGGACGACCCGCTGCTGACCGCGTGGGTCCCGTCGGCCGCGCCGGTGGTCGCGGGCCCGCCGGAGGGCCTGGACGTGGTGATGTTCCGCGACCCGTTCGTCTTCCGGCACGCGGGGCGGCGCCGGGCGCTGGTCGGCGCGGGACACGCCGACGGCACCCCGTCGGTGCTGCTCTACGACTGCGACGACCTGACCGACTGGCGGTTCGCCGGGGTGCTCCTGGACGGCCGTGACCCGGTCGCCCGGGCGGCGTTCGGGGACCGGGCCACCGGCTGGGAGTGCCCCCAGCTGTACGCGACGGGCGACGGCCGGTGGGTGCTGGTCCTGTCGCTGTGGGACGGCCACCCGTGGACCACCGGATACCTCACGGGCCGGCTGGACGCGGGCCCGCGCTTCGTCGCGCACACCGGCGGCCGGCTCGACCACGGCCGCGACTTCTACGCCCCGGCCGTGCTCCAGGAGCCCGGCCGCGCCCTGCTGTGGGGCTGGTCGTGGGAGGCCCGGGAGCGGGGCGACGCCGACTGGGCCGGTGTCCTCACCGCTCCCCGGGTCGTCGACGTCCACCCCGACGGGGCGCTGCGCGTGACCCCGGCGCCGGAACTGGACCGGCTGCGCGCCGCCGGACCGTTCGTCACCGCCCCGGGCCGGGCCGCCCTGCCGGCGGCGTACGACCTGACGGTGACCGCGCGCGGCGCCACCACCGTGAGCCTGCTGCGCTCGGCCTCGGGCGCCGAGCTGACGGTCCGGCTGGATCCGGGCACCGGCACGGTGACCCTGGACCGCGCCGGCTGGCCCCGCCCGGGGACCGGGGCCCCCGTCGTCGCCCGGGTGCCCCCGGGCGGGGAGCTCACCGTGCGGGTCCTCGTCGACGGCTCGCTGTACGAGCTGTTCGCAGGCGACCGGGCGACGATCACCGAGCGCGTCTATCAACGGGCCGACGACATCCAGGAGTTGGACGTCACGGGGCCCGGCGTGGCCGTCAGCGGATGGGAGCTGGTCCCACCGACGCGCGGCTGATCACCGGGCAGGCCAGGCGCCGCACGGTGGCGGGCGGCGTCCGGCCGGTGGCTATCGCGTCCAGCAACAGCCGCGCGGCGGTCTCGCCCATCGCCCGGTGCGGCAGGGCCACGGTGGTCAGCGGCGGCGTGAGGTGGGCGGCCATGTGCTCCTGGTCGTCGTAGCCCACCACCGACAGGTCACCGGGGACGGAGATCCCGAGCCGGGTCGCGGCGTGCAGGACACCCGCCGCGACCCGGTCGTTGTACGCGAAGATCCCGGTGGGCCGCCGCTCACCCGGGACGGCGTCGAGCAGACGGGCGGCGCCTTCGTAACCGCTGGAGATCTCCCCGCCGGTGCGCACCACCCAGTCCCTCGGCACGGTGACGCCCTCGGCGCGCAGCGCGTCCCGGAAGCCGCGCAGCCGCTCGACGGACGCGATGTCGTCCTGCCCGCCGACCAGCGCGACCCGCCGGTGTCCCTGTTCGAGCAGCAGCCGGGCCGCCGTACGGCCACCGGCCCGCTCGGCCGGGATCACGGCGGGCAGCGAGCCGTCCTCGGGCAGGCAGTTGGCCAGCACGGAGTGGGTCCGGTGCAGTCCCTCCGGGACCCGGACGCGGCGCAGGGACATGGCCGCGTAGATGATGCCGTCGACCCGCCGGTCGAGCAGCTCGGCGACGGCCGCGTCCTCCTTGGCCGGGTCGCCGCCGGAGTCGACGGTGAGGACCAAGTGGTCTCCGGCCCAGGCGGTGTCCATGGCGCCGCGCAGCAGCCGGCCCGCGAAGGGCGAGGAGGCGATCTCGTCGGTGACCAGGCCTATCACGGCCGTACGGCGGCTGCGCAGGCCGCGCGCCACCGGGTCGGGCCGGTAGCCGAGCCGGGCGGCCGCCTGGCGGATGCGCTCCTGGGTGGCGGGCGAGAGGTTTCCGTCGGCCCGGCCGTTGAACACGAACGACACCGCGGTGTGCGACACACCGGCCAGGCGGGCGACGTCCCGTGAGGTGGGTCGTCCCGATCCCGCCGCCGTCCTGTCCTCGGCACCGCCCATGCGTCCGCCGTCCTCGTCCCCCAGCCGTCCGGTTGATCATTGCTCACCCTATCCGTGACGCTGGAGGGACGACACAGTCAACGGGAAGGTCCCACGGTGATCAGCATCCCGACGCACACGCTCAACGACGGTACGACGCTCCCCGCCCTGGGCCTGGGCACCTGGCCGCTCGGCGACGACGAGGCGCAGGCGGCGGTGGTCACGGCCCTGGAGGCGGGCTACCGCCTGGTCGACACGGCGACGAACTACCGCAACGAGACCGGGGTCGGCCGGGCCGTGGCCGCCGGTGTGGTGCCGCGCGAGGAGATCGTCGTGACGACGAAGCTCCCGGGCCGCCACCACGGCTACGCGGAGACCCTCGCCTCCTTCGAGGAGTCCCGGGCCCGCCTCGGTCTGGAGTACGTCGACCTGTACCTCATCCACTGGCCGCTGCCCCGTGTGGACCGGTACGTCGACTCCTGGAAGGCCATGATCAAGCTGCGCGAGGACGGGCTGGTGCGGTCGATCGGCGTCTCGAACTTCACGGCCGGGCACATCGAGCGGCTGGAGAAGGAGACCGGGGTGCTGCCCTCGGTCAACCAGATCGAGCTGCACCCGCTCTGGCCGCAGGAGGAGCTGCGTGCCTTCCACGCGGCCAAGGGCATCGTCACCGAGAGCTGGAGCCCGCTGGGCCGGGGCACGCTCCTGCTGGAGGACCCGGCGATCGCGCGGATCGCCGAGGCGCACGGGGTGAGTGCGGGGCAGGTGGTGCTGCGCTGGCACCTCCAGCTCGGCGCGGTGCCGGTCCCGAAGTCGGCGAGCCCCGAACGGCAGCGTGCCAACCTCGACGTGTTCGGCTTCGAGCTGAGCGAGGACGAGCTGACCGCGATCGCGGACCGGGCGCGGCGACGGGTCGGCGGTGACCCGGAGGTGCACGAGGAGTTCTGACGTCGTCCGGGACCACGGCACCTGTGAGCCGCTCGGCCACGACCGCGCGGGGCGGCCCGTGGACTTCGCGCAGTCGCCGGAGCACGGGCACGCCACGTTCCGGCTGCACGGGGCGAAGCTGCGCCGCGGGTACGCCCTGACCCGGTTCCGCAGCGCTCGACAGGGCGCGGGCGAGGAGGCGTGGCTGCTGGTGAGGCGGGCCGGCGGCACCGGAGGGCCCGGCGCCCCGGATCCGCGCCGAGCCCGTTCCGCGCGGTCCGGCCGCACCCTCGGCCAGGTCGCCTCGGACGCGGCGCGCCGGTGAGGTACCCGGCCGGGCCGCGGCCCGGTCAGAGCACCGGTGTGAGCGGTTGCTCGCACCAGATGGTCTTGCCCCGCGCGGTCTGCCGGCTGCCCCAGCGCTGGGTGAGCTGGGCGACCAGCAGCAGTCCCCGTCCGCCCTCGTCGTCCTGGTGGGCCCGCCGCAGGTGCGGCGAGGTCGAACTGCCGTCGGAGACCTCGCAGATGAGCGTCCGGTCGCGGATCAGCCGGAGCTGGACGGGCGGGGCGCCGTGGCGGATGGCGTTGGTGACCAGTTCGCTGACGACGAGTTCGGTGACGAAGGCCGTCTCGTCCAGGCCCCACGCGGTGAGCTGCTCGGTCGCGGCCTGCCGGGTGGCGGCCACCTGCGCGGGGTCCGGTGTCACGTCCCAGGTGGCGACCTGGTCCGCGCCGAGCGCCCGGGTGCGGGCCAGCAGCAGGGCCACGTCGTCGCCGGGCACCTCGGGCAGGACGGACTTCAGCACGGCGTCGCAGAGGGCGTCGAGCGAGTCGGCGGGGACGGTCAGGGCGCGGCACAGCTCGTCGGTGGCGTGGTCGATGTCGCGGTCGCGGTCCTCGACGAGCCCGTCGGTGTAGAGGGCGACGAGGGAGCCCTCGGGCAGCTGGAGTTCCGTCGCCTCGAACGGCAGCCCTCCCACGCCCAGCGGGGGTCCCGCGCTCATGGGGATCAGCCGGGCCGAGCCGTCGGGCAGCACCAGGGCGGGGGCGGGGTGCCCGGCGGCGGACAGGCTCAGCCGGCGCGTGACGGGGTCGTAGACGGCGTAGAGGCAGGTCGCGCCCAGCTCCGGCACCTCCTCGCCCTTGTCGTCGGAGGCGAGATGGGTGACCAGGTCGTCGAGGTGGGTGAGGAGTTCGTCGGGGGGCAGGTCCACGTCGGCGAGGGTGCGCACGGCCGTGACCAGCCGGCCCATGGTCGCCGAGGAGGGGATGCCGTGGCCGACGACGTCGCCGACGACCAGGGCCACGCGGCTGCCGGAGAGCGGGATCACGTCGAACCAGTCGCCGCCGATGCCGGCCGCCGAGCCGGAGGGCAGATAGCGGTGGGCGACCTCGACGGCCGCCTGGCCCGGCAGGCCCTTGGGCAGGAGGCTGTGCTGGAGGGCCAGGGCGGTGGTGCGTTCGCGGGCGAAGCGGCGGGCGTTGTCGACGCAGACGGCGGCCCGGCTGGCGAGTTCCTCGGCGAAGACGGCGTCGTCCTCGGCGTAGTCGTCCGGCTGGTGGATGCGCACGGCGACGGCGACTCCGAGGGTGGTGCCCCGGGCCCGCAGCGGCACCGCCATCATCGAGTGCGCGCCCAGCCGGTAGGGCCGGCCGCCGGGGGCGCGGGCGTTGCGTTCGGCGACCCAGCACATGAAGGACGGCTCCCCGGCCTGGCTGATGACGGCCCGGCCCTCCCGCATGGCGCGGGCGATGGGGGAGAAGGAGGGGTAGACGTCGACGTCTCCGAGGTGGACGGCGGCCTCCGGGGTTCCGCCGGTGACCGAGCCGTGGGCGACGCGGCGCAGGGCGACCTCCTCGGCGGCCACCGCCGGCGGCTCGTCCGCGCCGAGGACCCAGTCGAACAGGTCGACGCTCGCGAAGTCGGCGAACCGGGGCACGACGACGCCGGTCAGCTCCTCGGCGGTGCGCACCACGTCCAGGGTGGTGCCGATGGCGGCCGCGGCCTCGTTCAGCAGGGCCAGCCGCTGCCGCGCCCAGTACTGCTCGGTGCTGTCGAACGCGGCCAGCGCGGTGCCGACGAGGGCTCCGGCGGCGTCCCGGACGGGCCACATCTCGGTGACCCAGGCGTGCTCCCGGTTCAGGGCCGGTGCGCCGGTGAAGCTCTCGTAGCGCAGCGGCCGGCCCGTCTCCGCGACCTGGCGCAGGTGCCAGTCGAAGCCGCGGCTGTGCTCCGCTTCCTCCACCGTCTCCGGGAAGTGCCGGCCGACCAGGCTCTCCTCGGACACGCCCATCAGATGGCAGGCGGCGTCGTTCAGCCGCAGGTAGCGCTGGCTGGTGTCGAAGACGGACATCGAGATGGACGCCTGCTGGAACGCGCGGCCCGCGAGGGAGGTCTCCGCGCGGCCGGGCGGCGCCGCGGTGATCACATAGCCGTCGGGTTCCCCGTCCCGCCCGGTCACGGGGCAGGCCTTGACCCGGACGCCGACCAGGTAGCCGTCGCGGTGGCGCACCATGACGGTGCCCGACCGCTCCGACAGCGCCTCGGGCGGCACGTCCTCGGCGAGCAGCTCCCGTACGGCCCGGCCCACGGCTTGTGCGGACGGGTAGCCGGTCAGCTGCCGGGCTCCCTCGCTCCATCCCGTCACGATGCCGCGGGCGTCGATGATCGCAGCGGCGGAGGCGTCCTCCATGTCGTCCAGGATCATCCCATTGCCGCCCGGTATCAACCGCGGTCCCGCAGGCGGGACCGCGGACACCCCCTGAAGCCGGTCGGCTCGGTCCCGGCGGCTCAGCCCCGCGAGGACCGCAGCGCGGCGAGCGCCCGGTCGGCGTGGGTGTTCATGCGCAGCTCGCTGCGGACGACGTCCAGGACGGTGAAGTCCTGCGCTATGACGAACGTGGCGCGCTTGGTGGGGGCCAGGGAGAAGCCGCGCTTCACGCCGAACCGCTCGCGGACCGTGCCGTCGGCGTCGGACAGCAACGGCATGCCGAGGGCGTGCCGCCCGGCGAACTCCTGCTGCCGCTCGACGGCGTCGCCGCTGATGCCGGCGGGCCGCGCGCCGACGGCGGCGAACTCGGCGGCGAGGTCACGGAAGTGGCAGGCCTGGGCGGTGCAGCCGGGGCTGAGGGCGGCCGGGTAGAAGAACAGCACGGCCGGTCCCTCGGCGAGCAGCGCGGACAGACTGCGTTCGGTGCCGGTCTCGTCGGGCAGGGTGAAGTCCTCGACCGTGTCCCCCCTCTCCACGCGCGCGGTCACGACCGGCCCTGCGCGTTCCGTGCGACTCCGCGCGCCCACAGCACGAGGGGCACCTGCAGCGGCAGCCGGCCGAAGGCCGCGGCCTTCTGCGGGGCCGGGCGGTGGCGCCAGTCGGCGGCCATCTTCACGTTGGCGGGGAACACCCCGACGAAGAACGCGGCCGTGGCGAGCGCGGCCGCCTTGCGGGTGCGGGGCAGGGCGAGACCGGCGGCCAGGGCCAGCTCGGCGGCGCCGCTGGCGTACGTCCAGCCGCGCGGCCGGCCCGGCAGGGCGTCCGGGACGATCGCGTCGAAGGGGCGGGGCGCGGCGAAGTGGGCGACGCCCGCGGTGGCCAGCAGGCCGGCGAGCAGCAGGGGCGAGCGTTCGGACCGGGGCACGGTTCCTCCTCTGGGGGCCTGCCGCGGGATATTACTGGACGGTAGCCGCGTCAGTTCTCCCGGCCCCGCGCGCGCCGGACATGAGCACCGGGCGTGTAGCCGAACGAGCGGCGGAAGACGTCGATGAACGCGCTGGCGGAGGACCAGCCGCAGCGGTGGGCGACAGTGGTGACGGGCATGCCGTCGGCCAGCATGCGCAGGGCGTGGTAGAGCCGCGACTGGGTGCGCCACTGCGGGAAGGTCATGCCCAGCTCGGCCCGGAACAGCCGGCTGAGGGTCCGCTCCCCCACCCCGGTCGCGGCCCCCAGCGCGGCGAGGGTGCGCGGGTCGGCCGGGTCGGCGTGCACGAGCGCGCAGACGGCGGCCAGCCGGGGGTCGGTGGGGGTGGGCAGGCGCAGCGGCTGCTGGGGCGAGAGGCGCAACCGGTCGCGCAGCACGGCGCCCAGCCGCCGCCGCTCGGGCCCGTCGTCTCCGGGGTCGCGGGTGTAGGCGAGGATCAGCTCGCGCAGCAGCGGATCGACGGCGAGGACGGCCGGGTGGTCCAGGCCGACGGGGTTGTCACCGGCGGGCAGGCCGACGAGGTGCAGGTCCAGGCGGCCGTGGGCCCGGTGGGCGTGGACGGTGCCGGCCGGGATCCACAGCGCGCGGGTGCCGGGAGCGAACCAGGTGCCGGCATCGGTGGTGACCTCGACGACACCGGAGCCCGCGTAGACGATCTGGTGGTCGTCGTGCCGGTGCGCGTCGATGCGGTCGCCGGCGGTGAGCCGCCGGGCCCGGGTCGGCGCCGTGTGGGTGTGGCGGATGTTCGGCACAATCGGGCAGATTATCGGAAGCGGGCCACCGGGGAGGCGGACGACGATCGCCGGGTGACCACTTCACCGCACGACCACGACCGGAACCGGCGCCGGACCCCACGCCCGGGGCACCCCGTCGCCTGGATGTCGACGGGGCACGCCTGCGTGGACGTCTACCAGGGGACCGTGGCCGCCCTGGTGCCGTACTTCGTCGCCGAGCGCGCCTACTCCTACGCCGCCGCGTCGGGTGTCGTCCTGGCGGCGTCCCTGCTGTCGTCGCTGGTGCAGCCGCTGTTCGGGGTGCTCACCGACCGGTGGGCGATGCCGTGGCTGCTGCCGCTGAGCGCGCTGGCGGCCGGGGCGGGCGTCGCGCTGAGCGGGGTGACCGGCTCCTACGGGCTAACGCTGGCGGTGGTCGCCGTGTCGGGTGTGGGGGTGGCCGCCTACCACCCGGAGGCCGCCCGGGTGGCGCGGGCGGTGGCGGCCGGCCGGCACACCGCGATGAGCTGGTTCTCCTTCGGCGGCAACGCCGGTTTCGCCCTGGCGCCGTTGCTGGTCCTCGCCGTCATGGGGGTGGGCGGCCTGGGCGCCTCTCCCCTGCTGGCCGTCCCGGCGGTGCTGGGCGCCGTGCTGTGCGCGGTGGCCGTGCGCTCGGCCGGCCCGGGCACCGGCGGCGCGGACGCGCGGCCCGCGGCCGGCTTCGACGACTGGCCGTCCTTCCTGCGCCTGTCGGGCGCCGTGGTGTGCCGGTCGGTGGTGTTCGTCGGCCTCGGCGCGTTCGTCTCGCTGTACGTGCGCCAGCGCACCGGGGGCGGGGAGGTGGCCGGTACGGCGGCGCTGTTCGTCCTGTACGCCGGGGGTGCGGTGGGGACGCTGGCCGGGGGCCGGCTGGCCGAGCGGTACGGACGGCTGGCCGTGGTACGCCGGTCGTACACCCTGACGGTCCTGGCCGTGGCCGGGCTGGTCCTGGTGCCCGGGCCGGCGGTGTACCTGTTCACCGCGCTGACGTCGGCGGGTCTGTACGTGCCGTTCTCGCTGCACCTCACCCTGGCCCAGGACCTCCTGCCCCGGCGGACGGGCACCGCGAGCGGCGTCACGCTGGGCCTGGCGGTGAGCGTGGGCGGCCTCGCGGCTCCCGCGATCGGGGCGCTGGCCGACGCGACGTCCCTGCGCACGGCGCTGCTGCCTCTGATCGCCCTGCCCGCCCTGGGACGACTGCTGCTGCACGGGCTGCGCGACCCCGCACCGCCGATGACGACGGCGGCCGAGCGGCCGACCGCTCCGGACCGGGCGGAACGCTGACGGCGCCCCGACACGTGGACGGAGCCCTGGCGCCCTGCCTGTGCCGTGACCCCGGCTGTACCGCGGTTCCCGCCCGTTCCGCCCGTTGCGGCCCGGCCCGCCGCCGTCGCCCGAGCGGACGCGGCTCAGTCCTTCCCGGCCGCCCCGGCGGACTGCCCTTCCGGCTCCTCCTCCACGGCGTGCGCCAGAAAGTCGTCCACCATGCGGTGGAACAGCGTGGCCAGTTGCCGCAGTTCCTCCGGCGACCAGTCGGACAGCGCCAGCTGCATGCCGCGCACCCCGGCCTCGCGGATCCTGGTGACGGCCTGCCGGCCGGCCTCCGTGAGCTCGATGCGCTGGGCGCGGCGGTCGTCGGGGTCGGGGACGCGGGTGACGTACCCGGACTTCTGCAACTGCTGCACCGTGCGCGTCACGTGCGAGGCCTCCACCCCCAGCCGCGCCGCCAGCTCCCCCGGCCGGAGCGGCTCGGAGTCGGCGATCTGCCGCAGCAGCGCGACGGCGGCCCGGTCGAGCGGCACGCCCGCCAGGGCCATCAGCCGGTCGTGCTGACGGGCACGGGTGCTCAGGTACGTGATGCGGGTGAGCGCGCGCTCGATCTCGGCGACTTCCGTCGAGGGGACGCCGGGGAGCGGTGGTGTGGCCATGCACCCCACTTTACCATATCGTTGCGTAACTCAAGTAAATCGCCGGGTGGCGTCCGGCCCCGGAGGTCAGCGCCGTTCAGGGGAAACCCACGGCATCCGGGCGTGACCCCGCCCCGGCCCGTCGACAACTCAACCCGTGGACCTGCCGCTGATCCCGCCCATGCTCGCCACGTCCGGTTCCCTGCCGCCCGCCGCGCAGGACACCCGCTGGGCCTACGAGACCAAGCAGGACGGCCAGCGCGTGGTGGTCTACCTCCCCGGCGACGGCAGCGTCCTGCTGCGGGCCCGGTCGGGTGACGAGATCACGGCCGCCTACCCCGAGCTGCGGCCGCTGGGCACCGCCCTCGGGACCACCCCGGCCGTGCTGGACGGGGAGATCCTGGCCCTGGACGCACAGGGCCGCGCCAGCTTCCAGCTGCTGCAGTCCCGCATGGGCCTCGCCCACGCCCCCGCCCGGGCCGCGCGCCGGGCGGCGGAGGTCCCGGCCCACCTCATCCTGTTCGACGTCATGCACCTGGCGGGCCGGTCCCTGCTGCGCCTGCCCTACACGCGCCGCCGCTCGGCGCTGGAGGACCTCGGCCTGAGCGGCCCCTCCTGGTCGACCCCGGCCGCGCTGGTCGGCCACGGCGCCGAGGCCCTGCGCGCCACCCGCGAGCACGGCCTGGAGGGCCTGGTCTGCAAGCGGCTGGACTCGGTGTACGAACCGGGGGTGCGCTCCCGGGCCTGGATCAAGATCCGCAACATGCTCACCGAGGACGTGCTGGTCGGCGGCTGGCAGCCCGGCAGGGGGCGGCTCACCGGGCTGCCGGGCGCGGTCCTGGTCGGCCAGCGCGCGGGGGGCAGGCTGCGGTACGTCGGAAGCGTGGGCACCGGCTGGAGCGAGGCCGAGCGCACGGAACTGGCCGGGCTGCTGGCGGCCGCCGCGACGGACGCCTGCCCCTTCGACCCGGCCCCGCGCGCTCCGGGCGCCCACTGGGTCGTGCCCCGGCTGGTCGGCGAGGTCCGCTACAGCACCCGCACCCGGGAGGGTCTGCTGCGCCAGCCGTCCTGGGTGCGGCTGCGGCCGGACCTCGCGCCGGACGAGGCGGCGGCCGACATCCCGGACGACCTGGTCTGAATCGGCCCGGCGGGCGCCAACTGTTGGGCTGTGATTAACCGTTGGGACCTCCCACCCCTCTTGGCATGGACGCGTTCAGCCTGGAAGCTGAACCTCCCTTTCCCCCACAGCCGTTGGGCTGCGCCCAAGAGGAGGACGCAGTGTCGTCACGCCCGTTCGCATCGCGCAGGAGGTGGCTCACCGGGGCAGCCGGTGCCGCCGTCCTGGTCCTCGCCTTCCCCGCCACGGCCTTCGCCGCCCCGCCGCCGGCCCTGCCCGCCGACGCGGAGGCGCTGGAGCGGACGTACCAGCCCGCCTACGACTACGACACCGACGGCTGCTACTCCTCGGCCGCCATCGGCCCGGACGGCGCCGTCAACGGCGGGCTGAACCCGACCGGCGCCCTGAACGGCA
The DNA here is from genome assembly GCF_044540565.1 of Streptomyces sp. NPDC085931. Lineage (NCBI taxonomy): Bacteria > Bacillati > Actinomycetota > Actinomycetes > Kitasatosporales > Streptomycetaceae > Streptomyces > Streptomyces sp. NPDC085931. Next base: position 524,804 of record NZ_JBITSK010000003.1, read on the forward strand.
ACTGCCGGGACGCCTCCGACCTCGACAACACCAACGGCTACTCGCGCTACAAGTGCAACAACGGCTGGTGCGCGATCCTGTACGCCCTCTACTTCGAGAAGGACCAGGCCCTGCCCGGCAGCAGCATCGGCGGCCACCGGCACGACTTCGAGCACGTCGCCGTGTGGGTGCAGGACAACCAGGTCAAGTACGTCTCGACGTCCAACCACGGCTCGTTCACCGTGCACGCGGCGTCCTCGGTCCGCTTCGACGGCACGCACCCGAAGATCGTCTACCACAAGGACGGCATCAGCACGCACTGCTTCCGCCTGGCCAACTCCAACGACGAGCCGCCGGAGAACCACAAGGGCACCTGGCAGTACCCGCCGCTGGTCGGCTGGAACGGCTACCCGGCCGGTGTGCGCGACAAGCTCACCTCGTACAACTTCGGCAGCGCCAACTTCGGCCTCAAGGACGCGAGTTTCGCGAGCCACCTGGCCTCGGCCAAGCCGTCGGGCCTTCCCTTCGACCCGTACGCGTGACGCCGTCCGGCCCTGCCGGGGGCCTAGGTCCCCGGCAGGGCGGGGTCTCCGCCCCGCGTCCGATCCGCCGCGTCCGCGCGGCCGCGTAGCGTCCCGCCATGGACACGTACGACACGACAGGGACGCTCGAAGAGGCCCTCGAACGCCTCCACGCCTCGGGTCCGGAGCGGCTCGGCAGGCTCACCAACCACGCCCCCATGGTCGTGGAGGCGCTGGCCGCGCACGGCCGGGCGGACGCCGTGCACCGCTGGCTGGACCTGTACCGGCCCAAGCTGGAGGACTTCCCCCGGCCCTTCGCTCCCGTCACGGACGCCGACTGGGGCGAGGCACTGGGCGATCCAGGCCGGGCGGCGGACTGGATCGCCCACTTCACCCGCGCCCTGGCCGAACGGCCCTGGCGGGACGTCCTGGCCGCGTGGTGGCCGCGCCTGCTGCCCGGCCTGTACGGCGGCTCCACGCACCCCGTCATCCGCGTCGGCCACGCCGTGCGGGCCCTGCGGGCCGGGGAGAACGCGCCGCGGCTCGCCGAACTCGCCCACGGCCTGGGCTACTGGGCGGCCCGGCACCGCCCCGTGTCCGGCATCGCGCCCACGCCCGCACCGCCGGACGCCGCGCGGTCCCTGGACGCCGTGGAGCCGATCAGCGACCCCCGGGGCGGCTTCCCCGACCGGCTGGCGGCCGTCCGGCGGCTGCCGCGGTGGGCGGGCGACGTGACCGACCCGGACGCGGCCCGGGACCGCCTGAGAGAGCTGGTCCGGGCCGCGACCCACCGGTACGCCACCCACGGCCACGGCGAGGCAACCATGCTCGTGCACGCGGCGACGGCGCCCAACGCCGTGCTGCGCGCCCTTCCTTCGCTGCCGCGTTCGCTGTGGGCGCCGAGTCTGCACGCCGCGTGGACCGCGTCCGCGGCGGTCACCGCCATGTACGCCCCCGCGGAGGCCGCCCCCGTCGCCGCACCCGGCCGCACGGCGCCGGAGGTGCTGGAGCGGGCCCTCGCCCACGGCGACGAGCACGTCATCAAGCTCACCGACACCGCCCTCGACGTCGGCGACGAACGGGCGCTGGCCGCGGCCCTGCGAGCGGTCGAGCTGAGCGAGCCGCTCGCCCCGAACTGACGTACGCCGCCGGGCGATCGGGGGAGGTACGGCACGGACGCGCCCCGGGGAGGGTCTATCGTGGCGGCATGGCCGTCCCCGAACTGATCCGCATCGTCTCCCGCGACTCCCCCATGGCCCTCGCCCAGGTGGAGCGCGTCCGGACCGAGCTGGCCGCCGCCCACCCCGGAGTGCGCACCGAGGTCGTCCCGGTGAAGACCACCGGCGACAAGTGGATGGGCGATCTGTCCCAGGTGGAGGGCAAGGGCGCGTTCACCAAGGAGGTCGACGCGGCGCTGCTGGCCGGCGAGGCGGACCTCGCCGTGCACTGTGTGAAGGACGTGCCCGCCGATCGCCCGCTCCCCGCGGGCACGGTGTTCGCCGCGTTCCTCAAGCGGGACGACATCCGCGACGCCCTGATCCACCCGGGCGGGCTCACCCTGGACGAGCTGCCGGCCGGAACCCGGATCGGCACCTCCTCGGTGCGCCGGGTCGCCCAACTGGCCGCCACGCACCCGCACCTGGAGTGCGTGCCGTTCCGGGGCAACGCCAACCGGCGCCTGGCCAAGCTGGCGGCCGGCGAGGCCGACGCCCTGCTGCTCGCCGTCTCCGGGCTGGAGCGCATCGGCCGGACGGACGTGATCAGCGAGATCCTCTCGACCGAGACGATGATGCCGCCCATCGGCGCGGGCGTCCTGGCGCTCCAGTGCCGTGAGGACGACGCGGACCTGATCGACGCGGTCAGCGGCCTGGGCGATCCGGACACCTACCGGGAGACCACCGCCGAGCGCATGTTCCTGCATGTGCTGCAGGGGCACTGCAACAGCCCGATCGCCGGGTTCGCGCAGGTGGACCGCAGCGGTGAACTGTCCCTGCGGGCCTGCGTGTTCACCCCGGACGGCAAGACCCGGCTGAACGCCCACGAGTGGGCGGGACGGCTCGATCCGGCCACGCTCGGCACCTCGGTCGCCGTGGCGCTGCTGCGCCAGGGCGCCCGCGAGATCATCGACGGCATCCCGCACTGACCTGCGCGGCGCCCGGCCGCCGGGACCGGATCAGGCGGTGCCTTCCTCCGCCTGATCCCGCAGGAACACGCTCACCTGGTGCGCCAGGCTGTCCCGCACCGCGCCCTGCTGCGCCTCCGCGGTCTGACCGGGCGCGCCGATGGACCCGGACCACAGCCGGCGCGCCGTCCACTCCTCGTCGACCCGCAACTGCACCTGGACGTCCACCAGGCCCAGGGACGCCTCGGGGCCGGCCGCGTACAGCACGGCGGTGGCCCGGCGCAGCGGGTAGACGTCGAAGCCCTCGATGAACTGGGAGTTGCGCCAGTCGAGGAAGGCGCTCTCGCCGTCGGGGCCGACGCGGACGTCGATCTGACCGTCCTCCAGGTGGATGCCGAGGTGCCGGCCGCCCCGGTTCTCGACGGTCACGCGCAGACTGAAGTACGTCAGCCCGTCCGCGGCGTCGTCGCGGCCGCGGGGCGGCTCGGACGCTTCCAGACGGTGGACGCGGACGCGCAGACCGGCATGCTCGTCGTACTCCTGCCAGTCCCCGACCACGTTCGGCTCGTACACGCTGCACCTCTCGACCTCTGGAAGCTGCTTCCTATCTGTGGTCTCAGCGCACTGTCAAATGAGCAGAATGCGCTGTGGCCAGGCAGTTCATCCCATTTGATCGGTGATCAAGCCGTGCCCAGCGGTTATCCGGGAACCTGCCGAGAAAGCGCTTGCCCGGGCGTGCCGCACATCACTTCCAGGAGTGAAGATCACCGGGCCGGGCACCCCGGGCCGCCGGGCCGGGCCGAGGGGGTGCGCGAAGGTTTCCGGCCGCCGTGGCGGCGCCAAGATGCCCCGAATGCCGTATTGTCGGAATTGTTTCCTTATGTCGCTGCCCGGGCATGGGCGGCGAAGTGCTTCGGACAGGAGGCACGTCCGTGGGAGCCGGCCCGCCGGGCCCCGGGTGCCCCGTGAGGTCCGGTCCGCGCCTCCCATGGTGACCGTCCCTTCCGCACCTGCTCAGGGAGGTGCGCACCATGCGTATCGCCGGCAGCACCCGAACGCACCCCCACGACGACGCCCCCGACACCGCCGAGGCGTTCGCCCGCCTCGTACGGCTGCCCGAGGGGCCCGAGCGCAAGGCACTGCGCGACGAACTGGTCGAGGCCTGGCTGCCGATGGCGGAACGGATCGCCGTCCGCTTCCGCGGCCGCGGCGAGGCCCTGGAGGACCTGTACCAGGTGGCCGCCCTCGGTCTCGTCAAGGCCGTCGACCACTACGACCCGGCGCGCGGCAACGCCTTCGAGGCCTACGCCGTGCCGACGGTCACCGGCGAGATCAAACGCCACTTCCGTGACCACATGTGGACGCTGCACGTCCCGCGCCGGGTCCAGGACCTGCGCAACCGGGTGCGGCACGCCGTCAAGGAACTGTCGCAGACCACCTCCGGCCGCTCCCCCACCGTCGCCGAGATCGCCGAGTACGCCCAGCTCACCGAGGGCGAGGTGCGCACCGGCATGGAGGCCCTTGAGTGCTTCTCCGCGCTGTCGCTGGAGGCGGAGATGCCCGGCACCGACGGCTACGCCCTCGGTGACGCGATCGGCGGGCCCGACCCGGCCTTCGACACCGTCGTCAACCGCGTGGCGGTCAAGCCCTGCCTGCAGGCACTGCCGGAGCGCGAGCGGGTCATCCTCTACCTGCGGTTCTTCAAGGGCATGACGCAGAGCCGCATCGCCGAGCAGCTCGGGATCTCGCAGATGCACGTCTCCCGGCTGCTCAGCAGCTGCTTCGCCCATCTGCGTGAGGAACTGCTCGCCGAGAACCGGTGAGCGGTGGGGCACGCGGCCGGTGCCGTGCCGCCGGAGGGGTCACGCCTCCGGCGGCGCTCCGGGGATCTGGGTCGGTCCGGCGCGGTCCAGGGCGTCCTCCAGCGCCGCCCGGATCTCCTCGGGCATCAGACCGGTACGGCCCCAGACCAGGATCAGCTCGGCGACGTTGCGCAGCTTGATGTTGGTGTGCTGGGAGACCTCCTTCAGCACCTGCCACCCCTGGTCGGGCGAGATCCGGCCGAGCGCCACGACCATTCCGATCGCCTGGTCCACGACGGCGTGGGAGACCACGGCCTCCTTCAGCTGCCGGACCTCCTCCTCAAGGGCGAGGATCCGCTCCGAGCCCCCGTCCGTGGGCATGGTCACCTCCGGGTCCGGTGCGCCGCTGTCCCGATGGCCTCACAGAGTGCTTGAGTGCCTTGACGCAGTGTCCGACCCCTCCATGGTCGTCACTCGGCCCGCCCGGTGCCACCGGGGCGGAGCAGCCGGTTCCGGGCACCGTTTCGGCACCGTCGCCGGGGTACTCGGCAGGCGCCCACAGCGGTTCCGGTCGGACACTGGTGTCATCCCTCCGGTGGCTGCCAGGCCGACGAGATCAGGACGCGACTGCCATGAACCACGACACACCCACCTCCTCCGGAACGAAGGACGTCCTCTCCTCGCACTCCGTGTTCGGAGCCCCCTGCTGGGTGAGCCTGACCAGCCGTGACGTCAAGGCGACGGAGGAGTTCTACGGGGCCGTCCTGGGCTGGCAGTGGCGGCCCGCCAAGCTCGGCGACCGGTTCCGGATCGCGCTGGCGGACGGTTCGCCGGTGGCCGGGATCGCCGGGGTGGCGACGATGTGGCAGATGGCGGTGGCGTGGACGCCCTACTTCGCCGTGCGCAGCGCGGACGAGGCGGTGGCGCGGGTCCAGGAGCGCATGGGCACCACCGCCGTCGGCCCGATCTCGCTGCCACCGGGACGGGCTGCCCTGCTCGCCGACCGGGACGGGGCGGCCTTCGGGATCTGGGAGGGCGACCTGTTCACCGACTGGGAGACCTGGCGCAACGCGCAGCCGGCCTTCATCACGCTGCACACCCGGGACGCCTTCGACGCGGCGATCTTCTACGGCGAGGTCCTCGACTGGGCCTCGGGGCGTCCCGGCTGCTGCGAGGTGCACTACGAGGGCGGCGAGGTCGTGCTGCGCAGCCGCGGTGACGTGGTGGCGCGGATCGAGTCGGGCGCGCTGGAGGCGGCCCCCGATCCCACGATCCGGCCGCACTGGCAGGTCCACTTCACCGTCGAGGACGTGGAGGCCTGCGCCCGCGCCGCGGAACTGCACGGCGGCAGCGTGCTGTCCAAGGGCGGCGACGAGGCGGTGCTGCGCGACCACGACGGCGCCCAGTTCACGGTGACGGCACGCCGCGACCGCTGACCGCACCGGTGAAGGCCCCGCGGACCGGAGGGTCCGCGGGGCCTTTCGTCCGTCCGCCGGGTCAGTGGCCGGTGCCGCCCGGGGCGCGGGACGGCCGGGACAGCAGGACCAGGCCGCGGGCCCCGACGGTCAGGCCGGCGCCCGCCTTGTGCTCCGACTCGTCGGGCGTGCCCTCCGGGTCGGCGGTGTCGATCAGGGTCGTCCAGCGTTCGCCGTAGGCGGCGTCCGGGAGGCGGAAGTCGACCGGCTCCCAGTGGCTGTTGAGCAGCAGCAGGAAGGAGTCGTCGACCACCGGGCGCCCCCGCGCGTCGGGTTCGGCGATGGCGTCGCCGTTGAGGAAGACGCCGACGGAGTGCGCGTCGCCGCGCTGCCAGTCGTCGTCGGTCATCTCGGAGGCGTCGGGTGCCAGCCACACCAGGTCGGGCAGCGGCTGGTCGGCGCGGGTCAGGGTCTCGCCGAGGAAGAAGCGGCGCCGGCGCAGCACGGGGTGGTCCGTGCGCAGCCGGATGACGTACCGGGTGAACTCCAGCAGGTCGCGCTGTTCGTCGGTGAGGTGCCAGTCGATCCAGGAGATCTCGTTGTCCTGGCAGTAGGCGTTGTTGTTGCCGCGCTGGGTGCGCCCGAGTTCGTCGCCGTGGCAGAGCATCGGGATGCCCTGGGACAGCAGCAGGGTGGCCAGGAAGTTGCGCTGCTGGCGGCCGCGCAGTTCGAGGACGGCCGGGTCGCGGGTGGGGCCCTCGGCACCGCAGTTCCAGGAGCGGTTGGTGCTCTCGCCGTCCTGGTTGTCCTCGCCGTTGTCCTCGTTGTGCTTGTCGTTGTACGAGACGAGGTCGCGCAGGGTGAAGCCGTCGTGCGCGGTGACGAAGTTGACGCTGGCGCGCGGGCGGCGCCTGCTGTGCTGGTACAGGTCGGAGGAGCCGGTCAGCCGGGAGGCGAACTCGCCGAGGGTGTGGTCCTCGCCGCGCCAGAAGTCCCGCACCGCGTCGCGGTACATGCCGTTCCACTCCGACCACAGCGGCGGGAAGTTGCCCACCTGGTAGCCGCCCTCGCCGACGTCCCACGGCTCGGCGATCAGCTTGACCCGGCTGATCACCGGGTCCTGCTGGATGAGGTCGAAGAACGCCGACAGCCGGTCCACCTCGTGGAACTGCCGGGCCAAGGTCGCCGCCAGGTCGAAGCGGAAGCCGTCGACGTGCATCTCGGTGACCCAGTACCGCAGCGAGTCCATGATCAGCTGCAGCACGTAGGGGTGGCGCATCAGCAGGCTGTTGCCGGTGCCGGTGGTGTCGTAGTAGTGCTCCCAGTCGCCGTCGACCAGGCGGTAGTACGAGCAGTTGTCGATGCCGCGGAAGGACAGGGTGGGGCCCAGCTCGTTGCCCTCGGCGGTGTGGTTGTAGACCACGTCGAGGATCACCTCGAGCCCGGCCGCGTGCAGGGTCTTCACCATCTGCTTGAACTCGGTGACCTGCTGGCCGCGCGTGCCGTGGGCGGCGTAGCCGTTGTGCGGCGCGAAGAAGCCGATGGTGTTGTAGCCCCAGTAGTTCGCCAGGCCCCGGTCGTGCAGCACGCCGTCGTGGACGAACTGGTGCACCGGCATCAGCTCCACCGCCGTGACGCCCAGCGAGGTGAGGTGCTCGACCACGGCGGGGTGGGCCAGCCCCGCGTAGGTGCCGCGCAGTTCCTCGGGCACCTCCGGGTGGGTGCGGGTCAGGCCCTTGACGTGTGCCTCGTAGATCACCGTGTCGGCGTACGCCCGGCCGGGCCGGGTGTCGTCGCCCCAGTCGAAGGCGGGGTCGGTCACCACGCCCAGCATGGTGTGCCCGGCGCTGTCGGCCGGGTCGGGGCCGTCCGGGTTGCGCTCGTAGAGCGAGGGGTGGTTGTCGATCTGCCCGTCCACCGCCCGGGCGTAGGGGTCCAGGAGCAGCTTGGCCGGGTTGCAGCGGTGGCCCGCCGCCGGGGCCCACGGCCCGTGCACCCGGTAGCCGTAGCGCTGGCCGGGGCCGACGCCGGGGAGGTAGCCGTGCCAGACGAAGCCGTCGACCTCGTTCAGCGGTACCGGGGTGTGGGTGCCGTCGTCGTCGACGAGGATCAGTTCCACCCGTTCGGCGACCTCGCTGAAGAGCGCGAAGTTGGTGCCCTCCCCGTCGTAGGCCGCACCCAGCGGGTAGGGGCGCCCGCTCCACGCGGACACCCCTTTCCGTGTCGGGCGCCGGGTCACCGGGCCTCCTCCAGGAGCTCGTCCGGGAGGACGGCCGGGCCGGCCAGCTGTGTCACGCGCACTTCTCGGGGCACTTCGAGGCCTTCGCTCTCCTGCGGGGCGGGCGCGGTCGGCACCAGCGGGACACGCTCGCCGGCGCGGGCGCGCTGCGAGAACCAGATGACCTTGCTGCCGGTCTCGGTGGCGCAACAGCCCCAGCCGTCGCTCACGGCCGCGAGGTGCTCCAGGCACCCGCGCAGCTCCTGGTCCGGGCGCAGCGCCCGGTCGTTGTCCCCGATGGCGGTGATCAGGTGCTGCCCGTTCCACCACATCTCGATCGACGTGTTCTTGTCCTTGGCGTGTTCGTCGATGGCCTTGAGCAGCATCTCGGCACCGCCGCAGACGGGCTGGACCAGGTTGTCCAGATCCCAGAACCTCAGGTGAGCGGCCAGAATGCGGCTGACCTGTCCCACCCGGTCCGGGCTGACTTCCACGTCGAGGTGGTAGTAGCAGGGCACTGCGGTCTTCATCGGTCGGCTCCTCACCGCGAAGCTCAGCTCCTTCTCGTTCCCGCGGTCCTGCGGGACGAGCCCCGAACACGGAACGTGAGCGCGTATCGCTTCTGAGTCACCCTCAGCCTGAGGGTGCTAGCCCGTTCGTGCAACACGAGCGCACCTTTGAGGCCGCCGACCACACATGTGAGCGGGCGGGAGTGGTCCGAACAGCGCAGCCGGACCGCCACTGGTTGAAGCTCCAACAAGACGCTGTGTCGTCACGCGTGCACCATGTGTGAAGAACTCGATCGCCGTCACGGGTCCGTGCCGCTGTGCGCACGGCACGCCGTCCGACCGTCGGGAGACCGTGCCCCTCGAGCCCGAAAGGTGATCGGCGCCATGCTGCTACCCGCCAAAGCCGAAGTCGCCCGGCAGTTGCGGCGTTACCGGGCCTGGGAACGCGTGATGCTCGCGGCACCGAACGACCGCACCGTGCGGGCCACGTTCGAGGACTCCGGCTACACCCTCTGCGTGCTGATGGGCAAGCGCTGTGCGCGCGAGGCGGCGGACGCGGCCGAGCGGTTTCTGCGCGCGCACGCCGTCGCCCGTGCGGAGGAACCGGACGTCGAGCGGCCCCGTCCGGCCGCCGCGGTCGGGCGCGGAGCCCCGGTCGCCGACCGCGCGCCGGCGGCCGGACGACGAACCCCCGCGGGAAGGTAGCGCCTTCCCGCACATCTGTCCCCCGGCCGGGCCCCGGCCCGGCTCACGAGCACGGTGGAGGTGAGGACCATGAGCACGACCCGGCCCATCGGCCGTATCCCGGTACGGGACGTCCGGCCTGCGGTGGAGAACGGCAACCGGCCTGCCAAGGCGGTCGTGGGCGAGACGTTCCAGGTCACCGCCACCGTGTTCCGGGAGGGGCACGACGCGGTCGCCGCCAACGTCGTCCTGAAGGACCCCGAGGGCCGCCCCGGCCCGTGGACGCCGATGCGGGAGCTGGCCCCCGGCAGCGACCGCTGGGGCGCCGAGGTCACCGCGGGCTCCGAGGGCCGCTGGACGTACCGGGTGGAGGCCTGGAGCGACCCCGTGGCCACGTGGCGCCACACGGCCCGCATCAAGGTCCCTTCGGGCATCGACCCGGGCCTGGTGCTGGAGGAGGGCGCCGACCTCCACGAACGGGCGGCGGCCGGCGTGCCCAAGGAGGCCGGCCGCGCCGTGCTGCTCGACGCGGCGCGGACCCTGCGCGACGACACGCTGCCTCCCGAGACGCGGCTGGCGGCGGCGTTGACGCCGGAGGTGGACGCGGTGCTGCACCGGCATCCGCTGCGGGACCTGGTCACCAGCAGTGAGCCGTTGCCGCTGCTGGTGGAGCGGGAACGGGCGCTGTACGGGTCGTGGTACGAGTTCTTCCCGCGTTCCGAGGGCACTCCCGAGCAGCCGCACGGCACCTTCCGCACCGCCGCGCGGCGGCTGCCGGCGATCGCGGCGATGGGTTTCGACGTGGTGTACCTGCCGCCGATCCACCCCATCGGCACCACCTTCCGCAAGGGGAAGAACAACACCCTCTCCCCCGGCCCGGACGATGTGGGGGTGCCGTGGGCGATCGGCTCGCCCGAGGGCGGGCACGACGCCGTCCACCCCGCCCTGGGCACGCTGGAGGACTTCACCTGGTTCGTGGAGCAGGCGCGCGGCCTGGGCATGGAGATCGCGCTGGACTTCGCGCTGCAGTGCTCCCCGGACCACCCCTGGGTGCACAAGCACCCCGAGTGGTTCCACCACCGCCCCGACGGCACTATCGCCTACGCGGAGAACCCGCCCAAGAAGTACCAGGACATCTACCCCATCGCCTTCGACGCGGACATGGACGGCCTGGTCGCCGAGACCTGCCGGGTGCTGCGGCACTGGATGGACTGCGGGGTGCGCATCTTCCGGGTGGACAACCCCCACACCAAACCGGTCGTGTTCTGGGAGCGGGTCATCGCGGACATCAACCGCACCGACCCCGACGTGATCTTCCTGGCCGAGGCGTTCACCCGCCCGGCGATGATGCACACCCTGGCCCAGATCGGCTTCCAGCAGTCCTACACCTACTTCACCTGGCGCAACACCAAAGAAGAACTCACCGAATACCTCACGGAACTGTCGGGCGAGGCCGCGAGCTACATGCGGCCCAACTTCTTCCCCAACACCCCCGACATCCTGCACGCCTACCTCCAGCACGGCGGCCGGCCCGCCTTCGAGGTCCGCGCCGTCCTCGCCGCCACCCTCTCCCCCTCCTGGGGCGTCTACAGCGGCTACGAACTGTGCGAGAACACCCCGCTGCGCGACGGCAGCGAGGAATACCTCGACTCCGAGAAGTACCAGCTCCGCCCCCGCGACTGGGACACCGCCGAACGCGAGGGACGCACCATCACCCCCCTGCTCACCCGGCTCAACACCCTCCGCCGCGCCCACCCCGCGCTGCACCGGCTCAGGAACCTGCGCTTCCACCACACCGACAACGACGCGCTCATCGCGTACAGCAAGCGCACCGGTTCCGACGTCGTCCTCGTGGTCGCCAACCTCGACCCGCACCACGCCCAGGAGGCCACGGTCTCGCTCGATCTGCCGCAACTCGGCCTGGACTGGCACGAGTCGGTTCCGGTGCGCGACGAGCTGACCGGCGAGACCTACCACTGGGGCCGGCACAACTACGTGCGCCTGGAGCCGGGGCGGGCTCCGGCGCACGTGTTCCACGTCCAGTCGCCGCCCGCAGCGCAAGGGAACGGAGGGGCAGGAACGTCATGACCGTGAACGAGCCCGTGCTGGACACCTTCGAGGACACACCCGCCAGGGACCGCGACCCGGAGTGGTTCAAGCGCGCCGTCTTCTACGAGGTACTCGTCCGCTCCTTCCAGGACAGCAACGGCGACGGCGTCGGTGACCTGAAGGGACTGACCGCCAAACTCGACTACCTGCAGTGGCTCGGCGTCGACTGCCTGTGGCTGCCGCCCTTCTTCAAGTCGCCGCTGCGCGACGGCGGCTACGACGTCTCCGACTACACGGCCGTACTACCCGAGTTCGGCGACCTCGCCGACTTCGTGGAGTTCGTCGACGCCGCCCACCAGCGCGGCATGCGCGTGATCATCGACTTCGTCATGAACCACACCAGCGACCAGCACCCCTGGTTCCAGGAGTCGAGAAAGGACCCCGACGGGCCCTACGGCGACTACTACATGTGGGCCGACGACGACAAGGGCTACCCGGACGCGCGGATCATCTTCGTCGACACCGAGACGTCGAACTGGACGTTCGACCCGGTGCGCGGCCAGTACTTCTTCCACCGCTTCTTCTCGCACCAGCCCGACCTCAACTACGAGAACCCGCGCGTCCAGGAGGAGATCCTGGCCGCGCTGAAGTTCTGGCTGGACCTCGGCATCGACGGCTTCCGGCTGGACGCGGTGCCCTATCTCTACGCGGCCGAGGGCACCAACTGCGAGAACCTCCCGGCCACCCACGCCTTCCTCAAGCGGGTCCGCCGCGAGATCGACGCGCAGTACCCGGACACGGTGCTGCTGGCCGAGGCCAACCAGTGGCCCGAGGACGTCGTCGACTACTTCGGGGACTACGCCGCCGGCGGCGACGAGTGCCACATGGCGTTCCACTTCCCGGTCATGCCGCGCATCTTCATGGCGGTGCGCCGCGAGTCCCGCTACCCGGTCTCCGAGATCCTCGCCAAGACCCCGGCCATCCCCTCCGGCTGCCAGTGGGGCATGTTCCTGCGCAACCACGACGAGCTGACCCTGGAGATGGTCACCGACGAGGAACGCGACTACATGTGGGCCGAGTACGCCAAGGACCCGCGGATGCGCGCCAACATCGGCATCCGCAGGCGTCTGGCTCCCCTGCTCGACAACGACCGGCACACGATCGAACTGTTCACCGCGCTCCTGCTGGCCCTGCCCGGCTCGCCGATCCTGTACTACGGCGACGAGATCGGCATGGGCGACAACATCTGGCTCGGTGACCGCGACGCCGTCCGGACCCCGATGCAGTGGACCCCGGACCGCAACGCCGGGTTCTCCACCTGCGACCCGGGCCGGCTCTTCCTGCCGGCCATCATGGACCCGGTCTACGGCCACCAGGTGACCAACGTCGAGGCGTCCATGTCGTCGCCGTCGTCGCTGCTGCACTGGACCCGCCGCATGATCGAGATCCGCAAGCAGAATCCCGCCTTCGGACTCGGCTCGTACACGGAGTTGCCGTCGAGCAACCCGGCGGTGCTGGCCTTCCTGCGCGAGTACGAGGACGACCTGGTGCTGTGTGTGAACAACTTCGCGCGCTTCGCCCAGCCGACCGAACTCGACCTGCGCGAGTTCGCCGGGCGTCATCCAGTGGAGCTGTTCGGCGGGGTCCGTTTCCCCGCCATCGGTGAACTTCCGTATCTGCTGACCCTCGGGGGCCACGGCTTCTACTGGTTCCGGCTCACTCGAGTCGCCTCGCGCATCGGCCGGCGACTGTGAGCATGCGCCGACGAAAGGAGGCGTGACCATGCCGAAGACCGCATCCCTCCGCCCGAGCCTCACGCGCCTGGCCGAGCCCATGGAGTCGCTCGGCGGGCTCCTGCGCGACTGGCTGCCCCGCCAGCGCTGGTTCGCCGGCAAGGACCGGCCCGTCACGGAACTCGGCCTGCTGTCGATGACCGAGCTCTTCCCGGGCTGTCTGCACCTGCTGATCCACGCCGGTCACGCGGGCCACACGGGCGTGCCCTCCCCCGGCGGGACTCCCCAGGCCGGCGACTGCTACCAGTTGCTGCTCGGCGTGCGGGAGCAGCCGTCGCCGCGGCTCGGCCGGGCGCTCATCGGACAGGTGCAGGACGGCCCGCTGGCCGGCCTGACCGTGTACGACGCGCTGCACGACCCGCGCTCGGCCCAGCTGCTGCTGGACCGGCTGCGCCACCCGGGCACCGCGGGCCCCCTGCGCTTCGAGTGCGACCCGGACCAGCGGGTGCCCGGCGGGCTGGTACCGCGACTGCTGGACGCGGAGCAGTCCAACTCCTCGCTGGTGTACGGCGACGAGTACATCCTGAAGGTGTTCCGGCGCATCCAGCCCGGCGTCAACCCGGACCTGGAGGTGCCGGGGGCGCTGGCCCGGCAGGGCTGCCACCGCGTTCCGGCGCCGGTCGCCTGGTTCCGGACCAAGCATCCGTTCCAGGCCACCCTCGGTGTGCTCCAGCCGTATCTGCGGGACGCCTCCGACGGGTGGACGCTGGCGCTGCAGGCGCTGGCCTCCGGGGACGACTTCACGGTCCAGGCGCGGGCGCTGGGCGCGGCCACGGCGGAGGTGCACCTCGCGCTGGCCTCGGCCTTCCCGGTCGGTGCCGCCGGGGAGAACGGGCGCACGGCGGCGGCCATGGTCGAGCGGCTGGACGCCGCCGCGCACTGCGTGCCCGCGCTGCAGCCGCACGTGCCGGGTCTGCGTTCCGCGTTCGCGGCGCTGACCGGCTGCGATGCCGGGCCGCCCGCCCAGCGCATCCACGGCGACCTGCACCTCGGTCAGGTGCTGCGGGCCGGGCGCGACTGGTTCGTCATCGACTTCGAGGGCGAGCCGTCCCGGCCGCTCTCCGAACGGCGCAGCGCCCACTCACCCGTGCGGGACATCGCGGGGATGCTGCGCTCCTTCGACTACGCCGCCCGGCAGCGCCGCCCCTGGCGCCCGGAGTGGGCGCGGCGCTGCCGCGAGGCCTACTGCGCGGGCTATGCCGCCCGGGCCGGCTGGGACCCCCGCAAGAAGCACGGACTGCTCCGGGCCTACGAGACGGACCGGGCCGTGTACGAGGTGCTGTACGAGGCACGGCACCGCCCCGACTGGCTGCCTGTACCGATGGCGGCGATCGAGCGCCTCGCCGTGAGAGGAGACTGAGCCGTGGCCCTGCGAGACACCTCAATCCCGGAGCCGTCCGGCCCGGTCCCGAGCCCGACCGCGCCCGCGCTGAGCCCGGAGGACCGCGGGCGCCTGCTGGCGGGCGCCCACCACGATCCGCACGCGCTGCTGGGCGCCCACCCGGTCGCCGGCGGAGTGCTGTTCCGGGCGCTGCGTCCCTTCGCCCGCGCCGTGAGCGTGGTGATCGACGGGCGGCACACGGCCCTGGTCTCGGAGGGCGACGGCCTCTTCTCGGGGGTGCTGCCGCTGGCGGAGATCCCCGCGTACACCCTGCACGTCGTCTACCCGGAGGGTGAGCAGGAGACGCACGACCCGTACCGCTTCCTGCCCGCGCTCGGCGAGCTCGACCTGCACCTGATCCGCGAGGGCCGGCACGAGCAGCTGTGGCGGGCCCTCGGCGCGCAGCCCATGACCCACGAGGGCGTGTCCGGCACCCGGTTCACGGTGTGGGCGCCGAACGCGCAGGGCGTGCGGGTCGCCACCGACTTCACGCACTGGGACGGGACGCAGTTCCCGATGCGCTCACTGGGCGCGTCCGGGGTGTGGGAGCTGTTCCTGCCGGGCGTCGGCGAGGGCACCGCGTACAAGTTCGAGATCCACTCCCGGTACGGGCACCGCTTCCTCAAGGCCGACCCGATGGCCCGGCGCACCGAGGAGCCCCCCGACACGGCGTCCATCGTGACGGCGTCGCACTACGAGTGGAACGACGCCGAGTGGATGGCGCACCGCGCCGACCGGCCGGTGCACGAGGCGCCGTTCTCGGTGTACGAGGTGCACCTGGCGTCCTGGCGGCCGGGGCTGACCTACCGGGAACTCGCCGAGGAACTGCCGCAGTACGTCAAGGACCTGGGCTTCACGCACGTCGAGCTGATGCCCGTCGCCGAGCACCCCTTCGGCGGCTCCTGGGGCTACCAGGTCACCGGCTTCTACGCGCCGACGGCCCGGCTGGGCACGCCCGACGACTTCCGGTTCTTCGTCGACGCCTGCCACCGCGCCGGGATCGGCGTGATCATGGACTGGGTGCCGGCGCACTTCCCCAAGGACGACTGGGCGCTGGCCCGCTTCGACGGGGAGCCGCTCTACGAGCCGGGCGACGACCGGCGCGCGGAGCATCCCGACTGGGGCACCTACGAGTTCGACTTCGGCCGCACCGAGGTGCGCAACTTCCTCGTCGCCAACGCCGTGTACTGGTGCGAGGAGTTCCACATCGACGGCCTGCGCGTGGACGCCGTCGCCTCGATGCTCTACCTCGACTACTCGCGCGAGGACGGCCAGTGGGAGCCCAACGTGCACGGCGGCCGGGAGGACCTGGCGGCCATGGCCTTCCTGCAGGAGATGAACGCAACGGTGTATCGGCGCGCCCCGGGCGTGGTCACGATCGCCGAGGAGTCCACCGCCTGGGGCGGGGTGACCCGGCCGACCGACACCGGAGGGCTCGGCTTCGGGCTGAAGTGGAACATGGGGTGGATGCACGATTCGCTGGAGTACATCTCCCACGAGCCGGTGCACCGCAAGTACCACCACCACGAGCTGACGTTCTCGATGGTGTACGCCTACAGCGAGAACTACGTCCTGCCGATCTCCCACGACGAGGTCGTGCACGGCAAGCAGGCGCTGGTGACGAAGATGCCGGGCGACTGGTGGCAGCGGCGGGCGAACCTGCGGGCCTATCTCGGCTACATGTGGGGCCATCCGGGCAAGCAGCTGCTGTTCATGGGGCAGGAGTTCGCGCAGGGCGCCGAGTGGTCGGTGGAGCACGGGCCGGAGTGGTGGCTGCTCGACGAGGGCTACCACTCGGCGGGCGACCACCGCGGCGTGCGCGACCTGGTCCGTGACCTGAACCGGACGTATCTGGCGACCCCGGCGCTGTGGCAGTGCGACACCCGGCCGGAGGGCTTCCGCTGGGTGGCGGTGGACTCGGCCGACGACAACGTCTACGCGTTCCTGCGCTACGACGCCGAGGGCCACCCGCTGCTGGCGGTGTCGAACTTCTCCCCGGTCGTGCGGCCCGACTACGGCCTGTGGGTCCCGGGTGACGTCGTCGCCTGGCAGGAGACGCTCAACACCGACGACACGCGCTACGGCGGCAGCGGTGTGACCAACCCGGAGCCGGTCAAGCCGGAGGACGGCACGGTCCGGATCACGCTGCCTCCGCTGGCCACGGTGTGGCTGATGCCCGCGGCGGGGTGAAGTCCGCCCGGCGCACCAGGTGTCCGACCGGCCTGTAGGGGGCACTGGGGGTCTACCCCGGGAAAACCCGGTGGTCGACGCTTCGGAGTCTTGGGAAGGGCGGGCATCAGGTGCGCACCGTCGGAGTGGAGGAGGAACTCCTCCTGGTCGATCCGGAGACCGGGGAGCCGCGGGCGCTGTCCACGGCGGTTCTCGCCCGGGCGGCTCAGGACGACGCGGATCAGGACGTGTTCGAGAAGGAACTCCACGAGCAGATGCTGGAGTTCGCGACGCATCCGCAGTCGTCCATGGAGGAGCTGCACGCGGAGATCGTCCGCTGCCGCAAGGAGGCCGCCCGGCACGCCGGGGAGATCGGCTGCACGGTGGCGGCGCTGGCCACCTCGCCGCTGCCGGTGAGCCCGGCCGTCGGACTCAACCGGCGGTACCAGTGGATGGAGGACCAGTACGGCATCGCGACCCGGGAGCAACTGGTCCTGGGATGCCATGTGCACGTGGCGGTGGAGTCGGACGAGGAGGGGGTCGCCGTCATCGACCGGCTGCGGCCGTGGCTGCCGGTGCTGCGGGCGCTCAGCGCCAACTCGCCGTTCTGGCAGGGCAAGGACACGGGGTACAGCAGCTACCGCAGCCGGGTGTGGCTGCGCTGGCCGTCGGCGGGCCCGACGGAGATCTTCGGCTCGGCCGAGCGGTACCACCGGCTGATCGCGGACATGGTCGCCACCGGCGCCCTCCTCGACGAGGGGATGATCTACTTCGACGCGCGGGTGTCCCCGCGCTACCCGACGGTGGAGCTGCGGGTGGCGGACGTCTGTCTGCACGCCGGGACGGCCGTGCTGATCGCCACACTCGTGCGCGGGCTGGTGGAGACGGCCGCCCGCGAGTGGCGCGAGGGCCGGGAGCCGCTGGACCACAGCGTCAGCCTGCTGCGGCTGGCCGACTGGCAGGCCGCCCGCTCCGGGCTGACGGGCGAGCTGCTGCACCCCGCGACGATGCGGCGCATGCCCGCCGAGTCCGTCGTGCGGGCCCTGCTGGAGCACGTCGAGAAGGCCCTCGACGGCACCGGTGACCTGGAGCAGGCCCGGACGGCGTGCGAGGAGCTGCTGCGCGACGGCAACGGCGCGCAGGTGCAGCGCGAACTGCTGGAGCGCACGGGCAGCCTGCGGGACGTCGTCACCGAGTGCGTGCGCCACACGCAGGGCTGAGACGTCCCGGGGTGTCGTCGCCTCCTCAGAGGATCAGGACGAGGGCGTAGGCCAGGAAGAAGGCCGCGATCAGCACCGTCAGGACGATGATCACGGCCATCGGCGCCTTGGCCCAGCCCTTGGTCGGGCTGTGGGGCTCCCGCGGCAGCGCCTCGGGCATGCTGCTCTCCGCGGGCGGGGTCTCGCCCGGCGGCACACCGCCGCCGGGCTCGAGACCGGTGCTGCGCTCGGGCTCGGGATCCGGACTGTAGTGAGTCATGTCTGCCGGGTCCCCCGATCACGGCGAGATCATCAGCGGACCCACTTCCGTATTTCCCGACCCCGAAGGGTCCCGACTCGACTACATTCGAGCACCGCCGATGACGGTACCCGTCGGCTGCGTGACACCCCGTACATGTCAGGAGCAGTGCATGCGCGACCTCGCCCTCGCTCCACCGGCCGTCTCGCCCCTGACCGGCGGGCTCGCCGACAGCGTCTTCGAGACGGCGGAGCGGGAACCGACCCGGCCGGTGCTCGCCCGGCGCGCCGACCCGGCCTCCACCGCCTGGGAGGAGGTCACGGCCGTCGAGCTGCGCGACCAGGTGGTGGACGTGGCCAAGGGTCTGATCGCCGCCGGGATCGCGCCGGGCCACCGCGTGGCCGTCATGGCCCGCACCCGCTACGAGTGGACGGTCCTGTGCTACGCGCTGTGGGCGGTGGGGGCCGAGGTCGTGCCGATCTACCCGACGTCCTCGCGCGACCAGGTCGAGTGGATCCTGCGGGACTCCGGCTGCGTGGCGGTGGTGGTGGAGGACGAGCAAGGCGTCATGACCGTCGGCTCGGTGTGCGCGTCGCTGCCGGTGCTGGGCCACGTCTGGCAGCTGGACGCGGGCGCGCTGGAGGAGCTGGCGGCGCGCGGCCGGGACGTGCCGATCACCACGGTCGACTCGATGCGCCGCATCGTGCTGCCGGACTCCACGGCCGTCATCGCCTACACCTCCGGCACGACCGGACACGCCATGGGCTGCGCCCTGAGCCACCGCAATCTGGCCGTCACCTGCGACACGCTGCTGGCCGGCTGGGGGCACACGGCCGCACCGCGCGGGGAGCAGGGCTCGGTGCTGGCGTTCCTGCCCTTCTCCCATGTGTACGGGCTGATGATCCAGGGCCTGTGCGTGCGCGGCGGGCTCCTCATGGGCCACCAGGCCGATCTCGGCGGCGAGGCGCTGTCGCAGGCGCTGCGCTCGTTCCGTCCCACCTACTTCTACGCGGTGCCGTCGGTCTTCGAGAAGATCTACAAGAACTTCCTGCGCACCGCGCAGCAGGCCGGACACGGCGGGCTCTTCGAGCGGGCCGCCGAGACCGCGCGGGACTTCGCCGCCGCCCTGGAGCGCCAGCGGCTCGGCCGGGGCCGCGGCCCCGGCTTCGACCTGCGGCTGCAGCACGCCCTGTATGAGCGCACGGTCTACCGCCGGCTGCGCGCCGCGCTCGGCGGCCGGGTGCAGCGGGCGACGTCCGGCGGCTCACCGCTCAGCCGCGACCTGTCGCTGTTCTACGAGGGCATCGGCATCTACGTGCACGACGGCTACGGCCTGACGGAGACCGCGGGCGGGGTGACGATGCAGCCGCTCGGCCGGGAGAAGTCCGGGACCGTCGGGCAGGCGCTGCCGGGCACGGAGATCCGGGTCGCCGAGGACGGCGAGATCCTGGTGCGCGGGCCGTCGGTCTTCCAGGGCTACGTCGGCGACGAGGCGGCCACCCGGGCCGCGCTGCGCGGCGGCTGGCTGGCCACCGGGGACCTGGGGCAGCTGGACTCGGAGGGCTATCTGACGATCACCGGCCGCAAGAAGGACATCATCATCACCAGCAGCGGCAAGAGCGTCGCCCCGGCCGCGCTGGAGCAGCGGCTGCGGATGCATCCGCTCATCCACCAGGCGGTGGTCGTGGGCGACAACCGGCCCTGTGTGGGCGCCCTGATCACGCTGGACCCGGAGTTCCTCGCGCACTGGCGGGCCGCGCTGGCCCTGCAGGGCGAGATGCGCGAGGCCCGGGAGGAGAACGCGCTGCGCGAGGAGGTCGCCCGGGCCGTGGCCGCGGCCAACAGCTCCGTGTCGCGGTCGGAGTCGATCCGGGTGTTCCGGGTGCTGCCGGAGCCGTTCGACGTGACCAACGGGCTGCTGACCCCGTCGATGAAGCTGCGGCGGGACGAGATCGTGCGGCACTACGCCGGGGAGATCGACGCCATGTACGCCTCCCGCAGGCGCCCCGGGCGGCCGGGCGCCCCGGAACAAGCCGCACAGGGGGACGAATCCGACAGTGTGTTCCGTTGAGCACGCGCCCGGACGCGTAGGCCTCGCCCCCTCGGGAACACGCAACAGTGCGACGCAAGAGAAAGGACGACAGCCCTGACGACAGCCGCCGCTGACGCCCGGGCCGGAAAGGCGATATGTCAACCGAGCCGCGTGGGGACGACGCCCTGACCTCCGAGGAGATCCCGAGCCGCACGAACAGCTTCGTGGGTGAGCCGCATGACGTGACGGGTGCGCGGCTGGCCGCGGAGGAGTTCCTGCGTGACCTGGCACGCTCCTCTCCGCCCTCCGCCCCCGAGTACTGGGACGACATCCTGCTGGTGGTCACGGAGCTGGCCGCCAACGCGGTCCAGTACGCACCGGGGCCCTTCGCACTGCGGATGCGCCGCACCTTCGACGGCGTGCACGTGGTCCTGCACGACACCAGCACCACCGAACCCGCCCCCCGCCCCTTCGATCCGCGCAGCGGGGGCGGCGGCATCGGCTGGCACCTGATCCACACGCTGTGCGACCAGGTGAGCGTGGTGACCGACGACCAGGGCAAGGACGTACACGTCTTCCTGCCCTGGTGACCCCTTTCCCTTCCCTCTTCTCCCGGGTCTGAGGCGGGCGCGGGCGCTTTGGCGCCCGCGCCCGCCTCAGACCGAGGTGGCCTCGCGCGGGGGCAGCCTGTCGTAGTAGTCCCCCACGGCCCGCAGATACCCCTGGTCCCGCGTCTCGCTGTCGGTCTGGAAGCGGGGGGCCGCCTTGGCGTCCGCCCTCGTGCAGGCCAGTGTGACCTTCCGGGCCTCGGTATCGATGCCGGTGACGACCCCCGCCGGCACCAGGACGCTGCGGCCGAACACCCACACGCCGGTGTCCACGACCAGGTGCCGCAGACCGTGCGGATCGGCCTCCCGGTCCACGTGCCCGATGGTGCCGTCGGCCGCGGCGACGGCGAAACCGGTCAGGTCCTGCCCCTCGACGTGACCGCTGTCCGGCGCGTACGACCAGATTCTCTCGATGGTCACGCTGCTCCATCCCTCCCTGACGGTGTGCGGATCGCTCTCGACCCGGCGGACGGATCGCCGTCCGCGCTGCTCCACAGCAGCAATTACCCCTCTGCCGCACACGCATTCGGCGTACCCGTGTACCAGCGTGCGGGAACGCCGATCGGGGGCGGATTCGGATCGGGGGGAATGGAGGGCGGTTTCCGGGGTAATCGCGGGGGCGCGGTGAGATCGGAGCCCGGCAGCGAAGGGAGGCACATGGCAGACGGCAGTCGAGCCCGCGACGCGACCGGCGTCCCCCCGCACCGCGGTCATCCCCAGAGGTGACCAGCCCAGGCCGTAGCACTTGTTGGAGGTACCCGTGCCCCTCGCCCAGAACCCGCTGTCCGTGGAAGTCGAACTGCCCCGGGAGGACGTGGCCCTGATCACGGTCGACGGCTACCTGGACGTCGACACCGCGACCGAGTTCCAGGCCCATCTGGCCAACCAACTCCACCACGGCCGACGTCACTTCCTGCTCGACCTGTCGTCCGTCCCGTTCATGGACTCGTCGGGGATGAACATCATCCTGCGCGTGTACCAGGAGACCCGGGGCGACGCCGGCAGCGTGCATGTGATCAGCCCGACGCCCGCCGTGCGGCGCATCCTCGATCTCACCGGTGTGAGCATCACGGTGCCGATATCGGAGAGCGTGGAGGAGGCCCTGGCCCGCGTCGACGCGGGGCCGGTGATCCCCGAGGAGCCGGAAGGCGCCTGAGCCCCGGGCGGTGCCGGGCCCGGCGCCGGTGAGGACCGGCCGGGGCCCCGCTCCGCCCTGCCCGCACGGTGGTTCACCCCCCTCGCCCGCCCTCCCCCGGCGGCGCGCGACCACCGTCGCCGGAACCGGATCGCTTGCGCCGGATCCGGTGTCCTACGAGGTCGGCGCATGGTTAGAGTTGTCGCCCGGCAAGTGTCACATCGCCGTTCTCGTTGCCAGAAGCGGGCTCGGTCGACGCAACGCGGATGAGGAGAGAACCAGGTGCCGGAGCACGAAGCGGACGGACAGCTCGCCACGCCGACGCACGAGGTGCGGGACTTCCTGCACCGACGGCGTGAGCAGATCGCCCAGCGGTGGGCGGACGAGCCCCTGTTCCGCACCGTGTTCACCGTCTCGCGCGACGAGGCGGTGGAGGCGGGCAAGGCCGTCGTCGACGCGCTGGCCCGGGTGGCCGATGCGGACCAGGTGGAGGACCCGGACGCCGCGGGCTTCAGCGGGGTCCGCGAGCAGCTGGCCCGCATGGGCGCGGCCCGTTCCCGCGCCGGGCTGTCCAACACCCAGGTCTCCACCGAGCTGGCCGCCCTGCGGCCGCCCGTGGAGAACCTGCTGGCCGCCGACCTGGAGCAGGCTCCGCCCGAGCACCTGCGGGCGTGTTCGACCGCGCTGACGGTGCTGATGGGCACCCTGCGGCTGGTGGCGATGCAGACGGCGCTCAGCGAGTGGCAGGCCCTCAGCGACCGGCAGCGGATGCAGCTGCTGGAGGTGGCCACACCGGTCATCCGGCTGTGGGACGGCATCGTGGCCGTGCCGCTGATCGGCACGCTCGACAGCGCCCGCAGCCAGGTGGTGATGGAGACGCTGCTGAACGCCGTCGTCGACCAGCACGCCCGGTTCGCGATCCTCGACATCACCGGTGTGCCGACGGTCGACTCGCTGGTGGCGCAGCACCTGATGAAGACGGTGGCGGCGGCGCGGCTGATGGGCGCCGAGTGCATCGTCTCCGGTATCCGGCCGGCCATCGCCCAGACCATGGTCCACCTCGGGCTGGACCTCGACGTCCTCACCCGCGCGAGCCTGTCGGACGCGCTCGGGTACGCGCTGCACCAGCTCGGCGCGGACATCGTCAACCCGGGCACGGGTCACCGGTGAGCGACGCCTACCCCCGTCCCGTCCCGGGCCACGTGCCGGTGCTCCGGCTCGGCGACGTGCTGCTGGTCACGCTCCAGGGCGATCTGCACGACAGCACGGCGCAGCAGCTCCAGCAGGACCTCGCCGAGACCATCTCCCGCACCGGGGTCCGCGGAGTCCTCATCGACATCTCCGGCGTGGAGATCGTCGACTCCTTCCTGGGCCGGGTGCTGGCCGAGATCGCGGCGCAGGCCAAGCTGCTGGCCGCGCGGACGGTGGTGGCGGGCATGCGCCCGGCGGTCGCCATCACCCTGGTGGAGCTGGGCCTGACGCTGCCGGGTCTGAGCACGGCGCTCAGCACGGAGGCGGGCATGGAGCTGCTCTCGCAGCACTCGCCGGCGGCCCGGGCCGGCGGCCCGCGTCAGGAGAGTCCGTGATGCACACCGCCGCGGGCGTCGAGGCCTGCCTGCCCATCCGGTCCGACATGGACCTGGTGTGGGTGCGACAGCACGTTCGGCAGGCCGCTGCCCAGCTCGGCTTCGGTCTGGTGGAGCAGACCAAGCTGGTCACCGCCGCCAGCGAGCTGGCCCGCAACACCCTCGTGCACGGCGGGGGCGGGCGGATGGAGGCGACCCGGGTCGTCTCCGGAGCCGCGCAGGGGCTGCGGCTGTCCTTCGTCGACGAGGGTCCGGGCATCGCCGACCTCGACCTGGCGCTCAGCGACGGCTACACCTCCGGCGGCGGGCTGGGCATGGGCCTGAGCGGTGCCCGGCGGCTGGTGCACGACTTCGACATCGACACCACGCCGGGCTCCGGCACGACGGTGCGGGTGACGTGCTGGGTGGCCCAGCCGCCGCGGCCCCGCGAGGAGGCCTGATGCCGCGCGTGTGGGACATCCCGGTGCGCGACTGGACCCGCGTGCGCGACGCGCGGGTCGCCGCGGAGCAGGCGGCGGCGCTGGCCGGGCTGGACGAGCGCCGAACGGCGGCGGCCGCGCTGGTGGCGACCGAACTCGCCACGAACCTTCTCAAGCACGCGGAGGGCGGGCAGGTGCTCGTCGACATCGTGGACGCGCCGGTGCAGCGGGACGGCGGTGGGGAGTCCCGCGTCGTGCAGATCGCCGCGATCGACCACGGCCCGGGCATCCACGACGTGCCCTCGGCCGTGCGCGACGGTTTCTCCACGGCCCGCTCGCTCGGCGCGGGCCTCGGCACGTGCGTGCGCCTGGCGGACGACTTCGGCCTGCACAGCACGCCCGGCCGCGGCACGGTCGCGGTCGCACGCGTCGCCTCCACGCCCGGCGGAGGCGTGCCCGCCGCTTCGACGGCCTCCGCCCGGGCCGGCCGGACCTCACGGGACGGGGACCCGTGGACGGGACCCGGCGACCCGGCCACCTCCGACGGCTCCGCGCCGGACGGCGCCCCGCCTCCCGCCCCGGCCTCCCTGGCGGCCGTGGCATGCGGCGGCCCGACGGGGCACCCGGCTGCCGTCCTCCCGGCCGGGCCGGACGCCTCCGCCCCGCGGACGTCTCGTGCGCGCGATGCGGCGGACGGCTGCACCGCGGCGTCCGGGATCCGTACGACGCCGGACCGCTCCCCCGAGGCCGTCGCCACGCCCGGCGGTCCCCTCGGCGGCCAGGACCGGCGGGACACGCCCGGCGCAGGCACCGGCAGCGGTGCCGTGGGACGTCCGCGGGACCTTCCGGGTGCGGCGGAGGACGACCGCGTGGTGCGGGACGGGCCGGCACGCAAACGCCCCGGGCCGCTCCCCGGGGTGCGGGCCGGCGGTGTGAACATCCCCTACGGCGGAGCCGAGTACTCGGGTGACGCCTGGACCTGCGTACGGGCCGGGGAGCGGGTCACCCTGATGCTGGCGGACGGGCTCGGACACGGCCCGGAGGCCGCGCGGGCCTCGTCCGCCGCGGTCACGGCCCTGCACCGGTGGGCCCATCTCTCCCCCGCCGAGGCGCTGCGGCGCCTCCACGACGCGCTGCGGGGCACCCGCGGCGCGGCCGTCGCCGTCGCCCAGCTCGACCTGCGGGCCGGGCGGCTGACCTTCGCCGGCATAGGGAACGTGGGGGCGCGGCTGCGCGCCGACGGCACCTGGCGGCCCCTGCTGTCGCGGCCCGGCATCGTCGGCGTCCACCGGCCCACCACCCTCCGCGAGGAGGAGGCCGGCTGGGCGGCCGACCGGCTGCTCATCCTGCACACCGACGGCCTGCCCAGCCGCTGGGCGCCGCCGTCCGACGAGGCCGGCGCGCCCGCGGCCGACCCGGCCGTGACGGCCGCCGTGACGATACGCGACGCGAGCAGTCCCGCCCGGCCGGTGCGGGACGACACCGCCGTGGCCGTGCTGACTCCCACCCCGCCGGAACGCCCATGATGCGCACTTGGCAGATCACCACCGTCACCGACGCGGCGCGCGCCCGGATCGCCCTCGCGCGCCTGGCCGCCGCCCACGGTGTGCCCACCCTCGAACGGACCCGGCTCGCCGCCGACCTCAGCGCCCACTTGAGGCAGTGCCTCACCAAGGGCGGCACCTGGCAGCTCACCCTGCGCCTGGCCGGCTCGCCCGGCGAGGAGGGGCTGCTGCACGCCGTGGTGGCCCCGTCACCGGAGGCCTGTGCCGCCGGGGAGCCGCCGTGGGAGGTCACGGTCCCCTGCCCCGAGGCGGCCGGCGCGGCGGAGGCCGGCACGGTCGCCGAGGACCCCGCGGCGCTCGCCGAGGCGCTGCTCGGCGCCGACGAGGACACCGCCGTGGTCCTGGACAAGCTCACCGAGCAGGAGGACCTGGTCGCCTTCCACCGGGAGGAGCTGCACCAGACCAACCAGGGCGTGCTGGCCCTGCACGCCGAGCTGGACGCGGCCGGCCGGGCCCAGCGCGAGGCCTTCGCCGCCGAGCGCAGCGCCCGCAACGAGGCGGAGAGCGCCCGCCGCAGGCTGACGTTCCTCGCGGACGCGAGCGCCGTGCTGACGGCCTCGCTGAACCACGAGGAGATCGTGCGCCGGCTGCCGGAGCTGCTGGTGCCCGAGTACGCGAGCAGCGTCGACGTCTGGCTGTTCGACGAGGACGACAAGCACCGGTCCACGCCGCATCCGGCCGCCGCCGTGCTGGCCGCGCGGACCGGCCGGCCCCAGTACGCGGCCGACCACCCGGGCAACCTGCCCGGCGTCGACGACCAGCCGGCGTCGGCGCTGGACCCCGCCACGCCGCTGCTGTGCGTGCCGCTGCCGACGCGGCGGGCTCCGCTGGGCGTGCTGACGCTGTCGCCGCCCGGCGCGCGCTGGAACCCGGACGACGCGGTGATGCTGATCGAGCTCACCCGGCGGGCCAGCATCGCCATCGACAACGCCCGCCGCTTCGAGCACAACCGCGACATCGCCGAGACGCTGCAGCGGGCCCTGCTCACGGACCTTCCGGCCACGCCCGGGCTCAGCCTGGCCGCCCGGTACCTGCCGGCCACGCACGGGCTGAACATCGGCGGCGACTGGTACGACGCGTTCCCGCAGCGCGACGGCGGGCTCATCACCGTCATCGGCGACGTGACCGGGCACGGTCTGCACGCGGCGGTCATGATGAGCCAGTTGCGCACCGCGCTGCGGGCGTACGCGGTCGACGGCGACAGCCCGGGCCGGCTGCTGACCCGGTTGCACCGGTTCCTGCACCACCTCCAGCCCGACCTGTACGCCACGGCCGTCATCGCCCGGTTCCACCCCGACGAGCCCACGCTGACCTGGGCCGCCGCGGGCCATCCGCCGCCGGTGCTGCGCCTGGCCGACGGCACGGTGCGCACCCTGGACGCCAAGCCCGGTGCGATGCTCGGCATCCCCCTCACCCAGGAGATCGACGACCACACGGTGCAGCTGTCGCCGGGCTCCACGCTCGCGCTGTACACGGACGGGCTGGTGGAGCGGCGCGCGCAGGGCATAGACCCGGGGATCGAGCGGCTGGCCGCGGCGCTGGGCCGCTTCGACTCGGCGGAGCTGGACGCCGATCTGGAGGGCTCGGCGGACCGGATCCTGCACCCGCTGCTGAGCGACTCCGAGCGCGACGACGACGTGTGCCTGCTGCTGTGTCACGTCCGGAGCGACGCCGCGTCCTGAACGGCCGGCCGCCGGGGCGGTGCGCACGCGTTCTTCACTCCCGCCCGGTGCTTTTCGGCCACCGGGCGGGCATGGTGGTGATCGGCGCGTTCGTCTGCCTGCCACGTCCGGCTGGCGCACCGGCCGGACACGCGGTGGGATCGAAAGGGTGCGAACGGGCGATCCAGGGGCAGGCGAAAGGCGTTCGAGGCAGACCGCCTGGAGCCGCAGAAAGGGATGAACACCGTGACACGACCCAGGATCCTGGTGGTTGGCGCAGGCTTCGCCGGCGTGGAGTGCGTCCGCCGTCTGGAACGGAAACTCTCCCCGGACGAGGCCGACGTCACCCTGGTGACGCCGTTCGCCTACCAGCTGTATCTTCCGCTGCTCCCCCAGGTCGCCTCCGGCGTGCTGACGCCGCAGTCGATCGCCGTCTCCCTGCGCCGCAGCAAGAAGTACCGCACGCGGATCATCCCGGGCGGCGCCATCGGCGTCGACCTGAAGGCGAAGGTCTGCGTCATCCGCACCATCACCGACGAGATCGTCGACGAGCCGTACGACTACATCGTGCTGGCACCCGGCAGCATCACCCGCACCTTCGACATCCCGGGCCTGACGGACCACGCGTTCGGGATGAAGACGCTCGCCGAGGCCGCGTACATCCGGGACCACGTCATCTCCCAGCTGGACCTGGCCGACGCGAGCCAGGACCCCCAGGAGCGGGCCTCACGGCTGCAGTTCGTGGTGGTCGGCGGCGGCTACGCGGGCACCGAGACCGCGGCCTGCCTGCAGCGTCTGACGCACGCCGCCGTCAAGCGCTACCCGCGGCTGGACCCGGGCCTGATCAAGTGGCACCTGATCGACATCGCGCCGAAGCTCATGCCGGAGCTGGGCGAGAAGCTCGGCCGCAGCGCGCAGGAGATCCTGCAGCGGCGCGGCATCGAGATCTCCCTGGGCACCTCCATCGCGAAGGCCGGTCCCGAGGAGGTCACCTTCACCGACGGGCGGGTGATCCCGACCCGCACGCTCATCTGGACCGCCGGTGTCGTCGCGAGCCCGCTGATCGCCACGCTCGGCGCCGAGACGGTCAAGGGCCGTCTCGCGGTGGCCCCCGAGATGAACCTGCCGGGCAGCGACGGGGTGTTCGCGCTCGGCGACTCGGCCGCCGTGCCCGACCTGGCCAAGGGCGACGGGGCCATGTGCCCGCCCACCGCGCAGCACGCGCTGCGCCAGGGCAGGCATGTCGCCGACAACGTCATCGCGTCGCTGCGGGGGCAGTCGATGACGCCGTACGTGCACAAGGACCTGGGGCTGGTCGTCGACCTCGGCGGTACGGACGCGGTGTCCAAGCCGCTGGGCGTGGAGCTGCGCGGCCTGCCCGCGCAGGCCGTCGCGCGCGGCTACCACTGGTCGGCGCTGCGCACCAACGTCGCCAAGACGCGGGTGATGACGAACTGGCTGCTCAACGCGGTCGCCGGTGACGACTTCGTGCGGACCGGGTTCCAGGCGCGCAAGCCGGCGCGGCTGAAGGACTTCGAGTACACCGACGCCTATCTGACGCCGGACCAGGTGCGGGCGCACGTGGAGGGCACCGGACGGCAGGAGTAGCGCCCCGGCCCGGGCGGGGCCCGGCGCGCCCGGCATGACATGCTGAGGTGCGGATCTTGGTGGGTGAGTCGGGAGAGAGTGCGGCGGCGTGAGGGCAGCGGGACACTCGGTGCGGACACGGCTGCGGGACCGGATCGCGGCGTCCGACCCGGGGCTGCTGCGGCTGACGGCAGGGCTGCGGACGGTCGGTGCGATCGCCCTCACCCTGGCCGTGCTCTCCCTGCTCGGCACGGGCGTCCCCCACCTGGTGGCGGGGGCCATGGCGGCCATGGTCGCCACCTTCGCCATCCGGGAGAAGCAACCGGGCGCCCAGGCCGTGACGCTGGCCCTGGGACTGCCGGTGGCGCTGGCCTCCGTCAGCCTGAGCGCGGTGCTCGGCGAGCGCCGCGTCGTCGGTGACGCGTTCTTCGTCGTGCTGATCTTCTGCGCGGTCTACGGCCGCCGGTTCGGCGAGCGGGGCACCGCGCTCGGGCTGATCGCCTTCCAGGTCTACTTCCTGTCCCTGTTCGTCGGTGCCACCGTCTCCGCGCTGCCCGCGCTGTACGGCGCGATCGCCCTGGCCTTCGGCTCCAGTGCCGTGCTGCGCTTCGCGGTGGTGCCGGCGACGCCCGCGGGCATCCTGGTGCGGCTGCGGCTGGCCTTCCGGGCCCGGCTGGCCCAGCTGGTCTCCGCGCAGCTCGATCTCCTCGACGCGGGCGAGGACGACATGGACAAGGCGCTGGAGGCCGTGCGCGAGGGCACGGCGCGGCTGCACGAGACCGCGATGATGATCCAGGGGCGGCTGGAGGAGGGGACCCGGGACGAGTCGGCGGCGCGGCTGGTGCAGCGCCGCATCGCGGACGCCGAGATCGCCGCCGAGCGGCTCGGCCTGCTGCTGCTGTCGGCCCGCAGCGCCGAACGGGCGGACACGCTCACCCTGCACCTGCCGGGTGCGCCCGCCCCGTCGGTGGCGGTGCCGGCCGTGCCCGACGAGTCCACCGCGACGCTGCGGCGCGATCTGCGGGCGCTGCACACGCTGGTGCTGCGGGCCGGCGAGGGTGACTCGGGCACCGCGCTGGCGCATGTGCGCAACCGTCTCCTCGGCTACCGGGACGAGGAGAACCTGCCGCCCGCCTCCGCCGCCGTCCAGGACGTCTTCCGGGGCATCGGTGAGGCCGCCCGCGCGGTGCTGGGGCTGCGGATCGCCCTGGACGGCCCGCAGGACGAGTCGGACGACTCCCCCGCCACGTCCCGCTCCCGCGAGGAGCTGGACGCCGAGGAGGCCGCGCTCGACGGGAGCGCCGAGGAACCGGCGCCGGACGAGCGGACCGGCCTGCGGCGCCCCACCACGCGCGCGGCCGTGCAGGTCGCGGTCGGTTCCTCCCTGGCCATCGCGGGCGGGGAGCTGCTGTCCACGCAGCGCTGGTACTGGGCGGTGCTGACGTGCTGGATCGTCTTCATCAACACCTCCTCGACGGGCGAGATCCTGGTCAAGGGCTACCGGCGGCTGCTGGGCACGGTCTTCGGCGTGGTGGCCGGCATCGTGCTGGCGGGGCTGGTCGGGCAGCACACGGTGACGGCGTTCGCGCTCGTCCTGGTGCTGATCTTCGCGATGTTCTACGTGGCGCCGCTGTCGTACACGCTGATGTCGTTCTTCGTCACGGCGATGCTGGGGCTGCTCTACACGCTGCTGCACACCTACAGCCTGGACGTGCTGGTGCTGCGGATCGAGGAGACGGCGATCGGCGCCGTCTGCGGGGTCGTCGCGGCGGCGCTGGTGCTGCCCGTGCGGACGGACCGGCGGACGAACGAGCTGCTCGAAACCGTGCTGGAGCGGCTGGCCGGCGTCGCCGAGGCCGCGGTGGGCCAGCTCAGCGGCGGGCCCGCCGACGACCTGCTGGACAAGGCGCGCGACCTGGACCAGGCGCTGGCCGATCTGCGGGCCGCCACCCAGCCGCTGACGCATCCGGTCACGCCGCTGCGGGCCCGGCGGGACACGGCCCGGTACGTGGTGGCGCTGCTGGAGACGTGCGCGTACCACGCGCGGACGCTGGCGGCCACGGCCGAGCTGCTGCCCACGCATCCGTCGATCGCGGCCGATCCGCGGCTGCGCGGGGCGGCCGCGCGCACCGTGGGCAACATCCAGGCCATCGCGGCCCGGGTCGCCGACGAGCACGCCGAGGCGCGGGTGGAGACCGGCCCCAGCATCGCCTCCCTGCTGGGTTCCGACGGCACACCGCGCTACGGCCGCGTCACCGATCGCGTGCTGCGGCACCTGGAGCGGCTGGACGAGGCCGTGGTCGGTCTCGCCCGGCCGCTGGGCGTGCCGGTGGCGACGCCCCGGGGCTGACGCGGCGTCCGCGGCCGGCGGGGCGGCCGGTCAGAAGTCGGTGGGCAGTCCGCTCACCTCGGCGATGCCCCGCAGTTCCTCGGTCTGCCGGTGCCGTTCCTTGATGTAGTCGGCTATCTCGCCGAGCCGGACGGGGTCGGACGCGGTGGTCGCGTCGGTGACGATCCGGACCGGGCCGGTCTCGTCGACATCGAGTTCGATCACCTCGTTGTCCAGGCGGCCCGTGACGGCCGTGGCGATGACGAGGGCGACCTCGTCACGGACCTCCTGCGGCAGGTGTGCGTTGGCATCGGAGTCGAGCGCGAAGTCGAGGCTGGACAGGCGTTCCTCGTCGATGGCCTCGAGGACCGGTTCCACCACGCGCATCAGGAGGCGGTAGTCCTCCGTCTCCATCCGGATGCGCAGGAGGTCCAGGTACATGTCCACGGGCCGGCCGTCGCCATGCGGAATCTCGGGATCGCTCATCCGTCCCGTGTTCCCCGTCAGCGGCGGCTCAGACGCGCCGCCACCGGGCCATGGCGAAGGAGAACACTCCGAACAGGACGAGTCCG
The DNA here is from genome assembly GCF_044540565.1 of Streptomyces sp. NPDC085931. Lineage (NCBI taxonomy): Bacteria > Bacillati > Actinomycetota > Actinomycetes > Kitasatosporales > Streptomycetaceae > Streptomyces > Streptomyces sp. NPDC085931. The sequence continues at coordinate 556,398 of NZ_JBITSK010000003.1, forward strand.
GCCGCCACGCAGGCCAGCAGCCAGGGGCCGAGCGGGGTCTCGGCGAAGCTGCGCAGGGTGTCGTCCAGGCCCTTGGCACGGTCGGGTTCGTAGTCGATCGCGGCGCGCACGGCGAAGACACCGGCGACGGCGAAGACCAGTCCGCGGGCCGCGCCTCCGGCCATGCCGGTGACGTCGACCAGCCGCCGGGTGCGCGGGCTCATCTCCCCGAGCCGGAGCTTGTTGTGGTACTTGCGCAGGACCGCCCGTACGGCGATCCAGCCGCCGGCCCCGACGATCGCGAGCCCGGCGGCGCCGACCAGCCACTGCCCGGCGGGGATCTCCAGGACCCGGGCGGTGGCGTCGCGGGACTGCTGGTCGCTGGAGCCGCCGCTCTGGTGGCGGCTGGCCGCGAACGACAGCACCGAGTAGGCGACGAAGACGTAGAAGGCGCAGCGGGCCGCCGCCATGAGGCGCTTGCGCGGGCTGCGGCCGTCCTTGCCGACCGAGCCGAAGACCACCTCGGACAGCCGCCACAGGGCCATGCCGACGAGCCCGACGCCCAGGGCCCACAGCAGCACCGCGCCGAAGGGCTGGTGCGCCAGTTCCTGCAGTGCTCCCCCGCGGTCGGCCTGCCGGCCGGTGCCGCCGAAGGCGATCTGCAGGGCCAGGGCCCCGACGAGCAGATAGATCACGCCCCGGGCGGTGAAGCCGGCCCGGGCCGCCCCCTCGGTCACCGAGCCCCGCGCCGCCCGCCGGGCCCGGAAACGACCGCTCCGTGCCATCGCACTCGTGTTCATGTCGACCTCCCGGACTGCGGATTCCCCGGGTCGGCGGTCGCACACCCGGAGCACCCCTGGACCAGGGGATTCCGGTTGTGCGCACGTGCCCTGCGGCCCGTGTCTCGTGCCCCGGCGGCCGGCGGCGCGGGGGCCCCTCGTGCTCCGCGCTCAGGAGCGGCGCAGCCGAGCGCCCCGGCGGGCCCGGCCGAGGGCGTGCAGATGCTCCAGGGCGTCCAGGACCACCGTCCGGTCGTGCCAGGCCAGCCAGCGGCCCGCCTGGGCGCCCATGGCGTCGAGGGCCTTGGTCTGGGCCGTCGTCAGGCCGCGCAGGGGCCGGTCCATGTGGGCCGAGACCATGCCGACGCACAGCCCGGACGGGGTCGTCAGCGGGACGCTGTGGCAGGCCCTGCTGCCCGCCGCGAGGATGGCGCGCCGGGCCGGGCCGGTGAACACCGGGTCGCTCTCCACGTCCCGCACGGTGATCTGGGCGACGTCCCGGGCGGCCCGTGCGCAGGAGGTGCCGTCCTCCCCGACGTGGGCGAAGAAGTCGACGAAGTCCGGCGTGAGCCCGGTGTGCTCCTCGATGCGCAGCCCGCCGCGGGCCCGGTCGGGCAGCTGCACGTTGCCCATGCCGGTGTCCGTCACCGTGAGCGTGTGGTTCAGGACGGCCCGCAGCACGGCGCTGCGGCTGGGGGCCCCGGACGCGGGGACGGTGGTGAAGGTCAGGTCGGGCGGGGGCAGGCGGACGCGGCGCGGGAACCACAGCGGCTCGCCGTCGCCGGGGCGCGGTGCGGTGACCAGGACGTCGGCCAGCGTGCGCAGTTTGACGTTGTAGCGCTGGGAGGCCTGTTGCATCAGCGCGAAGGCGCTCTCCCCGTCGGCGAGCGCGTACCGCTCCTGCAGCATGCCCTGGGCCTGGGATATCAGGGGGCGCACGCGCGCCCGGGCGCGCAGGTGGCGCACTTCGGCGCGCAGCCGCTCCAGTTCGTCGTCATCGTCGTCGCCTGCGGCCGCCGGCCGCCCCGCCGTGGACATGGGGCTCCCTTGTGTCTTCCGTGCGTGTGGGGGGACGCGAGGGTCCGGGGCGGGGGGGGCCCCCCCCCCCCCGCCCCCCCCGGGCGCGCCCCCCCCCACCCCGCCCCCGGGGGGCGCGGGGCGGTGCGGGTGGGGGGGCCCCCCCCCGCCCCCGGGGGCGCGGGG
>NZ_JBITSK010000003.1:558368-609510 GCF_044540565.1 Streptomyces sp. NPDC085931
TTCGTCGTCAACGTCGGCGCCGGCGGCCGCCGGCCGCCCCCCGGTGGACTGGGGGCCCCGGGGGGCCCCCCGGGGGGGGGGGGGGCCGGGGGGGCCCGGCGGGCGGCGGCCGCCGCCGGCCGGACCCTCGGTGCTGCTCGCCTTCCCCGTCGCGCCGGGTGCACGCGGGTCAGGAGGGTTGGGGAGCCGCCATCCGCTGCCGGGTGCCCAGGGAGACGGTCTCGCGGGCCGGTGCGGGTGCGGCCGCGAGCCACTGGTGAGCGGCTTCCAGGGCGTGCCGGACGTCCCTGGTGCCGGTGGACACGCACAGCGTGTACGCCAGGTCGCGCGCCCGTGTGCTCACCTCTTCCGTCGCGCGGCCGGCCTCGGCGGCCGAGAGTGCCTCGTACTCGTCCACGAGGCGGCGCAGCACGGCGGGATGGGGCCTCAGCATGTCGTTTCGCTCCTTGTACGGGTCAGGTGGGTCAGGCCGTGGCGGAGGGGCCGCCGGTGCCCCGGTTCCCCGTCCGCTGCCCCAGCACCTCGTCGCGCACACGGGCGCAGCTGCGGCTGATGAGGCGGGAGACGTGCATCTGGGAGATGCCCAGCCGGTCCGCGATGCGGCTCTGGGTCATGTCCTCGAAGAAGCGCATGTAGAGGATGGCCCGCTCGCGCTCCGGCAGCCGGCGCAGGCCTTCCTTGGCCGACTCGCGGTCGACCACGGTGTCGTAGGACGAGTCGGCCGCGCCGAGGGTGTCGGCGAGGCTGTAGCCGTCGTCGTCGGCGGACAGCTCGGCGTCCAGCGACAGGGTGCTGAAGCTGTCGAGGGCCTCCAGTCCGGCGTTGACCTCGTCCTCGGTCAGGCCGGTGTGGGTGGCGATGTCCGCCACGGAGGGCTCGGGGCTGCCCGGGTTCTGGGTGAGTTCGCGCCGGGCGACACGCACCTTGTTGCGCAGTTCCTGTACGCGGCGCGGAACCCTCAGGGCCCACATGCGGTCCCGGAAGTGGCGCTTGACCTCGCCGGTGATGGTGGGGACGGCGTAGCTCTCGAAGGCTCCCCGGCTCGGGTCGAACCGGTCGATGGCCTTGACGAGCCCCAGGGCGGCGACCTGCCGGAGGTCCTCGAGGGACTCTCCGCGGTCGCGGAAGCGTCCGGCGATGCGGTGGGCCATGGGCAGCCAGAGCGTGACCAGTTCGTCGCGGACGGCTTCCCTCTCGGGCCCCTCGTCGAGTTCCGCCAGTCGGGCGAAGAGGGCGGCGGTGTCGGGAGCGTCGTCGTGACGCCGCTTGCCGGCGGTGGTCGTCGTTTCGGGCGTGCCGGGACGGTGGGTGGGCGTTTCGATGAGCATGCGGATTCGCTCCTGAACGGTGGTTTCAGGGATGACCGCGGGAAGGTTGCTGCCCGGATCGACCCGGACGGCCTCCGGGGCAGCCATACCGCTCCCGCTGGCGCGCCTCCGGTCCGAAGCACGAAACTGCGTCTGCCCTGACCCCGGTGGAACAAACTCCGCTTTGCCGAGCAATCTTCCGGAGCCGTCTCGGCGCCGCCTCCCGGCAGCTCAGGACAGGGGGACCACAGCGGTGATGCACTTGCCCCCGGTGGGCAGGTCGGACACCCGGATGTCGCGGGAGAGCCGGCAGACGATGGGCCAGCCGTGGCCGCCGTGCCGGGTGCGGCCGTGCGCATCGGTGCGCGGGACGGTCACCGGAAGCCGGTCGCTGCGGTCGCTCACCGAGACCCGGACGCCGGGTCCGTCGATGTCGACGTGGAAGTCGGTGACCCCGCCGCCGTGCAGGATCGCGTTGGTCGTCAGCTCCGAGGCGACGAGCAGCGCGTCGGACAGGGCGTTCGCGTCGCACGGTGTGCGGGTGGCGCGGCAGCGTTCGGCCACCGCCTGCTCCACGGCCCGGCGCGCGTCGGCCGGTTCGCACGGCCGGGCCCGGTTCGCGCCGGGCGGCTCGAAAACGGATTCGATCATGTGCTCCTCGCACATCCTTCTGCTCCCTGGTCGGTCAGGACGGAAGGGATGGATCCGGCTCACGTCCACGGCCGCTCGCACGGGCGGCCCTCGGGCTCACGGACCCGTTGCCTCCTTCGACTGCCGCGGCGTTCCCCACGCGCATCTCGCGAGCGCCGCGGCTCTCCTCTTCGGCTCACCTTTCCCCGCACCTGCAAACCTCCGGGCCACCTCCACGGCTCGAAAAGCCCTCGGCCGGCCGCGAACCCGCTGCCATCTCCGGGCGCCGGCGGGGTACGCGATGGTCATGACCGATGTGGTGGACTCCGACGAACTGCTGCGACGCATCCAGCGAGCGAGGGCCTGCGCGCAGCGGGAGGAGCAGGCGTGGCAGACCAGGAGCGAGCAGTTGGGCGCGACGGACCCCCAGGGCGCCCGGGACGCGACCGTACGGCGCATGTCCTACGAGGCGGTCCGCACGGTGCTGGACGAGATCCTGAACCCGGGCCGGCACGCGCCGGAGGGCTGACCCGGGGGTGAGGCGAGGGCGTGCACGGCGCTCCCGCCGCCGCGCGCGGATTGCGGGCGTCCGCTTCGGGCACCCGATGCACATGACAGCCGACCACACCCGTGCACCGGTCCTGGAAGCCCTGGACGCCTACCGCCGCAAGGGGCATCTGTCGTTCACGCCGCCGGGCCACAAGCAGGCCCGCGGTGCCGATCCGGAGGCCCGGGAGATCCTCGGGGACGCCGTGTACCTCGGGGACGTGCTGGCCACGGGCGGTCTGGACGACCGGCTCACCCGGGGCCGGGTGCTGCAGCGTGCGCAGGAACTCATGGCCGACGCGGTCCATGCCGACCACACGTTCTTCAGCACGTGCGGCAGTTCCCTGTCGGTGAAGGCCGCCATGCTGTCGGTCGCGGGTCCGCACGAGAAGCTGCTGGTCGGGCGGGACGCCCACAAGTCGGTGGTGTCCGGCCTGATCATCTCCGGCATCGAGCCGGTGTGGGTCGAGCCCCGCTGGGACGCCGAGCGGCACCTGGCGCATCCGCCGTCCGCCGAGGAGTTCAACCGGGCCTTCGAGGCCCACCCGGACGCCCGCGGCGCGCTGGTCACGAGCCCCACCCCCTACGGCGCCTGCGCGGACCTGCGGACGATCGCCGAGGTCTGCCACCGGCGCGCGCGGCCGCTGATCGTCGACGAGGCGTGGGGCGCGCATCTGCCGTTCCACCCGGATCTGCCGTCCTGGGCGATGGACGCGGGCGCGGACATCTGCGTGACCAGCATCCACAAGATGGGCAGCGGCCTGGAGCAGGGCTCCGTCTTCCACCTGCAGGGCGACCTCGTCCCGCCGGCCCTGCTCGGGATGCGCGCGGACCTGCTCGGCACCACCAGCCCTTCGTCGCTGATCTTCGCGGGCCTGGACGGCTGGCGCCGGCAGATGGCGCTGCACGGCGAGGAGCTGATGGGCGGTGCGCTGAGCCTGGCGGCCGAGGTGCGCGCCGCCGTCGAGGAGATCGACGGGATGCACGTCAACGGCCGCGACGACTTCTGCGGCCCCGGACTGGCCGACGACTTCGACCCGCTGCCGGGCGTCATCGACCTCACCGGGCTCGGCATCTCCGGCTTCCAGGCGGCGGACTGGCTGCGCGAGCACCGGCAGATCGAGGCGCATCTGGTGGACCACCGCCGTATCGGCACCCAGATCACCCACGGCGACGACCGGGAGACGACCGGCGAGCTGCTCTCGGCGCTGCGCGACCTGGCCCGGGTGGCGCGGGACCTGCCCCGGGCGCCGCGTGTGGCGGTGCCCTCGCCCGCCGAGCTGCGCATGGAACAGGCCGTGCTGCCGCGGGACGCGTTCTTCGGCCCGGCCGAGGAGGTGCCGGTGGCCGAGGCGGCCGGGCGGGTCGCGGCGGAGATGATCACCCCGTATCCCCCGGGCATCCCGGCGGTCCTGCCGGGTGAGCTGCTCACGGAGCCGGTGCTGGCGTACCTGCGCACCGGGCTGGAGGCGGGCATGCACCTTCCCGACCCGACGGACCCCGAGCTGGAGACGGTCCGGGTCGTCGTGGAGGGTGCCGCGAAGTGAAACGGGTCACGCGACCCGCTCTCGGCTACACGAACCCGCCCGGAATGGTTTACCGTTCACTCATACGTGGTGGCGGAGTCGACCCCCGTCCTCCGTGCCACCGCATCCGCCCTGGCTGGTTTCCCCCGTCCAGCCAGGGCTTTTTCCTGCCCGGACAGTCCCGGCCGGGAAGTCCCGTACGCCGAGGTGCCCAAGGCCCCGCCAGCGGCTGAAATGGGCGTAGGGACAGCACCGCAGTCGACGCCCGGCGAGGAGCTCCGCATGACCAAAGCGATCAAACTCCTGACCGCCCTGCCTCCGCCCCAGCGGCAGCGCCTGATGGCGCTCGCCCGGGAGGTGTCCTTCCCCGAGGACGCCCGCATCTTCGAGGCGGACGGCACGGCCGACCGCTTCTGGGTCATCCGCTCCGGTGCCGTCTCCCTGGACCAGCAGGTCAACTCCCTGCAGCGGGTGACCGTGGCCAGCCTCGGCGCGGGCGACCTGCTGGGCTGGTCCTGGCTGTTCCCGCCGTACACCTGGGACTTCGGAGCGGTGGCCTTCAGCCCGGTACGGGCCTACGAGTTCGACGCGAGGGCCGTGCTGGACCTGTGCGAGGAGGACCCGGAGCTCGGGCTGACGCTGGTGCGCAACGTCGCCGAGGTACTGGCGCACCGGCTGGAGATGACCCGGGGCAAGCTCATGGAGCAGTACACGCTGCACCGGCGCGGGGCGCTGTGAGGCCCCGCTCCCCTCAGACCCGGTAGCGGCGCAGCGCCGGTACGGCGCCGGCCAGGAGCAGCATCACGGCGACGACCAGCAGCCCGCCTCCCGCGACAGCGGTGCGGGGCCCGAAGGCGGACCCCGCGGTGCCGTGCAGCACGTCGGCCAGGCGCGGGCCGCCCGCCACGACCACGGTGAAGACGCCCTGCATGCGCCCGCGCATCTCGTCGGTGGCGGCGGACAGCAGGATCGCGCCGCGGAAGACCATGGAGACCATGTCGGCGACCCCCGCGACGGCGAGGAACGCCACCGCGACCCACAGGTCGGTGCTCAGCCCGAAGCCCGTGATGGCCGCGCCCCAGACGACGACCGCCCCGATCACCATCCAGCCGTGCCGGCGGGCTCGGGAGAAGGTCCCGGAGAACAGTCCGCCGAGCACCGCGCCGATCGGGATCGCCGCGAACAGCAGACCGAGCGCGAGCCCTTCGCCGTAGGACGCGTAGGTCTCGGCGGCGAGCTGCGGGAACAGCGCCCGGGGCATGCCGAGGACCATGGCGACGATGTCGGCGAGGAAGGACAGCAGCAGCACCGTGTGCCCCCACATGTAGCGGAAGCCGGCGGCGATCTCCTTCACGCCCGCGCGCCGCACCGCCGGGCCGGCCAGGGGCGGCAGCGCCGGCAGCCGGTACACGGCCCACACCGTGACGCACAGCGCCAGGGCGTCGATGAGATACAGCTCGGGCAGGCCGACGACGGGGATGAGGGCACCGGCGAGCAGCGGCCCGGCCACCTGCCCGGTCTGCATCACCGTGGAGCCGAGGGCGTTGGCGGCGGGCAGCTCGTCCGCCGGGACCAGACGGGCGATGGAGGCGCTGCGGGCCGGTGCGTTCAGGCCCCAGAAGGCCTGCTGCAGCGCGAGCAGGAGCATCAGCGCGGCCACCGACTCCAGGCCGGCGAAGGCCTGGAGCCAGAACAGCAGTGAGGTGACGGCGATGCCGGCGTTGGTGATCAGCAGCAGCTTGCGCCGGTCCATGGTGTCGGCGATCGCCCCGCCCCACAGCGCGAACACGATCAGCGGCACCAGCCCCGCCAGGCTCGCCGCGCCCACCCACGCCGAGGAGCCCGTGATGTCGTAGATCTGCTTGGGCACGGCCACGGCCGTGAGCTGGCTGCCGACGGCCGTGACGATGGTGGAGGCCCACAGGCGCCGGTAGGCGGGGCGGCGCAGCGGGCGGGTGTCCATGGCCCAGCGGCGCCAGCCGCGCCGCCGGGGCGCTTGCGGCTCGGGGTCCCGCCGTTCGGTCGTGTTCTCGCTCGCGTCCACGCGCCGTCGCTTTCTCGATGCTCACTACATCTTTCCGGGCGGGATCACTATCGCACCCGCCGCCGGCCGCCCGGCGGCCGATGTCAGCTTCCGGCGATGAGCAGGGCACCGAGCACGATCATGGTGACGGCGACCAGGCCGTCCAGGACGCGCCAGGCGGCGGGCTTGGCGAGGAACCGGCCGAGCAGCCGGGCGCCGAACCCCAGAGCGGTGAACCAGCACAGGCTGGCCAGCACGGCGCCCGTACCGAACGTCCAGCGCAGCGGGCCGTGGTCGGCGGCGACGGAACCGAGCAGGAACACGGTGTCGAGGTACACGTGCGGGTTGAGCCAGGTCATCGCCAGGCAGGTGAGCACGGCCCGGCGCACCGAACCGGCCGCCTCGCCCTCCGCGCGCAGCGCGCCCCCGTCCGGCCGGAACACCCGCCGGGCCGCCAGTGCCCCGTAGCAGAGCAGGAAGGCGCCGCCGATCCAGCCGACCGCCGTCAGCGCGCCCGGCCACGCCACCACGACCGCCCCGACCCCGCCGACACCGAGCGCGATGAGCAGCGCGTCCGACAGCGCGCAGATGGCGACGACGGCGAGGACCGCCTGCCGGCGTACCCCCTGGCGCAGGACGAAGGCGTTCTGGGCGCCGATGGCGACGATGAGGGACAGTCCGGTGCCGAAACCGGCGGCGCCGGCGGTGAGGGTGCTGGTCATGGCGTCGACGCTACGGACGGTGCCCGAGGCCGGTCCAGCTGAAGATTCTTACGTATCGTTAGCGGATGTGATGATGCCCGATCTCCCACTGGATCAGCTGCGGACGCTGCTGGCGGTCGTGGACGAGGGAACGTTCGACGCGGCGGCCGCCCGGCTGCATGTGACGCCGTCCGCGATCAGCCAGCGCGTGAAGGCGCTGGAGCAGCGCACGGGCCGGGTCGTGCTGCTGCGGACCAAGCCCGTGCGGCCGACCGAGTCCGGGGCGGTGCTGGTACGGCTGGCCCGCCAGGTGGCGCGGCTGGAGCGGGACGCGTACGCCGAACTCGGGCTGAGCGGCACCGGGGAGCCGGTCCGGGTGTCCGTGGCGGTGAACGCCGACTCGCTGGCCACCTGGTTCCTGCCCGTGCTCTCCCGGGTGCCACCTGAGCTGCGGCTGTACTTCGAGCTGCGCCGCGAGGACGAGGACCACACGGCGGCGCTGCTGCGGGAGGGCGCCGTGATGGCCGCGGTGACGTCGTCGCCGGACCCGGTGCCGGGCTGCTCCGTGCGCGCGCTCGGGCGGATGCGGTATCTGCCCGTCGCCGCGCCGGACTTCGCCGCGCGCCGGCCGGCCGGGCCACTGGCGGAGGTGCTGCTGGAGGCGCCCGTGGTGGTCTTCGACCGGCGGGACGACTTCCAGGACGGCTTCGTGCGCCGGCTCACCCGCGGGCGGAGCGGCGCGAGCGCGCTGCGCCACTACGTGCCGACGTCGGAGGGGTTCGTCGAGGCGGTCGCCGCCGGGCTGGGCTGGGGCCTGGTGCCGGAGGCCCAGGCGGAGCCCTTGCTGCGCGCCGGCCGTCTCGTGGGCATCGCCCCGGAGCTGACCGTGGACGTGCCGCTGTACTGGCAGCAGTGGAGACTCGACTCGCCGGCCCTGGCCCAGGTGGCGCAGACGGTCACCGCGACCGCCGCGCGGGCCCTGCGCACCTGACGCCCACGCGCGGGCCCGCCACGCCCTATCCGCCGATGGCCTCCAGCCGGGCGGCCGCGCTGTCCAGGATCATGTCCAGGGCCGTCGGGTAGGCGCTGGTGACCATGCGCGTGGCGAGCAGCGGAGCCGCCTCGGCGATGCGGGGGTGGGTGGCGGCGGGCAGCCGGGCGTACGTCGAGCGCCACATGTCCTCGTCGGCGCGGAGCGACGCGTCGGGCAGGGCCAGCGCGGCGGCGTCCAGGGCGGCGAAGCCCAGGGTGGTGTCGATGAAGGCGTGGTACACCCGCACCGCCTCCGGCAGCGGGAAGCCCGCCGTGCGCAGGACGTCCAGGACCGCCTCGTCGGCCGCGAGCTCGTGGGCGCGGCCCGAGACCCGGCTCGCGGTGAGCACCGCCGCCTGCGGATGCTCGACGTAGGCGGCGTGCACGGCCAGCCCGAACGCCCGCAGGTCCGCCCGCCACTCCCCCGTGCGCCGCCAGCCGTCCAGCGCCCGGCCGACGAGGGCGTCGCCGATGGCGAGCGTCAGGTCGTCCATGCCCCGGAAGTAGCGGTAGAGCGTGCTCGGATCGGCGTCCAGGGCCAGGCCGAGGCGGCGGGCGGTCAGGCCCGCGCTGCCGTGCTCGCGCAGCAGCCGCAGCGCCGTGCGGACGATCAGCTCCTCGGACAGCACCGTGCCGCGCTTGGTGGGCCTGCGGCGGCGGCGCTTGTCCTCGGGCACCACGGGCTTGGGCACGTCGGTCTCCTCCTCGCTCCGGGCCGGGCCACCGGCCTTATGCCAACGCCATTGACCTTATGTCGCCGGGCGGCGTTGTATCTCCCCCGAGGGCGCGCCACGTTCTTCGCACAGAGGGAGTTCCTGTCATGCGTGTACTGCTCGTGGGTGCCGGCGGTGTGGGCGGCGCGATCACCCGGATCGCCGCCCGGCGGCCGTTCTTCGAGGCGATGGTGGTGGCCGACTACGACCCGGACCGGGCGAGGGCGGCGGTCGCGGCGGTCGGTGGCGATCCGCGGTTCACCGCCGAACGGGTCGACGCGGGCGACGAGGCGGCCGTGGCCGCCCTGCTGGCCTCGCACCGCTGCGACGTCCTGCTCAACGCCACCGACCCCCGCTTCGTGATGCCGCTGTTCCGCGCGGCCGGCGCGGCGGGCGCCACCTATGTCGACATGGCGATGTCGCTGTCGCGGCCGCACCCTCGGCGGCCGTACGAGGAGTGCGGGGTCAAGCTCGGCGACGAACAGTTCGCCGAGGCCGGGCAGTGGGCGGAGGAAGGGCTGCTGGCCCTGGTCGGGATGGGGGTCGAGCCGGGCCTGTCGGACGTGTTCGCCCGCCACGCCGCCGACGAACTCTTCGACGAGATCGAGGAGATCGGCATCCGGGACGGCGCGAACCTCACCGTCGACGGCTACGACTTCGCGCCCTCGTTCAGCATCTGGACGACCATCGAGGAGTGCCTCAACCCGCCGGTCGTCTACGAGGCGGACCGGGGCTGGTACACCACCGAGCCCTTCAGCGAGCCCGAGGTGTTCGACTTCCCCGAGGGCATCGGGGAGGTCGAGTGCGTGAACGTGGAGCACGAGGAGGTGCTGCTGGTCCCCCGCTGGGTCGACGCGCGCCGGGTCACCTTCAAGTACGGCCTGGGCCGGGAGTTCGTCGAGACGCTGCGGACGCTGCACCTGCTGGGCCTGGACCGCACCGACCCGGTGACGGTGCCGGGGCCCCGGGGCCCGGTGGCGGTCTCGCCCCGGGACGTGGTCGCCGCGTGCCTGCCCGACCCGGCGACGCTGGGCGAGCGGATGCACGGCAAGACGTGCGCGGGCACCTGGGTGCGGGGTGTGAAGGACGGCAGGCCGCGCGAGGTGTACCTGTACCACGTGGTCGACAACCAGTGGTCGATGGCCGAGTACGGCTCGCAGGCCGTGGTGTGGCAGACCGCGGTCAACCCCGTCGTGGCGCTCGAACTGCTCGCCACGGGCGCCTGGTCCGGGACCGGCGTGCTCGGCCCCGAGGCGTTCCCGGCCCGGCCGTTCCTCGACCTGCTGACGGCCTACGGCTCCCCCTGGGGCATGCGGGAGCAGTGAACGCGTGTGAACGGTTCTCCACGAAGCTCCTGTTTCACCGGGCATCGACAGGTGACCCGAAAAGGAGTAAGCATCCGAAAGAGCACGTTTCTACTGCGATGCAGGTGACTTCGATGGACAACTGGCGCAACCACTCTGCCTGCCGGAACGAGGACCCCGAACTCTTCTTCCCGATCGGCACCTCCGGCCCGGCCCTGATGCAGACCCAGCAGGCCAAGGCGGTGTGCAGGCGCTGCCCGGTGCAGGAGCAGTGCCTGGAGTGGGCGCTGGACACGGGACAGTCCATCGGCGTGTGGGGCGGGACGAGTGAGGACGAACGGCGTGCGCTGAAGCGGCGTGCCGCGGCGCGGCGGCGCTCGGGCTGAGCGGTGCGGGGCCGCCCGCGGGCGGTCCCGCCTTCCGCTCGTGACCGCCGGCCACCCGTGGCGGACGCGGCTCACCGCACTGCACCGACACGACCGCGCGGTGCCCCGGCCGTTCCCGGCCCGGGGCACCGCGCGGTCGTCCGCGGTTCAGCCGCGTCGCAGCGTCCCCCACGGCTTCTCCTGGCGGGCCACCTCCGCCTTCGCCTCGTCGATCACCTGCAGGTCGACCCAGCCCAGCGGCCGGACGTCGATGACCAGGGGCTCGTTGTCCGGCCCGCGCGCGATCTCCTTGCCCGTGAGCACCCAGGGACGGACCCCGGGCCCCTTCTCGTGGGGCAGGTGGGCGTAGTCGTACAGCCGCCTGGCCACCCACAGGCGGACCGGCCGGTCCTCCCACCACTCCTCGACGTCGAGCGGGTTGGCGGACAGGCCCGGCATGGGCACGCCCGTCAGTTCGTCCGTGCTGGACCCGTCGCGGAGATCGGTCCCGGGGCCGCGGGACCAGCGCACGTACAGGTCCTGGTCCCCGTCGACCAGTTCGGCGAGTTCGTCGAGTGTGCGCACGACCCGCAGGCCGTCCGGTGCACTCATGTCGTGACCTCCTTCCTCGACGTGGTCAGGCCGACGGAGTACCCGCCCGGCGCGAGCGGAACCGGGCGTTCGGCACGACGCGCCGGGGCCGCCCGGCGGCGTTACGCTCGCGGCACGTCCGTCCGCCGCCGAAGGGGCCCGACCATGAGCGTGCGCGTCCGCCGCGTCTACGATCCGCCCGAACCGCGGGACGGCGTACGGGTCCTGGTCGACCGGCTGTGGCCGCGCGGTCTGGCGAAGGACGCGGCGCGGGTGGACGAGTGGCCGAAGGCCCTCACCCCGTCGACGGAGCTGCGGCGCTGGTACCACGCCGGCGAGGGCACGTACGAGGAGTTCGCCGAGCGGTACGAGGCGGAGCTCGCCGCCGGGGAGGCGGCCGAGGCCCTGGACGGGCTGCGGCGGCTGGCCCGCGAGGGCGCGCTGACGCTGCTGACCGCGTCGAAGACCCCGGCGGAGAGCCATGCCTCGGTGCTGGCCCGCCTCCTGCGGGCGTAGCCACGCGCGGAGCGTGGGGGCCGTCGCGGGCCCGGGTCAGGCGGTCTGCCGGGCCGCCGCCCGGCCCGCGGCGCGCCCGGAGAACAGGCAGCCGCCGAGGAAGGTGCCCTCCAGGGCGTTGTAGCCGTGCACCCCGCCGCCGCCGAAGCCGGCGACCTCCCCGGCCGCGTACAGCCCCTCGACCGGCGTGCCGTCGATGCCGAGGGCGCGGGAGTCGAGGTCGGTCTGGATGCCGCCCAGGGTCTTGCGGGTGAGGATGTGCAGCTTGACGCCGACGAGGGGCCCCGCGGCCGGGTCCAGGATGCGGTGCGGAGCGGCGACCCGGCCGAGCCGGTCGCCGATGTAGCGGCGGGCGTTGCGGATGCCCTGGATCTGCGCGTCCTTGGCGTAGGGGTTGGCGATCTGCAGGTCGCGGGCCTCGATCTGGCGCCTGATCTCCGCGGCGTCGAGCAGGGGCTCGTCGGTGAGCTGGTTCATCTTCTCCACGAGCTGTTCGAGGCGGGGCGCGGTCACGAAGTCGGCGCCCTTGCGCAGGAACGCGTCGACCGGCCCGGGGGCGCCCTTGCCGAGGATGCGCTCCTTGAGGAACCCGGCGCGGTCCTTGGCCGTGATGTCCGGGTTCTGCTCGGAGCCCGACAGGGCGAACTCCTTCTCGATGATCTTCCGGGTGAGGATGAACCAGGAGTGGTCGTACCCGGCGATGTCCTCGGTGGTGCGCAGGTGCCTGAGGGTGCCGAGGGTGTCGTAGCCCGGCAGGTACGGGCCGGGCAGGCGGCGGCCGAGGGCGTCGAACCACATCGAGGACGGGCCGGGCAGGATGCGGATGCCGTGCCCGGGCCAGATCGGGTCCCAGTTGCGCAGGCCCTCGGTGTAGTGCCACATGCGGTCGCGGTTGACCAGGCGCACGCCGGCCTCGGCGCTGATGTCGAGCATCCGCCCGTCGACGTAGGCCGGCACGCCCGTCACCATCTCCTTCGGCGGGGTGCCGAGGCGCTCGGGCCAGTGGCGGCGGACGATGTCGTGGTCGGCGCCGATGCCGCCGCTGGTGACGATCACGGCCTGGGCGGTGAGCTCGAACGCGCCGGTCGCGTCCCGGTTGGAGGCCACGCCGCGGGGTGCGGTGTCCTCGGCCAGGACCGTGCCGCGCACGCCCTTCGCGGTGCCGCCCTCGACGAGCAGGGCGTCGACGCGGTGGCGGTGGTGGAAGGTGAGCAGGCCGTCGCGCGCGGCCTGCTTCGCGGAGCGGACGAAGGGCTCGACGACGCCGGTGCCGGTGCCCCAGGCGATGTGGAAGCGGGGCACGGTGTTGCCGTGTCCGTGCGCGGTGAGATCGCCGCGCTCGGCCCAGCCGACGGTGGGCAGGAAGGTGATGCCGTGGCCGTCGAGCCAGGACCGCTTCTCCCCCGCGGCCCACTCGACGTAGGCCCGGGCCCAGCGCACGGCCCAGGAGTCCTCGTCGTCCAGGCGGTCGAAGCGGGCGCTGCCCCGCCAGTCGCTCCAGGCGAGGTCGAAGGAGTCCTTGATGCCGAGGCGGCGCTGTTCCGGCGAGTCGACGAGGAACAGTCCGCCGAAGGACCAGAAGGCCTGGCCGCCGAGGTTGGCGGCGTTCTCCTGGTCGACGAGGGCGACCCTGCGGCCCCTGCTGGTCAGTTCGTGTGCCGCGACCAGGCCGGCGAGGCCCGCTCCGACGACGATGACGTCGGCGTCCATGGCGACGTTCCCTTCCTCAGTGCTTCGCGTGATCGGGGGTGCCGCTGCCGTCGGTCAGCAGGGCCGTGAGCAGTTGCTTCAGCCAGGCCCGGGCGTGTTCGACGTCCCGGTCCAGCAGCAGTTGCGTGGTGACGCCGTCGTACGCCGCGACCACGGCGTGGGCGGCGCCGTCGGTGTCGCCGAGGACGGCGGGCAGCGCGGTGTGCCCGCGGGCGCGGGCGAGGCGGTCGGCGATCGCCTCCCGCAGCCGCGCCCGGTGTTCCAGCAGGGTGCGGGCCACCTCCGGGTCGCGGGCCGCGTGCACCAGGAAGTCCGTCTTGACCAGCAGCCAGTCCCGGTCGAGGAGCAGCGCGTCGGTGACGCGGTCCACGGCGGCCGGGACGTCGAGGCCGGGTCCGTCGAGGGCGAGGGCCCCGGACACCTGCTCGGCGATCAGCTCGGCCCGCTCCCGGTAGAGGGCGAAGAACAGCTCGTCGAGGCTGGAGAAGTTGGAGTAGAAGGCACCCCTGCTGTAGCCGGCGGCCTCGCAGATCTCCTCGATGGAGACGTGCCCGAAGCCCTTGGCCGCGAAGACGGCGAACGCGGCGTCCAGCAGGTTGGCGCGGGTGCGTACCCGGCGCCGGGTCACGCGGCCGGTCGTTGCCCGCACGGTCGGCCTCCTTTCGATACGGGAATGTATTCCATGCATCGCTGTATCGAAAGAGCCGGTCCCGACATGGAACATACTTTCGATTCGGAGGTACGCTGCAGTCATGCACCTCCAGGGCTCCCTCTTCGACCAGACCGACGAGCTGCGCCTCGGTCCGCTCGACGGAATCCACCGCACCGAGCTGGGCTTCGGCGCCTGGCTCGACGTGCTGCCCGGGTGGCTCTCCGGCTCCGACGCGCTGTTCGAACAGCTCGCCGCCGAGGTGCCCTGGCGCGCGGAGCGGCGCCAGATGTACGACCACGTCGTCGCCGTGCCCCGGCTGCTGGCGTACTACGGCGCCGGCGAGGCGCTGCCGCACCCGGTGCTGGCCGAGGCGCGGGACGCGCTGAGCGCCCACTACGGCGAGGAGCTGGGCGAGCCGTTCACCACGGCCGGTCTGTGCTACTACCGCGACGGCCGGGACAGCGTCGCCTGGCACGGCGACCGGATCGGGCGCGGCGCCCGTGAGGACACGATGGTCGCCATCCTGTCCGTCGGAGCACCCCGGGACCTGCTGCTGCGGCCCCTGCGCGGCGGCCGGGACACCGTGCGCCGCCCGCTGGGCCACGGCGACCTCGTCGTCATGGGCGGCTCCTGCCAGCGCACCTGGGAGCACGCGATCCCGAAGAGCACCCGGGCGGCCGGCCCGCGCATCAGCATCCAGTTCCGCCCGCACGGCGTGCACTGACGCGCCGCCCCCGGACTCCTCGCCGCGGCGGCCCCCGCCGGGCGGACCCGGCGGTTCCGTCCGCCGCCGGGTCTGCTTTCCTTCTCCCGTCGGGAGCGGAACCGGGACCACACGACGCGGGGCGGACATGCGGGCAGGCGTACAGCACGTCGCGGACGGCACCTACCTGGTGCACGGCTCGAACACCAACTGGGTGATCCTCACCGAAGGGGACGCCGTCACGCTGGTCGACACCGGCTACCCCGGCGACCGGGAGCAGCTCCTGGCCTCGCTCGCGGAGGTGGGCGCCGCCCCGGAGGCGGTGGCGGCCGTGCTGATCACGCACGCGCACAACGACCACCTCGGATCCGCCGAGTACCTGCGGGCCGCCCACGGCACGCCCGTGTACCTGCACGAGGCCGAAGTGCCGCACGCGCGGCGGGACTTCCTGCAGCAGGTGACCGTCGGGACGGTGCTGCGCAACGCCTGGCGCCCCGGGGTGCTGTCCTGGACGGCGCACGTCCTGCGGTCCGGCGGCACGCAGCAGCACCCCGTCACCACCCCCGAGCCGTTCCCGCGAGCGGGCGCCCTGGACCTGCCCGGGCGTCCCGTGCCGGTGCACACCCCGGGCCACACGGACGGCCACTGCGCCTACCACCTGCCGGGCATCGGCGCGCTGATCTCGGGCGACGCCCTGGTCAGCGGGCACACCACCTCGCGCATCGAGGGGCCGCAGCTGCTGCCGGACATGTTCCACCACGAGCGGCCGCGCGCGGTGGCCTCCCTGGACGTCCTCGCCGCGCTGGAGGGCGAGTTGCTGCTGCCCGGGCACGGGCCGGTGCACCGCGGTCCGGTGCGCGACGCCGCGCTCCGGGCCCGGGAACGCGCCCTTTAGAGTGAGGCAACGATCGGCGGCTAGACAAGGACACCCGGCGTATGGCACTGCAGATCAGCGCGACGAACCCGGAGCACCCCGCGCTCCTGCTGGAGCTGCCCTGGGACGTGCCCCTGGAGGACTGGCCGGAGGAGTACCTGATCCCGCTGCCGCGCGGCATCTCCCGCCACGTGGTGCGCTACTCGCGCGCCGGGGACGAGGTGATCGCCGTCAAGGAGCTGGCCGAGCGGCCCGCGCTGCGCGAGTACGAGCTGCTGCGCGACCTGGACCGGCTCGGGATCCCCGCGGTGGACCCGCTGGCGGTGGTCACCGGCCGCACCGACGCCGACGGCGCCCCGCTGGAGAGCGTGCTGGTCACCCGGCACCTGGGCGGCTCGATGCCGTACCGCTCCATGTTCGAGACGACCATGCGCCCGGCCACCATGCACCGGCTGATGGACGCGCTCGCCGTGCTCCTGGTGCGGCTGCACCTGGCCGGGTTCGCCTGGGGCGACTGCTCGCTGTCCAACACCCTCTTCCGGCGCGACGCGGGCGCCTACGCGGCCTACCTGGTGGACGCCGAGACCGGTGACCTGCACCCGCAGCTCAGCCAGGGGCAGCGCGAGTACGACCTGGACCTCGCCCGGGTGAACATCAGCGGGGAGCTGCTGGACCTGGAGGCCTCCGGGGCGCTGCACCCGTCCGTGGACCCGATCGAGTTCGGCATGGAGATCTGCGCCCGCTACCGCGGCCTGTGGGACGAGCTGACCCGCACCTCGGTCTACCCGGCGGGCAAGCACCACTACATCGAACGCCGCATCCGCCGCCTGAACGAACTCGGCTTCGACGTCGCCGAGATGCAGATCGAGCACGCGTCCAACGGGGACACGGTCACCTTCGTGCCCAAGGTCGTCGACGCGGGCCACCACCAGCGCCAGCTGCTGCGGCTCACCGGACTCGACACCGAGGAGAACCAGGCCCGGCGGCTGCTGAACGACCTGGAGAGCTGGATGGCCACCCAGGACGACTACGCCCCCGGCGACCCCCTCGGTGCCCGCCCCGAGGTCCTCGCCCACCGCTGGGTGCGGGAGGTCTTCCGGCCGACCGTGCGGGCCGTCCCGCCCGAACTGCGCGGCTCCATGGACCCGGCGGAGATCTACCACCAGCTCCTGGAACACCGCTGGTACCTGTCCGAGCGGGCCCAGCACGACATCGGCCTCGACACGGCGGTCGAGGACTACATCAAGAACATCCTGCCGAAGGCCCGCAAGACGCTGCAGCCGACGGCGGAGTGAGCTACCGCGCCGCCGAGGCGTGCGGCACCACGGCCACCGGGCAGTCCGCGTGGTGCAGCATCCCGTGGGCCACCGAGCCGATCCGGGCGCCCACGGCCGTACGGTGGACGCGCCGGCCGACGACCATCAGCTGGGCCGTCCCGGCCACCGACAGCAGCACCTGGCCGGCGCTGCCCATCTCCACGTGCTCCTTCACCGGCACCCCGGGGAACCGTTCCCGCCAGGGCCGCACCGCGGCGGCCAGGGCCTTCTTCTCGTACGGCTCCAGGCCCCCGGCCTCGTCGAGCAGCTTCAGTGAGCCGGGGCTGTAGGCGAACACGGGCGGCAGGGTCCAGGCCCGGACGACCCGCACGGTCGCGCCGCGCGCGGCCGCCGTCTCGAACGCGAAGCGGAGCGCGTCGGCGCTGTCCTCCGGATCGCCCTGCTGGCCCACCACGACCTCCCGCCCCGCGGCCTCGCCGGAGGGCTGGTCGCCGGCCCGGACGAGCACCACGGGCCGGGTGGCCTCCGCGATGACCTGCTGGCCGACCGAGCCGAGCAGGAAGCCGACGATCGGCCCGTGCCCGCGCGAGCCCAGCACGAGCAGCTCGGCGTCGGCCGCGGCGTCGATCAGGGTGTCCACGGCCGGGGCCCGCACCACGTCGGTGGTCACCTCCAGGCCGGGATGGCGTTCGGTGACGGTCGCGACGGCCTCGGCCACGGCGCTGCGCACCCACTCGGCCTGGCTGTCCGCGCCCCCTTCGATCCCGGCTTCGAGCGCCTCCTGCGGTTCGAACCGCCAGGCGTGCACCACGTGCAGCGGACGGTCGCGCCGCACCGCCTCACGGGCCGCCCAGCCGAGGGCCGCGAGGCTCTCCTGCGTTCCGTCGACCCCTGCGGTGATCGGGCGTGTCATCCGGCTGCCTCCTTGTGCAGATCACTGGCGATGGTGATCAGTCTTCCCCACCCTGCGCGCGAGGCGGCCGCCGTGTGGTGATGATCTCCGTGTCCGGGCGTTCCGCCGCGATCGAACATACGATGGGCGGAGGTCGGCGCGGCGCCCCGGGACGCCGTGCCGTGAATTCGACCGCCCGGTGTGGGGGACGTATGGCACAGGCCGCCGATACGGCGCGGACCGTCATCATGACCGTGGACGACGATCCGGGGGTGTCCCGGGCCGTGGCCCGGGACCTGAGGCGGCGGTACGGCGCGTCCTACCGGATCGTGCGGGCCGAGTCCGGCGCGTCGGCGCTGGAGGCGCTGCGGGAGCTGAAGCTGCGCGGCGATCTCGTGGCGGTGATCCTCGCGGACTACCGGATGCCGCAGATGAACGGCATCGAGTTCCTCGAACAGGCCCTGGACGTCTACCCGGGCGCCCGGCGCGTGCTGCTGACGGCGTACGCGGACACGAACGCGGCGATCGACGCGATCAACGTCGTCGACCTCGACCACTACCTGCTCAAGCCGTGGGACCCGCCGGAGGAGAAGCTCTACCCGGTCCTGGACGACCTGCTGCAGGCGTGGCGGTCCAGCGACTTCCGGCCCGTGCCGGCCACGAAGGTGGTGGGGCACCGCTGGTCGGCGCGCTCCTCGGACGTGCGCGAGTTCCTGGCCCGCAACCAGGTGCCCTACCGCTGGTACTCCTCCGACGAGCCGGAGGGGCGGCGGCTGCTGGCCGCGGCCGGCGCGGACGGGCTGCGGCTGCCGGTCGTGATCACGCCGGACGGCACGCCGCTGGTCGAACCGGAGGCCGTCGACCTCGCCGCCCGGGTGGGCCTGGCCACCACCCCCACCGCGGAGTTCTACGACCTGGTCGTGATCGGCGGCGGCCCGGCCGGGCTCGGCGCGGCCGTCTACGGTGCCTCCGAGGGGTTGCGGACCGTGCTGGTGGAGCGGTCGGCGACCGGCGGGCAGGCCGGGCAGAGCTCCCGCATCGAGAACTACCTGGGCTTCCCCGACGGCGTGTCCGGGGCGCAGCTCACCGACCGCGCCCGGCGGCAAGCCGCCAAGTTCGGCGCGGAGATCCTCACCGCGCGCGAGGTGACGGCCCTGGAGGTCAACGGCGCCGCCCGCGTCGTGCGGTTCTCGGACGGCTCGGCGGTCGCCGCGCACAGCGTGATCCTGGCGACCGGGGTGAGCTACCGGCAGCTCCGGGCGCCGGGCTGCGAGGACCTGACCGGGTGCGGGGTCTACTACGGGTCCGCCCTGACGGAGGCGCCCGCCTGCCAGGGGCAGGACGTGTACATCGTCGGCGGCGCCAACTCCGCCGGGCAGGCGGCGATGTACCTGGCCCGGGGCGCCAAGTCGGTGACGCTGCTGGTGCGCGGCGAGTCGCTGACGGCGTCGATGTCGCACTACCTGATCCAGCAGATCGAGGAGTCCCCCAACATCCGGGTGCGCACCCGCACGGTCGTCGAGGAGGCGCACGGCGACGGCCACCTGGAGCGGCTGACCCTGCGGGACGTGGACACCGGTGAGACCGAACTGGTCGACGCCCAGTGGGTGTTCGTGTTCATCGGCGCGGCCCCGCTGACCGACTGGCTGGACGGCACGGTGCTGCGCGACGAGCGGGGGTTCATCCTCGCCGGGCCCGATCTGACCGCCGACGGCCGTCCCCCCGAGGGGTGGGAGCTGGACCGGCCGCCGTACCACCTGGAGACCAACGTGCCCGGCGTGTTCGTGGCGGGCGACGCCCGCTCGGAGTCCGCCAAGCGGGTCGCGTCCGCCGTCGGAGAGGGAGCCATGGCCGTCATGCTCGTCCACCGTTACCTGGAGCAGTCGTGAGCGGGCAGTGCCTGCCGTGCAACCCCGCGGAGATCGGGTCGCTGTTCCTGTTCGAGAAGCTCACGCCCGAACAGCTGGGGCGGCTGTGCGCGGAGGGGCGCGTGGAGCGGTTCGAGCCCGGGCCCGTCTACACCGAGGGCGATCCCGCCACCTGCTTCTACGTGATGCTGGAGGGCACGGTGGTGCTCTACCGCCGGGTCGGCGCGGACGACGTGGAGGTGAGCCGCACCTCCCAGCGCGGGGTGTACGCGGGGTCCATGCAGGCGTACCTGGGCGACCGGGTGCGGCAGGTCTACAACAACTCCATGCGCGTGACCGAGCCGACGCGCTTCTTCGTGCTGCCGGCGGACACGTTCGCGCAGATCATGCAGGAGTGGTTCCCGATGGCGGTGCATCTGCTGGAGGGGCTGTTCTTCGGTTCGAAGAACATGCAGCGGGCCGTCGGGCAGCGCGAGCGGCTGCTGGCGCTCGGCTCGCTGTCGGCGGGGCTCACGCACGAGCTGAACAACCCGGCCGCGGCGGCCGTGCGGGCGACCGCGACCCTGCGCGAGCGGGTCGGCAAGATGCGCCACAAGCTGGCGGTCATCGCGCAGGGCGCGTACACGCCGGAGGTGATGGCGAACCTCATCGACATCCAGGAGCGCACCGCCGAGCGCGTCGCCAAGGCACCCGTGCTCAGCCCCCTGGAGGCCTCCGACCGGGAGGACGCGCTCGCCGACTGGCTCGACGACCACGGCATCCAGGACGGCTGGCGGATCGCGCCCACGTTCGTCCAGGCCGGTCTGGACGTGGACTGGCTGGACCAGGTCGCGGCCGCCGTCGACGAGGAGATGCTGCCGAGCGCGATCGGCTGGCTCAGCTACACCGTCGAGACCGAGCTGCTGATGGACGAGATCAGCGACTCCACCACGCGCATCTCGCACCTGGTCGACGCGGCGAAGCAGTACTCCCAGCTCGACCGGGCCCCGTTCCAGAACGCCGACGTGCACGAACTGCTCGACTCCACGCTGCTGATGCTGTCGGGCAAGATCGGCCCGCAGATCAAGGTCGTCAAGGACTACGACCGTACGCTGCCGAGGATCCCGGCGTACCCGGCGGAGCTCAACCAGGTGTGGACGAACCTGATCGACAACGCGGTCTCGGCGATGCGCAGCGCGGGCGGCGAAGGGACGCTGACCGTGCGCACGGCCCGGGAGCACGACCGGCTGCTGGTGGAGTTCCGGGACACCGGGGTCGGTATCCCGGCGCAGGACCGGGGGCGGATCTTCGACCCCTTCTTCACGACGAAGCCGGTGGGCGAGGGGACCGGGCTCGGGCTCGACATCTCCTGGCGGATCGTGGTGAACAAGCACCACGGGAACATCCAGGTGGAGTCGGAGCCGGGAGACACCCGGTTCCAGGTGCTGCTGCCGCTGACGGCGGCCGAGGAGGAGACGGCATGAGTGGCGTGGACGGAATCGACCCGAGCGTGCCGCCGAGCGGCAGCGGGTGCGCGGAGTGCGACGCGGACGGCGGCTGGTGGTTCCACCTGCGCCGGTGCGCGCAGTGCGGGCACGTGGGGTGCTGCGACAGCTCGCCGGCCCAGCACGCCACGGCGCACTTCCGCGCGACCGGGCACCCGTTCGTGCAGAGCTACGAGCCGGGCGAGAGCTGGTTCTGGAACTTCGAGACGAACGAGCTGTACGAGGACGGGCCGGAGCTGGCCGCGCCGGTGAGCCATCCGCAGGAGCAGCCCGCGCCGGGGCCCGCCGGCCGGGTGCCGGCGGACTGGACCAAGGCCCTGCACGGCTAGAGCCCGGCTGCGGCGTGATGTGACGACAGACCCCAGAGAGGTTGGTTCCGTGCCCCAGGCTCCATCGGCCACGCCCGTCGTCGGCAGGGACGCGGAGCTGGCCCGGCTCTCCGGTGTGCTGGAGCGTGCCCGTGCCGGTGAGGCGCGTGCCGTGCTGCTCGCCGGGGACGCCGGCGTCGGCAAGACGCGGCTGCTCGACGAGGCCGGGCAGCGGGCCGCCGCGGCCGGTATGACCGTGGTCGTCGGGCACTGCGTCGACCTCGGCGACGTCGGCCTGCCCTATCTGCCGTTCACGGAGATCCTGGGGGTGCTCGCCGCCGACGAGCGGTTCTCGGCCGCCGTGGCCGGCCATCCGGTCGCCGAGCGGCTGCTGGGGTCGGGGACCGACGCGGTGCGGGACGTGGACGGGCGGCTGCGGCTGTTCGAGGGGATCGCCGGGCTGCTGGCCGAGGTGGCGGACGTGGCGCCGTTGCTGCTCGTGCTGGAGGACCTGCACTGGGCCGACCAGTCCTCGCGGGACCTGCTGCGGTTCCTGCTCGGCCGGGGCGTGCTGCGGCGGCGCCTGGCGGTGTTCGCCTCGTACCGGGCGGACGACCTGCACCGCCGGCATCCCCTGCGGCCGCTGCTGGCGGAGCTGATCCGGCTGCCCGCCGTCGAGCGGCTGGAGCTGCGGCCGCTCGCCGACCCCGACGTGACCCGGCTCGTGCGGGCCCTGGAGCGCCGGCCGCTGCCGGAGGCCACCGTACGGCGGATCGTGGAACGGGCCGAGGGCAACGCCTTCTACGCGGAGGAACTGCTCGCGGCGACGGACACCGGGTCCGGCGGGGTCCCGAGCGGGCTCGCCGATGTGCTGCTGATCCGTTTCGAGCAGCTCTCCGACACCGCCCAGCAGGTGCTGCGCACCGCGGCCGTCGCCGGGCGCCGGGTCGAGCACGACCTGCTGCGCGAGGCGGCCGGGCTGCCGGAGGACGCGCTGGAGTCGGCGCTGCGCGAGGCGGTGGGGCGGCAGTTGCTCGTCGCGGCCGACGACGACACGTACTCCTTCCGGCACGCGCTGGCCCGCGAGGCCGTCTACGCGGATCTGCTGCCCGGGGAACGGGCCCGGCTGCACGGCGCGTTCGCGCGGCTGCTCGCCGGGCGGGGGCACCGGGCCGAGACTGCCGCCGAGCGGGCCCACCACTACCGGGAGAGCCACGACCTGGCCGAGGCGCTGGCCGCCTCCCTGGAGGCGGCCGACCACGCCCAGCGGGTCGGCGCGCCGGCCGAGGAGCACCGGCATCTCGAAGCGGCCCTCGACCTGTGGCCGGCGGTGCCTGCCGAGGAGCGGCCCTCCGGGGCGGGCACCGACCGGGTGACGCTGACCCTGCGTGCCTCGGCGGCGGCCGCGCACGCCGGGGAAGTGCACCGCGCGGTCTCCCTGACGCGGTCGGCGCTGACCCGGCTGGGCCAGGACGCCGACTCCGAACTCGCCGCCCGGGTCCGCTACACCCTCGCCGGTAACCTGCTGAGCGTGGACCGGCTGACCGCCGCGTTCGCCTACAGCAGCGAGGCGCTGGCGATGATCCCCGAGGAGCCCCCGTCGCGCACCTGGGTGTGGGCGGCGGCGACGCACGCGATGACCGCGCGCCAGGTCGGGGAGAACGAGACGGCGCTGCGGGTGGCCCGGCGGGCGCTGCGCGTGGCGGAACAGCTGGGGGTGACCGACGCCCAGGCGGATCTGCTGATCTCTCTGGCCGTCTTCGACACGGGCGGGCGGCGCGGCCCCGAGGGGCGTGAGCGGCTGCTGCGGGCCCGGGAGCTGGCCCGTGGTTCCGGCAACGCGGCCGTGGAGCTGCGGGCGCTGTTCAACCTCGCGATGGGCTGCTACGAGTCGGGCGCGCTGGCGGAGTGCGTGCCCTGGCTGACGGAGGGTCTGGACCGGGCCCGGCGGGCCGGGCTGCTGTCGTCGCCGTACCCGCTGGAGATGCGGTACCTGCGGCTTCTGGTGCTGCAGGTGCTGGGCCGCTGGGACGAGTGCGTGGCGGCGGCGGAGGCGGACGCGGAGGTGCTGCCGACGGCCGGCGGGTACACCGTCGGTCCCGCGCTGTACGTGGCGCTGGCGCGGGGCGACCGGACGGCCGCGGAGCGGGCGCGCGCCCTGCTGGAGGGGCCCTTCGACTGGATGGCCACGCTGGTCGCGGGCATCGTCCTCACCGACGAGGCGGCGCTGCGCCGCGATCCGCAGGAGGCGGTGCGCTGGATGCGCTCCACGGTCGCCGCCCTCACCGACGAGGCGGGCACCCGCCCGGACGTGACGGTCCGGCTCGCCGCCCTGGCGCTGTCGGCCGTCGCCGACGCGGCCGTCGAGCTGCGGCTGGGCGGTGACGCGTCCGGGGCCCGCCGCTGGGCGGACACGGCGGCCGAACTGGTGGAGCTGGCCCGGGAGGTCGCCGGTCACGGCGAGGACGGCCAGCCCCAGGGCCCGGAGGGCACGGCCTGGCTGGCCCGTGCCGAGGCCGAGGGGGTCCGGGCCGCTTCGGGTCCGGACGCCGCGGCCTGGGCCCGGGCGGTGGCGGCGTTCGGCTACGGCGACGTCTACGAGCGGACGCGGTGCCGGCTGCGGTACGCCGAGGCCCTGGTGGCGGCCGGGCGGCGCGAGGAGGCGGCGGACGAGGCGCGGCTGGTGCGGGAGACCGCCGACCGGCTCGGGGCGGTGCCGCTGCGCGAGCGGGTGGACGCCCTGGTCCGCCGCGCCCGGCTGACGGACGCCCGGCCCGCCGGGGACCGGGCCGGCGTGCTCACCGCGCGCGAGCAGGACGTGCTGCGACTGCTCGCGCTGGGCCGCAGCAACCGGCAGATCGGCGAGGAGCTGTTCATCAGCGGCAAGACGGCGAGCGTCCACGTCTCCAACATCCTCGCCAAGCTGGGCGCCTCCAGCCGCGGCGAGGCGGTGGCGATCGCCTACCGCGAGGGTCTGATCACCCCGGAGCCGTCGGCGTCCTGAGAACCGCCTGCCCCGCCCGCCCGGGTTCACCGGTCACCGCCTGCCGGCCCGTGCGCGGGCCGGGCCGTTCGGGAACTCGGGTGCGGGCGCGGGCGTTTCCGCAAGGGGCGGTGGGACGAGGGCAGGGGCGGCGTGATGAGCGAATTGGTCCCCGGGGGGAACCTGGCGTTGCCGGACGGCGCGGTCACCGTCCGGGTGCCCGGCCCGTTCGACGTGTCCGCGCTGGTCACGGACGACGGCGGAAAGGTCCGGGACGACGGCGACTTCGTCTTCTACAACCAGCCCGCGGCCCCCGGGGCCCGGCTGCGGGACGACACGCTCGTCGTGGACCCCGCGCGGCTGCGGCCGGGCGCCACCCGCGTCACGGTCGCCGTCAGCCCCGCCGAGCCCGGGACCGCCCTCGGTGCCCTGCCCTCCCCCACCCTCCACGTCACCGACGCGCGCGGCCGCACGCTCGCCCGCTTCACCCCGCCGCGCCCGGGACAGGAGACGGTCCTGCTGCTCGCCGAGCTCTACCGGCGCGCCGACCGCTGGAAGCTGCGCGCCCTGGGGCAGGGCTATGCCGACGGACTGGCGGGACTGGCCCGCGACTTCGGGGTGGAGGTGGTGGACGAGGCACCGGCCCCGGACGGCCCACCGCCCCCGGACGGCACGCCGGCCCCTTCGGCACGCCCCGGGCCCGCGTCCGGCGCGCCTCCGGCCGCCCGCTCCCCGTCCGCCCCCTCCCCCGCCGCGTCCGATCCCGACGGCCTCCTCCCCCTGGTCAACTCCGCCCGTGCCGAGGCCGGTGCGCCGCCCGTCTCCCTCGACGCCCGTCTGGTCTCGGCGGCCCGGGACCACGCCGCCGCCATGGCCGCGGCCGGGCGTCTCGGGGTCGAGACCCGGGACGGCGTCTCCGTCTACCAGCGCGTGACCGGCGCCGGGTACGCGTATCTCACGATCGGCGAGCACCTGGTGTCCGGCCCGCGCACGGCCGCCGAGTTCGTCGGGTACTGCCTGCGCGCGGACGCGTCCCGTCGCGGTGTGCGGGAGCCCGCCTTCCGTCACGCCGGGGTGGCCCGGGTGCACGACAGCGGCTCCGGCGACACCTACTGGACCGCCTTGTGGGCGGCACCCCTCACCCCGGCCGGACTGGAGCACGCCGCGGCGACCGTCATCGGCCTCACCAACGACGCCCGCGCCCGGGCCGGGCTGCCGCCGCTGGCCGTCGACCCGCGGCTGACCGCCGCCGCGCAGGCGCACAGCGCGGACATGGTGGCCCGCGCCTTCTACGCGCACACCGCGCCCGACGGGAGCCGCCCCTGGGACCGCGCCGCCGCGGCGGGCTCCACCCGGCGCTCGATCGGCGAGAACATCGCCTGCGGCCAGCGCTCCCCCGCCGACGTCGTGGAGGGCTGGCTGAACAGCCCCGGCCACCGGGCCAACATCCTGCGCCCGGACTTCACGCACATCGGGATCGGTTTCGCCGGCGGCGGCCGGGCGGGCACGTACTGGACGCAGATGTTCGGCGGCTGAGCAAGCAGCATCGCGCTCCTCACCCGGCCCGCCCGCGCGATCTTGGCGGAGGGAAGCGCTCCGGGCGAGGATGCCCGCATGAAGGGTGACCTCTTTTCCAGCGAACACATGGCGCAGCCGCCCGTCGCGGCGGGCATGACCATCGAGAACACCAAGTGCGTCCGGTACACGGTGAACGGCGAGATGCTCGCCCGGCAGGGCGCGATGATCGCCTACCGCGGCAACCTCCAGTTCGAACGCAAGGGCCAGGGCGTGGGCGGCATGCTCAAGCGCGCGGTCACCGGTGAGGGACTGCCGTTGATGGCGGTGCGCGGACAGGGCGAGGCCTGGTTCGCGCACGAGGCGCAGAACTGTTTCATCGTCGACGTCGAACCCGGCGACGAGTTCACGGTCAACGGCCGCAACGTCCTGTGTTTCGACGCCACGCTGTCCTACCGCATCGCCACGGTGAAGGGCGCCGGCATCACCGGCGGCGGCCTGTTCAACAGCGTCTTCACCGGCCACGGCAAACTGGGCCTGATCTGCGAGGGCAACCCCCTCGTCATCCCGGTCTCGCAGCAGTACCCGGTGTACGTGGACACCGACGCGATCGTGGGCTGGACCGCGGGCCTGCAGACCTCGCTGCACCGCTCCCAGTCCATCGGCTCCATGCTGCGCGGCGGCTCCGGGGAGGCCGTGCAACTGCTGCTCCAGGGCGAGGGGTACGTCGTCGTCCGGCCGAGCGAGGCGACCCCGCAGAAGCCCGGCCAGCACTGAGCCACCGTCAGGTGATCTGCGCCTCACAGGCAACCCCGTCCGTCCCGTCGCCGTCTTGATCGGCAACAGGTGACGCCCTGCCCCCCGACGGGGGGTCAGGGCGGGCCTCCATCCTTCTATGCACACCATGTATACACATCGCGTATACATGGTGTGCATACGGACGAAAGGCATCGATGTACGGCAAGGCATTCGCCCCCGAGTACCAGGGCGCGCTCACCACCCTGTCCGTCAACTCCTCACTGACCGACGTCCTGGCCGCCGGCACCGAGCAGTTGAGAGCGGCCGAGCGCGCGGGCGAGCCCGCGGAGGCGGCGCGCTCCGGACTGGCGGTGGCCGAGGCGCACCGCCGGCTGGGCCGGGTCCAGGAGGCGGACCGGGCCTGGAAGGCGAGTTACCGCGCCGCCCGGCAGGCCGGGGACGTGGCGGCGATGGCCTGGGCGCTGTGGAGCGGCGGCACCCTGGCCCGGCAGCGCGGCGCGTTCCCGCTGGCCCGCCGCCTGCTGGGGCTCGCGGCCGACCTGGGCGAGCGCGGCGGGGACGTCGTCGTGCGCGGCTACTCGCTCGCGGGCCTCGCCGAGACCGGCCGCATCCAGGGCGACTACGAGGCCGTCGGACGGCTGCACGAGCAACTGCTGGCCGAGGCCCGGCGGCGCGGGGAGGCGCGGCACACTGTGTGGGCGCTGGAAGGCATCGCCCAGATGCACCGCAACACCGGCGACTACGACACGGCCTACGAGCTGTTCGAGGAGGCCGCCGGGATCGCCGCGGGCGCGGACGACCGGCGGGGTCACGCCTGGGCACTGCGCGGACTGGCCGACGTCGTCTCGGTACGCGACGGGGACACCGAGCGGGCCCTGGACCTGCTGACCGAGGCGGAGGAGACCTGCCGCGCGATGCGGCTGTCCAGCGCGCTGGCCTACAACCACAAGATGCGGGGCCACGTCCTGTACCGGGCCGGGCGTTACGCGGAAGCACGGGAGCTCTACGAGCAGGCGCTCGCGGAGTTCCGCGCGATGAGCGAGCCGCGCGGTGAGGCGCTGTCCCGTCTCGGCCTGGCCAAGACCCTGGCCCGGCTGGGCCGCGATCGCGCCCGGACGGCGGCTGAACTCGCCGACCTCGCCGGCACCCTGGAGCGGATCGGCCTGCGGCACGCCCACGCCATGGTGGCCCGGGCCTACGAGGAACTGGGCATACCGGCCGACCCGAGGGCGACGGAGGCGGCACTGTGACGGCCCTGCCGACGGCGTCGGCCGCGGTGCGGCAGGGCGACGCCCCCGCGGACCTCGACGGACGAACGGCCACGCAGCCGGTCGAGCCGAGCCTCCCGGCCGAGCCGAGCCTCCCGGCCGAGCCGAGCCTCTCGGCCGAACCGGGCCTGCCGGGCGAGCCGGGCCTGCCGGGCCTGCCGGGCGCCGTGACCACCGGCCCCGAGGCCCCGGCCGACCGGTCCGGCGCGTCCGCGACCGCTCCGGATGCCGGGGCGGGCGGCGACGTCTCCCGGACCCTCGACCGCTGCCGTGCCCTGGTCCGGCCCGCCCTCGTCGAGGCCGTGGCAGGGCTGCACCCCTGGGTCGCCGAGATGGCCGGCTACGCGTTCGGCTGGTGCGAGGTCGGTGGCGCGCCCGCCGCCGCCCCGGGCGGCAAGGGCGTGCGGCAGGCGCTGGCGGTGCTCGGGGCGGAGGCGGCCGGAGCGCCGGGGCGGGCCGGTGTGCCCGCGGCGGTGGCGGTGGAGCTGGTGCACACCTTCTCCCTGCTGCACGACGACATCATGGACGGCGACACCCACCGCCGCCGCCGTCCGGCCGTGTGGCAGGCCTACGGTACGGGCCCCGCGGTCCTCGCCGGAGACGCCCTGTTCGCGCTGGCCGTCCAGACGCTGGCGACGCGGCCGGGCGGCTCCGCAGCCGTCCGCGTCCTGACCGTGGCGCTGGGCGACCTGGTGCGCGGCCAGGCCGACGACCTGCTGTTCGCCGACCGCCCCTGGACGGGGCCTGAGCGGGTGCGGCCGCGGGAGTACCGGGCGATGGCGGAGCACAAGACGGGCGCGCTGCTGGGCGGTGCCGCCGCGCTGGGTGCCGTGCTGGGCGGTGCCGCGCCCGGGACGGCCGCGGCACTCGACCGCGCGGGGCGCCACCTGGGGGTCGCCTTCCAGATCGTCGACGACGTCCTGGGCATCTGGGGCGACCCACGGGTCACCGGCAAGCCGGTCCACGGCGATCTGCGGGAACGGAAGAAGACGTATCCGGTGCTGGTCGCGCTCGGCGCGCCGGGCGGTGACCGGCTGGCGGCGCTCCTCCGGTCCGGCGACGACCCGGAGCAGGCCGCGGCCCTCATCGAGCGGGCGGGCGGTCGCACGGCGGCCCTGGCGGAGGCCCGCCGGCAGGTCACCGCCGTGGAGACGGCCCTCGCGGACCTGCCCCTGGCGCCGGGCGCCGCGGGTGAACTGCGCTCGCTGCTCGGCTTCCTGGTGCGGCGCGAGGTGTGAGCGCCGGGCCCGGCGCGACCTGTGCGTCTACAGTCCGCCGGGACCCGCGCGCATCGGCCCGCCGCGACCCGTGTGCATACGGTCCGGCGGGGACCCGCGCGCATCGGCCCGCCGCGAGCTGTGCGCATACGGTCCGCCGGGACCTGTGCGCATCGGTCCGGCGTGCCGTGCGGGTCGGAGTCCGCCGTCCGGACCCGGCGTTGACCCGGGGCCCCTCGCCGGGTGAGGGTGCCGGTCGGCGCGTTCCACGACCCCGCGCCGGAAGGAGGGCCGCCGTGATCGGCGTCTCGGAGATCGAAGCCACGGCCGAACGGATCGCCGGGCACGTGGTGCGCACCCCGACCGTGCCGAGCCCGGGGCTGTCGGCACTGCTCGGCGTCCCGGTCACCACCAAGCTGGAACTGCTGCAGCGGACCGGCTCGTTCAAGGCGCGCGGGGCGACCGCCAAGCTGCTGTCGCTGAGCGAGGCCGAACGGGCCGCCGGGGTGGTGGCCGTCAGCGGCGGCAACCACGGCATCGCGCTCGCGGTCATGGCCGCCGCGCTCGATGTGAAGGCCACGGTGGTGATGCCGCGCTCGGCGCCCGCCCGGGCCGTGGAGATCGCCGGGGACGCCGGCGCGTCGGTGCGACTGACCGACGACATGGACGGCGCGTTCACGCTCACGACCCGGCTGCAGCAGGAAGGGCTGACCCTGGTCCACCCCTTCGACGACCCGGTCGTCGTCGCCGGGCAGGGCACGGTCGGCCTGGAGTTCGCCGCCGACGCCGGAGACCTCACCGACGTGCTCGTCAGCGTCGGGGGCGGCGGGCTGATCGCCGGTGTCGCCGCCGCGTTGCGCTCGCTCCGGCCGGGGGTGCGGGTGTGGGGCGTGGAGACCGAGGGCGCCCAGGCCATGTCCGAGGCGCTGGCGGCGGGCGGCCCGGTGCCGGTCGCCCTGTCGTCGATCGTCTCCACGCTCAGCGCGCCGTCGGTCTCGCAGCTGACCTACGACCATGTGTCGGCGCTGGTCACCGAGGTGCTCGTGGTGCCGGACCGGGAGGCCGTGCGGGGTTCGCTGGACCTGGCCGACCACGCCAAGGTGTGGACCGAGCCGGCCGCCGGGTGTCTGCTGCCCGCCGCCCGGCGGGTACGGGAGCGGGTCGGGGACGGGGTCCGGCTCGGCCTGGTGGTCTGCGGGGGCAACGCCACCACGGGCGACATGATCGGCTGGGCCCGGCGCTTCGGTCTGTGCTGAGGGCCGGGGCGCTCCCGGGGAATCACTCGTTCGAATTCATCGCAGGGGCGCGGAGTTCGACGGCCGGGCACCTCGGCATTTACCGCCGGTCACCCCGAGCCGGGGTGGGCGGATACGGATCTGCCGAGGTGAGCGCGCTACGGAAAGACCGGAAGACCGTTTTCCGCGCCCACCCGCTCCCCTTTTTTGAATGAAAGACAGGAATGAGCGCGCAGTTGCGATCCTTCTGAACGGAGGCGGCCCCGCTCCCCGTACCTCTGGAAAAGGTGAGAGCCGTATTTCCAGCGAGGGATGGCCATGGGCAGGGCGCACGTCTCCACACACCAGTTGGTCGCCGGCCGGTACCGGCTGCTCGAGATCGTCCAGCGTGAGACCAACCGCATCTGCTGGTATGCCGAGGACCTCGGCACCGGCGAGATCTCCCGGCCCTGCCTGGTCACCCGGACCGGGCTGCCTCAGGACCCGGCCGGGACCGAGCGCCGCACCGCGGCGCGCGTGCTGCGCACGTCCGAGACCATGGCTTCGCTCCGCCCCGGCAACCTCGCCACGGTCGTCGACGCCGTGGAGGAGGCGGGCGCGCTGTGGACGGTCCACGAGTGGATCGACGGCACCCCGCTCGGCGAACTCCTCTCGGAGCAGGGCACGTTCAACTACGTGCGGGCCGCGCGGATCGGCCTGGAGGTGCTCGACGTGCTGGACGCGGCGCACGCCGAGGGCATCACCCACGGCGAGCTCAGCCCCGGCCAGGTGTTCGTCCGGCCGGACCAGTCGGTCGTCGTCACCGGCTTCGGACTGGCCGGCGCGACCCTGGCGCCCCGTCTGACGGCTCCCGCGTACGCCTCTCCGGAACAGGCCCGGGACGAGCGGATCGGGCCCGCGGCCGACCTGTGGGCGCTGGGCGCGATCCTCTACACGATGGTCGAGGGCCGCCCGCCCTTCCGCGACCGGGGCCGTCCGGAGCACACCCTGAAGGGCGTGGACCGGCTGCCGCTGCGCACGCCGATGCGCGCCGGTCCGCTCGCGCAGGTGGTGCAGGGGCTGCTCCGCAAGGACTCGCGGGAACGGCTGACCCGCCCGGTGGTGCGGGAGGCGCTGACCCGGGCGCTGAGCGAAGATCCCGGCACGGTGGCACCGGGCTCCGTTCCCTTCCCGCGGCTGCGCGGCGGGTACGGCTCCGTTCCCTTTCCGCGCCCGCGCGGCGGGTATGGGGCCGGCCGCCCGGCGGGTCCGGCCTGGAGCGGACGGACCGTGATCGCGGGCACCGCCCTGGCCGTCGTCACCGTCGCGGTCGCCGTGCTCGCCGCGACCCGGGGGCTGCCCGGTGGCGACTCGGGCGAGGACGCGGCCGACGCGCCGGTCCGCCCGCCGGCCTCCGCCGCCTCACCGGGCGAGGGCGCCGGCCGGGACAGCGCCCGGCCGGCCGAACCGCCCGGCCCGACCGGCTCCCCCTCCCCTGCCCCGACGAGGGACCCGACCCCGGCAGACCCCTCTCCGGCGCCGACCCGGTCGGACCCGGCGGCCCTGCCGCCCGGCTTCCAGCGCCATCAGGCCCCGGAGGGCTTCTCCCTGGCCCTCCCGAAGGGCTGGGAGCGGCTGGGCACCGACCGCCAGGGCGATCTGGCCTACCGGGCCGTCTTCGGCGCCGACGGCGACGACCGCACCCTGGCCGTCACCTACAGCGCCCGTGTGGGCCCGGACCCGGTGGCCGTGTGGCGCGACGACGTCGAACCGGACCTGCGGCGCTCCGGCGACTACGAGCGCATCGGCGCGATCCGGGCCACCACGTACCAGGGGCGCGAGGCCGCCGACCTGGAGTGGACGGCGGACAGCGGGGGGATCCGGGTGCACACCTTCGGGCGGGGTGTCCTGCTGGGCGGGGGCCGCGGCTTCTCGCTGCGCTGGACGGCCCCCGACGCCGACTGGACGGACGCCGCGAACCAGCGGGCGCTGCGCACCGTCCTGGCCACCTTCCGTCCCGGCTCAGACTGAGCCGCGCGGCGCCCGCCGGGAGGTCAGCCGGCCGCGCTCCAGCGGCTGGGTGCGCCAGCGCGCGGTGACGGTCCCCTCCGCGAGGGAGCAGGTCAGCGCGAGGCGGTGCGGGGTCTCCAGGAACACCACGTCGACGGCGAACGTTCCGGGGCCGGTCCAGCCGCCGCTCACCGCGGTCGGCAGGGGCTCCTCGGCGACCGTCCAGCCCGCCGCCCCCACGCGCAGCCGCAGGTGCTCCCCGTCCGGGTCCCCGTCCTCGCTGAGGGTCAGGGTCCAGCCGTCCGCGTCCCGGGCGAGTCCGGCCGCCCGGACGGGCCCGTCGCCGGAGGCCGTGAACCGGGCGGCGGCCCAGTCCCCCGCCCGGTCCGGCGGCGTCGGGGCGCCGGGGGCGGGCGGCAGCGCGAGCCGCCCCGTGCGCTCCCGCAGGCTCGCGTCGGCGGCCTCCCGGCCGGGCAGCGGCTCGGGCCCGAAGGCGGGCAGCAGATGCTCCCAGACCAGGTTCAGCAGGTCCTGCATCCGCTCGGTCGCCGCGGTCGTGGCGATCACCGCGTCGTGCTCGGGCAGCACCAGGCAGAACTGGCCGTAGGCGCCGTCGCCCCGGTAGCCGTGCCGGGACGTCCAGAACTGGTAGCCGTAGCCGCGGTCCCAGTCCTGCCGGTCCGCGTCGCCCATGGCGCCGGCGGTCGGTATGCGCGGCCGGGCGGCCCGGGCGGCCCAGCCCTCGGGCAGCAGCCGCTCGCCCTCCCACAGGCCGTCGTTCAGGTACAGCTGGCCGAGCCGGGCGACGGCGTCGGTGGTGGCGTGCAGACCGCTGAAACCGATCTCGCGCCCGGTGCGGTCGCGCCGCCAGTACACCTCGCCGATGCCCAGCGGATCCAGCAGCCGGGGCCGCAAGTAGGCGGAGAGGGACTGCCCGGTCACGCGCTGCACGATCGCGCCGAGGGTGTAGGTGGTGGGCTGGTTGTAGGCGAAGACCGTCCCCGGGTCGCGGTCCGGGGGCAGCAGCAGGAACCCGCGGACAGGTTCGCCCGGATCCCGTCCGAAGGCCTCCTCGACGGTCTCCCGCTCGTGGCCGCTCGACATCGACGCCACGTGCCGTACCCGCATGGCCCGGCTGCGCGGATCGGTGATGTCGGCCTCGAACTCCGGGAAGTACGAGATCACCGGCGCGTCGAAGTCCAGCAGCCCCTCCGCCTCGGCCAGGGCGGCGGCGGTCCCGGTGAAGCTCTTGCTCAGCGAGTACAGCAGCTGGGGCCGGCCGGCCGTGTACGGCGCCCACCAGCCGGAGGCGACGAGGTGGCCGTGCCGCATGATCATCAGGCTGTGCGGCTCGATCTCGGGGGCGGCTTCGAGGGCGTCGAGGAAGGCGTGGACGCCGGCGGCGTCGACGCCCTGGGCTGCGGGGCCGGAGGACGGCAGGGCGGAAGCACTCATGCGGGCATCCTGCCTCTGCCGCGGGGGCTTGATCGACCCGTTTCCGCGCCCGTTGTCAGGGGACCCGTCGGTTATGGTGCAAATCGGATACACGATGATGACCGAGCAGGCCGGCCCCCGTGAGCTCGTCGACCATGTCGTGCGGGCCGAGGAGGCGGGCTTCGACTTCTCGGTGACCTCTGACCACTACTTCCCGTGGTTGCGCTCCCAGGGTCACTCGCCCTACGCGTGGGCGGTCCTCGGCGCGGCCGCCCAGGCCACGTCACGTATCCCGCTGATGACGTACGTGACGTGCCCGACGTTCCGCTACCACCCGGCGGTGGTGGCGCAGAAAGCGGCGACGGTGCAGTTGCTGTCCGAGGGGCGGTTCCGGCTGGGGCTCGGCTCCGGCGAGAACCTCAACGAGCACGTGGTGGGCGGCGGCTGGCCGTCCGTGGACGTGCGGCACGAGATGTTCGAGGAGGCCGTGGAGATCATCCGCGCGCTCTTCGAGGGCGGCCACGTCAACCATCGCGGCACCCACTTCGACGTGGAGTCGGCCCGGCTGTGGGACCTGCCGGACGAGGCGCCGCCCATCGGCATCGCGGTCTCCGGGGAGCGGTCCTGCGCGCTCGCGGGCCGGCTGGGCGACCTGGTGATCGCCACGGAACCCAAGGCGGGCCTGCTGGAGGCGTTCGACCGGCACGGCGGCGAGGGCAAGCCCCGGGTGGGCCAGCTGCCCGTCTGCTACGACCCCGACCGGGAGACGGCCGTCAAGCGGGCGCACTCCCAGTTCCGCTGGTTCGGCAGCGGCTGGAAGGTCAACGCGGAGCTGCCGCACCCGGATTCCTTCGAGGCGGCGACCCAGTTCGTCACGCCGGACGACGTGGCCGAGGCCATCCCGTGCGGTGACGACCCGGAGGCGTTCGTCGAGGCCGTCCGCCCGTACGCCGAGGCCGGGTTCACCGAGGTCGCCCTCGTGCAGATCGGCGGGGACTCGCAGCCGGCGTATCTCGACTGGTCGGAGAAGACGCTGCTGCCCGCGCTGCGGGAGGCGTTCGGCTGAGCTGCCCGGCCAGCGCCCGCACGGCCCGTTCCGCCACCTGAGCCCTCCGCTGCGGAGGGCTCTTCTTCAGGTGTGCGCCGAGCCGTTGTGCCTCCTCGGTGGACGGCAGGAACCCGACGAGGAGGAGGGGCAGCAGCAGCCGCCTGACGAGCACTTCGCTGTCGGAGGTGACGTGCGGCCGGCGCACCACCGAGACGTTGACCCGGATCGCGTGTTCGTTGCCCGGCGGGACACCGGGCCGGTCCGTCTCGATCGCGGCGTAGCGGAACCCGTGGGCGAGGTCACAGGCCGGGCAGCCCGCCGGGCCCCGGGCGAGCCGGTCGCCGCAGTCCGGGCACACCAGCCGGTCGAGCGCGGCGTCCACCACGCGCCAGTCGTGCCGGTCGGGTTCGGCCACGACCATCCCGGCCAGGGCCCGTTCCTCGTCGCCGGTGGCGATGTCCCACTGCCGCAGGAGGACGCCCCACGGCTCCTCGACGATGCCGTCCACCAGCCCGCGGCACCGCCCGCAGGCGGGCGCCCCGCCGTACTCGTGCACTCCGCACTCCGCACAACGCCGCAGCACCGCACCGACTCCGGGACGACTCATGCGCCCATCGTGCCCGGAGCCGGCCGGCCCGGGAAAACGGAATTCGGACCGGGCGGCAGGCGGCAGGACAGCGCTCCGGAGCGTCTCCCATCTGCGAAGGGTGCGGCGCTGTCGCGGCGAAGGTGCGGCCGGTGGGGGCCGGTAGGCTGCCGTCGGTTTCCCGTACCCGTCCGATCCGATCCGCCCCGTCCCGTCCCGTCCCAGGAGCGTCCTCCGTGACCGTTGCCCTCACCCCGTCCGAGACCTCCCCCGCGTCCCCGGCGCCCCTGTCCGAGCCGGTCGCGCGGGACGCGCGGGAGTTCGGGGCGTACGCCCGGACCGGGGGGTGGGCGTTCGGGCTGAAGGTCGCGCGCAGTGTGCGGCCGGGCGGGCAGGGCGCGGACGAGACGCCGAAGGTCTCGGCGAAGGAGTTCGCCGAACTCGCCGGGTGCTCCCCGGAGCGGGTCATGCGCTACTACAAGGCGTGGGACCGGGCGGCCGACGACGGGCTGGTCCCCCACTTCGAGGCCCTGACGCCGGGTCAGGAGGTGGACCTGCCGGACGCGGACGTGTGGCTCGGCTACTACGTCTCCCGCAGCAGCGCCGGTTCCGAGCGCGGCACCGCCATCGCCGAGGCCGCCGCGGCGGAGGGCATCCGGCCCACGAAGGCCCTGGAGGTCGCGGAGAACCCCACCGCCCTGCGCGCCGCGATCCTCGCCGACCCGTCCACCGCCCGCGCCGCCCGGCAGGCCCTGCTGGACCGCGTCCGCGAGGACCCGGAGCTGCAGTCCGAGCTGGCCCGCGACGTGGTGCGCACCGATGAGCTGAAGAAGGCCGTCGCCGGCGAGAGCAGGGCGGCCGACCGCATCGGGTACGTCCGCCAGATCGCCGAGTCGGGACAGATCAAGACGCCCGCGGGGCAGACCGTCGACGCCCCCGCCGACCTCCGCCAGGAGGCCGAGCGGCACCTGTCGCTGCTCGACGAGCTCGACGAGGGCGAGGACGCCGGCGAGTGGGCCACCGAGGCCTACGACACCATGAAGTCGCTGGTCGTCGAGGCGGTGGAGGCCGATCCGGGACTGCGGGTGCGGGAGCGGCGGACGAAGTTCTACAGCAGCCTGCAGCGGGCCACGAAGGTGTTCGAGGAGCTGACCTTCGACGACGCCGGGGAGTTCTACGAGGACGACATGGTCGAGCGGCTGGAGGAGCTGCAGCGGGCCGTCGCGGTCTGCATCGAGTCCCTGCGCGGTGCCCGCGGGAATCACCCGGACAGCTGAGCATTTCGTGAAAATCGGGGGTACTAGAGGTCTCCAAGTCGGTTCTTCCCGGAGGCCCCCTCGTGAACTCGTTCGTCCACAAGACTCTGGTGGTGCAGCTGCAGGCGGGTGACGCGGACCGTTTCTCCGTACTCGCCCACCTGAGCTACGACGCCGCCGACCCCTTCGCCGTCACGGTCGTCTTCAGCCACGACGGCCGCGTGCTCGCCCGGTGGCAGCTGGACCGGGAGATGCTCGGTGACGCGCTGCGGCGTCCGGTGGGCGTGGGCGACGTGCGGATGCGTCCCGAGTCGCGGGGGGTGTGGCAGGAGCTGCGCATGGAGTTCTTCGGCGACGCGCGGGCCGACGGCGGCCGGCACCACGCGGTGGTGTTCGCCTGGGCCCCGGCGTTCGCGGCGTTCCTCAGGGAGACCCACGAGCTGGTCCCGCCGGGCCGCGAGGAGGTCTGCGTCGACGACTTCCTGGCGACCCTCATCGCGGGGAGCTGAGACCGGGGGGCGACAGCGGGGACCGGGACTTCGCGAGGGCGGCCGGCGCCCGGTCCGCCGTGGTCACTGCGAGGTGTGCCTGTACCTGGTCCACAGCGGCAGGACGAACCAGCACAGCAGGTACCAGCCGACCACTCCGGCGACCAGGTAGGGCACGAAGCCGTCGTGGGTCGCCACGCGCAGGATCAGCAGCAGGGACGCCGTCGTCGTGGCGAGCAGCAGCACCAGGCCGAGCAGGGTCAGCCGGGAGGCCAGCCGCACCGCCTGCGGCTTGACGCGCCGACCCGAGACCAGGCGGTGCAGCGACACCGGGCCGATGAGGGCCCCGGTCGCGCACGCGCCGAGCACCACCGTGACGAGGTAGATCATCCGATCCGTGTCGGTCAGCTCGTCGTACTTCTCGGTGAACACCACGGTGAGCAGGAATCCGAAGAGGATCTGCACGCCCATCTGGGCGACACGGACCTCCTGGATGAGCTCCTGCCACATCCGGTCGGCTCTCTCC
This sequence comes from Streptomyces sp. NPDC085931, assembly GCF_044540565.1. Classification (NCBI taxonomy): domain Bacteria; kingdom Bacillati; phylum Actinomycetota; class Actinomycetes; order Kitasatosporales; family Streptomycetaceae; genus Streptomyces; species Streptomyces sp. NPDC085931. The sequence continues at coordinate 595,695 of NZ_JBITSK010000003.1, forward strand.
TCCTCCGTCTCGTTGCGCCCCCGGCGCATCGCCCCGCCCTGTGCCGCGTCCGCCACAACGTCCTCCCGGTGTGAGGGCCTGCCCTCTCCTTCCCCGGGTGCCCCGGAAACGGCCGTCCTCCCGGGTGGGGCGGTTTGAGCGATCAGGGGACGGTTACACGGACGGCTCCAGGCACGCACAGCGCGAGGAGGTCGTGGACTCATGTCCGGTACGCAGCTCACCGTGACGCTCAGCGGCGGAGGCGCCGATGACGCACGAGCGGTCGTGCGGGCGCTGGAAGGCACGTTCGGCGCGCCGGACGCGTTTCCCGCCGACGAGAACGCGACGGTGCACACGGCGACCTTCGACGGCGAGGCGCCGTCGGGTCGCAGCACGGAGAACGGCGGGGACGGCGGCGGAAGCCTGTCGGCGCCGGTGACGGTCACCGTGCAGGGCTCCCCGGAGGCGGTGCGGCGGGCGAGCGACACGCTCACCCGGGCCTTCACGGCACGCGACGACGGTGCCTCCTCCGGCGACCAGGAGCAGGAGAGGCAGCTGCTCCTGGAGCCGTGAGGGTGCCGCGGTCCGCTACCAGCGGGATTCCACCTGGTCCTTGATCCGCCGGTCGTACAGGTCGCGGATGGCGGCCAGCGTGGCGGCGGGCAGCTCCGGGAGCCGGGCGGCGTCCGCGTTGGCCCGGGCCTGCTCGGGCGAGCGGGCGCCGGGGATCACGGTCGTGACGCCGGGCTGGTCGATGATCCAGCGCAGGGCGAGCTGGGCCGGGGTGCAGCCCTCGGGGGCGAGCGCCGCGAACTCGGCGGCGGCCTCGACCCCGGTGACGTAGTCGACGCCGGAGAAGGTCTCGCCCACGTCGAAGGACTCGCCGTGCCGGTTGTAGGTGCGGTGGTCGTTCTCCGGGAACACCGTGTCGCGCGTGTACTTGCCCGACAGCAGGCCGGAGGCGAGCGGGACGCGGGCGATGATGCCGACGCCGGCCTCCCGGGCGGCCGGGAGGACCTCGCGCAGGGGCTTCATGCGGAACGGGTTCAGGATGATCTGCACGCTGGCCACGTTCGGCCGGGCGATCGCCGTCAGGGCCTCCGCGCAGGTCTCGACGCTGACCCCGTACGCGGCGATGCGCTCCTCGGCCACCAGGGTGTCGAGGGCGTCGAACACCTCGTCCGTAGAGTAGACGGGTGTCGGGGGGCAGTGCAGCTGCACCAGGTCGATCCGGTCGACGCCGAGGTTGCGCCGGGAGCGGTCGTTCCAGGCGCGGAAGTTGTCGAGCACGTAGTTCTCGGGGATCTGGTCGACCCGGCGCCCCATCTTGGTGGCGACCAGGACGTGCAGGTCCGGCCTGCCGCTGAGGAAGGCGGCGATGGTCTGCTCGCTGCGGCCGTCGCCGTACACGTCGGCGGTGTCGAAGAAGGTCACCCCGGACTCGGCGGCCGCTTCCAGCACCGCGAGGGCTTCCTTGTCGTCGACGTCTCCCCAGTCGGCACCCAGCTGCCACGTTCCGAGACCGACGACGGAAGCGTGCTGACCCGACCTGTCGAATGTGCGCTCGTCCATGGCGTCAGTCTGTCACCCGCGAGGGCAGGGCGCGGACCGGGGCGCCGGCCCGGGCGGGACACGGCCGTGCGGCCGGACCTGCCGGCCGTCCCGGGCACGCCGGGCGTGGAGGCGTTCTCGCGGGTGATCGAGCGGTCGCCGTCGCGCGCCGGTGGTCATTCCACCGAGGGCCGGGTGCGCGCCTGGACGGTCCCGGCCACCTTCGGGCCCAGCCAGCGCTTGAGGCGGCGCAGCGGCTCCAGCTGCCCGGCGGCCCGGTCCAGCCGGTAGTACAGCTGGGGCGGCACATGGGGCAGCAGGGGCGAGTGGCGCTGGCCGAGCAGGGCGAACATGCGCTCCGGGGGCAGGTGGATGTAGCGCGGGAGGTTCTCGTACCACTGGGCGCTGTAGCGGGCCGCGCTCTGCACGGGCAGCAGGGCCGCCGTGCGTTCGCGCTCGTAGCGGGCGAGGGCCTGCGGGAGGGCCGCGTGCTCGCGCAGCGCGGTGGCCAGGGCGATGGCGTCCTCCAGGGCGAGGGTGGTGCCGGCGCCGATCGAGTAGTGCGTGGTGTGGGCGGCGTCGCCGAGCAGGACCAGATTGCCGTGGTGCCAGGTGCGGTTCGTGAGCGTGCGGAAGGTCTGCCAGGGGGTCCCGCCGGGGCGTCCGAGCAGGGGGTGGCCCTCCAGGACACCGGCGAAGAGCCGCTCCAGCAGGGCGCGTCCGTCGGCCTCGCCCGCACGGTCGAGGCCGAGTCCGCTCCAGGTCTCGGGAGCGCACTCGACGACGCAGGTGCCGCGATCGGGGCCGTAGGCGTAGCCGTAGCACCAGATCCAGCCGTGGGCGGTCTCCACGAAGGCGAAGGTGAAGGCGTCGAAGGCCTTGGTGGTGCCGAGCCACAGGTACCGGTTGCGGCCGGCCGTGAGCCGGGTGCCGAAGTGCGCGGCGTGGCGGGTGCGCAGCTCGCTGCCGACGCCGTCGGCCGCCACGACCAGGTCGGCGTCCGCCGGCGGCGCGGCGGCGGTGATCTCGTGCGCGTACTCCAGGCGCACCCCGAGGTCGCGGGCGCGGGCGGCGAGGATCTCCAGCAGGCGGTGGCGGCCGACGCCGTGTCCCTCGTCGCCGCTGTGCCGGGTCGTGCGGTCGCCGACGTGGGCGACGCCGTCGCGCCAGCGCACGGAGTGGGCGCCGAGCACGCGGGCCGACTCGGGGTCCTGTTCATGGAGCCGGTCGAGCAGTTCGCGCCAGTACGTCACGCCCCAGCCGTAGGTCGAGCCCTCCGGGTCGCGTTCGTAGACGGTGATGTCGTGGGACGGGTCCTGCCGCTTGAGCAGGATCGAGAGATACAGACCGGCGGGCCCGCCGCCGACGCAGGCGACCTTCACGCACACCCCTGAGGACTACTGAGAGCTGTTGATTGCGGACGCAGAGTAGCAGTACGAAAGCATCATCGGCCGGAGGGTGAGATCGCGTCAGTTTCCCGGCGTGATCCGCACCACGCGCACCAGGAGCCCCGGGCAGAAACATCCGCCGCGGCATCCCTCGCGGGTGGAATTTCCCCGTCCGCACACACCCGGCACTCCGGCGGCGACAAGATCATCTTCGTTCAACCTTGCACGACATAAGGGGAATTGCCCGGATCGCAGCCAACCGGCTCGCGTGGATTTCTCCCGGAACCCGAGGGGCCGATAGGCATGCGGTGCCCTCATCCGAACGAACCCAGGAGATCCGTATGCCGGAACTCAGCCGTCGCCGCGCGCTCACCGCCGCGGCCGTCCTCGCCTCAGCGGCCGGCGCCCTGCCCGCCCTCGCACCGGCGGCGGCCGCCGCCGACCACCACGGCGCCCTCCGGGCCTTCGACGAGGTCTACAAGGGGCGCCGGATACAGGGCGGACCGGCCACCGGGTCCGGTCACCACCATCACGGCGCCGGCTACGCGGTGTTCGTCGACGGGGTGGAGCTGCACGTGATGCGCAACGCCGACGGCAGCTGGATCAGCGTCGTCAGCCACTACGACCCGGTGCCCACCCCGCGCGCCGCGGCCCGCGCCGCGGTGGACGAGCTGCGGGGCGCGCCCCTGCTGCCCTTCCCGGCCAACTGACCTCTCCCGCACGGCACCTGGAGCACCCGCACATGGCAGTCCGCAAGAACCAGTCCGCCCTGACCGCCGACGAGAAGCGGCGATTCGTCGCCGCGCTGCTCGCGCTCAAGCGCAGCGGCCGCTACGACGAGTTCGTCAGGACGCACAACGCGTTCATCGTCTCCGACACCGACGACGGCGAGCGCACCGGTCACCGCTCGCCGTCCTTCCTGCCCTGGCACCGAAGATTCCTCCTGGAGTTCGAGCGGGCACTGCAGTCGGTGGACGCCTCGGTGACGCTGCCGTACTGGGACTGGACCGTCGACCGTTCGCCGCGTGCCTCGCTGTGGGCGCCCGACTTCCTCGGCGGGACCGGGCGGGAGCGCGACGGCCGGGTCGCGGACGGGCCGTTCGCCGCGTCCGCCGGGAACTGGCCGATCACCGTGCGCGTCGACGGCCGCACCTTCCTGCGCCGCTCGCTGGGCACCGCCGTGCGCGAGTTGCCGACCCGGGCGGAGGTGGAGTCCGTGCTGGCCATGCCGGTCTACGACATGGCGCCCTGGAACAGCGCCTCGGACGGCTTCCGCAACCACCTCGAAGGGTGGCGGGGCGTCAACCTGCACAACCGCGTCCACGTCTGGGTCGGCGGGCAGATGGCCACCGGTGTCTCACCCAACGACCCGGTGTTCTGGCTGCATCACGCGTTCATAGACAAGCTGTGGGCGCAGTGGCAGCGGCGCCACCCCGGCTCCGGCTACCTGCCGGCCGCGGGCACGCCGAACGTGATCGATCTGCGCGAGACCATGCGGCCGTGGCACGACACCAGCCCGGCGGACCTGCTGGACCACACCCCGCACTACACGTTCGACGATTGATCAGACCGGCGCGCCCGTGCGGCACTCCGGGTGGCCCCAGCCGCTGTCGTTCTTCGCGATGGGCTCGCCGGCCGCGTAGGCGCGGCCGCACTGGCAGCGGCCGGGGAACTTCGCCTTGATCGTGCGCGAGGACCCCTTCGCGGCGGAACCCTTCGCGGCGGACGCCTTGCCCGTGCGGGCGGCGCCGCCGCGCGCACGGGCGCGCGGGGCCTTGGCCGGGACGTCCGGGGCGGGCGGCGGCTCGGGCGAGCCCAGGCCGCTGCCCGCGGGCTCCTGCACGGTGGCGGCCTGGCTGGCGGCCCGGTCGGCGAAGTCGTTGAGCCGGTCGCCGTCGACCTGGTGCGCGGGCACGTAGCGGAACTCGACCGAGCGGCCGTCGAGCAGTTCGTCGATGCGCACGACGAGCTCCTGGTTGGCGACCGGCTTGCCGGCGGCCGTCTTCCAGCCGTTGCGCTTCCACCCGGGCAGCCAGGTGGTGACGGCCTTCATGGCGTACTGGGAGTCCATCCGGACCTCCAGCGGCACGTCCGGGTCGGTCGCCGCCAGCAGCCGCTCCAGGGCCGTCAGCTCGGCGACGTTGTTGGTGGCCCGCCCCAGCGGGCCGGCCTCCCAGCGCACCGGGCTCTCCGAGGCGTCCGCCACGACCCAGGCCCAGCCGGCGGGTCCCGGGTTGCCCTTCGAAGCCCCGTCGCACGCGGCCACCACACGTTCACGCATGGGCCCGATCATGCCATGGCCACGCGGGCCGTCCAGCCGCCAGGGTGGGGCTACGCCACGTCGGTCAGCTTCGGCATCTCGCCCTCGGTCGTGGTGATGTCGATCAGTGAGAGCTGCGCCCCCTGCGGGTCGCTGATGGCGGCGAACCGGCCGAACGGGGTGGTCATCGGGCCGAACCGCAGGACTGCGCCGAGTTCGACGGCCTTCGCCACGGCCGCGTCGCAGTCCTCGACGGTGAAGTAGACGTTGATGTAGGGCGGCATCTCGGGCGGGAACTCCTCCGTCATCCGCATCCGGCCGAGCACGCTGCGTTCACCGAGGTCGTAGACGCGGAAGTCCACGTGGCCGTCCTCCATGTCCCGCTTGCGGTAGGAGAAGACGGCGGGGAAGAACGCGTCGGACCTGCCGGGCTCGCGGGTGAAGACCTCCGCCCAGGCGTAGGCGCCCGGTTCGGCCATCGCCTGGAAGCCCTCGTGGGTGCCGGCCTGCCAGAGGCCGAAGACGACGCCGCCGGGGTCGCGGGCCAGGCACATGGTGCCGAATTCGCCGACCCGCATCGGCTCCATCAGCACCTGTCCGCCGTGGTCGCGGATGCGGCCGGCGGTGGCGGCGGCGTCCTCGGCCGCGAAGTACAGGCACCACTGCGACGGGGTCTCCTCGCCGTCCTGGCCCGGCATGGGCGGGACGACGGCGGCGACCGCCTTGCCGTCGGCGTAGGCCTCGGTGTAGTTGCCGTACTCCGTCGACGACTCGGCGAAGGTCCAGCCGAGGAGTTCGCCGTAGAAGCGCTTGGCCCCTTCGAGGTCACGGAACATCGCATCGGCCCAGCACGGGCTTCCTTCGGGTTGCACGGCCATGGCTGCGGCCCTCTCCGGACGGGTGAATGGTCCCGTTTCCTCACGCTAGTCACCCCCGGGCGGGCCCGCGCGCCGAAGCCCGGCCGGGCGGCCCGTACGCGAGCGGCCCGTACGAGCGGCGCCGCGCGCGGAGTGTCCGGCGGACGTCTTCCGCGGGGCCGCCCGCTGTGCTTGCCTGAGTGCCGTTTCGATGACCGGGGCGGGAGTTGCCTGATGCGCGAGCCGTGGGTCGTGGGAGTGCTGCTGGCCGGACTGCTGCTCGGCGGTTGCGGGGATCCGGCGTCGGGACCGGACACCGCCGTGCCGGCCGGACCGGACACGTCGGCGCCCACCCGGCAGCGCGCGCCCGCCCCACCCGCTTCCCCGGCCTCGCCCGCCGCGCCCGCCTCGACGCCGCGCGAGGCGCCCCGGGTGCTGTACCTCGGCGACTCGCTGGCGATGGAGAACCAGCAGGTCCTCGGACAGGAGCTGCGCCGGGAGCTGCGGGCCGAGTACACCAGCGCCCCCTACTCCGGCACCACGCTCTGCGACTACCTGGAGGGCACGGCCGAACGGTCCCTGGTGCCGGCCGCCGACAAGGCCGCCGCGCTGGTGCGCCGGCTGCGCCCGGACGTGGTGGTGCTGCAGTTCTGGGGGAACTCCTGGGGCTACACGCCGTGCATGGACGGCATCACCTACGACCGGTCCCCCGCCCGGTACTTCAGCCGCTACGCCGCCGACGCGCGCCGGCTCACCGAGCAGATCGCCGCCGCCGGACGCGGTGCGGGACCGGAGATCGTCTGGGTGGCGCAGGGCCCCGACCCGATCACCCCGGACCGGATCCGGCGGGTCAACGCGCTGTACGCGCAGCGGGCCGCCGCCTCCGGCGGGCTGGTGGCGGACGCGGGGAAGGCGGTGAGCCCGGCCGGCGGCCGCCAGACCTGGACGCAGTACCTGCCGTGCACCGCCGCCGAACGGGCCCGCCCCGGCTACTGCACCCAGCCGTCCCGCGGCCGGACCGCCCTGCACCGCGACGACGACTACCTCCACTTCTGCCTCGCGCCCACGACGTCCCGGCCCAAGCCCTGCCCGGTGCGCTCCCCCGGCATCCTGCGCATCGCCCGGGCGATCACGGAAACCGTTCGACAGGCGGCGCGCTGACCGGTCCAATGGGGCGCCATGAACACGGCACGGATGCATGCGGACGAGGTCGACCTCGACGCCCGGCTCGTCGGCCGGCTGGTCGCCGAACGGTTCCCGCGGTGGGCGGGACTGCCCCTGCGGCGGCTGGAGTCCTCCGGGACCGAGAACGCCATGTTCCGGCTCGGCGCGGACAAGGTCGTACGGCTGCCCCGGCATCCGCGCGCCGTCGGGGCCATCGAGCACGAACTGCGCTGGCTGCCCCGGCTCGGCCCGGCGCTGCCCGCCGCCGCGCCCGAACCCCTGGGGCGGGGCGAGCCCGGCCCCGCCTTCCCGTGGCCCTGGTCGGTGTACCGCTGGCTGGACGGCCGCAACCCGGTGCCCGGGGCGCTCGACGCTCCCGAGGCGCTCGCGCGGGACCTGGTCTCGTACGTCAGGGCGCTGCGCCGGGTCGACGCGTCGGACGGTCCGGCCGGCCACCGCGGAGTGCCCCTGGCGGCCCGGGACCGCTCCGTGCGGGAAGCCCTCGCGCACCTGGCCGGGCAGGTCGACACCGCGGCGGTGGCCCGCCGGTGGGAGCAGGCCCTCGGCGCGCCGGAGCACTCCGGGCCGCCGGTGTGGGCGCACGGCGACCTGATGGCCGGGAACCTGCTGGTCACGGGCGGGCGGCTGAGCGCGGTGATCGACTTCGGGACGGTGGGCGTGGGTGACCCCGCCGTCGACCTGATCAGCGCGTGGTGCGTGCTGCCCGCCGGGGTCCGCGGGCTCTTCCGCGAGGCCGTCGGCGCCGGGGAGGCCGAGTGGGCGCGCGGCAGGGGCTGGGCCCTGTCCATCGCGGTCGTCGCGCTGCCGTACTACCGGTACACCAACCCGCCGGTCGCGGAGAACTCCCGGCACGTGATCGCCGAGATCCTGGCCGAGACCGCGTAGGGGCGCGGCGGGCGCGGCCCGCCCCCGCTCGCGGAGGGTCCGTCACTCGCCGGCGTAGGCCCTCTCCAGGGCGGCGATGTCGAACTTGCTCATGGCCATGAACGCCGCGGTGACGCGGGCCGCCTTCTCCGGGTCGGGGTCGGTGACCATCTCGTCGAGCCGGTCCGGGACGACCTGCCAGGACACGCCGTACTTGTCCTTGAGCCAGCCGCAGGGGCCCGGCTCGCCGCCGTTCTCGGTGAGCTTGGCCCAGTAGTAGTCGATCTCCTCCTGGTCCTCGCAGAAGATCATGAAGGAGACCGCCTCGTTGAACCGGAACTGGGGGCCGCCGTTGAGCCCGAGGAACCGGTGGCCGTTGGCCGTGAACTCGACCGTCATCACGCTGCCGGCGGGCTGCATCGCGCCCTCGGGGTAGCGGGCCACCCTGCCGATGCTGGAGTTCTTGAAGATCGAGACGTAGTGGTGCGCCGCCTCTTCGGCCTGGCCGTCGAACCAGAGACACGTGGTGAAGCCGTCGGTCGCCATGGGGTCCTCCCGGAGCGTGTTTCGCTGTCACCCCTTTCGACCGCCCGGCGGCCCGGAACTCATCGGCCTCGCGGCACATTCCTCAGGCCCTGCTCCCGCCCTGCTCCGGCCCCGCTCCGGCCCTTCGCGGCGATGGAGGAACGCGACCCGCCGGTCGGCGGTGTGCGGGCGTTCTTCCGGCAGGTGCGCGAGAAGCGCTGCGGCCGCCGCTCTGCCGGCAGCGGATCTGCCGACGGCAGAGAAAGCGGCCGCGGGCGTCGTCCGAGGTCGACAGTGGAGCCGACGGCACGTCAGGTCCGCCACCCCGAGGAGAAACCGATGACCCCACTCACGACACTCGCCCCGCGGGCGGAGGAGGGCGACACCCCTCCGACCCGCTTCGACGACCAGCTGGCGGCCCAGCTGCTGGCCCAGCGCATCGTGCTGCTGGGCACCCAGGTCGACGAGGTCTCCGCCAACCGGGTCTGCGCCCAGTTGCTGATCCTGTCGGCGGAGGACCCGCGCACCGACATCAGCCTGTACATCAACAGCCCCGGCGGAGCGGTGCACGCGGGCCTCGCCATCTACGACACGATGCGGCTCGTCCCCAACGACGTGTCGACCGTGGCCATGGGCTTCGCGGCCAGCATGGGCCAGTTCCTACTCAGCGTCGGCGCGCCCGGCAAGCGCTACGCCCTGCCGAACGCGCGGATCATGATGCACCAGCCGTCCGCGGGCATCGGCGGCACCACCGCCGACATCGAGATCCAGGCGCAGAACCTGGAGTTCACCAAGCGGACCATCGAGCGGATCACCGCCGAGCACACCGGCCAGAGCCCGGAGACCATCTCCCGCGACGGCGACCGGGACCGCTGGTTCACGGCCGAGGAGGCCAGGGAGTACGGCATGGTGGACCGGGTGGTGGAGTCCCTCGCGGACGTCGTCCCGGCGGCGGCCCGGCCCAGGATGGGGCTGCGGTGATGGGGAGCTACACGATTCCGAGCGTCATCGAGCGGACCCCGCAGGGCGAACGGTCCTTCGACGTCTTCAGCCGGCTGCTCAACGAGCGGATCGTCTTCCTCGGCACGGAGATCGACGACGGCGTCGCCAACGTCGTCATCGCGCAGCTGCTGCACCTGGAGTCGACGGCGCCGGAGACCGAGATCGCCGTCTACATCAACTCCCCCGGCGGCTCGTTCACCTCGCTCATGGCGATCTACGACACCATGTCGTTCGTGCGGGCGCCGATCTCGACGTGCTGCGTCGGGCAGGCGGCCTCCACCGCCGCCGTGCTGCTCGCCGGCGGCGACCCGGGACGGCGTTTCGTCCTGGAGCACGCGCGCGTGCTGCTCGGGCAGCCGGCCACCGGTGGGCAGCGCGGCATGGTCTCCGACCTGGCCCTGCAGGCCAAGGAGATGGTGCGGATCCGCTCCCAGGTAGAGGAGGTGCTGGCGCGCCACACCCACCACGACGTGGCGACCCTGCGCGCCGACATGGACCGCGACAAGGTCTTCACCGCCCAGGAGGCGGTGGCCTACGGCCTGGCCGACGAGGTGCTCAGCCGGCGCCCGCACCTGGTCTGAGGCGCCGGCCGGACACCCGGCTCAGGCGGCCAGGCAGAGCCCGTCGTGCGACGACGGGGACGTACCCCGGCGGCCGCCGGCCGCGTGATGCGAGGTGAGCCGGGTCAGCTCGCCCTGGGCCCGGTGCAGCAGGTCGCCGAGGCCCAGTCCGAGGGCGTGGGCGGCGGCCGCGAGGACCTCCGAGGAGGCCTCCTTGCGGCCCCGCTCCACCTCCGACAGGTACGGCATGGAGATCCGCGCCGCGTCGGCGACGTCCTTGAGCGTGCGCTCCTGCGCGAGGCGCTCCCGGCGCAGGACGTCCCCGACCAGGTCACGCCAGAGGGGCTCCTTCGCGGCGGGAGCCGTGGGACCCTGGTGCGGCGGGGCCGGGGGCCGGGTCACCCGGGGCCGGGCGCCGTGCGGGCGCAGAGGGATGACGCGGGCTTCGTTCGGCACGTGATCGGTCACCGCTCCAGCCTAGGAACCTCCGCCGAGAGGGGAAGTACCCGGCGTTTCGCCCTCGGTGAATTCGGTGGGCATGGTGCGCGACATCCCGGGTACCCGCAACCCGGGAGTACCTATGCAGATGTCCGCCGTGAGTGTCGGGAGAGGTAATGGAGACCGCCGTGATCCGGTCGAAGGCACAGGTTGTCGAAGAGAACGCCGAGGCCAGCACGGGTGACGGAGCGCTGCCCGGTGTCGTGGACCCGCGGTCCGTCGCTCCGCGGGACGCCCGCGAGCTGTCCCGCCAGTTCTTCCAGCGCCTGACGGAGCTCGAAGAAGGCACCCACGAGTACCAGTACGCGCGCAACACCCTGATCGAGATGAACATGTCGCTCGTGCGGTTCGCGGCGGGCCGTTTCCGGGGCCGCGGCGACGACATGGAGGACATCGTCCAGACCGGCATGATCGGCCTGATCAAGGCGATCGACCGGTTCGAGCTGTCGCGCGAGGTCGAGTTCACCTCCTTCGCGCTGCCCTACATCGTCGGCGAGATCAAGCGGTTCTTCCGGGACACCACCTGGGCGGTGCACGTGCCGCGGCGGCTGCAGGAGCTGCGCGTGGAGCTCGCCAAGGCGCGCGAGGAGCTCGCCAGCCGGCTGGACCGCGAGCCCACGGTCGCGGAGCTGGCCACGCTGATGAACATCTCCGAGAAGGAGGTCGTGGAGGGCCAGATCGCCTCCAACGGCTACAACTCGTCGTCGCTGGACGCCGCGCTCACGGGTGACGGGCCGGAGGGCGGCGAGGCCGTCCTTGCCGACTTCATCGGTGTGGAGGAGGACGGGCTGCGGCTGGTCGAGGACTTCCACTCGCTCGCCCCGCTGATGGCGGAGCTCAGCGAGCGGGACCGGCAGATCATCCACATGCGGTTCGTGGAGGAGGCCACCCAGGCGGAGATCGGCGAGCGGCTCGGCTGCTCCCAGATGCACGTCTCCCGTCTGATCAAGCGGATCATCACCCGGCTGCGGCAGGGCATGCTCGGCGAGCTGGGCTGCGCCTGACGCCGACGACGGACCAGCGGGTGCCGTCCCACACGCGGGAGTGGGACGGCACCCGCTTCTTCATGTGAGGGCCGGGTCGCAAGCGAGGTGTGCGGGCCGCGGGAGCGGCGCAGAGACAGGGACCGCATCCGCCTTTTCTGTCCTGCGGGCCGGGTCAGGAGCGCGCCGCAGCAGCAGGGACGGCGTCCGCTTCATTTATCGTGCGGGCCGGCCGCGGCAGGGCGCTCCCAGGCGGCCACGGGTTCCGGCTCTCGTGCGGTCTGCGGTTCGGGGCGGCTCATTCGGCGGTCAGCGGCAGCACGGCGCGCACCCGCTTGCCCACCGGCACCCGCTCCACGCTGACCTGCCGCGCCAGCGCGTGGACGATCTCCAGGCCGTGCCGGCCGATGCGCTCGGGGTCGCGGGGGAAGATACGGGGCAGAGCGGAGCTGCTGTCGTAGACCGACACGGTCACCGTCGTGTCCGTGCCCGTCAGCTCCAGGATGTACGGCCCGTTGCTGTGCCGGTCGGCGTTGGTGACCAGCTCGCTCACCACGAGCAGCACGGCGCCGTCATTCCGCTCGTCGACGCGCGCGCACCACTCGGTCCTCAGCTGCTCGAGGAAGAGCGCGGCGAACGCCCGCGCCTCGGCGATGCATCCCTGCTCGCCGGAGTAGTGTGCCGCCCGCCTCAGCGGTTCCACGGGCACGTCGAAACCAGTCGGTATCACTGCCCCGTCCACGTGGTCGATCATACTTTTCTCTCTGGGATGCCGGACTGGCCGGACGCTCTGCACCAGTGCTCGTACCCCGAGCCGGGCCGCGCAGTCCTGGCAGTCTCGGTGCCGTGCGGTGGGTGAAGCATTGTCCCCCGCGCGCGGGGCACCCGGTAGGGCGTCGGGGCCGGCCGACGGCGGCCGGGCGGATCACCGGAGGTGCGCGGTGGCCTGGTGGGTATGGCTGGTCATAGTGGTCGCGGCGCTCGGCGCCGTCGCGGTGGGGGCGCTCGCCGTGCAGGCCGGGCGGCGCTCCGGGACGGTGATCGCGGTCCGGCGCAGGCCCGGCGGGAAGGGGCTGCGATGAACGAGCTGATGGCGGCGCGGAGCCTGACGACCCTGCCGGTGGTCACCCTGGGCGGGGACGCCGTCGCGCAGATCAAGGACACCGTCTTCGACGCGGCGGCCGGGCGCGTCACCGGCTTCACGCTCAGCGGCCGCGGGCTGCTGAGCGGCCCGCTCAAGCAGAGCCTGCCGTGGTCGGCGGTGCATGCGCTGGGCCGGGACGCGGTCATGGTCCGTGACGCGCTCGCCCTGCAGGACACCTCCGTCGTGGTGGCGCGCCGCGAGGCCCAGCAGGGCCGGGTGCTGCACGCCAAGGTGCTGACCGACGAGGGCACCGAGGTCGGCACGGTGCTGGACGTGGTCGTCGAGGGCGGCACCAGCGGCCGGGTGGTGGGTTTCCGCATCGCCGCCGCCAAGTCGCTGGTGCGCGGCTCCAGACGCCGCCGACACCGGGTGTACGTGCCGCGCGGCGAGACGCTCGCCGTCTCCGGCCGCGCGCTGGTCATCCCCGCGGACGCGGTCCGCTACGTCGCCGACGACCTGGCGGAGTTCACCGCCCGGGTCGGCGCCTTCCAGGACGAACGCGAAGGGACGCCGTGACGATGCTGTTCTCCGAGGCACTGGGGCTGCCGGTGCTGACGCTGGACGACGCGGAGGAGCTCGGCGCGGTGCGGGCGCTGACGGTGGACGCCGCGTCCGGAGTGGTCACCCACGTCCGGGTGCGGGGCCCGCACCGCAAGGAGACCGTGCTGCCCTGGGGTGCCCTGCACGCGCTCGGCCCGGACGCCGTGCTGGTGCGCTCGGCCGCGGCCCCGGCCGAGGTGCCGCCCCACCACGAGCTGCCGGGCCTGCGGATCCTCGCCGAGACGGGCGACCAGCTCGGCACGGTCCAGGACGTCGCGTTCGAACCGGGCACCGGCCGGCTCGAAGCCGTCCTCACCGCCCACGGCGACCTGCCGGCCGACCGGCTGCTCGGGCTCGGCGAACACGCCCTGGTGGTCCGCGCCGGCTAGGCCGTGTCTGATAATTGATCTTGTGGTGGGTCGTGGTGAGCTGACGGATGCGGCGTGGGAGCGGATAGCGCCGCTGTTGCCGGGTGTTGAC